>NZ_CP151635.1:1885709-2514278 GCF_038397735.1 Microbacterium sp. LWH13-1.2 | reverse complement strand
GTGCGGCGCAGCTGCGCCTCCGCATCCGCTCTGCTGACGATCGGCGCCGTCGCAGACTCGATCTGACAGGTCAGGTACTCGGGGGTGAGGCCCGCGCCCACCTCATCGGTGAGGCGGTCTCGGGTGGCCGGGGTCATGGCCGAGGGGACGAGAGTCTGCTCATCGAGAAAGACGAACTCCTCTTCGATGCCGAACCGGGCCACGGAGGGCAGCCCTAATGCTCGCGCAATGCCGAGATGAGCTCGGCCTTGCGCTTGCCGCTGTACCCGGTGAGGCCGAGTTCCTTGGCGCGTGTGCGCAGTTCGTCGACGGTCCAGTCCTCATAGTCGCCGTGCTCTCCGCCTCGGCGGCCCACGGTGCTGCGACCCTCTTTGGCTGCGGCATTCGAGATGCGCGCCGCCTTCTCCTTCGAGGCGCCGTCGCTGCGGAGCTCTTCGTACAGCTCCGGGTCCTTCAGGGAGTTGTTCCTGCGTCCTGGCATGTCCTGTGCTCCTCTCGCACGTCGGGAACCCCCGCGTCAAGGGGCTCTGGGGCGCAGGGGGCGCGGGTCTAGGTTGATTGACCGTAGACGGGCGCCCCCCCTGCGTCCTCAAGAAGGGAATTCCGATGAACATCCTGCTGATCATCGTCATCGTCGTCGCCGTCATCCTGGCGATCACCGGCGGACTGGTTCAGTCCCTGCAGTTCCTGCTGTGGGTCGGACTGGTGCTGCTGGCCATCGCGGTCATCGCCTGGTTGATCCGATCGATCTCGGGCAACCGCACCCGCTGATCCACGGAGTGAGGCCCGCTTCGGCGGGCCTCACTCCGTTTAGGGATCAGTCCCTGGAAGCGTCCCGCAGGCCGTCGCCGACGTTGTGAGCGGCGTCCTTCACGTTCTCCCCGGCCTGCTTGACCGAAGCCTTCGTCTGGTCGGCGCGACCCTCGGCTTCGAGGCTCTCGTTGTCGGTCGCCTTTCCGACGCCCTCCTTGATCTTTCCGCCGGCCTTCTCGGCTGCGTTCTTGACGTCGTCTGCACCACTCATGGGGAGATTCCTTTCATCCGTCGATCAATGGATGACCACCGTCGCACGGGCCCGGAATCCTGCACACGGGATTGACAACGACGACCGCGCGTGACAGGACGCGACCGGGCATCGACGCGGGTCATCTCGACGGCTAACCTGGCCTCAGGCGGGTGGTCCTGCCCGCTCTCACCTCGGCTGCGGCCGACGACGGAGGCGGTACGAGATGGATTCGATGATGATGGGCGCGATGCGCTCGAACATGATGTCGATGCCCGACATGGCGATGATGGACATGTCCGTCATGCAGGCGTGCATGGACGCCTGTTCGGCGTGCGAGCAGGCGTGCACGGTGTGCTCGACGCAGATGATGGACTGCTCGCCGGCCTGCATGAACTGCGCTGACATGTGCAACACCATGATGCGCTCGATGATGCGGATGCAGGGTATGACCCCCGCGTCGATGATGGCGATGCTCGACGCCTGCATCGCCATGTGTCAGACGTGCATGGACGAGTGCATGCAGCATGCCGACAGCAGCGAGGTCTGCAAGATGTGCGCTCAGGCATGCCAGGCCTGCATGGACGCCTGCATGACGGTCAAGAACATGATGATGGCGGCTGCCTGAACAGCTCGCCCGGTCGTTGAGCGAGGAGCGCGGCGACGAGAAGAAGCGCGATCAGGAGAGCGCGACGTTGAACTGCGTGCGGCCGACGGCCAGCACGCCGTAGCGCACGTGCAGGGCGATCGGCGTGCCCTCCGGAGCCTCGAGAGCCGCGCCCGCACCGTTCCACAGCACGTGGGCCGTGCCGTCGAGCGTGCGCACGATCAGATCGCCAGACGTCGGGTCGGCGTGCTCGACGATCGCGTCCGTCCACTCGGACGGCGTCGCAGAGGCGATGCGCGCCTGGATCAGGTGCAGTGCGTGACCCGCGGCGAACGAGGAGCAGGCGAATCCGTGACGGCACATGCACGCAGAACGCTCACGCACCGAGAGGGGCGAAAGGTGGTTCAGCGGCGTGGACACGGTGGTCTCCTTCGTGAGCGGACGTTCCGGCAAGAGTAGGTCGGGGCCGCGCGAGACGGAACCCGCGCCGACACGGTGCGAAACAAACGGGCGTAGACTCGCCGGGTGCTGTTGTCGATGAGCGCTCTCCGGATGCCGGGTCGAGCGCGGAATGGAGCCGTGGGCGCGTTCAGCGCCACGGACAGAGGCTGACGATCGGCCGGAGGCGGAACATCCCGTCCCCGGAGATACGTCGTACCCGGCATCCGTCCGGATGTCGCCACCTCTCCTCCTTCTGCCGCACTCGGCGGCCCTCACGAAAGCACTCTCCTCATGCGTCCCATCGACGAGCGCACCCTCCGCGCCTCCTTCATCAACGCCTCCCGCAAAGAGGTCTCCGACATCACGCTGCCGCCGGGTTTCGCCGACGTCGACACCTCGAAGCTCGACTACCTCGGCTGGGTCGACCCCAAGCTGCCTCGTCGCTCGTACGTCGTCGCGTGGGTCGACGACGTGCTCACCGGCGTGATCCTGCAGCGGGCAGAGCAGCGCGTCATCGCGAGGGCTCAGTGCTCGTGGTGCGAGGACGTCACGCTGCGCAATGACGTGCAGCTGTACGTCGCCCGCAAGGCGGGTCCCGCCGGCCGCAAGGGCGACACCATCGGCACCCTCGTGTGCACGGAATTCGGATGCTCGAAGAACGTCCGAGTGCTGCCGCCCCTCGCCTATGACGGGTACGACCGCGAGCTCGCTCGCGAGATGCGGATCGTCAAGCTGCAGGAGCACGTCGCCGCGTTCATCGCCGCGGTGAAGGGCTGACGCGCGCCGCGCGGCGTCTGCGCTGATGGATCGGTGCAGACGCCGCGCGGGCTCATCGCTTCACGTCGGAAGCCGTCCGTACGATGGGCCCGTGAAGCTTCTCCTCCTGTCTCTGAATCCCGGCGCGATGCGCGCGTTCCTCGACAGCACGTCCTCCGGCGGCCCGCTACGGGTGGGCTATATCGGTGATGCGCAGGTCGCGTACGCGGGAGCGCCCTTCGTGGTCGCCGAGCGTCGGGCGATCGAGGCGATCGGTCACGAGATCGTCGACATCACGGTGCGCGATCTCACTGCATCCGAGTTCGCGGAGACGCTCTCGGGCGTCGACGCCGTCTACGTGGCCGGAGGCAGCACCTTCGCGCTGCTCGAAGCGCTCAAGGTCACGGGATGCGACGTCGTCCTCGCCGAGCGGGTGCGCGACGGAATGCCCTACATCGGGTGCAGCGCGGGGTCGATAGTCGTGGGGCCCGACATCACTCCCGCCTCGCTCATGGACGACCCGGCAGACGGCCGGGGTCTGACGGATTTCGCGGGCCTGGGGCTGATCGGCCGCACGGTGATCCCGCACGCCGACGGTCTGCTCGCTCCCTATCCGCCCTCGCTCATCGACGAGACGATCGCGAGATACGGCTCGAGCCACCGGCTCCTCCCGCTCCACGACGATCAAGCGCTGCTCGTCGACGGCGCACAGGAGACGGTGATCGATTCGGCACCCGCGGCAGCAGAGGAGGGCGTGCGCTGAGGCTCACACGATCTCGAGCCGAGCCACGGTCTCCTCGTCGTCGCAGGCGCCGCCGACCCAGAGGCGGATCGTGCCCGGTTCGACGCGCTTCACCCCGTCGAGGCCCGTGAAGGCGAGCCGGTCGATCGGCACGTCGAACTCGACCAGTGCCTCGGTGCCGGGGGCGAGCGTGATCCGACGGTAGTCCACCAGCTGGGCGACCGGCCGGGCCACGCTCGCGATCTCGTCGTGGGCGTAGAGCTGCACGACGTCGGTCGCCTCGACGCCGCCGGTGTTGCGCACCCGAACGGTCGCGCGGAATGTCTCGCCCGCGGCGACGGTCGCGGGGGCGTCGAGGCCGTCGTGCGCGAACGTCGTGTAGCTGAGACCGAAGCCGAAGGGCCGCACGGGCGTCGAGTCGGCGCTCGTGACATCCGTGAGCCCGCCCAGCACGGGATGCAGATACGAGTACGGCTGCGCTCCCGCCGATCGCGGCAGCGAGACCGGCAGACGACCGGATGGCGCGACCCGACCGCTCAGCAGCCGCGCGATCGCGGGGCCGCCCTCCTCGCCGGGGAAGAACGTCTGCAGCACAGCCGCAGGGATGCCGGCGGCGGCCGCGTTCGTCACGGTCGAGGCGTCGACCGCGCCGAGGCCGGTCACGGTGCCGGCAGCACCGGCGCGAGTCGGGAGCGCCCAGTCGAGGACGTACGGACGCCCGGTCACGGTGATCAGGATCACGGGAGTGCCGGTCGCGACGACCGCCTCGACGAGCTCGCGCTGGATGCCGGGGAGCTCGAGGTCCTCGACGTCGTTGCCCTCTCCGACCGTGCCTCGTCCGAAGAGACCGGCGCGATCGCCCACCACGACGATCGCGACATCCGCTCTCGCCGCCGCATCGACCGCGGCGGGGATGCCGGAGCGATCAGCACCCTCGACATCGCATCCGTTCGTCGACGTGATCTCCGAGCGGGGGAACTCCGCGCGCAGCGCCTCGACCACGGTCGGCAGCTCGATCCCCGCGGGGGTGCCGGGGTGGTGGGCGAGCACATGGTTGACGAACGAGTAGCAGCCCATCAGCGCTTCGGCGCTGTCGGCGTTCGGACCGATCACGGCGATCCTCGCGGTGGCCGAGGGCGCGAGCGGCAGGGAGCCGTCGTTGCTCAGCAGCACGACCGACTCCTCGGCGAGACGACGTGCGAGCGCACGGTGCTCGGCCGGATCCAGGTCGATCGCCGTCGGAGGGGCGTCGAAGTCGGCATCCAGCAGCCCGAGTTCCTCCTTCTGCGCGAGCACCCGCCCCACGGCCGTGTCGAGGATCTCGACCGGGAGCCGCCCGTCGCGCACCTGCTCTGCGAGGGTCGGGAAGGCGTCGGGCGAAGGCAGCTCGACGTCGATCCCCGCGGTGATCGCGATTCGTGCGGCATCGGCCGAGTCAGCAGCGACCCGGTGCATGCTGTGCAGGAAGTCGACAGAGAAGTAGTCCGAGACGACGACGCCGTCGAACCCCCACCGATCGCGCAGGATGCCTGTGACGTAGCGCGGGTCGGCGGCCACGGGCACGCCGTCGATGTCGGCGTAGGAGTTCATCACGCTGCGCGCGCCGCCCTCGCGCACGGCCATCTCGAACGGCGGCAGCAGCACATCCTCGATCTCGCGCTGCCCGGCGCTCACCGGCGCATGGTTGCGGCCAGCCCTCGAGGCGGAGTATCCGACGAAGTGCTTCAGCGTCGCGTGCACTCCCTCGGACTGCAGGCCGCGCACGTAGGCGGTGCCGACCGTTCCGACCACGAGTGGATCCTCGGCGATGCATTCGTCGACCCGACCCCACCGTGGATCGCGGATGACGTCGAGAACCGGCGCGAGTCCCTGATGGATCCCCAGCGCGCGCATCGACGACCCGACGGCACGCCCGACCTCCTCGACGAGTGCGGGGTCGAAGGACGCACCCCAGGCGAGCGGGGTGGGGAAGGTCGCGGCCTTCCACGCGGCGAGCCCGGTCAGGCATTCCTCGTGCACGATGGCCGGGATGCCGAGGCGGGTCTCCCGCTGAAGTCGGCGCTGCTCGGCCCAGAGCCACGCGGCACGCTCCACAGGGTCGACCGGCCTGGTCCCGTACACACGGGTGAGATGGCCGATGCCGTTCGCAGACGCATCCTGATAGCGCGAGGAGCTCTTCTTCTCGCCCGACATCGGGGCGACGACCTCGACGCCCTGGTCGATCCAGTAGCCGACGAGCTGGGACTGCTTCTCCTCGAGCGTCATTCTGGCCAGGAGCGCCTCGACGCGGGGGGAGCGGGGTGCGGGGCCTGCGGACTGCGGCATCATGTTGTCTTTCTCGTTCTCTCTCTCGTTCTCACCCGCAGCGACGCGGGATGTCGCGACGGCGACCGCATCAGCCCTTGACAGCACCGGTCAGCCCTCCGACGATGCGTCGTTCGAACAGGCTGAAGAAGATCAGCGCCGGGATCATCGACAGTGAGGTGAAGGCGAGCACTTTCGCCGTGTCGACCGAGTACTGGGAGGCGAAGGACTGCACGCCCAGCGGCAGAGTGAACGCCGAGGCGTCGTTGAGGATGAACAGCGGCAGGAGGTAGCCGTTCCAGCTGCCGATGAAGGCCAGGATTCCGGTGGTGATCACCCCTGGCAGGGAGAGCGGCAGAACCATACGCCAGAAGAATCCGATGCGACTGCATCCGTCGATGAACGCGGCCTCTTCGATCTCGTCGGGGATCGCCCGCAGGAACGGCACCAGGATGATGATGGTCGTCGGCAGGGCGAAGGCGATCTGCGGCAGGATGACCCCGCCCAGCGAGTTCATGAGTCCGAGGCTGCGCACCACGATGTAGAGCGGAGTGATCGCCACGGTCAGAGGGAACATCAGCCCCGCAGCGAAGAACGCGTAGAGCACGCCGCGACCGGCGAACCGGTAGCGCGCGAGCACGTACGCCGCCATCAGCGCGAGGGCGACGGTGCCCACGGTGGTCGCGAGGGCGACGATCGTGGAGTTGCCCACGAGGCGCCAGAACACGTCTCCGGTGAGGACATCGAGGTAGTTCGACACCACCCATGGTGCCGGGAACCCCGACGGATCGGTCGTGATCTGCGCGTTCGTGCGGAACCCGCCGGTGATGATGTACGCGATGGGCGCGAGCATGAGCCCGACGGCGATCAGGGCGACGAAGTAGACGGTCGGATGCGCCCACGGCAGCCGCGGCTTGGCGTTGCGGCCCGAGCGTCCGAGACGCGAGGGGCGCTGGGTGACGAGCACCGAGGTGGCGGTCATCGGACGTACTCCTTCTGTGTGGTGGCGTCTGCACCTGAGGCGGGGTCTGTGACCGCATCCTGCGGTGCGGCATCCTGCGGCGCGCGCGATCGAGAGCCGCGCGTGCGGCGGCCAGAGGCACCGGTGAGCGCGCCATCGGTGTCCTTGCGCAGCACCGCTCGCTGATAGATGAGAGCGACCACGAGCGAGATGAGGAAGAGGACGACCGCGACCGCGTTGCCATAGCCGTAGTTGCCGGCGTTGCGCCCCTCCGAGACCATGTAGGTCGCCATCGTCGAGGTGCCGGCGGTGGAGGCGATGTACTGCCCCCAGATGATGTAGACGAGGTCGAACAGCTGCAGCGAGCCGATGATCGACAGGAACGCCCAGATGCGCAGCGTGGGTGCGAGCAGCGGCAGCGTGATGCGCCACTGGATCTGCCAGTACGACGCGCCGTCGATCGCCGCCGCCTCGTGCAGCTCTTCGGGGATGCCCTGGAGGCCCGCGAGGAACAGGATGACCGCGAAGCCGATGTACTTCCACGTGATGATCGCCATCAGCGTCCAGATGGCGATGCCGGGGTCCGACAGCCAGTCGGTCGCGAGGAATCCCAGGCCCATGTTCGTCAGCATCGCGTTGATCGCGCCGTTGGTCTGCAGCATCAGGCTCCAGCCGGTGCCGACGACGACCTCGGAGATCACGTAGGGGACGAAGATCAGCACGCGGATCAGCGACTGGCCGCGCATCTTGCGATTCAGCAGCAGGGCCAGCACGATCGCGATCGGTCCCTGGAGCACGAGCGAGAACACCAGGATGAAGCCGTTGTGCGCGAGCGCATCGTGGAACAGCGGATCCTGGAGGATCGTGAGGTAGTTCTTCAACCCGACGAAGTCGGTGGGCGGACCGTAGCCCTGCCAGCTGAAGAAGCCGTAGTAGGCCGCCATCAGCACCGGGAAGATGACGAACGCGAGGAAGACGAGCAGGGCGGGCCCGGCCAGAAGGATCACTTCCAGCCGGGCACGCGTGTCACGCTTTCGCTGCGGCATCCTGCACAGCCTTGACGAGGTCCTCGGCGTCGCTGTTGCCCGCGAGCAGGTCGACCACCGCGACGTTCAGCGCGTTGCCGACGTTCTGTCCGTAGACGGTGTCGAGCCACTGCGTCGCGTACGGAGCCGCGTTGTACGCCGCGAGGATGTCCTGCAGGTACGGCTCGGTGACGGCCTCCTGGGCGACGGTGTTGACCGGCGGGGCATTGAAGGCCTTGTAGTACTCGGTCTGCACCGCGGAGGTGCCGAGGTAGTTCAGGAAGTCGACGCAGGCGTCCGGTGCGTCGACCGAGCACGAGTACCCGTCGACGCCGCCCATCATCGAGCCCGGCTCGCCGTCACCGCCCTCGATCTCGGGGAACGGGAACCAGCTGAGGTCGGCCAGCGGCTTCTGGTCGGGGGTCAGCGAACCGATGACGCCGGGGTTCCAGGCGCCCATGAGCTCCATGGCGGCCTGGTGGTTGGCGATCAGGCCCGCAGAGCTGCCGGCGCCCTGCTGAGCGGGCGTCGTGAGGAATCCGGAGTTGAACGGCTCGGTCGCCGCGAACGACTGCAGGTCCTCGCCCGCGCGCACCCAGCAGTCGTCGCTGAAGTCCATCTCGTCGGCGGCCTTGGCGAGTGTGTCGGAGCTGCATTCGCGGAGCGCGAGCCAGTAGTACCAGTGCGCGGCAGGCCAGGCGTCCTTGGCGCCGAGTGCGATCGGGTCGATGCCCGCGGACTTCAGCGCCTCGGTGGCGTCCTCGAGCTCGGTGAGAGTGGTCGGGTTCTCGGTGATGCCGGCCTGATCGAAGAGATCCTGGCTGTAGAACAGGCCGCCGGGAAGCACCGCGACCGGCATCGCGTAGATCTTGCCGTCGAGACTGTTCGCCTTGTAGGAGGCATCCGGAATCTCGTCCTTCGCGCCGCCGGCGATCACATCGGTGAGGTCCTTGAGCTGGCCGGCCTTGACCATCGCTGCCATCTTGCCGCCACCCCGCTGCAGGAAGATGTCGGGGGCGTCGCCGGAATTGAGCGCCGTCTGCAGCTTGCCGTCGAGGTCCTCGTTCTGGATCGACTGGATCTCGATCGTGACTCCGGGATTGTCGCCTTCGAAGTCGGCGACCGTCTTCTCCCAGAACTCCACTCCGGGGCCGGTCGTCGAGTTGTGCCAGAGAGTCATGGTGGTGTCGCCGCCGTCGCCGGAGCCGGACGAGTCCGCGGTGCAGCCCGAGAGTGCGAGCGCTCCGACGGCCATTGCTGCGACCGCGGAGGCGAGGGGGAGCCTTCTGCTGTTCATGTGATCGTTCTCCTCATCGAGTTGCGCACCGCGTCACTGCGGGCGCCTGCGGCAGCTCGGGTGAGACCGCAGTGGGATGCAGTCTCCAATCACCGTCGAGGTTCGTCAAACGTTTTCGAAAACAGTTTCCATCCTCGTTCGAGCCCGGCTACGCTGGCGTCTCATGGGGGCTCGAACGACGATCCACGATGTCGCGAACGCGGCCGGAGTCTCAGTGTCGACCGTCTCGAAGGCGGTCAACGGAAGATACGGGATCGCGGATGCCACGGTGCAGCGAGTCCTGGACGCCGTCAAGGAGCTCGGATACGAATCGAGCCTCGTCGCGAGCAGCATGCGTGCGCGTCGCACCGGCGTGATCGGGGTGCTCCTGGCCGACTTCGAGCCGTTCAGCGCCGAGATCCTCAAGGGCGTCGGCACGGCCATGCACGACATGGGCTTCGACCTCCTCGCGTATGCGGGTTCGCACCACGGCGCGAGCGACGGATGGGAGCGCAGGTCGCTCAGCCGCCTGTCGGGCACGCTGATCGACGCGGCGATCATGGTGACCCCCACGGTCGTGAGCGCGGGCACCGAGATTCCCGTCGTCGCCGTAGACCCGCACACCGGTAGGGCAGACCTGCCGACCGTCGAGTCCGACAGCTTCGGGGGTGCGCTCGCCGCCACCAGGCACCTGATCGAGCTCGGACACCGTCGCATCGGATTCCTCGCCGGACGCCCCGATCTGCGGTCGGCAGGACTGCGGGATGCCGGCTACCGGCGCGCTCTCGCCGACGCGGGGATCCCGCTGGATCCGTCCCTGATCGGCATCGGGCGCTACGAGCTGGAGGCGACCCGCGACTCCGCCAGGGTCATGTTGAGCTCCGACTCGCGTCCGACCGCGGTGTTCGCCGCGAACGATCTCTCGGCGATCGCGGTGATCGACGTCGCCCACCAGCTCGGCCTGCGGGTGCCCGCGGATCTCTCCGTCGTCGGCTTCGACGACGTGCCTGAGGCCACGCGTCGCGCTCTGCCGCTCACGACCATCCAGCAGCCGATGCGCCGGCTCGGCGCCGTCGCGGCGGAGATGGTCTTCACGCTGCTCTCCGGCCGGGAGGTCGACGAGATGCACGTGATCCTGCCGACCCGGCTCGTCGTGAGGGCTACGACGGCTGAGCCGCCTCGCTGACCTCGGCGTCGGCGGCGCGGGCGCTGCGCGCAGATGCCCCGGTGACGTCGAGCACGCGCTGCCACGCGGCATCCGACAACTCTGTCGACAGTCTCTGGAACTCGGCGACGCTGCGCCGACCCGGCCATTCGGCGGGCAGCATCGACGGGGGCAGCCCCGGATCGACGTAGGGCAGAACGCGCCAGCGGTCGAGCAGCTGCACATATGCCGCGAACGGCGCGGACGGCAGCGTCGCGAGCGAGGCCTGGAACGCGAGGTGCTCGGCACACAGCGACTCGAGGTCCCACCAGGCGGCGGCGGCCTCGGGCAGTGCGCGCACCGTCGTCGGAGTGCCGGCCTGGAACAGCGTCACCCACTCGCTCGCTTCGAGATCGTCGACGATCTCCTGCACCTCGCCCTGCAGGTGCCCGGGGCAGATCCACAGTGCGGGCGACACGACGCCCGTGCCGATCCACTGCAGCCGCCGTCGCAGCTGATGGCGAATGCTGCGCGCGCTCTCGGGGATCGAGAACGAGATGAGACACCAGCTGTCGGCATCCGTCATCTCGCGCATCTCGAAGATGCGCCGGTCGCCTCGCTCGAGCATCGTGGTGGCATCGGGGTTCAGCCGGTATCCGATCGCGTGCCGGCGCTCGGCGAGCAGAAGGCCCTTCTGCTTGAGGCGGGTGATTCCCGTGCGCGCTTGGGCGGCGGGGATCCCGAGGTCGTCCGCGAGCGCCACGAGCTCGGCCGCCGAGATCCATCCCCCGAGCGGACGCAGGTACAGGCCGACGATCGTGCGGAGGAGGGACGCCGTGCTTCCCGGACGCGCGTCGATGTCGTCGAGCACGGGAGCGGCGATGACGTCCGGTGCCGGCGCCGCGGCGGTGCCCGGGGTCGCTGCCGGGGTCGCTGCCGGGGATGCGAGGTCGTCACCGGTCATACGACTCCAGTGCCGCGCGCACCGCGAGCACGCCGGCGAGTGTCTCAGCGTGCGATGTGCTGAGCGGCGAGAGCCCGAGGCGGATGCCATCGGGGAAGCGGAAGTCGGGGATGATCCCGTCTGCCCACAGCCGTTGCGTCACGGCGCGGAAGTCCGGGTGCCCGATCGTGACGTGGCCCCCGCGGAGGTCGGCATCGCGAGGACTCAGCAGCCGCACATCGAGCGGGGCGAGCAGCTCGTCGTACGCGCGGACGGCGAAATCGGTCAGTGAGACGGCCTTCGCGCGCACGCCCTCGATCGACGCCTGCTCGATCAGGTCGAGCATCCCCTGCATCGCGAGCATCGAGGTGATGGGCGGGGTGCCGCTGAGGAGCTGGCGGATGTCGCCAGCGGGAACGTACTCCGGGCCCATGGCGAAGATGTCGGCGGCGCTCCACCAGCCCTGGATCGGCTGGCGCAGCACGCCCTGGTGCTCGCGTCGAAGATACGCGAACGCGGGGGAGCCGGGGCCGCCGTTCAGGTACTTGTACGTGCAGCCGACTGCCATGTCGACGCCCCAGGCGTCGAGCTGCATCGGGATGATTCCCGCGGAATGGCAGAGGTCCCACATCATGAGGGCGCCGACCTCGTGCACGGCATCCGTGATCCCCGGCATATCGGCCAGGGCGCCGGAGCGATAGTCGACGTGGCTGAGCGAGACGAGGGCCGTCTTCTCGGAGATCGCCGCGATCACATCGCCGATCTGCACACCGAGCACCGGGTCGGGTTCGATCCAGCGCACGGTCATGCCGGTCTCGGCGGCCACGCCTTCGGCCATGAACCGGTCGGTCGGGAAGTTGCCCGCCTCGATCACGAGCTCGGTGCGCGACGCATCGGCGGCCGCGGCGGCGCGCATCAGCTTGTAGATCAGCACGCTCGTCGAGTCGGCGACGACGGTCTGGCCGGCGGCGGCCCCGAGGGTGAGTTCGGCGATGCGATCGCCGAGCTCCATCGGCAGCGCCATCCACTGCTCATCCCACGAGCGGATCAGCCGAGTGCCCCAGTCGTCGCGCACGAATGCGGCGAGCTTCTCGGGGATGTCGCGCAGCGGGCGGCCGAGCGAGTTGCCGTCGAGATAGGCGCCGACGCCCGGTGCGTCGGCGAAGGCGTCGAGGTGGGCGCGGAGCGGATCGGCGGCGTCGAGAGCGTGGGCGGTCTCGAACAGGGCGGAGTCGATGCGGGTGGAGTGCCGGGTGTCAGTCATGTCAGGCCTTCAGATCAGCGCTGGTCAGCGGGCGGGCGAGTGTCGGCTCGGCGTCGGTGCCGGGGAGCCGGAGGAGGACGGATGCGGGATCGCGCGGGTCCTGCGGCGCGAGGGTGCGGAGCAGGGGTGCGCCGGTGATCCCTGCGTCTCGGAGAGCGGCGAGCTCGTTCGCGTTCAGGCCGACGGGCGTCGGGCCGTTGCCCATGTCGGTGCCGTAGAGCACGGTGCCGCCCGCCGCATGGAAGCGCAGGACGTTGTCGACAGCCGTGGCGAGTGCGTCGCCATCGTGGATCGCGATGGTCGAGACCCAGGCGACGGATGCCGCATGCACCGCGATCTCGGCGTCGTCGAGGCGTTCGGTGAACGGGGCATGTGCCAGGCGAGCGGCACCGAGGCGCGCGACGCGCTGGGCTTCTCCGCTGCCCTGGGCGTGGACGACGACGGGGAGCCCGCGGGCGGAGGCGGCATCGAGGATCGCGCGGCACAGGTCGTCGGTGAAGACGGGCCCGGCATCGGCGTTGCTGGCGACCTTGATGCAGGATGCTCCGGCATTCGCCATCTCGGCGACGGCCGCGCCGGCCGCCGCGGTGTCGGCGACCTCACGGAAGGAGCCTGCGGGTGCCCAGTCGCGGTCGCTCGGGTAGCCGCCGACGGGGGTGAGGAACGCGCCGGCGAACTCTACGGCGACGGGGTGCGCGGCCCGGTGCGGAGTCTCGTGCGGGCCCCTCCTGCCGTGCGGGGCCAAAAACGCACCGGAGAACGTCGATTCGGATGCTTCATTGGCCCCGCAGGGATCCGCGGATGTCTCTCTGGCCCCGCTCGAGTTCGCGCACGTGTTCTCGGCCGCGCGCATCTTCGCCGAGAGCGCGGCGACGACGGCCGGATTCGCGCCCAGATCGACGACGCGAGCGAGCGTCGAGCTGTGCAGCAGGGCGTGGTCGACCAGCTGCAGGTGCACGTGGTGGTCGGTGAACCCGCCGACGATCACGCCGTCAAGGCGCGGCAGATCGTGCGCGGGTGTCGCGTTTCTCAGCAGCATCCGTCCGTCGACGAGCTCGAGGATGCCGTCGCGCCATCCTTCGCCGTCGAAGAAGGTCGCCGCGTGCATCAGCCGCCGATCTCGGTGCGCACGGTGTACAGCTCGGGGAAGAACGTCAGGTCGAGCGCGCGCTGCAGGAAACCGACTCCGCTCGAGCCGCCGGTGCCGACCTTCATGCCGATCGTGCGGGCGACGGTCTTCAGATGGCGGAAGCGCCAGAACTGGAAGTTGTCCTCGAGGTCGACGAGGTCTTCGCAGGCTTCATAGAGGTCCCAGTGCTGCTGGTGATTCTGGTAGATCTCGCGGATCGCAGGCACGAGCTCGGGAGTTTCGCGGTAAGGGAGGCGCACGTCCCGATCGAGGATCTCGGCCGGGACCGGCAGGCCGCGGCGAGACGCGTAGCGCAGGAACTCGTCGTAGAGCGTGGGCTTGTGCCACTCGGCGGTGAGCAGCGCGAGGTTGGCGGGATGATCGCTGAAGACGCTCAGCATCTTCTCGTTCTTGTTGCCGAGTGCGAACTCGACGGCACGGTACTGCACCGACTGGAAGCCCGAGGAGTTGCCGAGCGCGCCTCGGAACTGGGCGTACTCGGTGGGGGTCAGGGTCGCGAGGATCGACCACTGCTGGGTCATGACGTCCTGGATGCGCTTGACGCGCGCGACGCGCTTCAGCGCTTCGCGCAGGTCGTCGCTCGCGAGCAGCTCGCGCGCGGACGACAGCTCGTGCAGCAGCTGCTTGAGCCAGAGCTCGGTGGTCTGATGCTGGATGATGAACAGCAGCTCATCGTGGTGCTCGGGAACGCTCACCGGATTCTGCGCGGTGAGCAGCTGGTCGAGCGACAGGTACGATCCGTAGGTCATGCGGCCGGACAGATCGGTGACGATGCCGGCCTCGAGCTCGCGCTCGTTGTTCTCGGTGCTCATGGGTCGCTTCCTGTCATGACGGACAGGTTAAACATATAACAATCGTGGCGAGCGTCACAATAGTGAAATGTTTGGGGGGCGAATCGCTGCGTCACAGCCTCGGGGTACGCAGCGGCGCGGTGCGACGCTCGCCGGGCGCACCGATCGCCTCGAATGCCGCGGCGAGGCGCAGCAGCGCGGAGTCGTCGTAGGCGCGGCCGGCGAACGTCAGGCCTATCGGCATGCCGATGTCGGCCATGAGGCCCATCGGCACCGTGACGGTCGGGATGCCGAGGTGACGCACGGTCAGGTTGCCGTTGGCGATCCAGGTGCCGTTGCGCCAGCCGAGATCGGCGGACGCCTCGTTCACGTCCATGTCGGCGGGCCCGACGTCAGCGACGGCAGGGAAGACGACGGCATCGAGTCCATGCTCGTCCATCCATTCCTCGAGGTCGATGCGACGGGTCTCTTCGAGTCCGCGCAGTCCGTCGGGGAGCTCGGGCATGTCCTCGAATCCGACTCCCGGGTTGTCGCGCACCCAGCCCGGATACTCGGCGATGTCGTCGTCGAAGCCCGTGTAGCGGTCGGGGAGTGCTCCTTCGGGATGCGGGAAGATCGACGCTCCGTCGACGTCGGCGAGCGTGTGCCGCCGCGGGTCGCCGTTCGCCTGCAGGAAGTCCTCCCAGCCCCACGCCGACAGATCGACGATCTCGCGCTTCAGGTACTCGGGAGACACGAGTCCGCGCGTCGCGATGGTGGGTGCACCGGGTCGGTCGCCCTCGTAGTTCGAGACCACGGGGAAGTCGACCTCGACCACCGTCGCACCGGCGGCCTCGAGGTCGCGGCGCGCAGCTTGCCACCGAGCGATCACCGAGGCGCGGGTCTCGATGCGCTGCCCGGTCGGCCCGCCGATTCCGGGATCGTCAGCCGTGCCGGCATCCGGATCGGCGTTGATGTACATGCGGGGGATGCCGATGCGCGCTCCTCGGAGAGCTGTTCCCGCGTCGTCGGCCAGGGCGGCGTAGGACGCGGGGCGCACCTCGGACGACACCGGCAGCGTCACCCACGGCTGCGCGCGCCAGAAGTCGCCGCGCACCTCGGCGTCGTCGGCGACGATCACGTCGAGCACCTCGAGCAGGTCGGCCATCGTGCGGGCGTGCGGCACGACGACGTCCATGGTCGGCACGAGCGGCCAGTTGCCGCGGGTCGAGATCACGCCGCGCGAGGGTGTGTAGGCGCAGAGGGCGTTATTGGTCGCAGGACCACGACCGCTCGACCACGTCTCTTCGCCCAGGCCGAATGCCGCGAAGCTCGCCGCGGTGGCAGTGCCCGAGCCGTTCGACGATCCGGACGCGAAGGGCGCGGTGAGGAACTGGGCGCTGTACGGACTCTCGGCGCGGCCGTAGACACCGCGCTGCATGCCGCCGTTGGCCATCGGGGGCATGTTCGTCAGCCCGAGGCAGATCGCGCCGCCCGCACGCAGGCGCTCGATCGTGAACGCGTCGCGCTGCGCGATGAGGTCGGCGAATGCGGGGCTGCCGGCGGCGGCCGTGAGCCCGCGCACCAGGTAGCTGTCCTTCGCCGTGTACGGGACGCCGTCGAGCGGGCCGAGTGCCTCGCCGCGTGCACGGCGGTCATCCGAGGCCTCGGCCTCGGCGCGCGCATCGGGGTTTGCGACGACGACCGCGTTCAACGCCGTCTCGGTGTCGGGGCCGTCGTAGGCCGCGATGCGGGCGAGGTATGCGTCGACGAGTTCGACGGCGGTGGCCGCCCCCGTCTCGAGCGCTCGCCGCAGGTCGGCGATGGAGGCTTCGACGACGTCGATCATGAGTGCACCGCCACGCTCGGCTGCTGCTGGGTGATGCAGTGGATGCCGCCGCCGCGGTCGAACAGCGGGCGGGCGTCGACCGTGACGACACGGCGACCCGGATACGCATCGGAGAGGATCTCTCTCGCCGTGGCGTCGGCCTGCTCATCGCCGAAGCCGCAGGCGACGACGCCGTCGTTCGTGACCAGGTGGTTGACGTAGCTCCAGTCGACGAAGCCCTCGTCGTCACGCAGGGTGGCCGGGGCCGGCAGGTCGATGATCTCGAAACGGCGGCCGGCGGCATCCGTCTGCTGCCCGAGGTGCGCGCGCAGCTCGCGCGTCACGGCGTGGTCGGGATGGTCGGAGTTCTGCTGATCGTGCAGCAGAAGTCGGCCGGGCGAGACGAGGGTGGCCACGATGTCGACGTGCCCGTTCGTGCCGAAGTCGTCGTAGTCGCGCGTGAGTCCTCGGGGCAGCCAGACGGCCTTCGTCGCGCCGATCGTGCGGGCCATCTCGGCCTCGACGCGCTGCCTGTCGGCGAACGGATTGCGCCGTGGATCGAGCTGCACGGTGTCGGTGAGCAGCACGGTGCCCTCGCCGTCGACATGGATGCCGCCGCCCTCGTTGACGAGCGTCGAGCTCACGAGCTCTGCGCCGACCGCACCGGCGATGATGCGCGCATGCTGCGCCGCCTTCTGCCACTGTGCCCATGCGGGGGCGCCCCAGCCGTTGAAGATCCAGTCGACGGCGCCGAGAACGCCGGGGCGGTGGTCGTCGACCACGAAAGTGGGGCCGGAGTCGCGCATCCAGAATTCATCGACGGGCGCCTCGACGATGTCGATGCCACCGCCCAGCATCCGCCGCGCGCGGGAGAGCTCGGCGGGGTCGACGATCATCGTGACCGGCTCGAACTCCGCCACCGCGTGGGCGACGGCCGTCCAGGTGGCATAGCCCTCTTCGCGCTCGGAGGCGGTCTCACCCAGGGTCGGCCCCTCGGCGGGGAACGCCATCCAGGTGCGGTCGTGCGGTGCGGTCTCGGCGGGCATGTGCCAGGCCATGATTGTCTCCCTCGCTGCTGATCTCGCCCTCGCGGATGAGGAGTCGTGATCGCTATTGAACAGGTGTCCAACGGGTGATACGGTAGCCCGTGATGAAGACGACGTCAAGAGCTGCCGCACCTCGCCGGCTGCCGCCCGAGGAGCGTGAGCGCTCGATCCTCGACGGTGCCGTCGCGCTGGCCTCCGAGAGCGGACTCGAGGCCTTGACGGTGCGTGCCGTCGCCGCGCGAGTAGGTGTGACGCCCGCCCTCGTCGCGCACTACCGGCCCGTGATGGAGTCGTTCGTCGCCGAGGTGTTCACCGCGATCGTGTCGGCCGAGCGTGACGAGGTCATCGCCGCATACGACCACGCCGTCGACCTGCGCACGAACCTGCTGCGACTCATCGAGACGCTGCTCGACGACTCACGCGACGACGTCGCCATGGTCTGGGTGCAGTCCTGGGCGCTCGGAGCGCGCAACGAGGCTCTCGGCGCGCGGGTGCGGGCCGAGATGGACCTCTGGCACAGCGCTCTCGAAGACCTCATCGCCCGCGCCATCGCCGAGGACCCGGTGCTGAGCGTGGACGCCGGCTCGTCGGCATGGATGCTGCTGGCCATGGTCGACGGCATGAGCGCGCACTCGCTGGTGCACTGGGCGCCACGCGACCGGGCCGACCTCGCCCGCCGCACCCTCTCGGCGGTGCTCGACGTGCCGGTCGAGGCGCCGGCGATCCCCCATTCGCTCGAGACGACACCGCTCGCAGCGACACCACTCGCAGAGAACCACGATTAAGGACAGCTCATGGGAGCAGAACGCATGCACGCGGCCTCGGCCGAATCGACGGCGATCGTCGACGCCGTGCTCGACTACTCGCGACGACGGATGCTCGCGGCCGACGTGCCGCTCGACAAGCCGCAGACTCCGGCCGAGCTCAACAGGCTGGTGGGAACGACGATCACGGATGCAGGGCTCGGCTCGCAGCGCGCCCTGAGCGTGTTCGAGCACATCCTCGCCCCTGCGTGTCTGACGACGAGTCACCCGTCGTATCTCTCGTTCATCCCCACCGCGCCGACGATCGCATCGATCGCGTTCGACCTCGTGGTCTCGGCGTCCGGGCTCTACGGCGGAAGCTGGCTCGAAGGCGCCGGCGCCGTCCACGCCGAGAACGAGGTGCTCTCGTTCCTCGCCTCCGAGTTCGGCCTCCCCGACACGGCAGGGGGAGTGTTCGTGCAGGGCGGCACGATCGGCAACCTGTCGGCGCTGGTCGCCGCTCGCGAGGCGGCGAAGGCGAAACTCGTCGAGGCGGGCAGAGAACTGCCTCGCCGGTGGAAGATCCTGTGCAGCGTCGAGGCGCACTCCTCGAACAAGTCGGCGGCGAAGGTCATGGACGCCGATGTGCTGCTCGTGCCCGCGGGCGACGACGGCGTGCTGAGGGCCGATGCCGTACGCGAGGCGCTGAGCGAGCACGGCGATGAGATCTGCGCTGTCGTGGCGACGGGCGGCTCCACGAACTTCGGAATCGTCGATGACATCGCCGGCATCGCCGCACTCAAAGACGAGTTCGACTTCTGGCTGCACATCGACGGCGCATACGGTCTCACCGCGATGCTCGCTCCCGAGGCTCGCGGCATCTTCGCGGGAGTGGAGCGCGCCGACTCGGTCATCGTCGATCCGCACAAGTGGCTCTTCGCGCCGTTCGACTGCTGCGCGCTGATCTACCGCGACCCCGATGCGGGCCGTCGTGCGCACACACAACATGCCGAGTACCTCGACACCCTCACCGACGCGGGCGACTTCAGCCCGTCGGACTACTCGATCCAGCTGACGCGTCGCCCCCGCGGGCTGCCGCTCTGGTTCTCCCTCGCGACCTACGGCGTGACCGCCTATCGCGAGGCCGTGAGCGCGACGCTCACTCTCACGAAGAAGATCGCCGCCGAGATCGCCGACCGCCCCGAGCTGCGACTCGTGCGCGACCCGCAGCTCTCGGTGGTGGTCTTCGAGCGTGAGGGGTGGGAGCGCGAGGACTACGACCGGTGGTCCGACGAGCTGCTCGACTCGCAGCGGGCGTTCGTCGTGCCGAGCTCGCATCGCGGTCGCCCCAACACGCGGTTCGCGATCCTCAACCCGCTGACGACCTTCGACGACCTCGTCGGCATCCTCGACACCATGAAGTAGCAGCCGGCCCTGGTCAGGAAAGGCCGGGCAGATCAGCGCGTGGTGTGCGCGTTCAGGAAGTCGATCGTCTTCTGCAGGGCTGTCTGCGCGTCGGGCATGTCGAGGTGGAACTGATACTCGTGCGGCAGCGCGGGCGTGTGCGGGGCGGGCCAGAACAGCGTCGTGACGTCCACCCCGAGGTCGTCGAGGCGCTTAGCCAGGGGAATCGACTGCAGCCAGGTGAGTCCGTCGCCGTTACCGCCCGAGATGTAGGTCGTCGGGAAGTCCTCCGTGACCCAGTCGATCGTCGACATCGTGGAGCCCGTCGAGTCCTCCGCCCAGGTCTTGGTTCCCGCATACGCCCACATCGACGTCTTGAGTCCCCAGCCGACCACGCCGTCGAGAGCTGCGAGGGCGGCGAGGTCGTAGACGCCGCAGTTGAGCACGGTCGCCACCACCTGGTCCTTCGTCAGCGCGGGGGTGATGCCGAGGATCTCGGCGTAGTCGGGGCTCGTCATGAGCGTCGCCATCTGGCTGGCGAGCTGGCCACCGGCCGAGTCTCCGGCGAGAACGATCTGGCTCGGGTCGACGTTCAACTCCTCGGCATGCTCGTCGATGTAGGCGAGCGCGTCGTTGAGCTGGTGCACCGCGAGCGGATACTTGCCCTCCGGGCCGATCGTGTAGTTGACCGCGATGGTCGTGTATCCCTCGGACGCGAGGATGCGCATGTACGGATCGACGTTCTCCTTCGACCCCGAGATCCACGCGCCGCCGTGGATCCAGACGACCGTCGGCAGCGGCCCGGTGGCGGATGCCGGTGTGAAGACGTCCATCGTGGTGTCGACGCCGCCGTCGGCATAGGCGACGTCGAGCTGCTCGGTGAGCGCCGTGTCGGGGACGTGCTTCTCCATCTCGGCGGCGGTCTCGTCGCCGCCCTTCGTGAACACCGAGCGGATGAGCATCGCGGAGGGCCACGGGGTGAGCGACCCGATGATCGCGACCACCGCGGTGACGAGGAGGACCAGCCCCACCGCTACCTTTGCGCGGTGCCACGGGCGTCGCGCCCTCTGCGGGCGGTCGGACTCGTCTTCGTGTGCGCTCGTGGTCATGGAAACCCCTCTCCGCGCATCATCTTGGCAGTATTCCGGTAGGCAGGCATCCGCTCGGGCGCGCGCGGTCAGGCGGCCGTGAGCCCGGCGATGATGCGATCCATCGCATAGTCGAACGCCTCGTCGACGTCGCCGCCGAGACGGAACATGCCGGCGAGCTCCATCTGCAGGAACCCTGTCGCCCAGGCGGTGAACAGGCGAGCGGCGTCGAGCGCACGCTCCGGCCCCACGAGGTCGGCGCAGGAGCGCAGCACCGGAGCGGAGGTCCGGTGGAGGGCGTCATCGGGGGCGGACGCCGTGAACAGCAGACGGAACGCCTCGGGGTGCTCGTGCGCGAAGGAGCGGTAGGCGGCGGCGAGGAGGGGGAGCTCGTCGCCCGCGGTCTCGAGTCGGCTCGTCAGCGCATCAGCTGAGGCCTCGGCGACCGCCGTCAGCAGGGCGTCGCGATCGCGGATCCGTTTGTAGAGAGAAGGTGCCCGCACTCCGACGCGCTCGGCGACGGCCTGCATGGTGAGTCCGGTGGGGCCGGCGGTCTCGAGGATGTCGCGGCCGGCGTCGACGATCGCCGCCAGCGAGGTTCGTTCGGGGGTCGGCATCGGGGCTCCTTCATGGCTATTGACAATAGCTATGATAGCTACGTAATGTAGCCATCATAGACCAGCTCGAAAGGGACGACCATGAAGCTCGCACCGCACCTGCATCGACTCGGAAACGACGTCGTCGCCTCCTATCTGGTCGACCTGCCCGAGGGGATCACACTCGTCGACGCGGGGCTGCCCGGTCACTGGAACGACCTGCGGCGAAAGCTGACCGAGCTCGGTCGCCCGCTCTCCGACATCCGCGGTCTGGTGCTCACCCACGGCGACGGAGACCACATCGGCTTCGCCGAGCGATTGCGCAGTGAGGCGGGCGTGCCCGTCTTCATCCACAGCGCCGATGCGCATCGGGTGCGCACGGGTGAGAAGCCGAAGACCCCGATGGGGCCCGCGCGCATCGGTCCGATGCTCGGGTTCTTCGCCTACGGCGTGCGCAAGAACGCGCTGCGCACACGGCACGTGTCGGAGGTCGTGACCGTCGCCGACGGTCAGGTGCTCGACCTTCCCGGATCCCCGGTCGTCATCGGCATGCCTGGTCACTCGCCCGGCAGCATCGCGGTGCACATCCCCGGGGCGGACGCCGTCTTCGTCGGAGACGCGCTGACCACGCGCCACGTTCTGACGGGGCGCGTGGGTCCGCAGCCCGCGCCTTTCACGGACGAGCCGGAGGAGGCCGACGCATCTCTCGACCGGCTGGCCGCCGTCTCGGCATCCTGGGTGCTTCCCGGACACGGAGCACCGTGGCGGGGGTCACCCGCCGACATCGCGGCGGCCGTGCGCACTGCGGGCTAGCGCTCCGTCAGCACCGTCTCCGTATTGCTGACCATGATCTGGGGCGGATACAGCCCCATCACCTGCATCGCGGCGGCGTGGTTCTCGGCCGTCGAGCCGGCGCAGGCGTCTGCGGCGATCGTGACGTGCGCCCCGGCATCCGCTGCGGCGAGGGCGGTCGAGATCACGCAGCAGTCCGTCGAGACTCCCGCCAGCACGACGTGCGCGCCGCGGCCGACGATCTCTTCGATCGCGGAGCCCCACTTGCCGAACGTCGGCAGATCGAGCGTCGGATGCGGCGACAGGCCGACCGCGTCGGGAACCAGGTCGAACAGCGGATCGCCGGAGGGCTGGTCTGCGAACGGCCAGGCGGCGAAGTACGCGCCCCACGAGGTCGAGCGGTCGGCGGTCGGCATCCAGCGTGTCACGATCACGCGGTCGCCGAAGGCTCCGGCGAGCTCGCGGATGCGGGGGATCACGTCGGCGAAGAACGGCGATCCCCACGCCGAGTCGGGCGACGCGAAGATCGCCTGCGGGTCGATCACGATCAGCCAGGAATCCTCGGTCGACGCGGTGGCGCCGCCGGTCACGCGGTCTGCTCCTGGCGACGGATCTTTCCGGCGCGGGCGAACCACGTCACGACGAACGACAGCACCAGCGCGAAGAAGACCCCGAGATTCGCGTAGGCCCAGTCGCCGTCGACTCCGCCGACGAGGCCGAGCAGGTATCCCTGCCAGTTGTTCCATGGGGCGGCGTCGGCGAAGCCGTTGAGCACGAAGCCCCAGCCGATGACGCTCGCGACCACCATGGTGCCGATCGAGGTCCAGTCCCAGGCGCCGTAGCGTCCGCGGCTGTCGAACAGGGCCTCATCGTCGTAGTCCTTCTTGCGTCGGAGGATGTCGGCGATCAGGATGCCCGCCCAGGATGCCAGCGGCACGCCGAGCGTGATGAGGAAGCTCTGGAACGGGCCGAGGAAGTCGGTGGCGAAGAACACCACGTAGATCGTGCCGAGGGTGAGGATCACGCCGTCGATCGCCGCGGCGGACGGGCGCGGGATGCGGATGCCGAGGCTCAGCAGCGTGAGGCCCGAGGAGTAGATGCCCAGCACGGCACCCGAGACCAGCGCGAGCACGGCCGTGAGCAGGAACGGCACGAGCACCCAAAGAGGCAGAAGCGTGGCGAGGGCGCCGATCGGGTCGGCCGCGATCGCGGCGCTGAGCTCGTCGTCGGAACCGGCGAGCAGCAGACCGAAGACCACGAGGATCACCGGAGCGACGGAGCCGCCGATCGTGTTCCAGGCGACGATCGCCCCATCGGATGCCGTGCGCTTCTGATAGCGCGACCAGTCGGCGGCGATGTTGATCCAGCCGAGGCCGAATCCGGTCATCACCATGACGAGCGCGCCGATGACCTGTCCGATGCCGCCGTCTGGTCGGGCCATGACAGCGGCGATGTCGATGCTCGGGGCGGCGAGGACGATGTAGAGGATCGTCACGGCGCCGGTGACCCAGGTGAGCACCGACTGGAGCTTCATGATGGTGTGATAGCCCAGCACGGAGGCTGCGACGATGAGGGCGGCGACGATGACGGTCGCTGTGATCTTCAGCGCGAGGCTGTCGCCGTCGCCGCCGAGCTGGGTGATGACGGTGGCCGTGGCGAGCACGGCCATGATCGCGAGGAACGTCTCCCAGCCGATGGACGTCAGCCACGAGACGATGCCGGGAACCTTCTGCCCCTGCACGCCGAAGGCGGCGCGGGAGAGCACCATGGTGGGCGCCGAACCGCGCTTGCCCGCGATCGCGATCAGTCCGCACAACAGGAACGACACGACGATGCCGATGACCGACACGATGGTCGCCTGCCAGAACGAGATCCCGAAGCCGAGCACGAACGATCCGTAAGACATGCCGAACACCGACACGTTGGCTGCGAACCACGGCCAGAACAGGTCGCTCGGCTTCGCCGTGCGGTCGGATTCGGGGATGATCTCGATGCCCGCGCGCTCGATGAGAGCAGGCTTGATGTCCGTCATTCCATCATCCTGGCACTGCGGATGCCCCGCGGGGCTCAGCCGGCGAAGAATGCTCCCGCGACACGAGTGAGGTCGTGCAGGTCCGATACGCCGGCGAGTTCGCGCGCCGAGTGCATCGACAGGATCGGGATGCCGACATCGACGGTGCGGATGCCGAGGCGCGTCGCCGTGATCGGGCCGATCGTCGAGCCGCAGGGCACGGTGTTGTTCGATACGAACTCCTGCGTCGTGACGTCAGCACTTTCGCACCACCGGCGCCAGGCGGCAGAGCCGACGGCATCCGTCGCGTAGCGCTGGTTGGCGTTGAGCTTGAGGATCGGACCGGAGCCGAGCACCGGCTGCACCACGGGGTCGTGCTTGTGCGCGTAGTTCGGGTGCACCGAGTGGCCCACGTCGCTCGACAGGCACCACGACGAGGAGAAGGCGCGACGGCGCTCGGAGGCGTCGGCGCCGAGCGCGTCGTACACGCGTCCGAGGATGTCTTCGAGGAAGGGGCCTGCCGCGCCGGAACGCGAGTGGGAGCCGAGCTCCTCGTGATCGAAGGCGGCGAGGACGGCGATGGGGCCGGTCGAGGGAGTGCCGAGAGCCTCGAGCGCCACGACTCCTGCATGCACCGAGGCGAGGTCGTCGAGTCGACCGGAGGCGAAGAAGGCATCGTCCTTGCCGAACACCGCGCCGCGAGCGGTGTCGGCGATCACGACGTCGTAGCCGCGGATGTCGGATGCCGAGACTCCGGCCGAGCCCGCGAGCTCCGCCAGGACGTCCTCCTGGGTCGGGTCGCCGAGACCCCAGACGGGCTGCGTCTGGAACTGCTTGTCGAGCGCCAGGCTCGTGTTCGCGTCGCGGTCGAGATGGATCGCGAGCTGGGGGAGGCGCAGCAGCGCTCCTGTGCCGGCGAGCACCACGCGCCCGTCGGCGAGGGCCAGGCGGCCGGCGAGGCGCAGCTCGCGGTCGAGCCAGGAGGTCAGCAGCGGCCCTCCATAGACCTCGACGGCAGCCTGCAGCCAGCCCTTCGACCCTGTTGTGGGCTGCGGCTTGAGCTTGAACCCGGGGGAGTCGGTGTGGGCGCCGAGCACGTGCGTGGGCGTGACGGCCGTCGCGTCCGCCGGAATGGTCCACGCGATGGCGGCACCGTCGCGCACGACCATGTAGCGTCCGCCGGGCATGACGTCCCACGCGTCCTCTTCGGACAGAGGAGTGAATCCGGCATCCTGCAGGCGCCTGGCCACCTCCGCAGCGGCGTGGTAGCTCGAGGGAGAGGCGGCGACGAAGTCGGCGAGGTCCTCGGCGTGGGCGAGTGCATCCGGGGTGACGGGCATGAGCGACCTTCCTGAAGGGGATCCTTCGATCGTAATCGGCTCGGTCGGTGGTCGATCGCGGCCGGCTCGTCGCGGGCAGCCGCTCCTCCAGCCGATATGACCGGTATACCGGTATCGATCCGATATCGGCGTTCGATACGGGACTGAATCCAAGCGGCCCCCGCGGCTAGGGTCGAGACGCGAGGTGTGTCGTTCGGAACGATGCGGGGAGACCTCGGGGGAGAAAACAGGGGAAAGCTGTGTCTGCACACGCTCACTCGTCCATTCGTCGCGCCATCGCCGGCGCGACGGCAGCACTTCTGATCGCGGTCGGACTCACGGTGGTCACAGACACCGTGGCGCCCACGTCGGCGTCGGCAGCTCAGAACCCCACGCAGTGCGCGGGGTCGCTGTCACTCGACAACGGCAGCTTCGAGCAGCCCGTTATCGCGTCGGGTGTGATCATCGCCGACGAGGCACTCGTCCCCGGCTGGTTCACGACCGCGACCGACAACCAGATCGAGCTGTGGCGCTCTCCCGGCAACCCCCGAAACTACCCGGCGGGTCAGGGGTCGCAGTTCGCCGAACTCAACGCCACCCAGGCGAGCACGCTCTACCAGGACGTCGCCACGACGCCAGGGCAGACGCTGTACTGGTCGCTCAAGCACCGCGGCCGCGAGGGCAACGACACGATGCGTGTCGTGATCGGCGTGCCGGGGAGCACCCTCGCCAACGTGAGCGGCTCGCTCACCGACGGCACCGCCGCATGGGGCACGCACACGGGCTCGTACACCGTGCCTGCCGGGCAGACCACGACGCGCTTCGGATTCCAGGCGGTCAGCAGCGCGACCGGCAACGCGTCCGTCGGCAACCTGCTCGACGACATCGCGTTCGGCACCGGGCCCTGCCTCATCTCGACGAAGTCGGTCGCGAACCTCACGCGCGGCGGCAGCACGGCCGAGATCGGCGACACTCTCCGCTACACCGTCACCACCCGCAACGACGGCGGGAACCCCGCTCTCCAGTCGGTCTCGACCGACGTCCTGCCCGCCGGCATCGACTTCGTGCCCGGCTCGATCCGCATCGTGAGCGGCCCAGGGGCCGGTGCTCTCACCGACGCCACGGGCGATGACCGGGGCGAGTACACGGGCGGCACCCGCACGCTGCGAGTGCGCCTCGGCGACGGCGGAACCGCCACGGCCGGTGGCTCGATCGCTGTCGACGCGGTCACGTCGTACACGTTCGACGCCAAGGTCAGGACAGAGGCCGCGGGCACCACGATCGTCAACGAGGCGCGGGTCGCCTTCCGCGAGCCGGTCACGAACATCGACCGCACATCGACCACGCAGGAGGCACTGACGCCGGTGAACCAGGCGGCGGACCTCGCGATCACCAAGACGCTCGCCACGAGTCCGCTGGTCGCCGGGCAGCCTGCGACCTTCACGATAGGGGTCACGAACAACGGACCCCAGACCGGCACGGGGGTCACGGTGACGGATGCCGTCCCTGCCGGCTTCACGGCTGTCCAGGCCACACCGAGCGGCGGATCCTGCACCGTCGGCGGCACGATCACCTGTTCCCTACCCGACCTCGCGGTCGGGGCCAGCGCGACGATCAGTGTGACCGGCACGGTCTCGCCCTCGTTCGAGCCGGGAGCAGCACTCACGAACACCGCGTCGGTGTCGGGGTCGCGATTCGACGTCGACCCCGGCAACAACACCGCGACCGCGTCGGGCACCCTGACCGCGATCAGCGATGTCTCGGTGACCAAGACCTTCGCTCCGGCGGTTCCCGTCGCAGGGCAGAACGTCACCTACACGCTCACCACCCGCAATGACGGCCCCTCAGAGGCCCGTGACGTGCGGCTCACAGATCCGCTCGACCCCGAGACCACCTTCGTGAGCGTCGTGTCGGATCAGGGCGAGTGCGCCGTCGATCTCGGCGTCGTCGAGTGCAGCATCGGCACACTCGCGCCGGGCGCCGCGGTCAACACGACGATCGTCGTCTCGATCAGCCCTGCTGCCGCTGTCGTGCAGAACTCGGCGAGCGTCACGAGCAGCACCCCCGACTCCGACCCGACGAACAACGTCGACTCCACCAGCTTCCAGCCCGACATCATCGCCGATCTCGCGGTGACGAAGACACCGTCGGTGACGCAGGTCGCAGCCGGAGGTGCGGTCGACTTCACGATCACTGTGACCAACAACGGCGACTCGGATGCCGTCAACGCGGTGCTCGAGGACACCGTGCCTTCCGGCTTCACCGTGACGGGGGTCGCTACCCCGGCCGGGGCCGACTGCTCGTTCACCGACACCACGGTTCGCTGCACCTGGGCGGACCTCGCCGATCAGGCCACCGCCATCGTCGTCGTGTCGACCGTGGTCGCGGCCGACGCCCCGGCGGGCAGCACCATCAACACCGCCTCTGTCGCATCGCCGGCAGAAGACGTCGACACCACGAACAACTCCGCCTCCGCAGAGGTCGAGATCGTGCAGAGCGCCGACCTCAGCATCGCGAAGACCGCGCCGGCCACAGGCACGCCGGGCAGCGGTTTCTCGTACTCGATCGAGGTCGCGAACAACGGCCCGTCCGTCGCGCGTGCGGTGACGATCACCGACACGCTCCCTGCAGGTTTCACCGTCGAGTCGATCAGTCCGGGGTGCACCATCGGGGGCGGCACGGTGAACTGCGCCGTGGGCGACCTCGCACCCGGCGCGTCCACCACGGTGAACATCGCCGGCACGTGGGCGGCGACCGCTTCCGGCACGATCCGCAACACGGCCACCACCACCTCGGCGACCCCCGACCCGGTCCCGGCGAACAACACCTCCGGCGTCGACGTCGCGCTCACCCCGAGCGCAGACGTCAGCGTCGTGAAGACGACGTCGACTCCGAGCATCCCGCTCGGAGGAGTGGCGAGCTTCGTGATCACGGTGCGCAACGACGGGCCGTCCGCCGCGGCAGGCATCGTCGTGACCGAGGTCGCGCCGGCCGGGCTCGAGGTCACCTCGGCCACGCCGAGCGCGGGCGCCTGGTCGCCCGCCGACCACCAGTGGACCGTCGGCACTCTGCTCCCCGGAGAATCGGCGACTCTGACCGTGACGGCCACCGCGACCGTGGTCGGCACGCTGACCAACAACGCGACGGCGACCTCGCCGACGCCCGATCCCGATCCCTCCGACAACACAGGCACCTCGACGGTCGTCGTGACGCCGTCTGCCGACCTGTCGATCGTCAAGACGAGCTCGGCGAACCCGGCACCGGTGAACGGGCCGATCACGTACACGATCGTCGTGACGAACAGCGGACCCAGCCCGGCTTCCGCGGTCGCGATCTCGGACTCCCTGCCGGCCGGTCTGCTGAACCCGACGACGTCCACCGCCGGCTGCGCGATCACCGGGGCGCAGCTCGACTGCGCGGTCGGCACCCTCGCCGTCGGCGCCACCTTCACCGCGACGGTCAGCGGCACGGTCGATCCGGCGATCACGAGCGCGACGCTGTCGAACACCGCGACCGTGACGTCGACGACGCCCGACCCCGATCCGTCGGACAACACCTCGACGGTCGAGGTCCCCGTGTCGGGCACCCCGCAGGTCGAGCTCGTGAAGACGGCAGGCGCCCCGGTCGACGCGAACGGGAACGGACGCACAGACGTCGGCGACACCGTCGCCTACACGTTCACGGTGCGCAACACCGGCACCGTCACGCTCACGAGTGCGGCGATCACCGATCCGCTGCTCGGAGGAGCGGTGGCCTGTGCGGCATTCGGCGCACCTCTCGCACCGGGTGCCTCGGTGACCTGCGCGCCGGTGGTCTACGTGCTCACGCAGCAGGACATCGATGAGGGCACCGTGCACAACGAGGCGTCCGTCACCGCTCAGTCCGCTCTGGGTGTGGCGACCGACGGCGCGGAGGCCGATGTGACTGTTCCCGCAGTGAACAGCATCGTGCTGACGAAGTCGCCGAGCACGGTGATCGATGTCGACGGCGGTGCGCAGGTGACGTCCGGCGACACCATCGCCTACACGTTCACCGTCACGAACACCGGCACCACGACCCTGACGAACGCGCAGATCACCGACCCGATGCTGGGCGGACCGGTCGTGTGCGCGGCGCTCGCGGGGGCTTCGCTGGCTCCGGGAGCATCCGTGACCTGCGCGCCGGTCGACTACACGCTGACTCAGGACGACATCGATGCGGGGATCGTGCGCAACACCGCATCGGTCACGGCCGATGCCCCGGTCGGAACGGTGTCGGACACGGCATCCGCCTCCGCCGACATCGATCAGACCGCCGGCATCGACCTGCAGAAGAACGTCGGTCTGGTGCAGGACGCGAACGGCGACGGGTTCATCGGCGCCGGTGACACGGTCCAGTACACCTTCACGACGAGCAACACGGGCAACACGACCCTGAGCGACGTGGAGATCACCGATCCGCTGCTCGGAGCCGGAGTGCTGTGCACGATCGACGTGCTCGGCGTCGGCGCCTCCAGCGACTGCGGGCCGTTCACCTACACGCTCACGCAGGCGGACATCGAGCGCGGCAGCCGTCCGAACACGGCCACCGCGACCGGCACCGGACCGCTGGGCGCCGTGAGTGACGAGGCGTCCGCAGAGGTCCTGTTCGCGGGCACTCCCGGCATCTCGCTGACGAAGACTCCTGGCGAGCCGGTCGACGCGAACGACGACGGCATGATCGGGGCCGGCGACACGATCGCCTACTCGTTCCGGATCAGCAACACCGGCACGACCGTCCTGACCGACATCGTCCTCGATGATGCGCTGCTCGGCGGCGTCGTGGACTGCCCCGCGCTCGACGGTCTCGCACTCGTTCCGGCGGACGACGTCGACTGCGGACCCGTCGAGTACGTGCTCACGCAGGCTGACATCGACGCCGGCATCGTGCGCAACACCGCGACGGTGACCGGTCAGTCGGTCGCCGGCAGTGCCGAGGGCACGGATGACGCGGATGTGACCGTGGTCGGCACCGATGCGCTCACGCTGCTGAAGTCGGCTGCGGCCGTCGTCGACGCGAACGGCAACGGACGGACGGATGCCGGCGACACCATCGCCTACACGTTCACCGTCACCAACACGGGAACGACGACGCTCTCCGGCGTCTCGGTGTCTGACCCGCGCCTGGACGGCGTCGTCGTCTGCGACCCGACCGACCTCGCCCCCGGCGAATCGGCACTGTGCACGGGCCCTGCCGCAGTGATCACCCAGGCCGAGATCGACGCGGGGCAGATCGTCAACACCGCCACGGCGACGGGAACAGGAACCGGCACGGTGCCGCCGACCGTGGATGACACCGTGATCACGCCTCTCGAGGCGCAGCCGGCGATCGCGCTCGCGAAGACCGGAGGCGAGTACGCCGACGTGAACGGCAACGGCAAGGTGGATGCCGGCGACACGGTGCAGTTCCGCTTCACCGTGACGAACACCGGAGCGCGCACGCTGACGGCCATCGCGATCGACGACCCGAAGCTCGGAGGGGTGCTCGCGTGCGACGTGCCCGACCTCGCACCGGGTGACACCGCCGCCTGCGGCCCGATCGGCTACACGCTGACGACGGGCGATGTCGCGAACGGTCGGGTCGTGAACGTCGCGACGGTGAGCGGTGCCGCGGGCACGATCATCGTCTCGGCCGCCGCGACCACGACGGTCGATCTCGACGTCCTCGCGACGACCGGCGGCGTCATCACCGGGTTGGGCTGGGCGCTCGCGCTGCTCGCGATCGGTGCGCTCGTGCTGCTGTTCTCCCGCGTGCGTCGCCGGGAGAACGCAGCCCCGACGAGCTGAGAGTCGAAGTGAGGCGCCCGGCACGGATCCCGTATCGGGCGCCTCAGCGCTCATCCGGCATCTCGTGCGGGCTCGCGTGCTGTTCATGTGCGCTGTTCACCTCCCGGTCACTATCGGCGGGTACCGTGAGTGCCGATAGCGCCTAGGGTTCCGGGGTTCGTCCCGTCTGGTCCGAGCGGCGCCACGGTGTCCCTCCGCAGGGGCGCCGTCATCTGACAGGACAAAAGCCCGGAGGACCCTGTTCGTCGCGCCTCGCGACGGGCGGAAGGGTCTCACATGTCCGCTCTCGCCTTCGCTCTCGTCTTCGCCGCCGCGGTCACCCACGCTGCGTGGAACGTCATCGCGCACGGGGTGAGCAAGGCTGGCATGCCGTTCCTGTGGTGGGGCGCCGTCGGGGGCACTGTCGTGTGGATCGGGGTCATCCCGTTCACCGGCGGGCTCGGTACCGACGACCTGTGTGGCTTCCTGCTGGGCGTCGGGGTGTCCGCCGTGCTCCATGTGGTCTACATGGCGGTCCTGCAGCGCGGATACCGCGAGGGCAACCTGTCCACCGTCTACGCGACCGCGAGGGGCACAGGGCCGTTCCTGTCGGTCATCGTCGCCGTCCTGCTGCTCGGGGAGCGCCCGTCCGCCCTCGCTCTCATCGGGGTCGCTGCGATCATCCTCGGAGTGGTCGCGATCGGGCTCGTCGACCGCGGACGCTCGTCCCGCTCACGACGAGTCGTCGACCCCGGGCTCCTGTTCGGCCTCCTCACCGGCGTCGCGATCGCGGTCTACACGATCTGGGATGCGAACGCCGTGCGCACCTGGAACCTGTCGCCCGTCGCGTTCATGGTCGGCACGATGCTGCTCGAGATCCCGTTCTACTCGATCGGCGTGCGCGGGCGGTGGGAAGCCGTCCGCACGCTCGGCCGCACGCAATGGCGACGCATCGTGGCGTTCAGCATCCTGTCGCCGCTGTCATACATCCTGGTGCTCACGGCCATCCAGATCGCGCCCGTCGCCCTCGTCGCCCCGCTGCGCGAGGTCAGCGTCGTGCTGGTCTCTCTGTTCGGCGTCTTCGCGCTGAAGGAGAGCAGGCCGGGGTGGCGGATCGCCGCCTCCGCCGTCGTCGCCGCCGGGATCGTGCTGCTCGCGCTGTAGGGACTCGCATCGCCCGGGGTCGGACGCAGGTGGAGTGCGGCAGGCGAATCGGGTGATTGTATGGATGCTGTGTCAGTCGGGTGGAGTCTTCGAGCGAGCAGTCCGTCGGATGCTCCGTGGATGGCGGAGCTGCGGGCGGTCGTCATGCGCCCCGATCTGGAGCGCCTGGGCCGGTACGACCCCGTGCGCGTGCGCCAGCGGTTCCTCGATGCGTTCGCTCCGGAGAACACGCACGTGATCGTCGTGGACGGAGAGGATGTCGGTCTCATCGCGGTCCGTGGCGAGCCCGATGCCGGGTGGATCGAGCACTTCTACCTCGCGCCGGGTTCGCAAGGGCGTGGGCTGGGCTCTGCGGTGCTCGCTCGCGTCCTGATGGAGCGTGGTGCGGCTGGGCAGCCGTTCCGCCTCAACGTGCTGCAGGGGAGTCCGGCACGTCGGTTGTATGAGAGGCACGGCTTCGTGCTCGAGAGCGAGGATACGGTCGACGTGTTCCTGAAGGCGGAGTCGGTGCGAGGCTGAGCTCTCGACCCTGCCCGCCTACTCCCGTCCTGCTCACCGGTTCCGCCCCTGTCGGACCCGCCCATCGGGATTGCCGAACCCGCCCGCGGGTCTTGCTCGGTTTCATCCTCCTATCGTGCCGACGCTCTCGCTCCCGTTCCCATCCGTGTCTTGCCGACGCGCTCGGAGCCGTGAGGCCTGCCGGTCTCCTGTCGTCCCGGCGCTCCCAGATCCCGCCTCACCAGCGGCATTCTGGGAGATTGGAATACGCCTCTGATCTGGGGTAATTCGGGGTGGTTTCGGGTCGTGAATGTCGGTGGTTGCGGGTTGACTCAGTGGTATGAACAGCACGGTGAAGCTTCTGGATCGGGTCATCGCCGACCTCGACACGGTGCTGTCCGACGACGCGCTCGCCGGGCTGTCGGACGCGGATCGGGTCACCGTGTTGCAGGGTGCCGGGGCTGTCTTCCGGCGTGCGGAGGCGGTGATCGTCGAGACGATCGCGACGGGAGACGCGGGTGACTTTCCGCACTCGGTGGGGTGTCGGGGTGTGAATGAGTTGTTGCAGCGGACGGTGCGGGTGGATGTGCGGGGTGCATCGCGGGTCGACACGGTCGTCGATCTGGTGCGACGGCCGGTGAGTCTGGCGGGGGAGCGGATGCCGGCCCGGTGGTCGGAGTTGCGGCTCGCGCTGTTGGACGGGGTGGTCGGGGTGGCGGGGTTCCTCGCGGCGACGGGCCCGATCGAGAAGGTGTGGGATCGTCTCAGCGTGGATCAACGCCTGGCGGCGGATGTCGCGCTGGCGGGGTGCGCGCGCGGGCACGGGGTCGACACGGGCGTCGAGGGGGACGCGCCGGGTCCGGCGCCGACGGCGCAGGATTTGAAGGCTCTTGCGGAGGATCTCGCGTCGATGTTCGACCCGGACGGGGAGGAACCGAAAGATGAGGACTCCCGCCGTCGGCGAGGGATCACGATCGGGCGTCTCCAGGACGGTGTGCACGCGATCCGGGGATATCTGACCCCGGACGTCGCGGCACAACTGCAGCTGATCATGGACGCGATCCTCAACCCCAAGGGTGACGGCCCGCCCATGCCCGGAGTCCACTTCGCCCCCAGCGACGGCGACGGCGACGGCGACGATGCCGACGCGGGTGCGGGTGCGGGTGCGGGCACGGGTGCCCGTGGGGGTGCGGGTGTCGATGCGGACGCGGATGCGGATCCGGATCCGTTCAACTCGGATCCGCGGTGCGTGCTCGATGATCGCACCGCGTCGCAGAAACGCCACGACGCTCTGGCGATGGTGTTCGCGATCGCGGCCCGTCACAGGGACATGCCCACCCTTGGTGGGTCGTCACCGGTGCTCGTCGTGACCGTCGACGCGAAAGACCTCGCCGCTCACGGCTCGCACGCAGCCGGTGCGGCCTTCGGGAACGCTGCGTCCGGAACGGGCGGAGCGGGCGGCAACAACGGCTGGGCGACGATCCCCGGATCCGGTGCCCACGTGCCCGTCTCGGTCGCCGCGCACGTCGCCTGCGCCGGGACCATCCAACGGGTGCTGATGGATGAGGGCAGGATCATCGGCATCACCACCACCGACCGGGTCTTCACCGTGCACCAACGCCGAGCGATCATCGCCCGCGACAAGGAATGCTTGATCCCCGGCTGTCATGTGCCGGCGTCGTGGTGTGAGATTCACCACGTCACCGAGCATGCGCGGGGTGGTCCGACGCATACGGACAACGGTGTGCCGTTGTGCTGGTGGCATCACCGATCCCTCGGCACCTGGGGGTGGGAGATCCGGATGGACGAGGGCCTCCCGCAGGTGCGGGGACCGCGATGGTGGGACCCTGACCAGCGCTGGCGCATCCCGAGGCTCAGCCTCCCGCGGATCCGCCACGGATCACCCATACTCGCTCGCATCGGCTGACATCCGCTCGCACCGGCTGAAAGCCGCGCCCGATCAGGTCAGCGACTCAGCGACTCAGCGACTCAGCGACTCAGCGGAACTCGACGAGTCCGGCGTGCGCTGCCGTGACGAGAATCTGCACGCGGTCACGCACATGCCACTTCGACATGATGCGACCGAGGTGGGCCTTCACCGTCCCCTCTGAGACGATGAGCGTCCGCGCGATCTCGGCGTTCGACATGCCCTGGGCCAGGCGCTGCAGCACCTCCTGCTCACGGTCGGTCAGCACCTCCAGTGTGCCGTCATTGCCCACCGGTTCGGTGTCGCGCACGTGCTTGATCAGCAGCGACGCGATCCGCGGGGACAGCGAGCTCGCGCCGCTGTACACCTCGCGCACACCCTCGAGAATGCTGGCCGCACTCGAGTCCTTCAACAGATACCCCGACGCGCCGGCGCTGAGCATCGGCAGCACTGTGTCGCTTCCATCCAGCGTGGTCACGGCCAGGATCTTGACCTCGGGCCAGCGTTCGCTGATCACGGCAGTCGCCTCGATGCCGTTCATCTCCGGCATCTGCACGTCCATCATCACGACGTCAGGACGCTCGCGTTCCACCACCTCGATGCCCTCCAGCCCCGACTCGGCCTCGGCGATCACCATGATTTCAGGGTCTCGAGAGACGAAGTGGGAGAGCGCGGAGCGCACGAGGGGGTCGTCGTCGACGATCACGACACGGATTTGCGACATGCAGGAAGCCTAACCGGGGGCGACCTCAGACGCGATGTATTGGACCTTTGGCTAGTGAGGTCTAGACGAGAGACAGATGTGCGGCGTGCAGATCACCGAGAAGATGAATGCATCGCTAGTCAAAAGTGCAATAAAGGAGGTGAATCTCTATGTCTTTCTGGAACCAGGTTGGACTCTTCTTCGGCTTCTACCGTTAACATATCTGGCGGAAAGGAGATACTGAAGTATGGCTTCAAGTCTTTCGGCGGGTGAACGCACAGACGTCACCCGACTCGGCAAGGGCGAGAAGCTCAGCACGATCGAACGGATCGCCGTACTGGTGGTGGTCGGGACGATCTTCATCTTCGACATCGTCGGACTGTTCCTCCCTCCGGGGTTGGAGCCGCTGACGGCGGCAATCGGGATCGCATCCACCGCGGTCCTGGCCTTGTATCTCTGGTCGCCACTGATCGCGACATACGCCCTCGGCGTGGTGTTCGCACTCTCCTTCATCCCCGGCATCGAAGCTCAGGTGCTCACGGTCGGCGCTTTCGCGGCAGGCTTGATCGTGCGTCTGGGGTGGACCTCCTTGGTCCTGTCGTATGCCGGTGTCTTCCTTGTCGCATCCGCACTGGTCGTCTCCGGCGACTCGAGGGATGCCTTCAACATCGCAATCTTCCTCGTCGGTGCCGCAGTATCCGGTGCCGTCGGCTTCGCACTCCGTATCGCGTTCGCCCGAGGGCGGACTCTCGAAGTGCAGCTGGCCGAGAAGGCCGAGCAGGAGCGCCAAGCAGTACTCGCCGAACGACGTTGGATCGCCGGCGAGCTGCACGACAGCATCGCGCACCACCTCACCGTGGTGTCGTTGCACGTGCAGATGCTCGACGACGATCGCACCAGCACCGATTCGCAAGAGGCGATCCGGATCGCCGCCCGCAAGGCGATGACCGATCTCCGCTTCGTGATTGACCTCGCCGACGACGGCCCTCGCTCCGAGGGTATGCCGACCGGCGACCTCGCCGCATCCATCGATGAGGCGAAGCAGGAATTCGAATCCGCCGGGCACTCGGTATTGCTCGACGGAGACCCCGCGGACGAGCGCATCCCTCGCGCTGCCGAGATCATCCTCGCCCGCATCATGCGCGAGTCCGCCACCAACGTCCTCAAGTACGCCGGTCAGGGCGAGATCGAGATCCGACTCGACGTCGACGATGAGATGGCGCAGATGACTGTGAGCAGCCCCCTGTCGGTGACGCCGCGGCGAGAGCTCTCCTCCAGCCGCACCGGAATCGGCCGTATGGCCGAGCGCGTTCTCGGCGCGAGCGGTGAGTTCAGTGCCGGAGAAGTCGATGGTCGGTGGGTCGTGGCCGCACGTCTGCCGATCGCCCGATCCGTCGCGAAGCCCTGACAGACGAGCGCCCGATCCGTCGCGAAGCCTTGACTGACGAGCGCTCGCGAGCACTTCCGGCGTCAGAGAAATACCGGGAACCCGCGGCGATGAACCACGGAATTCCGAGCCTCGATCGGGAAACACTAGACGAAGGTCTATGTGAGGTCTCGACATTAGGCCGTGTTCGATGGTGTAGCCGGGCGCTTACATTGGGTATACCCCAGAAATAGCGCATCCCCAGCGCTGTGATCGCGAGCGCGGTCCTTGGAATCTGATCCCCATCGCGCTCGCGATCGGCTTCTCTCCCTCACGGATGAGAAGTCGGCTGCCCCGGCTCCTAGCCGCCCACTGCGCGCATGTAGTGACCGTCCGTCGATATTCCGGACGCTGCGACCGTGAAGCGCACGACCTCGCTCAGGTAGCGATCCTCCGACGCCTCGAAGATGTGCCCGTCCGCGTCGCGCGAGATGCGGCTCAGCCGCAGGATCGGCGTCCCTGAGGGGACTCGCAGCAACGCGGCATCCTGCTCATCCGCGGCGACCGCATCGATCTGGTGCTCGAGCCCGACGATGGGGTGCCCGACAGAGCCGAGGTACTCCGTGATCGAGATCTCGTCGGTGTCCACCTCGAACAGTCTTCGTCCGACCGCCTCGGTGTAGAAGAGCCGCTCGAGCATGGTCGGGCGACCGTCGAGCAGGCGCAGTCGAACGACGCCGACGATCGTGTCATCCGGTGCGACGCCGAGCATGTCCGCGCGATCACCCGCGCGGCGCAGGCTCAGCTCCTGCGTCTGCGCCCCCGGGGTGACCCCGAGATCTCGCGCCCATCGTGTGAACGGCACCGACATGTCGACCGCCTGGCTCGCCTTGCGTGCGACCACTCGTGCGGGGCGCCCGCGGCCCGTCTCTATGAGGCCTTCGCTCTTCAGCGCCGCCAGTGCATTGCGGATGGGGCCGCGCGATGTCTGCCATCGAGCCGCGAGATCCGCTTCGGTCGGCACATCATCGCCGGGGCGCAGGATGCCCGCGGCGATCTGCGCGCGCAGGTCGTCAGCGATCTGGGTGTATACAGCTTCGGCCACATAGGCATACTACTTGGCGTCCAGACGTGGCTGGCGTCCGTTGTGCGCGTGTTCATCCGGGGAAATCGCGGGTGAACGAGTCCTGAACTCTTCCGAGTTAGGTATATATCTCGACGTGCGGGCTGTCAGAGTTGCTCACGGATCACCCCTCCCACCGTGAAAGGTCCTCATGAAGCTCCGCGCTCTCCCCCTCCTCGCCGGCGCAGCGATCCTCGCGCTCGGTCTCGCCGCCTGCTCCGGCTCCGCCGAGGCCACCGGCTCGTCCGCCGCCGACGAGTCGTCCACCGCCAGCGGCTTCGCGGTCGACGAGAACACGCTCGTCTTCGGCGTCGTCCCCGATTCGGTCGACACCGAGACGAACTACCAGCCCCTGATGGACTACATCGCCGAGATCACCGGGAAGTCCGTCGAGTACCACGAGTCCACCGACTACGCGGCTCTCATCGAGGCCGCAGTCGCCGGCAAGGTCGATGTCGCCTCGTTCTCGGGCTTCACCTATGTGACCGCGACCAACAACGGCGCGAAGCTCACCCCGATCTCCTCGATCGTCACCGAAGAGGGCCAGGAGCCCGGCTACTACTCGCAGGCGATCGTCCCCGCCGACAGCGACATCTCGAGCATCGAGGACTTCGCGGGCAAGAAGGTCTGCTTCGTCGACCCGTCGTCGACGTCGGGCTACCTCTTCCCGTCGTACAACCTGCTGGAAGCGGGCGTCGACCCCCAGGCCGACATCACCCCGGTCTTCGCGGGCAAGCACGACGTCAGCGTGCAGAAGGTCGGCGAGGGAGTCGAGTGCGAGGTCGGCTTCGCGGAGGATTCCGAGGTCGAGAAGTCGGATGCCGTGAAGGTCATCGACGAGACGATGGTCCCTGGCGCCCCGCTCGTCTACTCCTCGACTCTGCCCGATGACGTCTCGAAGAAGCTCATCGACGGACTCTCCGAGATCACGATCGACGACATCATCGCCGCCGGCATCGACAGCGCCGACACGGACTCGTTCCGCAGCGTCTTCTTCGCCACGAAGCCGGTCGACGACGCGTACTACGACCTGATCCGCGACATCTGCAAGGAGACCGAAGCGGAGCAGTGCCAGGGCTGACCCCCGGCACTGACCATCGGTCGGGGTCGAGCGCCCTTCGTCTCATCCTCCGCAGCAGCTGCGGGAGGCGAAGGGCGCTCACCCACAGAAACGCGCACCACCCGAGCACGACGAACACCCGAGCACGACGCACCACTGGAGAGAATGCAATGAATGCGGCATCCGACGCCCTGATCCGCCTGGCGGGCGTGACCAAGAAGTTCGGTTCGACGACGGCGCTCAAGGACGTCTCGCTGCAGGTGTCACGCGGCGAGGTCGTCGTGCTGCTCGGCCTCTCGGGCTCGGGCAAGTCGACGCTGCTGCGCCACCTCGACGGCCTCGAGACTCCGACCTCCGGTGACATCGAGGTCCTCGGCGCGAAGGTTCCCACCCTCAGGGGCAAGGCTCTTCGTCGGCTCCGCAGCCGGGTGGGCTTCATCTTCCAGCAGTTCGAACTCGTGCCCTCGCTCACTGTTCTCGAGAATGTGCTGACCGGATCGCTGTCCGAGGTCCGCGGACCCCGATTCGGTCTCTGGGGCTACTCGAAGGCGGCGAAGCTCCGCGCGCTCGGGCACCTCGATCGCGTCGGCCTGCTCGACCGTGCCTACCAGCGCAGCGACACCCTGTCTGGCGGACAGCAGCAGCGCGTCGCGATCGCACGAGCCCTCATGCAGAAGCCCGACGTCCTGCTCGCCGACGAGCCCGTCGCCTCTCTCGACCCCGAATCGAGCGACCAGGTCATGGCGCTGATCCGCGAGATCGCCGCAGCCGAGGGCCTCACCGTCGTCTGCAGCCTGCACCAGGTCGACCTCGCGATCTCGTGGGCCGACCGCATCATCGGTCTGCGACACGGCGAGATCGTGCTCGACACCCCGACCACCGACCTCACCAAGGCGGAGGTCATGGAGATCTACGGACGCGTCGCGACGACGACCGCTGAGATCACGGCCGTGCAGGCCGAACTCATCGAGATCGCGGCGGACGTCGCCCTCGAGACGGCCGGCGATACCACCGCGGGCAACACCGACGGCGAGGGCGTCACCGAAGCCGCACAGCTCCACAGGGCGCGAGTCTCATGAGCCTCCTCTCCGACGCACCGCGCGCCCACGAGGTGCCCGCGTCCGCGACCGTCGCCGATCGTGCCCCGCGGCGTCCGATCTCGGCTGAACGCATCGCCGCAGGGCTGACCCTTCTTGCTCTCGTCGGCCTCGGCATCCTCGCGGTGAACGAGGTCGGCATCTCGATCCCGGCGATGGTGCAGAGCTGGGGCAACGCCGAGAACTTCATGGCGCGCGTCGGCGGACTCTCCTTTCCGGAACCTGCCGACCTCGCCTGGCTGATCGCCCTCACGGTCGGGCTCGTGCTGGTCGGCACGCTGCTCGCTGCGGTGCTCTCGGTGCCGATCGCATACCTCGCCGCCTCCAACACGACCCCGGGCAACGGATGGCGCGCCGCAGCGCGTTTCGTCGGCGTGCTCACCCGTGCGCTTCCCGACGTCGTGCTCGCCATGGCGTTCGTGCTCATGTTCTCGCTCGGCACCCTGCCCGGCATCCTCGCGATCGGCATCCACTCGATCGGCATGATCTCGAAGATGTTCGCCGACGCGATCGAGCAGATCGACGAGGGACCCCGGCTCGCGATCCGCGCCGCGGGCGGTTCGAAGATGCAGGAGTTCGTCTCCGGCATCCTGCCGCAGGTGCTGCCGAGCTGGGTCGCGACCGTGCTGCACCGCAACGACATCAACCTGCGCGGCAGCGTCGTGCTCGGCTACGTCGGCGTCGCAGGTCTCGGACTCGAGATGTCGTACGCGTTCAAGGCGCTCAACTACGGCAAGGGCCTCGGCATCGCCCTGGTCATCTTCATCCTGTGCGTGGTGATGGAGATCGTCTCGAGCATGGTGCGAGGTGCGATGCTCGGCAACCAGAAGCACACCCGCTCATGGATCGACCGGCTCATCCACCCCCGCCTCGGCGACCGGGTAGGCGAGGCCGCGAGCATGAGCCCTGCGTGGGCGGCCTCTCCGCAGAGCGCCGTACGTCGGCCGTGGACGGCCGAACGTGTGCGCAACACCACCGGCGTCGTGATCTCCGTGCTCGTCGTGATCGGCAGTGTGGTCGTCAGCCAGATCAACTGGATGGACTTCTTCACCTTCTGGGCGAAGCTCCCCGAGGTCGCCGCCAAGTTCTGGCCGCCGTCGTTCGGCAGCTACGACGCCTCCGTCATGCTCAGCGCGATGCGCGACACCGTCGCGATCGCACTCGCCGCCACCGTGCTCACCCTGCTGCCCTCGCTGATCCTCGGGTCGCTGGCTGCGAGCAACGTCGCACCGAGCGCCGGTGCGCGAGGCGTGGCACGATTCCTGCTCGTCGGCATCCGCGGCATCCCCGAGCTCATCCTCGCGATCGTGCTCGTGGTGATCACCGGCCTCGGGGCGCAGGCGGGAGTCATCGCGCTCGCCATCGGCGGCATCGGTCTGCTCGGCAAGCTGATCGCCGACTCGTTCGAAGAGGTCGACCGCGGCCCCGAGCGCGCGCTGCGAGCCGTCGGCGCCACGCGGCTGCAGACCTACACCTCGGCCACCGTGCCGCAGGGCATGCAGGCGCTCATCGGGCACAGCTTCTACATGCTCGACACGAACATCCGCGCGGCGACGATCCTCGGCATCGTCGGCGGCGGCGGGGTCGGCTACTACCTGCTCAACGCCAGCCAGGGCTCGCGCTACGAGACGGTCACCGCGATCGTGCTGATGATCCTCGCGACGGTGCTGATCGTCGAAGGGCTCGCGATGTGGATGCGCAAGGTGTTCCGATGACCCGCGCCGCGCTCACCACTGCGGGGAAGGCGGCGAACACGGCGGATGTCGTCGTCGTCGGCTCCGGCATCGTCGGTCTCGGCGCCGCCTACGCTGCCGTGCGACGAGGCCTGCGCGTCATCGTCGTGGACAGGGCGGATGCTCCGGTCGGCGCCACGATCCGTAACTTCGGCCACCTCTGCATCGGTGCGCAGGCGGGGGAGGCGCGGCGCTACGCGGACGCCTCCCGTGACCTGTGGCTTCGCCTGTCGCGCGACGCCGGCTTCTGGCTGCGCGAATCCGGCACCCTGGTCGCGGCCCGTCATGCCGACGAGATCGCGGTGCTCGAACAGGCGGCGACCGATGGTGGCATCCGGATGCTGGAGACCGACGAACTCCTGCGACGGGCGCCGCTGCGCGCGGACGGCCTCGTCGGTGGAGCCCATATCGAGACCGACCTGCAGACCGACCCCCGCAGTGCGGCCGCAGCCATCGTCCGGCACCTCGTGAGCCTGGGCGTCGAATTCCGCTTCCGCACCGCCGTGACAGCGGTGTCGGGCGGGCGCGTCGACACGACCCGCGGCGCGATCACAGCAGGTGTCGTCGTCGTCGCGGTCAACCACGACATCGACCAGCTGCTGCCCGAGGTCGCCGAGCGCATCGGGGTGGTTCGCTGCGCGCTCGACATGATGCGCGCGGCGGTGACGTTCCGGCATCCGCTCTCGGCCCCGCTGCTGACGGGCTGGTCGCTCGTGCGGTACGGGCGCTTCGCCGACGGCGAGGCGACGGTCGCACTGCGGGAGCGCCTGCATGCAGAGCGCCCCGATCTCGCAGCCCTCGACCTCAACCAGATGTACACGCAGCTGCCCGACGGCACGCTCATCATCGGCGACTCGCACGCCACGTCCACAGCGCCTGTGCCCTTCCAGCCCGAAGCCGCGTTCGCCGCCTTCCTCGCCGAGGCGGAGGCGCTCTTCGACATGCCGGCACCGCGTGTGCTGGAGCGCTGGCAGGGCGTCTACGCCAAGGCGTCGCAGGACTTCCTCATCGACAGGGGCGACGAGGGGGTGCTGGTGCTCGCCGCGACCACCGGCATCGGAATGACCACGGGTCTGGGGCTCGCCGAAGAGAATCTCACCGCCGCCTTCGGGTGGACACCCGCAATGGAAGGAACACCATGACCACTCCGATCGAAGAAGGCCGTCCGCTCGAAGAGGGCCGCGCGATCGAAGAAGGCCGCGCTCTCGAGCTCGTCGTCCTCGACATGGCCGGCACGACCGTGCTCGACGACGGGGTGGTCGAGACCGCCTTCCGGCGCGCCGCCGAGCGCACCGGGGTCGCGGATCGGATGCCGTGGGACGACGCCCTCGCCCATGTGCGCGCGACGATGGGCCAGTCGAAGATCGACGTGTTCACGCATCTCGCCGGGGGCGATCGCGCCGCTGCGGAGCGCGCCACTGCGGCATTCGAAGGAGCATACGCCGAGATCGTCGCCGAGCAGGGAGTCACCGAGATCCCCGGGGCGGCCGATGCGATCCAGGGCCTCAAGGATGCGGGCCTCACCGTCGTGCTCACGACGGGATTCGCGCCGGTGACGCGGGATGCGCTGATCGACGGTCTCGGCTGGAACGGTCTCGTCGACCTCGCGATGTCGCCGGTGGATGCCGGTCGAGGGCGCCCTGCGCCCGACCTCGTTCTCATGGCGCTGATCCGCACGCGGACCTCGTCGGTCGGAGCTGTCGCGGTGGCGGGCGATACCGTCAGCGATGTCGAGTCGGGGCGCCGCGCCGGGGCGGGATTCGTCGCCGGTGTGCTCACCGGGGCCCACCGCGTCCGGGCGCTCACCGAGGCCGGCGCCGACGCGGTGCTCGCCGACGTGACGGAGCTTCAGGGCGCACTCGCCGAGCGAGGCCTGCTGCCTCTCGTCGCCACCGTCTGAGACGGGCGGACGACATGGGAACGCTGCTGATCCGTCCTCCCGGACAGCGCCGGGATGTCGCGCTGCGTCCGGCCGCGACCGCCATGGTGTGGATCGGCCAGGGGCACGCTCACGAGACGATCGCGGTTCCCGGCGTCGCGCTGGCCGAGCACGACGTGCTCGTCGCGGTGGAGATGTCGACTATCTGCGGGTCGGACGTGCACACCGTGCAGGGGCGCCGGTCGGCTCCCGTGCCGCTGGTGCTCGGGCACGAGAGCGTCGGGCGGGTGATCGCTACGGGCGACGCGGGAGCGACCGCGGTCGACGGCACCGCTCTGCGCATCGGCGACCGCGTCGTATGGTCGGTGACGATCTCGTGCGGCACATGCGATCGCTGCTCACGCGGCCTCACGCAGAAATGCCGCGACCTCGGCAAGTACGGCCACGACAGGGTCGGAGTGCACGGCGACCTCACCGGCGCCTTCGGCACCCACGTGCAGGTGCGAGCAGGCACGGCGATCGTGCGGGTGCCCGAGTCGCTGCCGGCATCCGTGCTCGCACCCGCATCCTGCGCGACCGCCACCGCCTGGGCCGCCGTGGCCAGAGCGGCGCGTGATCATGACCTCGACGGGGCCGCAGTGCGCATCCACGGCGCGGGTCTCGTCGGGCTCTCTGCCGCGGCGATCGCGGTGGAGCACGGGGCGACCGTCGAGATGCTCGACCCTGCGCCCGACCGTCTCGCCCTCGCCGCACGGTTCGGAGCGGGTCAGCTCGACTGCGATCCCGACGTCGTGATCGAGGCATCGGGGCATGCCGTGTCCGAGGCGATCGCCGGTGTGGGCATCGGTGGCACTGTCGTGCTCGTCGGCAGCGTGTTCCCCGCAGACCCCGTGCCCTTCGACGCCGAGAGCACCGTGCGGCGTCTGGTCACGGTCGCCGGAGTGCACAACTACACCGCCGCGGAACTCGCTGAGGCGGTCGCCTTCCTCGCCGGTCGAGGGCGTGCGTATCCGTTCGCAGAGGCCGTCGGCGAGGTGCGTCAACTGGCGGCGATCGACGAGGCGATCACCGCCGCTTCCGCGCCGGGGGCTCCGCTTCGGATAGCGCTCGTGCCGGGGCGCTGAGCTCAGCCGAGCTCAGAGACCGGGTACAGCTGAGTTCACCGTTCGCGTGCGGCTGCTCTCAGCGACCGCGTGCGGCTGCGCTCAGAGAGCGCGTGCGCTCAGACGGATGCCGCAGGCGAGCCTGTACGCCGGGGCCCCGCGGGCCGGATCCCCTCGGCGTGGAACGCGAGCAGCCGCGTCGCGGTGTCGACGGTCTCATCGAGGATCTCCTGAGGGCCGCCGGTCAGCGCCAGCATCCGGTGGCCGACGCCGTCGCCCGTCGCCCATCCGATGAACACGGTTCCGGGCTCATGCCCGCCCTCGGCATCGGGACCGCCGACACCGGTGGTCGAGACGCAGAGGTCGGCGTCGAACAGGCGTCGCGCGCTCTCGGCGAGATGCTCTGCGCACTCGGCCGAGCACGGGTCCGTCCCGGGGGTCAGACCGAGCAGGTTCTCCTTGACGTCGGTGAGGTAGGCGACGATCCCGCCGGCGAACCACTCGCCGGCATCCCCACCTGCGCCGATCATGCTCGACAGGCGTCCGGATGTGAGCGACTCGACCACGCAGACGCGCAGTCCGCGCTCTGCGGCGACCTCGCTCAGACGATCCAGCGCCGACTGCTCCTGCGTCACTTCTCTTCGGTGGAGTCGTCGTGCGTCGGCGCATCCGTCTCGACGCTCGCCGCGTCCTCGTAGTCGGGGCGGGGAGGCTGCAGCGGCTGATCGGAGTACTCGCCGCCCTTGCGGCCGCCGTACGGGCGGCCGTGGTCGGCGAACTCGTCGCGCGCGAACACGAGCTCCCACGGTCCGACCGTGAATCGAGCTCCGGTGCGAAGGGTCTGCTTGCGCTCGCCGGGGTGCGTGGCATCCGCGTCGGGGTTGGTGTTCATCTCGCCCTCGCCGTGCAGCTCCACGACGTACTCGTCGCGGTCGTCGTGCGTGATCGTGGCGTGCACGGGGTCGGCCTCATCGAGGCGCAGCTCGCTGTCGGCAGCGGAGCCGATGCGCACCACATCGACCTCGAGCAGGAACTCGGAGCGCAGGTCGTCGCGCGAGACGCGCAACCGGGGGTTGCCCGCACCGAACTCCGCATGGGTCGTGGTGGGGCTGTATCCCTCGTCGGGGCGGTCGTCGATGTGGCGTGCATTCATGGTGCCGTCTCCTCGCAGTCAGAGACAGGATAGACGGGACGAAAAAGGGTGCGGAGGGGGTTGACTTCGTGGCCCGGGGCCCGCAAGCTCGCCCACGTACAGGCCGCGATCGGGGTCCGGTCATCCAGTGGGGATGATGTCATTTCTTCCCCCTATGATCGATGCGATGCACCTGGAACATGGGAGGAGAGGGCTGCATGGGCAAGTTCATCTACGAGGGCAGCGTGAAGACCGAGATCGAGGATCGCGCGCTCACTCACCTGCAGCTGGTCATCACGGCGAAGCTGCGCAGGGCTGAGCCCTTCCCCTTCAGCTGGCGTGAGGACTCCAGCGTCGGCGGTGGCCGCACCACGGTGTGGGTGCAGCCGGGCAGCTCACTCGTCTTCAAATACTTCGGCAGCCGGCAGCCGTCGGTCAACAGGGCGTGGATCGAGGCCTTGGCGTTCACCGCCAACGCGCCCAGCGGCCTGTACCTCGTTCCCGAGCCGCAGGAGGCGCCCGGTTCCGCGCAGGCCGCCGATGAGGTTCCTTCCGCGCCGCCCGCCTGAGCCGCCCCCGTCTGAGCCGCCCCTCGCGACATCGTGGCGACCTGACAGGCCCGTAGGCTGGGTGGGTGAAGCAGTCCGCGTCGTCCCGCCCTCTCGTGGGCGTCGCTCTCGTCGTCTGCTCCTGCCTCTCGCTGCCGTTCGGTGCCGCCGTCGCCGCTCAGCTCTTCCCCGTGCTCGGCCCGTGGGGAGTGACGTCGCTGCGCGTCGCGATCGCCGCTCTGCTTCTGATCGTCATCGTGCGGCCGCGCCCCATCCGCTGGAGCCGGTCGCAGTGGCTCGCCGCCGTGTTCTTCGGGCTGTCGCTCGCGGGCATGAACGGGTTCTTCTACGCGGCGATCGACCGCATCCCGCTCGGCCCCGCCGTCGCGATCGAGTTCCTCGGCCCGCTCGTGCTCGCCGCGGTCCTCACCCGGCGTCTCGCGGATGCCGCCTGGGTCGGCGTCGCTCTGCTCGGCATGGTGCTGCTGGGGATCGACGGGCTGATCGGCTCCGAGCCGCTGGATCCGCTCGGCCTCGTGTTCATCCTGATCGCGGCCGGCTTCTGGGCCATGTACATCAGGATGAGCGCCCGTGTGGGCGCGATCATCCCCGGCAGCAGCGGCCTCGCGGTGGGGCTCGTCGTGGCCGCCGTGCTGCTGATCCCGGTCGGCGTTCCCGCGGCCGTCACGGTCGCCGGCGACATGCAGCTGCTGCTGCTCGCCGCGGTCACCGCCGTGCTGTCCTCCGTCATCCCGTACAGCTTCGAACTCGCCGCACTCCGCCGTCTGCCGCAGCGCGTGTTCGGCGTGCTGCTGAGTCTCGAGCCCGCGTTCGCGACTCTGGCCGGGTGGCTGATCCTCGGACAGAGCGCGACCCCGCTGCGGATGCTCGCGATCGCCCTCGTGGTCGCGGCCAGCGTCGGCACCACGCTCGGCGTGCGTCGGCAGCGACGCCCGGCGGATGCCGAATCGGACCGCGACGGGACGGACCGCGACGACGGGGCGGATCGCGACGAGCCGCATCCCGACGACGAGACCGGGCCGTTCACCGCGCCGATCCCGCTGCCGGAGTGACGACGGTGGCGTGTCAGGCGGCGACCGCCGCGGAGATGGGCAGAGGGTAGCGGCGGCGAAGCAGGGTGCGCTGCACGAGGGTCCACACGACCGTCACCGTGAGGTAGAGCGCCGCGGCGAGCGGCACGAACACCGCGAAGACCGCCGTCAGATAGTGCAGCGCGCTCGTGACGCGCAGCATGGCCGGTGAGTTCAGAGGCGAGTCGCCCTCGACCGGGGCCGGCGTGAAGACGCGACGCGTGATGTCGGCGACGACGAGCATGATGACGATCAGCACGCCGAACACCAGCAGCGTCGACGGCGATGCGGTGCCGCCGAACACCGAGGAGACGAGGCTGGTGCCCAGCGGAGCGCCGAAGAGGTCGTGCGTCAAGAGGTCGTTGGGGTGCCCGGCGATCTCGGGCCGGATGAAGAGCGTGTACAGCAGGCCCACGATCGGCGCCTGAGCGAGCACCGGCAGCATGCCGGCGAACGGAGACGTGTTCTCGGAGCGGTAGAGCTCGAGCATCTCCTTCTGCAGTCGCTCGGGATTCTTCTTGTGGCGTCGCTGCAGCTCGCGCAGCCGAGGTGCGAGACGCGCTCTCGTCTGCTCGGCTCTGGCCTGAGAGAACCCCACCGGGATCAGCAGGGCGCGCACGAGGAGGGTGACGAGAACCACGGCGAGGGCGGCGGAGGACGCCCCCGCGAGGGGGTCGAGAAGGGAGGCGAGCCCTGCGAGCGCGCCGTAGGCAGCGTCGAGGAGGGCGGTCAGGGGAGGGAAGGCGAAGATGTCCATGGTTGTCCGTTCGTGTGTCGGGAAGGGTCGGCGAAAGCCGCGCAGTCCCGTACGAGGACGGACTACGCGGGAACGGCGACTCCCGGCGCACGAGGGCGCGGGTGACCGGCGGCGTCAGGATCGCTCTGGGCCAGCAGCGTCGAGACGTCGATCGCCCGCAGCGGATGCGGAGCGGTGCTCGGCGAGGGCGGTGAGACACTGAGCGCGACGACGATGGTGAGCGTCGTCAGGGCGATCAACGCGATCGCGAGACCGAGGGTGGCGGCATCCGGCACCGTGACGATCCCGAGAGCGGACGCGACGAAGGCGAGCATCTGCCCGAACCACTCGCTCATGCGCGCCTCCTTCCCAGCGAGCGTAACACCGGGATCCGGGAGCAGGATCGACTGCGGGCGCCTGCCCTCAAGCGTCCTGGCGGCGATAGCCTCGAAGCATGACTGACCTGCGTGAGCTGCTCGGCATCGAGCATCCGATCTTCCTCGGTCCGTTCGGTGGACTCTCCTCGGTCGCCCTGACGGCGGCGGTCAGCGAAGCCGGCGGACTCGGCGGATACGGCCTCTACGGCTATGACGGAGACCGCATCCGCTCGACTGTGGCCGCTCTGCGTGAGGCGACGTCGCGTCCGTTCGCGGTCAACATCTGGCTGCCCACCGGCGACGAGGTCGCACCGAACCCTCAGCACACCGTGTTCGCCCAGGCGCTCGAGCCGTTCTACGACGCCGTGGGCGTAGAGGTCCCGAGCCGACCCGAGCGCTACCTGCCCCCGCTCGACGAGCAGCTCGACGCCATCTGGGAGTCCGCTCCGCCCGTGCTCAGCACCGTGTTCGGCGTGCCCTCGGTGGAGCTCGTCGACGAGGCTCACCGCCGCGGCATCCGTGTCGTGGGAGCTGCGACGACCGTCGCCGAAGCCACGGCCCTCGCCGAGGTCGGGATCGATGCCGTCGTCGCGACCGGGCTGGAGGCGGGAGGGCATCGGGTCTCGTTCCTGCGACCGCCTGAGGAGTCGCTCGTCGGCACGTTCGCGCTCATTCCCCAGGTCGTCGACGCCGTCGACGTGCCGGTGATCGCCGCCGGCGGGATCGCCGACCGGCGAGGTGTCGCCGCGGCGTTCGCGCTCGGAGCCTCGGGCGTGCAGGTGGGCACAGCGTTCCTGGCGACGGCGGAGTCCGCCGCGAACGACGCGCACCGAGAGGCCATCCGATCCACCGCAGCCGACGGCACCGTGCTCACTCGCGCGATGAGCGGACGCCTCGCCCGCGGTGCCCGCAACACAGTGGTGCGCGCTATCGAGGCCGGTGGCATGATCGCCCCGTTCCCGATGCAGAACTGGCTCACCGGGCAGTTCCGCACGGCGGCAGGCCAGCAGAATCTCGGCGAGATGCAGTCGCTGTGGATGGGCCAGGGGGCACCGCTCGCCGGCTATCCGACGGCGGCGGAGGCGTTCGCCGAGATGCTCGCGGGAGTGCCCGAGGGCCGCTGAGCCGACGCTGTCGCTAGAGGATGACGGTGGAGCGCCCGTGCACGATCACGCGGTCCTCGGCATGCCACTGCACGGCCCGCGCGAGCACCAGGCGCTCGACGTCGGCGCCGCGGCTCTGCAGGTCGGCCGCCGACTCGGAGTGCGTGACGCGGGTCACGTCCTGCTCGATGATCGGACCCTCGTCGAGGTCGGCCGTCGCATAGTGCGCGGTCGCCCCGATCAGCTTGACGCCGCGGTCCTTCGCACGGGCGTAGGGGTTCGCGCCGATGAATGCGGGCAGGAACGAGTGGTGGATGTTGATGACCGGCGCGCCGAGCCCCTCGATGAAGCCGTCGGTGAGGATCTGCATGTAGCGCGCGAGCACCACGAGGTCGACGTTCCCGCGCAGCAGTTCGAGCTGACGCTGCTCCATCGCCTGCTTGTCGCCCGAGGGGATGTGCACGAACGGCACGCCGAAAGACCGCACCGACTCGGCGAGGTCGGGGTGGTTGGACACGACCATGGTGATGTCGATGTCGAGCTGGCCGCGCTGCGTGCGCCACAGCAGCTCCATCAGGCAGTGGTCGTACTTCGACACGAAGATCGCAACGCGCTTCCGCCGTGCGGTGTCGTGCAGGGACCACTCCATACCGAACCGCTCGCCGACCTGCGCGAGGTCGGCCTCGAGCGCGACACGGGCGGCGGCGAGGCCGGGCAGGTGGATCACGGTGCGCTGGAAGAACCGACCGCCCTCGGAGTCGGTCGAGTGCTGGTCGAGCGAGATGATGTTCGCGCCGTGGGCTGCGAGCACGCCGGCGACGGCGGCGACGATGCCGGGCTGGTCGTCGCAGGCGATGAGCAGGCGGGCGGTGTCGGGCTGAGACATGGGGGCTCCTCGGGGGTGTGCATCGATTCTGCCGTGGATGCGACCACCGGGCGAATCGCGGGCGCGCTCTCGCTACTCTGAGTCTGTGAACGCGGGCGATCTCGGACTGGTGCTGATCCCGCTGCTCGCCGTGGCAGCGCCGCTGCTCGCGCGCGGCATCCGCCCCGTCGTCCGCGTGCCGATCATCGTCTTCGAGCTCGTCCTCGGGATCCTCGCGGGCCCGGCCGTGCTCGGCTGGGTCGAGCCGACGGGCATCCTCGAGAAGCTCAGCGACTTCGGTCTGGCGCTGCTGTTCTTCGTCGCAGGGTCGGAGATCGACTTCCGGGCTGTGGCCGGCAGGCCGCTGGCGCGCGCCTCGATCGGGTGGGTCATCAGTGTGGTCCTGGGCCTCGTCATCGGGTTCGCGCTCGCTCCGGGCGAGGGGACGGTCGTGATCGCGATCGCCCTCAGTTCCACCGCGCTCGGCACCCTGATGCCGATCCTGCGCGACGCGAAGGAGACCGACACCCCGTTCGGCCGCGCGGTCACGGTGATCGGCGCGACCGGTGAGTTCCTGCCGCTGATCGCGATCTCGCTCTTCCTCAGCACCCGCACCACTCCTCTCGCCACGGCGGTGCTGCTCGCCTTCGTGGTTCTCGCGGGTCTCGCGGTGTTCATGGCGCACCGGGTGTCGCACGGGCGTCTGCACGCATTCGTGCGCGCGACGCTGCACACCTCCGACCAGTTCGGCGTGAGATTCGTGCTGCTGCTGGTCGCCGCCCTCGTCGGCCTCAGCGTCATGCTCGATCTCGACATGCTCCTCGGTGCCTTCGTCGCCGGTGCGATCTGGCGGATCATCATGGCCAGGGCCCCGAAGAAGGATGCCGAGGCGATGGAGACGAAGATCGAGGCGATCGCCTTCGGCTTCCTGGTGCCGATCTTCTTCCTCTACACCGGTGTGAACTTCGACCTCGAAGCGCTCGTGACCTCCTCGTCGGCGATGCTGATGCTGCCCCTGTTCCTCGGAGCGCTGCTCGTGCTCCGCGGGGCGACCGCGCAGCTCTCCGCGCCACCCGGCGCGACCGCGAAAGACCGCACCGCACTCGGACTGCTGGCCGCCACCGGCCTGCCGATCATCGTCGCCGTGACGGCGATCGGCGTGGACCACGACATGATCGATACCGGCACCGCGGCAGCTCTCGTCGGGGCGGGGATGCTGTCGGTGCTCCTGTTCCCGCTGATCGGCATGCTGATCCGCGGCGACGCGGCCGTGCTCGTCGCCCCGAAGCCGGTGCGAGACATACCCCAAGGAGAGTTGTGACGACGGCATCCGCACTGCTCACGCAGGCCGTGACCGACCTGGCAGGACTGCCCAAGGAAGGGCTCGGCGAGGAGCGGGATTCGCGCTGGCGTGGCCAGCGGATCGTCCGGGTCGGCGAGGCCTGGCACCTCGGAGTGCTGCTGCTCACCGAAACCCACGCGCTCGCGACTGCCGAGGTACTGCGCGCCGCCGATCCCGGTCGGCGCGGCTACACGGCGGAGTCCGCACGCGAGCGCGCCGCGCGGCGGGCACTCGCGCTGCGCGGAGGGTTCGGAGAGGGCGAGATCGCGCACATCGGCTGGACGGTGATCGATGTGGATGCCGTCGACGCGGGCGGCGAGTCCGGGCCGCTGAAGATGATCGAGGGCGTGCCGTCGGTGCACTGGAGCACCGCAGGAGGATGGATGCCGTTGGAGGCGTACCTGCGCGAGCGGGTGGAGCTGCTCCGGGGCTAGGCCGTGGCGAACGTCTGCGCGAACCGGCGCAGGAGCGCTGCGCCCTCGGTGACGGATGCCGAGAGCACCTGGCCCTGCACGAGGTCGAACTCGTCGGGGTCGAAATAGCCGGTGGTGCGGTAGAACGTCATGCGGTCGGCGAAGTCACGTGGAGTGGGCTCGGGGTGGAACTGCGCCGTGTAGAGGTGCGTGCCCACGCGGTACGCCTGCACCGGACAGGTGTCGTTCGTGGCGAGCAGCACTGCGCCATCGGGCACGGCGGCAGCGCTCTCCTTGTGTGCCGTGAAGACGGTGAGCGCGGGGGCGCTCGGCCCGAAGACCGGATCGACGGCGCCCGCGGCGGTCGTCGAGATCACGGTGGCGCTCGCGGACTCCGGGGTGTCCGAGGTGACCTCGCCGCCGAGCATCCGCGTCACGACGCCGATGCTGAAACACGTGAAGAAGGCCGCGATCTCGCCGGCGATCGACTGTCGGGCGATCTGCTCGAGGTCGGCCTCGACCCGCAGCTGCACCGGGGACTTGTGCTCGTCGCTCACGTTGAAGGGCGAGCCGCCGACCACGACGCCGCTGTAGCGTGCGAGGCGGGCGGGATCGAGACGCTCGGTGAGCAGATCGAGGCGGTCGACGACGTCGACGCCGAGCGCCCGTCGGAACGAGGCGTGCTCGGCATCCGCCGCCCCGAGTTCGGGGCGCACACAGACATAGAGAAGCGAGACCACCACGAGAGTCTAACGACGACGCGACGGGGTCGATGTCGCGACCGTCACACTGCGGGCACGGACTCGCGCAGGTGTCGTCACGGCATCGTCACCGCATCGTCGCGGCGTGGTCACCGTGACGAGTTCGTGGTGCGCCCGCGGACGATCCCGATGAAGGTCTCGACATCGGGGGTCGTGTGCTCGCGCCGCCAGGCGAGCGCGACGGTCGACACCGGTCCGTCGACGAGCGGGCGTTGGCCCACATCCTTGCGATGATGCAGCCGGGCCAGAGACATCGGGACGATCACGATACCCGTGCCGGCGGCCGCGGTCACGATGGCGTCGGCCACCGGAAGCGGCGCGAAGCGCGGCGCGACGGCGCCGGGGATGTCGAGAGGACCGAGCGGATCGTCGACCGGGGTCATCACGACCTCGCCGGCGAGATCCGCGAGGGTCAGCTCGTCGGCCGCGAGCAGGTGAGACTCGACGGACGCCACGACGACGGGCACCTCGTCGTACAGCGTGATCAGGTGCAGCGAGTCGTCCTCCAGAGGCAGACGCACGATCGCCGCGTCGAGGTCACGGATGACCTCCGACTGGGCCGCGACCTCGATCGGCACGAGCTCGAGCGGCACATGGGGCATCCGGCGCTTCCACGCGTCGATCCACTTGCCGGGCGTGGCTCCGGGCACGACGCCGAGGCGGAAGGTGCGGGGCTCCTCGGGCTCGGCCTCAGGGGCATCGAAGACCACCTTGGCGGTCTTCTTCGGCGGCTGGGGAGGCGGGAAGCGCTGCGCCGGTGCTGCCCTGTTGCGGCGCACGGGCGAACCCTTGCCGGCGCGTCCAGCCGGTCGTCGTCCCTGAGTCGCCATGTCATCCAGGGTACCCGCCCGATGCGGCGCGCCAGAGGCGGCGTCACGGTGGGCAGGGGCGGTCGGCTCTGCCGGCGGGGTCAGGCTGCGAGCCAGAGCCCCTTCTGGTTGGTGGCGACGGTCAGTCCGGCCGCCACCGTCTCGTCGTCGCCGATGCGCGCGCCGCGGACGATGCGTGCTCCGGCTCCGACCTCGGTGCGGACGCCGATGTGCGCGCCGTCACCGACGGCGGCACCCTGCCCGATGTGTGCGTGCGCGTCGACGTGCGCACCCTCGCCGATCACGGCATCCGGTTCGATCCAGGCGCCGCGGGCGATGGTCGCCCCTGCGCCGATGCGCGCGCCGGGTTCGATGTACGCGCCCGCTTCGATGTGCGCCTTCGGATGGACCTTCGCGCCATGCGCGACGAGACCGCGGCCATTGGCGTGCTTGCGATACCGCAGCGTCGCGCCCTGGTCGTTCTCGATGTCGACGTAGTTCTTGCCCACGATTCCTCCCCGTGTTCCGGAGTTCTCCGGATATATCAATAACCACAGGGGCACCGGATTCATTCCCGAGCATGGATGCGGATTCATTCCCGAGCATGGATGCGGGGTCTTCCGGAGCGTGGATACGGCTCAGCGCTGGCAGACAGGGCACCAGAATGTGATGCGTTCTCGAGTCGGGTCCGCGCCCTGTTCACCGCGGCGGATGAGGGTTCCGCACCGCCTGCAGGGGCGCCCGGCGCGGCCGTAGACCCAGGTTCCCTGCCCGGGACGATCGACCCCTGTGAAGGTGCGATGTCGGCGGTCCCGATTGGCGCGGATCGTGCGCACGCCGAGGTCGAGGAGGGCTGCGACGTCGACCTCAGGGGTGGGCGTCGTCGGCAGGATTCCGCGGAGGAAAAGGAGTTCCGCTGCGTATTCATTGCCGAATCCGGCGACGTTCCGCTGATCGAGCAGGGCGACGTGGATGCTGCGGGTGTCTGCGCCCAGTCGTCGCGCTGCCTCGGCCGCATCCCAGTCCGGACCGAGCGGGTCGGGGCCCAGATATCCGACGAGCTCGTCTTCGTCGCGGGTCGGCACGACCTCGATCTCGGCGAGGTCGATGCCCACGGCCTCGCGCTGGGCTGTTCCGACGATCGCCCGCACCTTGAACGCCGGATGCCGCCATTTCTCGCCCGCGCGGTAGACGAGCCACGCGCCATCCATGCGCAGATGGGAATGCAAGGTGCTGTCGCCGATGCGCAGCAGCAGGTGCTTGCCCCGCGCGATCGACGAGTGGATCGGCTGGCCCGTCAGATCGAGGGTCGCGAAGCGGGGGACTCGCAGGTCGAAACGGGTGACCTCGCCGCCGACCAGGGCCTCGTCGAGACGTCTGGCCGCGCGGAAGACGGTGTCGCCCTCGGGCATCAGGCGCGCCCTGGTCCGGGACGCGGCGGAGCGGCCTGCGGCGGAGCTGACTGCGGCGGCGGGAGCAGCGGTGCGGGGGTGGCGCCCGATGCGGGAGGCGGGGGGAGCGGCGCGGTACTGGAGCCCGGCGCGGGCGGCGGCGGAGTCGCGTGTGCGACCTGCTGCAGTGCTGTGCGCTGCAGCATGGTGCGGGCGAGGGCCGTCGCTCCGGCCACGGCCGCCGGCATCACCGCGACAGCACCGCCGGGGATCAGGAAGCACAGCTGCGTCGCGACGCCGAACCCGAGCACCCGCGCCCTGCTGCCTCGGAACAACGCGGCGCGGTCGGCGGGCGAGAGATCGCGGGCGTCGAAGGCACGGCCCGTGAGCTCGCGTGCCAGCATCCGTCCCGAGAGCACGACACCGGCGACCGCGGCCACGAAACCGCCCACGAGAGGCACGAGCCCCAGGAGCAGCACGAAGAGCGCGATCAGGATGCCGAGCAGCACCAGGCGGAGGCCTTCGCCCACCGCCATCCAGAAGCCGCCGCCGTCCGTGGCGGGGGCGTCGCCGAGATCCGTCTCGACGGCTCGCCAGATGCGCTGATAGAACGGGTCGCCGATCGCCAAGGCGAGAGCGCTGAACACGGCGCTCGCGAGTGCGAGTGCGGCGACGAAGACGACGATGCCGACGGCTGCCCGGAGCGCGGAACGCCACGCGGGGATCCAGCCGTCGGCGAACGGCGTCAGCATGTCGGAGATCGGGCCGAGCGAGAGAGCGAGGGGGATGAGCCCCGCGAGCAGGACGATGGCCGCGATGACGCCGGGAACGAGTCCCAGTGCCATGAGGCCTGGACGCCGCCGCCACGTGCCGAAGCCGCGAAGCAGGGTGCGGACGCCGTCGAAGAACTCCCGGATCATGCGTCCAGCCTAGGAGCAGGCGCCGCGCGCACTGTCAGATCGCCTTGCGGAGCGTGTAGCCGCGAGGCGTCGCCACGAACCCCGCCTCCTGCAGCGCCAGCGCGAGTTCGGTGCCATAGACGCCTTCGCCGTTGACCTTCTCGACCGTGAGGGTGTCGAGACGTCGTGCACGCGCAGTCGTGGCCAGGTCCGTCGCAGCGGCCCGCAGCACATCGGCGTCGTCGGTGAAGCACAGCACCGTGCGCCCGCCGCGTTCGAGATAGAGAACGAGTGATCCGTCGACGAGCACGACCAGGCCGCCCGCCTTTCGGCCGGGGCGGTGCGACACGTCGTCGCGCTTGGGCCATCCGAGCGCGGCACCGTAGGGGTTGGCGGGGTCGGTCGCGGCGAGTGTCACCGCCTTGCGCGGAGGAGGATCCGCGAGGCCTGCGAAGGTGCGAAGACGGTCGACCGTGGCGGATGCCGCGAACTGCGCCGCCCCGAGTCGCTCGATCACGTAGCCACGCCGGCAGTGCCCCGCCTCCTCGAAACCGGCGAGCACCCGATACGTCTGGGCGAAGCCGCCGGGTACGCCCTCGGCCTGCACCGCTCCGCGCGTGACGACTCCGTAGCGGTCGAGGAGCAGTCCGGCGGTCACGGTGGCTCGACGAGCAGCATCCGTCTCGACGGAGGGGAGCAGCGACCAGCGTCCGCCGATGGAGGTCGGACGCGGTGCTGTGCGGGCGAGCGACATGCCCCGATAGGCACGCGTGCGCGGGGCCCGGCGGGCGACCCGATGTGCCTGCGACCCTCCCGCGAGCAGTGACCTGATCGGAGCGAAGGTGTCGTTCGTCACTCGTCCTGCCCAGGTGAGCGCCCACAGTGCTTCGAGGACGGACTGCTCGTTCTCGGCAGCGACCATGTCTTTGAGCTGTGCCGCGAAGTAGGCGCCGCCGGCCTCGAGCGCCGCGAGCACTCGCGCCTCGAGAGAATCCGCAGCGATCTCGTCGTCGGGTTCGGGGAGGGTGAAGGGGGCGAGGTCGGCGGGGTGCAGCGACACCCAGCCGTCGCGGCCCGGCAGCGTGCCGTGTCCCGACCAGATGACCTCGCCCGCAGCGGTCAGCTCATCGAGCAGGGCGGGGGAGTAGTCGCGCACGCGTGACGGCAGGACCAGGGACTCCCAGGCGCTGGCGGGGATCGGAACGCCGGCGAACTGCTCGATCACGGTGAGGACGCCGTCGAGTCCTTCCAAAGGGCGTCCCAAATGCTGCCAGTCGGGCAGGAAGCGCGCATACGCCTCGGGCGAGACGGGTTCGACGCTGCCGCGGATCGCGGCGAGCGACCGCATCCGCAGGCGGCGCAGCACTTCGGTGTCGCACCATTCGGTCTCGTTGCCGGAGCCTGAGGCCTCGGGAAGGAAGTAGCCGCTGGTGAGGCGGCCCGAGTGCTCGAGTCGTTGGAGGGTGTGGCGCGCGACGGCGGCGCCGAGCCCGAAGCGCGCAGCGACGGCATCCGTCGTGAACGGACCGTGCGTGCGCGCGTAGCGCGCGATGAGGTCACCGAGCGGGTCGGCGAGGGGTTCGAGGAACGCGACCGGGATGCCGGTGGGCAGCGCCGCGCCGAGCGCATCGCGCAACCGGCCGGCGTCTTCGATCGCGGCGACCCTGGTGGTACCGGCGACCGTGACCGGGATCGCGCGTCGTGCGGCGATCAGCGCGTCGAGGTGCTCGGAGCCCGAACCCGTCTCGGGGTCGAGGCGCGCGTCGATCTCGGCCGCGTCCATGGGGCCGAGCATCCGCAGCAGGTCGGCGACGCCCTCGAGCCCGCGAGCGCGCCGCTCGGGGTCGAGCCGCTGCGCCTCGCGCTCGAACTGGGCGATGACGTCGGGGTCGAGGAGCTCGCGCAGCTCGACTGTGCCGAGCAGCTCGCCGAGAAGCGCAGGGTCGACCGACAGCGCGGCCGCACGGCGTTCGGCGAGCGGCGAATCGCCCTCGTACATGAACGCGCCCACGTAGCCGAACAGCAGGTCGCGTGCGTAGGGCGAGGGCTGCGACGGCTGGGTCTCGATCAGTCGGATGCGGCGGTCGGCGATCGACACCGCGAGCTTGCGCAGCGACGGAAGGTCGTAGACGTCCTGCAGCACCTCGCGGAGAGTCTCGAGGATCACCGGGAAGGTCGGATGCCGCCGGGCCACCTCGAGCAGCTGCGCCGACCTCTGGCGCTGCTGCCAGAGCGGTGTGCGCTTGTTCGGATTCATCCGCGGCATCAGGAGGGCGCGGGCCGCGCACTCGCGGAACCGGGAGGCGAACAGCGCGGATCCGCCGACCTCCTGCGTGACCAGCTGCTCGAGCTCGTCGGGGTCGAATACGAACAGCTCGGCCCCGGGCGGTTCGGCCTCGGCATCCGGAATGCGCACGATGATGCCGTCATCGCTCGCCACGGCCGAGCCCTCGACTCCGAGGCGCTCGCGGATGCGCGCGTTGATCGCGAGCGCCCACGGCGCGTGCACCTTCATGCCGTATGGGGAATGCAAGATGACCCGCCAGTCGCCGACCTCGTCGTGGCCGCGTTCGACCGTGAGAGTGCGGTCGGTCGGCAGGGTGCCCGTCGCCTCGCGCTGCTCGGTCAGGTGCGCCATGAGGTTCATCCGCGCCTGCTCGTCGAGTCCTGCCTCGATCAGCCGCTGCGCCGCCTTCTCGGGTGTCGCCGCCGACACCTCGCGCGAGAACCTGCCGAGGGCCTCTCCCAGCTCGAACGGACGGCCGATGCCGTCGCCATGCCAGAACGGCACTTTGCCCGGCTGCCCGTAGGCGGGGATGACGTTGACCCTGTCGTGAGTGATCTCGGCGATCCGCCAGCTCGTCGTGCCGAGTGTGAACACGTCGCCGACGCGGGACTCGTAGACCATCTCCTCATCGAGCTCACCGACGCGGGCACCGGTCGACTCGCCCGCGACGAAGACGCCGAAGAGTCCGCGGTCGGGGATCGTACCGCCGCTGGTGACGGCGATGCGCTGTGCGCCGGGCCGTCCGGTGAGGGTGCCGGCGTCTCTGTCCCAGACGAGACGCGGGCGCAGTTCGGCGAACTCGTCAGAGGGAAAGCGCCCGGCGAGCAGGTCGAGGGTTGCCTCGTACGCCGACCGGGGGAGGGACTGGAAGGGTGCGGAGCGCCGCACGGTCTCGAACCACTCCTCGACGCCGATCTCGCCGAGGGCGCTGGCCGCCACGGTCTGCTGGGCGAGGATGTCGAGCGGATTGCGAGGCACCTGGATCGCCTCGATCTTGCCCGCCAGCATCCGCTCGGTGACGATCGCGGTGTGCAGCACGTCGCCGCGGTGCTTCGGAAAGAGCGCCGCGCGGCTGATCTCGCCGACCTGGTGGCCCGCTCGTCCGACGCGCTGCAGCCCGGATGCCGCTGACGGCGGCGCCTCGACCTGGATCACGAGATCGACCGCGCCCATGTCGATGCCGAGCTCGAGACTGCTCGTCGCGACGACGCAGCGCAGCACGCCCGATTTGAGTTCCTCCTCGACCTGGGCGCGCTGCTCCTTCGACACCGAGCCGTGGTGGGCCTTGGCGAGCACGGGGTCGGCACCGGCGGTGGCGCCGGCCTGGGCCATCATGGCCGCGGGCACCGATGCCTCGGGAAGCACGACGCCGATGCGCTCGGAGTAGATCTCGTTCAGTCGTCCGGTGAGACGCTCGGCGAGGCGGCGCGAGTTCGAGAACACGATGGTCGATTTGTTCTGCAGGATGCGATCGACGATCGCCTCCTCCACATGCGGCCAGACGGACCCGGTGACCTCCGTGTACTCGGCGTCGGCGGCGTCGCCGGCATCCGTCGGCGCGCCGGGAGGCGGCGGCGGGTTCGTCATGTCGTCCATCGGCACCACGACACCGAGCTCGAACGTCTTCGATGCGGGCGGGGCGACGATCTCGACCGGGGCGGCGCCGCCGAGGAAGCGCGCGACCTCATCGATCGGGCGCACCGTCGCCGACAGCCCGATGCGCTGTGCGGCGACTTCGTGGCCGTGCGAGCGGCGCAGTGCGTCGAGTCGTTCGAGGCTCACCGCGAGGTGGGCCCCCCGTTTGGTCGCGGCGACCGCGTGCACCTCGTCGATGATGACTGTATGCACGTCGCGCAGGGTCTCGCCCGCGCGGCTCGTGAGCATCAGGTAGAGCGACTCGGGGGTCGTGATGAGGATGTCGGGGGGATCGGCCACGAGCTTGCGGCGATCGCTCGATGTCGTGTCGCCCGAGCGCACTCCGACCGTCACCGCCGGGGCCTCGACGCCGAGGCGCCGTGCTGACTGCCCGATGCCGATGAGGGGCGATCGCAGGTTGCGCTCGACGTCGACGCCGAGCGCCTTCAACGGCGAGATGTAGAGGATGCGGGTGCGGGAGTCGTCTTTCTCCCGGTCGGTCTTCCGCTCCTTCTTGCCTGCGGACTCTTTCTTCCCGGCGCGCTCATTCGTCCCCGTGCGTTCGATGCTCGCCGTGCGCTCGCGGAACACGCTGTCGATCGCCCAGAGGAATGCCGAGAGGGTCTTGCCGGAGCCGGTGGGTGCGACGACGAGTGCATGCTTTCCCGCCGAGATCGCGTTCCAGGCTCCTGCCTGGGCTGGCGTGGGTGCGGGAAAGGCACCCCGGAACCAGTCTTGCGTGGCAGGGGTGAAGCGGTCGAGCACGTCGCTCATCCCTCCATCATCACCCGAGCCACCGACATCGGCGTCGCCATTGTCGGTGGGCGAGTGCATGCTGTAGGCGTGGCAGTGCACACCACCGACTACGTGAGCACCTTCATCGCGGTGGCAGACGGGCCTGCGTGGGGGATCTCACCCGGCGAAGGGCCGGAGTACGATCGCACCCCAGACGGCCAGGATGCTCAGGGCGCCGAACACCGCCGCCGCGACGGGAGATCGCTCGACCGCGAGCGCGATCGTGACCACACCGCCCGCGAAGGCCGCCGACATCAGAGTGATTGCGGCCCATGTCGAGGCGACCTCGGGCGCTGCCGGGTTCTCTGACACGAGAACGTTATGGCGTGGGCACTGTGGCCGACCTCAGGGGGTCGCCGCGGCGAGCGAGCCGTCCGGCTGGATCTCGAGAGTGAGGTCCAGATCGAGCCTGGCGAGGAATGCGTCGTCGTGACTCACGACGAGCACGGCCCCGCGGTAGGCGCGCAGCGCCTCGACGAGCTGATCGACGGTGTCGATGTCGAGGTTGTTCGTCGGTTCGTCGAGCACCACGAGATGAGGTGCGGGGTCCGAGAGCAGCAGCTTCGCCAGTGCCACCCGGAAGCGCTCTCCACCGGACAGCGCGGCGACCGGCCGCTCGGCGGTGGCCCCTCTGATGAGGAATCTCGCAAGTCGATTCCGCAGCTCCTTCTCGGGCACTTGAGGGGCGGCATCCGCGATGTTCTCGAACACCGACCGCTCCTCGTCGAGCCCGTCGACGCGCTGCGGCAGGTAGCCGATGCGTTCGGTGAGAGCCGCCGCCGTCAGCACCGGGTGTTCCGTGCCGAGAGTCATCTGTGCGGAGTCGTGCCCTCCGTCGGCGGCATCCGCCACCAGCTTCTCGAGCAGCGTCGTCTTGCCCGCGCCGTTGCGCCCGACCAGCGCGACGCGTTCGGGGCCCTGGATGATCCACGAGCGCTCGCCGTCGCCGATCGTCACGATGCGGCGGCTGCGCGACACCTGCGGATCGGGCAGCTCGATCTTCATCGATGCGTCGGAACGGAGGCGTCGCCCGGCCTCGTCGAGAGCCGTGCGAGCGGCATCCTCCTTCGCGCCGACCTCTGTGCGGAGCTTTCCCGCCGACACCTCGGCTGCCATCTTGCGACCATGGGCGATGATCTTCGGCACCCGCTTCTCGATCTCGGCCTTCTTCGCCGTGCGCGACCGGTGTGCGAGCTTGACCTCGGCCTCGATGCGCTGACGCTTCTCCTTGCGGAACTCCTGCTTCGCGGTGGCCTCGGCCTGTCTCGCCGCCTCCTGCTCGGCATCCAGCCAGGCTCGCCATTCGGAATACGGGCCGCCGAACACGCTCAGCGTCTGGGCGTAGAGCTCGGCGGTGTCGTCCATGAGCTCGAGCAGCGTCAGATCGTGGCTGACCACGATGAGCGTGCCCTTCCACGACCTCACCATCGCCGCCAGCTTCGCGCGGGCGTCACGGTCGAGGTTGTTGGTCGGCTCATCGAGCAGGGTGATCGGCGCTCGCCGCAGGCGGATGCCGGCGATCGCGACGAGCACCGCCTCACCGCCCGACAGCTCGCCGACCCTGCGGTCGAGGAACTCGGGGGCGAGCCCCGCTTCGGCCAGGGACATCTCGGCGCGTGCCTCGATGTCCCAGTCGTCGCCGACCGCATCGAAGTGCACCTGATCGACGTCGCCGGCACCGATCGCCCTGACGGCGTCCAGGGGCACGGCGACGCCGAGGAGATCGGCGACCCTGCGATCGACGTCGAGCGTGAGCTGCTGCGGCAGATAGGCGACCTCGCCGGTCGCCGTGAGCACTCCCGAGGTCGGGGTGAGCTCGCCCGCCATCAGCCGCAGCAGCGTGGACTTGCCTGCGCCATTGCGGCCGACGAGTCCGGTGCGGCCGGTGCCGAAGGATCCGGACACCGCGTCGAGCGCCGCGGTGCCGTCGGGCCAGGTGAACGTGAGGCGGTCGAGAGTGACCGAGGAATGAAGAGTGGGGACTGACATGGTGTCTCCTGTCGAGTGCGAGGGTGCACTGACACCGGTCGCCCGGGACCCGTCTGAGCGGGGATGCCGTCGCGAAGGACAGCGGGCGAAGGTCTGCCGTGGAGTCGGCGATCGTCGGGTCAGCGCGCAGAGGAATGAGCGCGGAGGCGACGGATCAGATCAAAGGACTTCCAGACACGGCGGACAGGACTCCACGACGATACCCGGGCGTGTCGGAGTTTCGCAACCCCGGGCGTGTCGCGGCCTGATCGGCTCTTCGCGCAGGCTCGGTTCCTCGCGCTGCAGGATCAGCTCTTCGCGGTGCGGCTCAGCCATTTCGTGAGGAAGGCGTGCACATCGCCGAGCTCGTCTTCCGAGATGCTGTGCGTGAGCCCGGTATAGACGCGCCCGGACAGCTCGGAGTGTGCAGGAAGCCATTGCGCGGTGTGCGCGACGCGGGCTTCGGGGATCACCTGGTCGTTCGTGCCCCGGCCCCAGAACACATGAGGCTTCCGCTCGGTCAGTGCCTCGTCGTTCGCGAGCTCTCCTGAGGCGACGTACCCGCTGAGCGCCACGACGGTGTCGACCCGCTCGGGGTCGAGGCGCATGGCCTGGAGGGCGACGGCCGCGCCCTGCGAGAATCCGAGGAGCGCCACGGCTGGAGCATCCGCCGCGGCCTCATCGAGCCAGCGGAGGAAGGCCTCTGCGGCGACGGTCACCGAGTCCGAGCTGCGTCCGTCGAGTCCCTCGATCGCGTACCACGAGCGGCCGGGCATCGGCCAGGGGGGTGAGAGAGGAGCGGCGACGGATGCCACGGCGACGCCGTCCGGCAGGTACGGGGTCAGCCCGAAGAGGTCGTGCTCGTCGGCTCCGTAGCCGTGCAGCAGCACCAGCAGCGGCATCCCCGCCCGATCTGCGGTGGACCAGCGGGTGAGGGTGCCGTCGATCGTCAGTTCTTCGCTCACCTGCACCATCCTGCCAGCGGGCGCGGACATGCGCCCCGTCGGCCGGACGAATCGTATGCCGGTGCGGGATGTCAAGTCAGTGTCGGGCCGAAGGTGCGGCTGGTAGAAAGGACACATGGCCGTCCGCACACCTGATCCCGACCCAGAGCCCGACGACGGGATCGAGGGCTTCGGCGCCGCTCAGCCCCCTGCGCGAGACACGAACCCCGGTTGGCTGAGCGAGTTCGAGCTCGAAGAGGCGCGTCGTCATCTGCCGATGCTCTACGTCGAGGCGATCCCGGTGCGCACCGACGGATCAGGGCAGGTGACCGAGATCGGCATCCTGCTGCGCTCCACCCCGATGGGCGAGATGACGCGCACGATCGTGTCGGGGCGCGTGCGCTTCGGGGAGACGATCCGCGACGCGCTGTTCCGCCACGTCGAAAACGACCTCGGACCCATGGCGTTCCCGCTGCTGCCGCCGCAGCCGCTGCCGTTCACGGTCGCCGAGTACTTCCCTATCCCCGGCGTCAGCGCCTACCACGACGACCGGCAGCACGCCGTCTCGCTCGCGTTCGTGGTCCCCGTGACGGGCACGTGCGAGCCGCGTCAGGACGCGCTCGAGGTCACCTGGTTCTCGGCGGAGGCTGCAGGGTCCGACGCGGTGGCCGCCGAGATGGAGGGCGGTCGGGGGACGCTCATCCGCCTGGCGCTCGCCAACCTCGGGCTGCTTCGATAGCCGCTGCTGCGGCGCACACGCGAAGAGGCCCACCGTCACGACTTCTGACGGTGGGCCTCTCCGCGCGGCGCGGACGCCGCGACCGGATTCTCAGCGCGAGGTGAGACGGGCGAGCTCGGCGACGAACTCGTCGACGTCGGACTCCTCGGTGTCGAAGCCGCACATCCAGCGGACCTCGTTGCGCGCGGCATCCCAGTCGTAGAAGCGGAACGACTCGCGCAGCTGGTCGGCGACGCCCTCGGGGAGCTGGGCGAAGACGCCGTTCGCCTGGGTCGGCTGCGTGAACGAGACGCCGTTGATCGCGCCAGCGGCGATGCCGGCCTCGATGGTGCCGCGCAGACGCTGGGCCATCGCGTTCGCATGCTGAGCATTGCGCAGCCACAGGTCGCCCTCGAGCAGCGCGATGAGCTGCGCCGACACGAAGCGCATCTTCGACGACAGCTGCATGTTGAACTTGCGCGAGTACTGCAGGCCGTTCGACGCCTCGGGGTTCAGCACCACGATGGCCTCGCCGAGCATGGCGCCGTTCTTGGTGCCGCCGAAGCTCAGCACGTCGACGCCGGCGTCGCGGGTGAACGCGCGCAGCGGCACATCGAGGGCGGCGGCGGCGTTCGAGATGCGCGCGCCGTCGAGGTGCAGGGTCATGCCGCGTTCGTGCGCGTGGTCGGCCAGTGCGCGGATCTCGTCGACCGAGTACAGGGTGCCGAGCTCCGTCGTCTGCGTGATCGAGACCACGAGCGGCTGCGCGCGGTGCTCGTCGCCCCAGCCCCAGGCCTCGCGATCGACGAGCTCGGGGGTGAGCTTGCCGTCGTCGGTCGGCACGGCGAGGATCTTGAAGCCGCCGATCTTCTCGGGCGCTCCGCCCTCGTCGACGTTGATGTGCGCGGAGGATGCCGCGATCACGGCTCCCCACCGGGGAAGCATCGACTGCAGGCCGGTGACGTTCGCGCCGGTGCCGTTGAACACCGGGAACGCGTGGACGCCCTCGCCGAAGTGCCCGCGGAAGACCTCCTGCAGCCGCTCGGTATAGGCGTCCTCGCCGTACGCGACCTGGTGGCCGCCGTTCGCCGCTGCGATGGCCGCGAGGACCTCGGGGTGGACGCCGGAATAGTTGTCGCTCGCGAAGCCGCGGACCGCGGGGTCATGCTGAATAGTCACCGCACAAGCCTACGGGCGGATGCGGGGCCGAGCCCGCAGATCGGGACGCGCTCTACCGAATGTCGGATGCTCCGCCTACCCTCGAACTCATGGAGCGCACCGCAGCGAAGACCGCCTTCGCGAACGTCCTCGTCAACACGCTCATCGCGAACGTGACGACGAGCTTCCTGTGGTTCGCCCTCACGTTCTGGGTGTACATCGAGACGCAGTCAGTGCTCGCGACCGGTGTCATCGGCGGCGCGTACATGCTGTTCATCGCCTTCTTCGCGATGATCTTCGGCACGATCGTCGACCGAAACCGCAAGCACACGGTGATGCTGCTCTCCAGCGTCATCTCGGCCGTCGCCTTCCTGGTCGCCGGTGTGCTCTACGTCTGGCAGCCCGAGGCGGCGCTGCTCGACCTCGGCGGTCCGTGGTTCTGGGTGTTCTCGGCCGTCATCCTGTTCGGCGGAGTCATCGAGCAGCTGCGCAACATCGCGCTGTCGACCACCGTCACGCTGCTCGTGCCCGAAGACCGCCGAGCCAACGCCAACGGCCTCGTCGGCACGGTGCAGGGGCTGGCCTTCCTCGTGACGAGCGTGTTCTCCGGGCTGTCGATCGGCTTCCTCGGCATGGGGTGGACCCTCGCGATCGCGATCGGCGCGATGGTGCTGACCTTCGTGCACCTGCTCTTCATCCGCATCCCCGAGGGCACACCCCAGCCCGACCCCGACGCCAAGAGCGCGCTCGACTTCCGCGGAAGCGTGGCGGCCATCAGGCTCGCCCCCGGACTGTTCGCGCTCATCATCTTCTCGACCTTCAACAACCTCATCGGCGGCGTGTACATGGCGCTGATGGACCCCTACGGTCTCACTCTCTTCGACGCGCAGATGTGGGGTTTCGCGCTGGCGTTCGCGTCGACCGGCTTCCTGATCGGCGGCGGCCTGGTCGCGAAGTTCGGGCTCGGCGCCAAACCCATGCGTACCCTGTTGCTCGTCGTGATCGCCATGGGCATCCTCGGCTCGGTGTTCATGCTGCGCGAGTGGTGGCCGCTGTATGTGATCGGCATGTGGATCTACATGGCGCTCGTGCCCCCTGTCGAGGCAGCCGAGCAGACGATCATCCAGAAGGTCGTCCGCTACGACCGGCAGGGCCGCGTGTTCGGTGTCGCCGCCGCGATGGAGGCCGCGGCCGCACCGATCACCGCGTTCCTGATCGCTCCGATCGCCGAGTTCCTGATCATCCCGTATATGCGGACGCCCGAGGGGCAGCAGCAGTGGCAGTGGCTGCTCGGGGAGGGAGAGGCTCGGGGCATCGCCCTCATCTGCCTGTTCGCCGGCATCATCATGGTCATCGCCGCAACACTGGCGTTCTTCACGAAGTCGTACCGCAAGCTCACCGAGCTCTACGCGAATGCGCCGGAGCAGGATCCGGCGCACGACGCAGGCGAGACGGTTCCGACCGATCCGGACGGCGACGTGGATGCAGGCGCCCGGGCGCCCGATGTGGACCCGCGCAACGACGACGGGCGGCTCGTGGAGTCACCGCCGCCGGTGCGCGGGCTGCCACCCGAGATACCGGAGGCGCGAGGGTGACCGGGCGTCGACTGCGTCGGATGCCGCCGGTCACGCCTGACGAATTCAGTCGAGCGTGATGATCTGGTCGTTGAGATCGGCGGCGTCGGCATCCCAGAGCCCCAGGACCTTCGGCACGAGGGATGCCGGATCGAGAGCCTTCGCTCGGAAGACGACGGATGCCGCGCGCAGCGGCTCCGCGGCATCCCGTGCGGCCTTCGCGAAGCCCTGCGCGACCGCGCGGGTCCAGGCCTCGCTGGCCGCCTTCACTGCCGCATAGTTCGCGCCACCCGCGAGAGGGCGGCCCGCCGCGGTCGATGAGACGATCGCGAAGCGGCCGGCGTCCGAGGTGCGCAGCGCGCTGTCGAACGCCCGGCTGGTCGCCCTGACCGCTTCGAGGGCGGGAAGGAGGGCGGCGAAGTCGGAATCGGTCTGTCCGGCCAGCCCTCCGCCACCGCGCCATCCGCCGACCAGCGGGATCACGGCGTCGACGGTGCCCCGCCGTGCGGCCAGGTCTGTCATCGACCCGAGAGAGGCGGCATCCGCCACCTCGACCTCGGCACCGATCACTCGCAGCGGTTCCAGGCGTTCGGCGGTGCGGCCGGTCGCCACCACCCGAGCACCCGCGTCGACGAGGGCCCGTGCGAGGGCGAGGCCGGAGTCGCTGGTGGCTCCGGCGAGGACGATCGTGCGATCCGTGACGCTCATGTGCTCAACTCTCGTGAAGAGACAGTTCTGCGGCCACCCCGGGCAGGAATGGCCGCAGACGCTGCGTCCGGTCGCACCACACGACCGGACCCCAGAAATGCGCGATTCGAGTCAGTCGTCGGTGCCCCGGATGCCGACGGTCGACTCGATGACCGCCTTCATCTTCTTGTCGAGGGTCTCGAAGAACATCGACAGCGGGAACTCGTCGTCCATCACCGCATCCGTGTACCCCTTCGGCGCCCCGGCGAGGATCTCGTCCGGCAGGCCACGGGCCCACTGCGAAGCCGGGTGCGGCGTGAGCGTTCCGCGCACGAGCTCGTACGCGGCGAGCCAGTGAGCGACCTTCGGGCGGTCGATCGAGTGCCAGTACAGGTCGTCGATCGCGTCGCCCAGAGCCACGACGGCATCCGGCACGTTGTCCCAGTCGAATGCGAGAGCGGTGTCGGTCCAGTGCAGCACTCCACGCTGGTGCAGCCAGGCGAACAGCAGCTGTCCGCCGACGGCGTCGTAGTTGCGCGTGCGGGTGCCGGTGATCGAGAAGCGGAAGATCCGGTCGAAGATCACCGCGTACTGCACGAGGTGTGCGTAGTCGTGCATCTCCTGTTCGGTCTCGGTGAGCTGCTCACCCGCGGCGATGCGGGCCGCGAGCGCGCGCTCGATGTTCACCGACTCGCGGAACGCCGTCATGTCGCACCGCATCTCCTCGAGCGAGTAGAGGAAGAACGGCATCCGCTGCTTGATCATGAACGGGTCGAACGGCAGGTCGCCGCGCATGTGGGTGCGGTCATGGATGATGTCCCACATGACGAAGGTCTTCTCGGCCACCTGCTGGTCGTCGAGCATCGCGCTCGCGCGTTCCGGCAGATCGAGGTTGGTGATCGCGGCGGCGGCACGGGTGACCCGGCGGTAGCGAGCGGCCTCGCGGTCCTGGAAGATCGCGCCCCACGTGAACGACGGGATCTCGCGCATCGCGACCGTCTCGGGGAACAGCACGGCCGAGTTGGTGTCGTAGCCGGGCGTGAAGTCGACCAGGCGCAGCGAGACGAACAGCTTGTTGCCGTAGTCGCCGGCCTCGAGGGCGGCGATGAACTCCGGCCAGATCGTCTCGACGATGAGCGCCTCGACGAGGCGGTCGCTCGAGCCGTTCTGCGTGTACATCGGGAAGACGACCAGATGACGGATGCCGTCGATCCGGTGCTGCTGAGGCTGGAAAGCCATGAGCGAGTCGAGGAAGTCCGGCACACCGAACCCTTCGGAGGCCCAGCGGTCGAAGTCGACGATCGACGCGGCGAGGTAGTCGGCGTCGTGGGGGAAGGCGGGGGCGAGAGCACGGATGCCGGCGGTGATCGCGGCGACGAGCTCACGTGCGGGGGCGTGGTGCGCGGCATCCGGGATGGAGCCGTCCTTGATCTGCATCTCGCGGATCGCGACAGCGGCGTCCTTGAGCTGCGCCCAGGCGGCGCTCTGCTCGGCGATCGATGCGTCCTCGACGACCTCGGGTTCGCCGACGATGGCCTGAACAGCGGTGCTGTGGGCGGAAATGATGGACATCGGGACCTCCGATCGGAGAGTTTGACGGAAAGATTCCGGCATATACGGAATCCTGACGATAATCTTACATCTATGGATGATTCTGTCGACCGCGCGATCCTGGCCGCGATCTCTCGAGACGGGCGGGCGACGCTGTCTCAGCTGTCGGAAGCCGTGGGCCTCTCGGTCTCGGCCGTGCAGTCGCGACTCCGCCGCCTCGAGACCCGCGGGGTCATCACCGGATACCGCGCGATCCTCGACCCCGAACTGGTCGGCACCCCGCTCTCGGCGTTCATCGAGATCACCCCTCTCGACCCGGCTCAGCCCGACAACGCCCCCGAGCTCCTCGAGCACCTCGATGCGATCGAGGCGTGCCACTCGATCGCCGGCGACGCGAGCTACATGCTGTTCGTGCGGGTCGCCTCGCCCCGCGCGCTCGAAGAGCTCGTCCGCGACATCCGCCTGGCCGCGAACGTGAGCACCCGTACCACGGTCGTGCTGCAGACCTACTACGAGCACAGGCCGATCATCGCCGTCGCACCGGAGCCATCGGTCGAGGTCTGATCGCACTCTGGAAGAACGGCGTCGCGCGGGCCATACTGTGACAGATCTCTCGCCGCAGAGGATCCCACCGCCAGTGCAGACTCCCAGGAGCATCCATGTCCTTCCAGGCTTATCTCGACAAGGTCGAGACCCAGACCGGCCTCACCCCTCGACAGTTCATCGAGCTCGCCAAAGAACAGGGGTTCGACGAGACCACGAAGTCGACGGTCGTGCTCAACTGGCTCAAAGGGGAGTACAACCTCGGTCACGGCCATGCCCAGGCGATGGTGCACGTGATCCTCAAAGGGCCGAAGATCAGTGACAAGCACGTCGGCAAGGGCGGTGCGCACGGTGATGCGTCCGACACCCTCTGGCTCGACGGCAAAGACAGCAACCCGAACGCCTGATCGCGTCACCCGGCACCTGCAGAAGAGAGAGCATCATGGCAGTCCGCGTCGATCTCAACGTCTCCCTCGACGGATTCGCGACCACCACCGATCAGACACCCGAGAAGCCGTTCGGGGATGACTGGCCGCGTCTGGTCGCGGCGTATGCGGCCACGCGCACGTTCCGCACCCGTGTTCTGGGCGACGACTCGGGCGCCGGCACGACGGGGGTCGACGAGAAGTACGCCCACGCGTACTTCGAAGGCATCGGCGCCGAGATCATGGGCGCGGGCATGTTCGGTCTGCACCAGAATCCGGATGACCCGCAGTGGCGCGGCTGGTGGGGCGATGAGCCGCCCTTTCATGTGCCGGTCTTCGTTCTCACGCACACTCGCCGCGACTCGATCGAGTTCGCGAACGGCACGGTCTTCCACTTCGTCGATGCGGCGCCGGAAGAGATCCTGTCGCGTGCGATCGATGCGGCGGGCAGCGACGACGTGCGCATCGGCGGCGGCATCGACGTCGTGCGGCAGTTCCTTCGCGCAGGACTGGTCGACCGGGTGCATCTCGCCGTCGCTCCGCTCGTGCTGGGCAGCGGTGAGCGCATCTGGGACGGGCTCCGAGGCATCGAGAACGGCTACGACGTCGAGTCGGAGGTCGCCGAGTCCGGTGTCACGCACCTGACGTTCCGTCGCGACTGACGGCCACGACGGCGCAGGCGTCCATCGCGTGCCCCAGTAGGATTCCCTGCGTGGCAGCATCCTCGAAGCGCAAGAAGAATCCGACCCGTGTGAGCGGCAACCCCGCGAAGCGGGCGAGCGGCAACCCGGCCCAGCGACCCGTCATCGAGGCGGGGCCTGTCACGGTCGGCGACTGGATCGGCGCCGCTCGAGTGCGCACCCTTCCTCTCGCGATCGCGCCGGTCGTGATCGGCACCGGTGCCGCGCGCAGCACGGGGCCGGAGTTCCACTGGGTCATCGCCCTCGCGTGCCTCGCGGTCGCGGTGCTGCTGCAGATCGGCGTCAACTTCGCGAACGACTACAGCGACGGCATCCGCGGAACGGATGCGGTGCGCGTCGGCCCCGCCCGTCTCACGGCGTCGGGTCGCGTGAAGCCCCGCACCGTGCTCGTCATCGCGCTCGTGTTCTTCGCCCTCGCCGCGGCGGTCGGGGTCGCGATCGTCATCCGCACGGAGCAGTGGTGGATGCTGGCGATCGGAGCGGCCTGCATCATCGCCGCCTGGTTCTACACCGGCGGCAAGCGCCCCTACGGCTACAACGCTCTCGGCGAGGTCTTCGTCTTCATCTTCTTCGGGCTCGTGGCGACGCTGGGCACCACCTGGGTGCAGGCCTTCACACTGCCGCAGCAGGCCTGGCTCGGAGCCATCGCCGCAGGGCTGTTCGCCTGCGCGGTGCTGCTCGCCAACAACCTGCGCGACATCGATCAGGACCGTGTGGTCGGCAAACGCACCCTGACCGTGCTGATCGGCAAGCGCGCGACACAGGTGCTGTTCACGCTGTTCGTGCTGGCGCCCTTCGGCATCCTGGCCTTCATCGCGCTGCTGTACCCGATCGCCTGGATCGGGCTGCTGGCGCTGCTCTCGGGGCTCCCGGCGATCCTGATCGTCTGGACGTACCGTCAGTCGAAGGAGCTGGTCATCGCGCTGGCGCTGACGTCGCTGACCGCGCTGCTCTACGCCGGCGCGTTCTTCTGGGCGCTCGCCGGCTGAGTCAGTCTTCGCGGCGGATGGCGGTGTCGCCGGCTGCGGAGCCGTCGATCGCCTCGTCCTCGGCATCCGCGTCGGCCTGCTCGGCCTCGCTGCGTCCGCCTCGGCGCTCGACCAGCCGTGCCGACGCGTCGGTCAGCGGTGCACGGAGGAAGAGCATCGAGATGCTGACACCGATGAGGGCGGCGAAGATCGCGGCCAGCCACCAGAACTCGCGGAAGATCGGGAAGAAGAACCACAGGATCGCGAGCGGCACGAGGAACGCCAGCAGTCGGAGCACGGTGTAGACGAGGAAGGGGGCGCGATTCTTCACCCGGACAGTCTACGTTCGCGATCTGAGGCGTCTGCTGTCAGCCGTCCGAGCGCTGTCCGTCGCCGAGGCCGAGAGAAGCGAACGGGATGCCGCGGACCACCCGGCGCCACGGATGCTCCCCGAGGGACCACAGCAGCTTCGCGTCGAGGTCGAGGGCGAGGTCCTCGCATCCGACCGGGAGGGCCACCCGGTCGCGCACCAGGGCGTCGCGGTCGCCGGTCCACAGGATGCCGGGGTGCAAGCGGTCGGACTGCGAGATGAAGTGTCGATCGCCCCAACGCACCGCGCCCTGCATGTGGCGGATGCCCGGGGTGAAGCGGCTCTCCTCGTGGAAACCGTCGTCGTCGGACTCCGGGATGGAGAACTCCGCGACGCGCCCCTGGTCGTCCTTCGTGTACTCGCCGATCAGGACGCGGCGGAGCGGGGTGCCGTCGTCGTCGAACACACGGCCGAGGTACGAGCAGCGGATGTCGACGGGATGCACGCGGGTGCGCACCGCGACGAGTGCGGTGGCGCGCAGGCCGCGCCCACCGGCACCCGCGAGGCGTCGCGCGTCCGCGCCTCGGACGCGGTGGATGCGGGCGAGATCGAACTCCCAGATGCCCTTGCCGGTCGCTGCGACGAAGAGGCGGTCGTCGAACCAGGCCAGGCCGCCGGCGTGGATCCGCGCGGGCTGAAGCTCGCCGTCCTCCTCGACGGCGAGCAGCACGTCGAGGTGGCGGGAGCGGTCGAGGTCGACGAACGCGACCCTCGAGGCCAGGTGGTGCCCGTCGAGCTGCTGTCGGAACCAACTCACGGCGAGGGTGCGCCTGCCATGCCACAGCCCGAGGTCGATGCCCTGCGGATACCAGCGGCGCGTCCAGGTGCGCGCGCTCAGCCAACGCAGGTCGACGGTGCCACGGCGCTTCTGCCGCACCGGGCGCCATGTCGTTCCGAACGGCCAGAGCATTGACCCATCGTCGCCGATCGCAGACCGAGGCGCGAATCCGCCGTACCCGCGCCCAGCGGACGCATCGGCGCGCGTCACCCTGCGTTCACCCTCGCGTCCCCGACCGGCAACGATCGCCTGCGAGCATGCCGAGACCGTCGACCCGGGGGAGTTCCGTGCGCACACCGCTCGTCACCGTCATCCTGCCCGCCAAGGACGCGGGTGCGTACATCGGCACGACGCTCGAGACGCTGACCCGCCAGTTCGATGATCCGGGGGCGCTCAAGCTCGTCGCGATCGACGACGGATCCCGCGACGACACCGGCACGCTGATGCGGCGCTACGCCGAGCGCTTCCCGCACTCGATCGTCATCGAGAACGCGCAGCCCCACGGACTTGCGAGCGCTCGCAACCAGGGACTCGCGCACGTCGAGGGCGATGCCTTCTGCTTCCTCGACGGAGACGACTGGATGCAGCCGCAGCGGCTCGACGTACTGACGCGTCGCCTGCGCGACCTGGGCTGCGACTTCCTGCGCACGGATCATGTGACGGTGAAGGCCGGCGTGCGCACCCTCGTGCCGGCCCCGTACCCGTGGCGCGAGCGGGTGGGCTCGCCGCGCGAGGCGATCCTGCCCGAGAACGAGCCGACCATGGTCGACTACCCCTTCGCGTGGGCGGGGGTCCTGCACCGCCGCCTGATCGACGACGGTCTCGCGGCGTTCACCCCCGGGCTCTTCACCGCCGAGGACCGCCCCTGGATCTGGCGCCTGCACCTGCAGGCCCGCTCGTTCGCGGTGGTCGATGCTCCCGCCCTGCTCTATCGCCGAGGGGTGTCGACCTCGCTCACCCAGGTGCGCGATCGGCGGCAGCTCGACTTCGTGCGGGCCATGGACGAGGTGCTCGACATCGCGGCGGCGGATGCCGAGGCGGACCGCTTCCTCCCGAAGGCCGTGTGGACAGTGCTGGCGCTCAGCTCGCGGCACCTCGTGCGGGCACGGCGGATGACGCCGTCTCTGCGCGCCGAGATGCGCGCGGGCATCCGCGGACTGCTCGCACGGCTGCCCGAGACCGAGTCTGCAGCGGTGCTGGCGCGACTCGACGGCCCGCGGCGGCGCGTGCTCGCCCCGCTGCTGCGCACGGTCGGTCGTGCCGCATGACCCAGGTCTTCGCACTGCACAGCGCTTACGGACTCGTGACGGCCGCGGCAGCGCTCGACGGGGGACTCCTCGGAGAGCACGGCGAGCGCATCCTCGTGCCGTTCGTGTCCTCACGGGTGCCGGAGACGTCGGTGGGCATCCTCGCCGACCCGGAGCTGGCGAGTCTTCGGGATCGGTTCGACAGGGTCGAGGATCTGGACGCACTGCTCGGCCCGCTGCATCCGAGCTCGTGGAAGCCGGATGCCGCCGATCTGCCGCTGCTGCGCAGGCTGATCACGCGTGCCTGGAGTCTCGACGGCGACGACCTCGAGGTGCTGGTGCAGAGCCCGCAGGTCGCACCCGCTCGCACCCTGATGATGCTCTTCCCGCACGCCAGGCTCACGATCATCGGCGACGGGCTGATGACCTACTCGCCCATGCGCGTGCGTCTGCCCCACACGGTGACCGCCCGGATCGGCCGCGTCGTGCACGCCGACGTCGTGTCGGGGGTGACGCCGCTGGTCGGCGCACCCACCGCGACGCCGGTGCCGGTCTCTCCTGCCCTGTTCCGCGCGGTGCTCGCCGAGACAGCAGAGGGAGTGGATGACACGACCGATCTCGTCGGCACGCTCGAGGGGGAGTCGACCGTGCTCGTCCTCGGCCAGTATCTGGCGGCGCTCGGGCTCGTGAGCGAGAGCGAGGAGATCTCTCTGCAGATCGGCATGATCGACCGTGCCGCGGACCTCAGGCCCGCGCACATCGTCTTCAAGCCGCATCCTGCCGCACCGCCTCGGTTGAGCGATGCACTGCGCGATCGGGCGGCGGTGCGCGGGGTCGTCTTCCACGAGTACCGCGGAGCGCTCGCTGCAGAGATGCTGGCCGAGCGGATCGACGCGCGCGCCGTCATCGCCGGGTTCTCGACCGCTCTGCCCACGGTGCAGGCGGTGTTCGGCATGGAGATCGAGGCGGTCGGTGCCGAGACCGTGCTCTCTCGGCTGACCCCGTATGAGAACAGCAACCGCGTGCCTGCGACCATCGTCGATGCACTCACCCGGCGGGACTCGCCGTATCGGCAGCCCGAGCGTATGCAGCTGCTGATCGACGCGGTCGGCTACGCGATGCAGCCGGTCGTCGCGGGACACCTGCGCGGGCGTGCGGAGGAGCTGCTGACGAGCATCCGCCCCTCCGATCGCGACAGGTACTTCGCTCCTGATCGGCTGGGCGAGCTGCGTCTGCCGGGTGCGCCGCCGGAGACCGTGGTGCGCCGTGCGCTGCGTCCGGCCGGCGGAATCGGTCGGGTCGAACAGCTGCGGCTGACGGCGTCGGGCGCGCGGCGACGGATCGGTCGCGCGTGGCGCGCGCTGCGAGGACGGTGAGGGATGACGACCATGAAGACGGACATGAACACGAGCACGGAAGAGAACCACGAGGACGTCGCACCCCGGGTGGTCGCGATCATCCCGGCACGGGGCGGCTCGAAGGGTGTGCCCCGCAAGAACGTGCGACGGGTCGGCGGCGTGCCGCTGATCGAGCGGGCCGTGCGCAGTGCGCAGGCAGCCGACGGCGTCGACCTGGTGGTCGTGTCGACCGACGACGACGAGATCGCCGCGGTGAGCGCGGCCGCCGGGGCGCGGGTCGTGCGACGGCCCGCCGAGATCTCCGGTGACACGGCGTCATCCGAGAGCGCGATCCTGCACGTGCTCGACGAGCTCGACAGGTCGGGTGAGGGGGTCGATGTGGTGGCATTCCTGCAGGCGACGTCGCCATTCATCCCCAGCGGTGCGCTCGCGGACGCCGTACGCCAGGTGCGCGCGGGCAGCGCGGACAGTGTGTTCTCGGCGCATGAGACCTACGGGTTCCTGTGGGCGCGGCCCGACGCGGAGCAGGCGCATGCCGGGGTGGCCGTGGCGCTGAACCACGACGCGACCCACCGCCCTCGGCGTCAGGACCGCGAGCCGCACTTCCTCGAGACGGGGGCGTTCTACGTGTTCCGAGCCGACGGCTTCCGCGAGGCGAGACACCGCTTCTTCGGCCGCATCCGCATCGCCGAGGTGCCCGAGTGGACCGCGATCGAGATCGACGACGAGCAGCAGTTGCGGATCGCGCGGGCGCTCGCGGCCCTGCACGAGACGGGCGAGCGGATTCCGGTGCGGGCGATCGTGACCGACTTCGACGGCGTGCACACCGACGACACCGCGACCGTCGACGCCGACGGTGTCGAGCGCGTGCGGGTGAGCCGGGAAGACGGCATGGGGGTGTCGCTGCTGCGGCGTGCCGGCATTCCGATGCTCATCCTCTCGACCGAGGTGAACCCGGTCGTGCGCGCGCGGGCCGACAAGCTCCGCGTGCCGGTGCTGCACGGCATCGACGACAAGGAGTCGGCGCTGCGCGGATGGGCGGAGGAGAACGGCATCCCGCTCGGTGAGATCGCGTACCTCGGCAACGACGTCAACGACCTGCCGGCGCTGCGCATCGTCGGCTGGCCGATCGCGGTCGCGAACGCGCATCCGCTCGTGCGCGAGGCGGCACGCGTCGTCCTGGGGCGCACAGGCGGGCACGGGGCCGTGCGCGAGCTGATCGAACGGGTGTTGCCTGCCTGACCGACCCCGGTAACCGACAGGTCTCCAGGTGTTCATCCCCGGCGCGTACTCAGGGGAGAAGGCCATTTCGACGACCGGAGGAACCATGACTGTCAGCATCGGCTCACGCGTGATCGGCGGCGGTCACCCCGCCTATCTCATCGCGGAGATCGGCCTCAACCACAACGGCGACGTCGACATCGCCAAGCGTCTGATCGACGTCGCCGCGAAGGCGGGTGCCGACGCCGTGAAGTTCCAGAAGCGCACGCCCGAGATCTCCACACCCGAGCACATGCGCGACGTGCCTCGCGAGACGCCCTGGGGCACCATGAGCTACCTCGACTACCGCCGCCGCGTCGAGTTCGGCCGCGACGAGTACATCGCGATCGGCGACCACGCCACGATGCTCGGACTCGACTGGTTCGCCTCGCCCTGGGACGTGCCCAGCGTCGAGTTCCTCGAAGAGCTCAACGTCGTGGCGCACAAGGTCGCCTCGGCCAGCCTCACCGACACCGAGCTGCTCGTCGCGCTGCGCGAGACCGGCAAGCCGATCATCCTGTCGACCGGGATGTCGACGATCGAGCAGATCGACCGCGCCCTGTCCACGCTCGGCACCGACCGCGTCGTGCTCATGCACGCCACGTCGACGTATCCCCTCGAGCCCGAAGAGGCCAACCTCCGGGCGATCGCCACGCTGCGCGACCGCTACCCCGGCGTGCCGGTCGGATACTCGGGGCACGAGCGCGGGCTGCAGATCTCGCTCGCGGCCGTCGCGATCGGCGCCGTCGCCGTCGAGCGTCATATCACCCTCGACCGCACCATGTGGGGGTCGGACCACGCGGCCTCGCTCGAGCCGACCGGCCTCGAGCACCTCGTGCGCGACATCCGCGTGATCGAGACGGCCCTCGGCGACGGCGTCAAGCGCGTCTTCGACAGCGAGCGCGCGCCGATGGCGAAGCTGCGTCGCGTTCCGGCGTGACCGGAACGGCACGGGCAGAACGGGCATGGGCGGAATGGGCATGAGCGGAATGCGCGGGAGCAGTTCGGACGGTTTGCGGGTCGTCGCGATCGCCGACGCCGACTCGTTCGTGAAGTGGTCGGCGTCGCTGCTCGGCAGTGTGCCGGGCATCCGTCCGCACCTGCTGCTGGTGAAGACGCCCCTGACGGCCAGTGTCGAGCAGCAGCGCACGGCGCTGACCCGCACCGGCATGCTGTCAGACGACGTCACCCGCATCGGGTTCGCCCAGGCTGCCGCGTGGCTCGAGGGGCAGCGTCCCGACGTCGTCCTGCTCGCCGGGCGCGGGCCGTTCGTGCGTCTGATGGGACGCCTGGTCGACACGCTCTCGCACCGCCCGGTGATCGTCGCGGGTCTGCCGGGAATGGCGATCCCCGCCCAGCGGGGTGCCCTCGAGTACCGCCGCCATGCCGACCTGCTCGTCGTGCACTCGCATCGGGAGGAGCGGGCGTTCGCCGAGCTGGGTCGCCGCATCGGCGTGCAGGTTCCGACGGCACTCGCCACGCTGCCGTTCGCGCGGTCTCGATCGCGGATGCTCTCCGCCGATCGGGCGCGGGTGCTCTCCGCCGACCAGGCCGGCACGTCGGGAACGCTCGTCGCCGAACGGCCCACACCTTCGGAGCCGCAGCCGGAGCGCCCGGTGCGGATGCCGGCGACCGACATCGTGTTCGCCGCGCAGGCGCTGGTGCCGGTCGGCCGGGACGACCGTGCGGAGATCGCCGCGACCCTCGTGCGGGCTGCCGAGGCCGACCCTCACCGTCGAGTCGTCGTCAAGCTGCGCTCACGCCCGGGGGAGTCCGAGACCCACCTCGAACGCGACCCGTATCTCGAGCTGCTGCCCACTCGGCTGCCCGACAACCTCGTGGTCTCGTACTCCTCGATGGCCGCCGCGCTCTCGACGGCGGCCGGACTCGTCACGGTCAGCTCGACAGCGGCCGTCGAAGCCGTGGCGCTCGGTGTGCCCGTGATCGCGCTGGACTCGTTCGGAGTCAGCAAGAGCCTGCTCAATACGGTGTTCGTCGGCAGCGGTCTGCTCGGTGGACGCAACGAGGTCGTGGCCGGTCGATTCCGGCATCCCCACCCCGACTGGCTGCGCGACAACTACTTCCATCCCTCGGTCGAGTCGACCTGGTGGGAGCACGTCGAGCAGCTCGTGGCGCTGCGCCGTGCCGGTGCGCTGCCTGCCAGGCGAGTACCCGCCGCACGGGGAGGAGCGATGCACGAGGCGTGGCACCGTGCGAGCGTGCTGGGTTCGGAGGATCGTACGCTCGGCGGTGCGGCTGCTCTGGCGATCGGGGCCCCCGCGACGAAGGCGATCGCAGCCCTCCGTCGCGGACGCGCGCCGATCGACGGCGGCACCTGGGCGGATGCATCGACCGACATCACGCTCGAGCCGAACCCGTTCCACGACTCGATCAGGCGCTGAGCTCTAGGCGCTGAGCTCTAAGCGCTGAGCGCCGATCTCACCGATCGAGCAGTGCGCCGACCTGGGTCCTGACATCGTCGGCGATCTCGTCGATACTCGCTTCGGCGTTGACGCTCGCCGCCATGGTGACGAACATCGCGGCCGAGACGATGCGGGCGAGTATCGGGGCGCGGTGCGCGTCGATCCGCGGATCGCGGCTCAGGATGCCGGTCAGTGCCGCCTCGGTCTCGCCGACGATCCGCAGGGCCTCGGCGTGGTGCGCGTCGGCCGGGTTGCCGAACACCATCTCGCGGAGGTAGGTGCGGCCGTTCTCGACCTGCACCCGATTGCACTCGATGATCGGGCGGAGAAGGGCCATGGTCGCGTCGAGGGTGTCATCCGTCGCCGCGGCCGCCGTTCGTCCGCTGTCCAGCGCCATGGCGTAGTGCGCGTTCTGCACGAGCAGAAGCAGTTCGCCCTTCGTCTTGGCGTAGAGGAAGAGCGTCCCTGTGCCGACGTCCGCCTTCTCGGCGATCTGCTGAGTCGTGACGTCGTCGATGCCGTGGGCGGTGAAGAGCTCGGCTGCGGCCGCGGTGATCCGCTCGAGTTTCTGCTGCTTGTTCCGCTCGCGTCGCCCGAGAGGTACGGCTTGGCTCGACATGCGGGATCCTCTCGGAATAGAAACTGAGTACAGTCGGTTATGACTGGAGTCGCCAGTGCACACGCTCAGCGATGTCCCTCATTGTCGCAAGAAGAAGTCGTAAAGAAGAAAGAGCGGTCCATGCCTTCACTCAACGGAGCTGTCGTCCTCGTCACAGGCGCGAACGGAGGTATCGGCACCCAGTTCGTGCACCAGGCGCTCGAACGGGGAGCTGCGAAGGTCTACGCCAGCGCCCGCACGCCGCGCGAGTGGGAAGACGCGCGGATCGTGCCGCTGACGCTCGACGTCACCGATGCGCAGTCCATCCGCGATGCCGTGGAGGCGGCATCCGACGTGACCGTGCTGATCAACAACGCCGGCGCCTCCGTGCCGACGGCGGGTATCCTCACGCATACCGACGACGAGATCCGCCGCAACGTCGAGACCAACTTCCTCGGCCCGCTGTTCCTGACACGTGCTTACGCCCCGCTGCTCTCGGGCCGCGACGGAGCCACGGTCATCGACATCCATTCGGCCCTCGCGTGGTTCGCGGTCGGGGGCATCTACAGCGCCACGAAGGCGGCGCTGTGGTCGGCGACCAACTCGCTGCGTCTCGAGCTGGCGCCCGCGGGCGTGCACGTCGTCGGCGTGCACGTCGGCTACGTCGACACGGCCATGGCCGAGCACGTCTCCGACCCCAAGACCGACCCGGCCGACCTCGTGCGGGCGATCCTCGACGCGACAGAGCGGGGCGAGTACGAGGTGCTCGCGGATGAGATCTCGGTGCAGCTCAAGGCAGGTCTCAGCGCGCCGCTCGACGCGGTCTATCCGCAGCTGCGCACCTCGGCCGTCTGACCTCCACGCCTGAGAGTGAAGGAGAACGACCATGCGCGCGTTCGTGCTCACGAAGTACACGCAGCCACTCGAGCTGAGGGAGGTCGCCGAACCCGAGATCGGTGACCGAGACGTCCTGATCCGGGTGGAGGCCGTGGGGCTCAACCAGCTCGACGAGAAGATCCGCCTGGGGGAGTTCGCGCAGATCCTGCCCTACTCGCTGCCTGTCATCCTCGGCAACGACGTCGCCGGCACCGTGATCCGCGTGGGCGGGCTCGTCGAGTCCTTCCGCCCGGGCGATCGGGTGTTCGCCCGGCCCGACGAGCGCCGCATGGGGGCGTTCGCCGAACGCGTCGCGGTCGCCGAGTCGGATCTCGCACTCGTGCCGACGCGCATCACGGCGGCGGAGGCCGCGTCGCTCCCGCTCGTGGCGCTCACCGCCTGGCAGGCGCTGGTCGAGCGGGGGCGGGTCGAGCCCGGTCAGAAGGTCCTGATCCACGCGGGTGCGGGCGGCGTCGGCTCGATCGCGATCCAGCTCGCGAAGCATCTCGGAGCCACGGTCGCCACGACGGCGAGCGCGGCGAACGCCGATTTCGTCCGCCGCCTGGGTGCCGACGTCGTGATCGACTACCGCACCGAGGACTTCGAAGAGGTGCCGTCGGATTACGACCTCGTGCTCGACAGCCTCGGCGGCGAGAATCTCGAGAGGTCGCTGCGGGTACTGAGGCCCGGCGGCCTCGCGATCGGCATCTCGGGACCGCCCGACCCCGCGTTCGCCAAGCGCAAGGAGCTGAACGCCGTGGTGCGGATCGCGATCGCCGCGCTGAGTCGAAAGATCCGGCGCCAGGCGAAGCGACTCGGGGTCGCCTACGAGTTCCTGTTCATGCGGGCCGATGGTGCGCAACTGAGCACCATCGCGTCGCTGGTGGATGACGGGGTGATCACGCCCGTCGTCTCGAAGACCTATCCGTTCGAGCAGATCCCGGCGGCCCTCGCCGACCTCGCGTCCAGTGGCGGACGGGGCAAGATCGTGGCCACGCTCGAGGCCTGAACGAGGCGCCCCGGCTCTGCGCCTCCGGCCCGAATCGGGTGAGGAGGCGCAGGGCCGGGATCCTGTCGTCTCAGCTGCTGCGGCGAATGGCCCGAACTCCCACCACGAGGCCGATCGCGGCGACGGCCAGCGCCGACACCCAGCCCCAGAGCACGGTGACATCGCCGAGGTCTCCCGCGAACAGCGCCCGCTCTGCCTGCACGACCCAGTTCACCGGGTTGACGGCGGCGACCGCGCGCATCCACGCGGGTCCGTCATCGAGGGGCAGCAGCATTCCCGAGAGGATCAGCAGCGGGAAGATCAGCGACTGCTGCACTCCCCAGAACAGCCACTCGCGGTCTTTGGTGGCCAATGCCAGCGAGTACGACAGCGATCCGAGCCCGACGCCGAAGACCGCGAGCAGTGCGAGCCCGATGAGCAGGCCCGGCAGGTCGATCGCGAACCCGAATGGCCACGCGATCAGCACGATGATCAGAGCCTGCACCACGATCGGCGCGATCTCCTTGAGCGCACGACCCACGAGCAGCGATGAGCGGGCCAGGGGAGCGACCAGGGTGCGCTCATGCGAGCCCGTCATCATCTCGTACTGCAGGTTCGATCCGGTCGCCCCGGTGCCGAACAGCACGATCATCACGAGCACACCCGGCACGAACCACGCCAGGGTCTCGCTCGCCGGCTGACCGGAACCGCCGATGAGGAGCGGAGCGAACAGGCCGAGGAACACGAGCGGCTGCAGCAGGCTGAAGATCAGCGTGAACGGGTCGCGCAGCACCGGCTTGAGCTCGCGGGTCAGCACGTTCCTTGTGTCGCGCATGAGGTTCGCGCGCACGAGGGTGTCGGTCGTGGTGGTCATGAGAGGACTCCTGTCTTGTCGTTCTCGCTGCTGTCGGCTGCGCTGTCCGCGTCGGATTCGCCGGCGCCGCCCTCTCCTGCTTCGCGCAGCGTGCGCCCGGTGAGGGCGAGGAACACGTCGTCGAGAGTGGGAGGCACGCCGGTCGCCCGACGGACGAGGATGCCGGCGGCATCCAGCTCGCGCACGATCACCGGCAGCAGTCGGTCGCCGTCCGGCACGGCCAGCGTCAGCGAGTCGTCGTCGAGTGCCACCTCGGCCCCGCTGAGACGAGCGACGACCGGGCGTGCGTTCGCGGCATCCGCATCGTTCGCGAAGCCGAAGGTGAGCACGTCGCCGGCGAGCGTCGCCTTCAGTGCTGCCGCGTCGTCGTCGGCGATGATGCGGCCCCTGTCCATGACCATGACGCGCTCGGCATAGCGGTCGGCCTCTTCGAGGTAGTGCGTCGTGAGGAACACCGTCGTGCCGTGCTGCGTGCGCAGGTCGAGGATGTGCTCCCACAGGTTGGCCCTGCTCTGCGGGTCGAGACCGGTCGACGGCTCGTCGAGGAAGATCAGCGGCGGCGCGTGCATGAGCCCGAGCGCGATGTCGAGCCGGCGCTTCTGACCTCCGCTGAGCTGCTGCACCGTGCGGGTCGCGAACGACGAGAGATCGAGCGACTCGATCAGCTCGTCGGCCCGGCGGATGCTGTCGCGCCGGCTCATGCCGTAGAACGCGCCCTGGCTGCGCAGCTCATCGCGCACCCGCTGCGAGAAGCTGCCGCTCGTGAGCTGACCGACGTAACCGATGCGTGCGCGAACCCCGGCCGCATCCGTGCGGATGTCGTGGCCGACGACGCGGGCGGTCCCCGACGTCGGAGGGATGAGCGTCGTCAGCATCCGCAGGCTCGTCGACTTGCCCGCGCCGTTCGGACCGAGGAACGCGACGAGCTCGCCGCGCGCCGCAGTGAAGGAGAGGTCGGTGACCGCTTCGACCGACGTCTTCTTGACGGTGAAGACCTTGGTGAGGCCTTCGGTTTCGATGATGGATTCGTTCGACATGCCTGCAGGCTAGAACGCAACCAGGACAGATCCTGTCCGCGATCTCTGCCAATCTTAAGACATGTCCGACACCACCTCCAGAGCCCTCGCCCTGCTCAATCTGCTGCAGACGCACAGGCACTGGCCCGGCACGGAACTGGCGAGCAGGCTCGGCGTCACCGAGCGCACCGTGCGCCGCGACGTCGATCGGCTGCGAGAGCTCGGATACCGGGTCGAGTCGACGCCAGGGGCGGCCGGCGGCTACCGCCTAGAAGCAGGCAGCGCCGTGCCCCCGCTGCTGCTCACCGATGACGAGGCGGTGACGATGGCGATCGGTCTTCGCGTCGCCGCGACGCAGCAGCTGGTGGGCGGTGCCGAGGTGACGCTGACGGCGCTTGCGAAGCTCGAACAGGTGCTGCCGTCGGCGCTGCGTCAGCGGGTCAATGCGCTCGCCGCCGCCGTGCAGCCACCGCGCATCGGCGACGCCCCGGTGGTCTCGCCCGTCGTGCTGGGGGAGATCGCTCTCGCGACCCGCGACCACGAGCGTCTGCGGATGCGCTACATCGACGGAGCGGGGGCCGAGAGCGTGCGTCGCGTCGAGCCGCACGCCCTCGCACCCTCGGGACGCAAATGGTTCCTGCTGTGCTGGGATCTCGACCGCGACGACTGGCGGACCTTCCGCGTCGACCGGATCGTCTCGGTCGAGCACACGCGAGTGCTGTTCACACGTCGCGAGATCACCGAGGAGGAGATCGAGGAGCGGGTGCTCATCGCCGCGTCGTGGTCGCCGCAGAAGATCGAGGCGGATGCCGTGATGGAACTGTCGCTGCCCGTGATGGAGGGCATGTTCGGGCCCTGGTCGGAGGGCGCGACCGCCGAGGGGGAGGGTCGCACGCGGTGGCCGTTCGGCGGGTCGGACTGGCGGGAGGCCATGTACGCGCTGCTCTGGATTCCCGAGGGCGTCGAGTACACGACGAGCTTCCCCGAGCCTCATCGCGCGGAGCTCAGAGAATCGCTGGAGCGCCTGCTCCGGGCACTCGATGCGCCCGCTCCCGGCTCACGCGGGTAGCGGTCTGCGCGCGACGATCGAGGGTGGGTTCGGGTCATCCCATCGCTGGAACGTCTGCACGCACCAGAAGGCGGCGAACAGGATCAGCGCGACGGCCTCGCCGAAGAGCACGACCGGGGTCTCGCCGAACACCTGGCGGAAGGCGAGCGCCACGACGAGCAGCAGGAGGTCGACGATCAGGAGACCTGCGATCCACCGGTAGATCGATCGTTGGCGAGGAGTGGGCGGGGTCTCGCCGGGGTCGAGCGGCCCGCCGGCGTAGAGGATCGGGACCGCGGCGAACACGCCGAAGAACAGCAGGGTCACGACGAAGTGGATGCTGTGCACCGGCCAGAAGTTGAACGGGAAGTGCTCGTTGAGTGCGGGTGCGAAAGCGAGGGCGGCGACGGCGGCCGCCGTGATCAGCGCGATGATCGACACCAGGCGGGCCGAGGGGTTCGGCGTGCGGGTGCGGCGCCGGATCACGGCCATCGTGATCACGAGCGCCACGACGACCACGGCGTAGACGGCGATGCCGAGTCGCATGTCGCCCTGGAACTCGACCGGTACGCACTCGACGTTGTCAGGGCACCCGAACGGGCCGACTCGCTGATGGTTCGCGAGACCGGTCGGAACGATCGCGATCAACGGCGCGAAAAGCGCCGAGATGTCGAGCAGTGTGGTCGCGCGGTCACGCCCGGACAGCGCGAGGAGTGCGAGCGATGCCGCGATCAGAGCTCCCACGAAGACGGTGCGAGCCGGTGTGTAGAAGTAGTGGCTGATCGAGGGCAGAGGAGTCCATCCGAGAGTGAACGGCTCCCACGAGGTGACGATCGTCTGGATCACCACGCTGAGCAGCAGGGTGAAGACGATGAAGACGAGGGACAGTCGCAGGTATCGATGCGTCTTCAGGCTGGTGGGGGCGGTGTCCTCATCAACGGCCATGAGGTGACCGTACACCTCGCTCCGGACGGAGTCGGATGACGCGGCGTGACGCCTCACGACACGCGAGGACTCACTTTGTCAATCCCCGCAACGATGCTGGTCATCCAGATCACGGCGAGGTAACGTCATTTCCATCGCGGCGATCCGGGCGGTCCCGGGCCTCAGCTCATATCTGACGGCGTTGCGGGTTCGACTCCCGCCGTCGCGTCCACTCTGTCCGGGATCTGAACGCCCGATCAGCCCCCTGAGCGGCGGCCTCGACGCAGACGTTCGACGGTCTCGCCCGCTGCGACACCGACGAGCACCAGCGCGGCCGTGATCGACAGCGTGAGGGCATTGATGACGAAGCCCACGAACCCGACACCCGCGAGCAGGACGAGAGCCACCAGACCTACGAGCTGAGCCCGCACCCAGCGCCCCTCGAGCACGCGACGGAACAGCGCCGTGCCGGTGAGGAAGAGGATCGGTGCGCCGACGACCACGACCGTCACGGCAAGGCTGCGCTGGTCGGGCAGTGCGAGCGTCTCCTTGTCGCCCACGCTCATCAGGACGATGCCGGCGATGATCGGCAGATGCACCCAGGTGTACGCGGTGCGGGCGAGCCGGGCAGGTTCTTCTGAGGCCTCGATCGCCTCGGCGCCGACGCGTTCGCCGTGGTCGAAGTAGATCCACCAGGCCGCCGCTGCAGTGACGAACGCCGTCGACATCGCAGCGATGGATGCGGCGGATGATTCCTTGTCGACGAACGCGAAGCCGGTGACCAACAGGCCTTCGCCGAGCGCGATGAGCACGAAGAGAGACGTGCGCTCGGCGATGTGGGGGCCTGAGAGATCCCAGGAGCGCAGCTGGACCTTCCCCCATCCGGGGACCGGAAAACCGAGCACCGTGCCCAGCAGTTCGAGCGCCAGCGCAGCGGCCCACAGCGGCAGCTGCCATTCGAGGGGCAACAGTGCGCCGACGATCCACAACGCGCCGCCGGCGACGGTCCAGCACAGGATGCGCGAGAAATCGCGGGCCACGTGCCGGTCGTGACGGGCTGCCGCCCACACGATGAAGGCCGTGCGCCCGACCTGGAGCACGACGTAGGCGATCGCGAACGCCCACGCGCGATCGCCGAACGCCTCGGCGATCGAGACGCTCATCACGAGCGCCACGAAGGCGAGTGCGATCACCGCCCCGCGCACGGGCAGCTTCACGGGGTCGAGCCAGTTGGTCACCCAGGTGGTCGACACCCATGCCCACCACAGTGCGCACACCATGATGGCCCCCTCGAAGGCGCCCAGAGGCGTCTGGTTCTCGTAGAGGTAGGCGGACAGCTGCGTCAGCGCGAGGACGAACAGGAGGTCGAAGAACAGCTCGACATACGTCACTCGATCCGCGCGCGGAGAGTCCGTGGGGCGCAGCACGTCACGCGCCATCCCGAATGCCATGCGACCATCCTGGCATCGTCGACCGGGACATCGACGCACTCGTTCGGGAACGGGCGCGTCCACAGCGCGGGATGGTCACGGGCACTCGGCCGTCGAGCCGGACGCCGTGGTGCGGTGGCTCCCGCCGGCGATCTGGGCGCGCCAGAAGCTGCGGTACGGCCCGGCGGCTGTCAGCAGCTCGTCGTGAGTCCCGAGCTGCACCACCTGCCCGTCGTCGAAGACCGCGATCTGCTCGGCGGTCGAGACGGGCTCCAGGCGATGCGAGATCAGCACCGTCGTGCGGCCACGCCGCAGCACCCGGATCGCCCCCTCCACCGCATCCCTGTGCTGGAGTCCGATGTCGGCCGTCGCCTCGTCGAGGATCACCAGAGCGGGGTCGGCGAGAAGTGCGCGGGCGATGGCGAGCTGCTGGATCCGACCCTCGTCGAGCGGGGCGGGGGCGACGGATACGAGGAGCTCGACCGCCCACTCGGCATCCACCGCGAGGAGCGCGGCGATCAGCTCGCCTTCGCTCGCATCGGGCGCCACGAGACGCAGGTTGTCGGCGAGCGAGCCGCGGAACTGATGAAGCTCTTGCGACACGTAATAGGGAATCGTCGCCGGCTCGAGCCGCACGCTGCCGGATGCCGGCGGATGGTGTCCTGCGATGACCCTCGCGAGCGTGCTCTTGCCCGATCCCGACGAGCCGACCAGGGCTGCGGTCGTACCCGGCTCCACGCGCAGCGTGACGTCGGTGACCCCCCGCCCGGTCGTCGGATACCGATAGCTGACGTCGTGCAGATCCAGCGCGACCCGAGCATGATCGTCGACCGTGCGAGTCGCGCCCGACGCCGCGCAGTCACTCTCCGGAGCCAGATCGATCACCCCCACGAGCCGTGCGAGACCGATCGTCGCCCGTTGGATGTCGTCGAGCGCGAAGATCAGCTGACCGACCGGATCGAACAGCCGATGGAAAAGCAGGGCGGCCGTCGTCACCATGCCCACGGTGATCGCTCCGTTCGCCTGCAGCAGGAACCCGGTGGCGAGGATCGCACCGAGACCGACGAGCTCGCCGCCGTTGATCCATCGGAAGAGCCGGTTGCGCACCCGGACCCCCTCGATCTGCATCAGGATCGAGTCCTCCGCCCGCGAGCGCACGCGCGTCAGGGCGTGATCCTGCTCGTTGAGGGCGGTGAGGGTCTCGATGCCCTCGACGGCCTCGAGCACGGCCTGGCTTCGCGCGGCCTCGCGCACCCGAACCTCCCGGAACACCACGCGCGAGCGTCGCAGGAACGCCCGGGTGCCGAGGAGGTAGAACGGCACGCTCGCGATCCCCGCGAGTGCGAGCCATGGGTCGAGGGCGGTCAGGGCGACCAGGGAGACGCCGATGGCGAAGCCCGCCGACAGCAGCACCGGCACGACATCGCCACCGGCTTCGGCCACCGCGTCGACGTCGCCCGTGACACGGGAGAGCAGATCGGCGGTCTCGCCGTCGTCGACCGTGCTCACCGGCAGGCGCATCGCCGAGGCGAACACGTCTTCGCGCAGGGCGGCCAGCACATCCTGCACCAGACCCGTCAGCACGCGTGCGGCCCAGAGCATCACGAGTGCGGCGGCGATCGCCCCGGCTCCCGCGCCGACCACCCAGCCGACGATGACCGCGATGCCCGCGTCGGTCGAGACGGCGTCGACGATGCGGCCGAGGCACGCGGGCAGCACCACTCCCAGAGCGGATGCCACGAGGAAGAGCACCGCTGTGCCCGCAGATCGCCGGCGGTGACGGCGTAGCAGGGTCCTGATGACGATGAGCACTCTCGAGCCGGTCGCGATCGGCAGCAGTGGGGTCGGAGTGTCAGTCATGGCGGGCGTCCGATCCTTCATCCGCGAGGTCGACGACCCGGTCGCACGCGGCGAGCAGAGTCGGCGAGGTGCTGATCACGATGGCGGTCCGGTCGAGCCCGGAGAGGGCTCGAGCGATGTGCGCCTCGGTGATCGCGTCGACGGCCGAGGTCGGCTCATCGAGCACCACGACGTCGGCGTCGGTGTGCAGGGTCCGCGCGATCCCGATGCGCTGACGCTGCCCGCCCGAGAGCCGTCTGCCCGACTCGCCCACCTGCGCATGCCATCCGCCGACCTCGGCGATCGTGTCGTGCAGCGCAGCCGCCTCGATGAGCTCAGGCTGCGGATCGTCGGTGTCTCCGTGTCCGCGCACGGCCTCGCGCAGCGTGCCGGTCACGATCGTGTGGCGGTGCGGCAGCGCGACGACGCGTCGGCGGTAGTCCACGGCATCCATGTCCTTCAGGTCATGCAGAGTGCCGTCGACGGAGACCGCGACCCTGCCCCGCTCCGGTGGGGTGCGCAGGCCGAGCAGGCGCGAGAGGGCACGGGCCCTGTCGCTGTCGGACGGGCGGATGCCGAGCAGCTCGCCCGTGCGCACCTCGATGCGCGCAGACCCTTCGGGGTCAGGGCGGAAGGCGAGGGCGATCCCGTTCGCGGCTCGGTTCACGACCCCGCGATCGCCGTCGACCGGTGCCGTCACCGACGGTGCGTCGAGCAGGTCATCGGCATTGATCATCTCGGCGAGGCGCTTCGCCGAGGCGACCTTGTGGATCCAGTTCGACGGGAACGACCCGGCGTGGGCGAGGGATCCGCTGAGGAACTGGGCGAGGCCGAGCACGGTCACCAGCTCGCCGATGCTGATCCGGCCCTCGGCGGCGAACCAGGCTGACAGGCCCGCCAGCGCGGTGGTGGCCACCGCGGCGAGCAGCGAGCTCACCGCCTCGTATGACGCGAGCGATCGTCCGGCGGCCGTCGCGGCGATGCGACTCGCGTCGCTGGCCACGACATATCTCCGCACCGCCTCCTCGCGGGCGCCGATGCCGACGAGCACCCGGAAGCCCGCCATGAAGTCGGCGGCGACGGCACCGGCCTCGGTCGCCGCGTGCTGCTCGACGGAGCCTCGCCGCTCGAGAGGACGCGAGACCATCCGCATCACCCCCATCATCGCGATGGTCGACGCGAAGACGACGAGCGTGGCCATCGGCGAGATCGCCAGCATGGCGAGCGCCGCAGCGATGATCGCCGCGATCGTCGCGCACTGCTGCGCGACCGACCACGCGACCCCGGCGACGCGGTAGGTGTCGGACGTGACGAAGGTCAGCGCTTCTCCGGGTGTCGTCGTGCGGCGAGAGAGGCGGGGCCGGAGCATCCGTGACAGCGCGAGGTGCCGCAGCGCCTGCTCGCCGTAGCCGTAGACGCCGACCATGAGGCGGGAGGCCGCCTGGTAGCTCGCTGTCAGCACCACGAACGTGCCGCCGAGCACACCGAGCCAGAGCGCGAGCGCCCCGGGATCGGAGGGCAGCACGGCGCGGTCGATCGTCGCGCCGATGATCACCGGGATGGTGGCCTCCGCGAGCGAGTGGACGACGAGCAGCGTGGTGGCAGCGGTCAGAGTGAGCCCGCGGCCCTGCGAGGTGAGCGCGATCGCGAAGAGCTGCCGGGGCGTGGTCGTCATGGCGTTCGCCGTCCGAGCGGCAGCACGAGCGGCGTGCCGGCGACGGGATCGGTGATCACCCGGCACGGCAGGTCGTACACGGACTCGACGAGCTCGGCCGTGATGATCTCGCGCGGATCGCCCTGGGCTACGATCTCGCCGTCGCGCATCGCGACGAGATGGGTCGCGTAGCGAGCGGCGTGGTTGAGATCGTGCAGCACGGCGACCAGAGTCGTACCGCTGCGGTGCAGGTCGGCGAACAGCTCCATCAGGTCGATCTGGTGGGCGATGTCGAGGAAGGTCGTCGGCTCGTCGAGCAGCAGGTGCCTGGTCTGCTGGGCGAGAGCCATGGCGACCCAGACGCGCTGGCGCTGACCGCCCGAGAGCTCGTCGACCAGGCGTCGAGAGAGGTCGGTGACTCCGGTGGCGGCCATCGCCTGCGACACCGCCTGCTCGTCGGCGGTGCTCCACGTGCGCAGGGCGCTCTGATGCGGGAAGCGTCCGCGTCCGACGAGGTCGGCGACCGTGATGCCGTCGGGGGCGATCGAGGACTGGGGGAGGAGCCCGAGCCCCTTCGCGGCCTCCCTGGGCTTCAGTGTGCGCAGTTCCGCGCCGTCCAGCAGCACTGTGCCGGTCGTCGGGCGCAGCAGACGGGCGAAGCCGCGCAGCAGCGTCGACTTGCCGCACGCGTTGGGGCCGATGATGATCGTGAACGAGTCATCCGGAACCTCCAGCGACAGCCCCGAGACGATCGAGGTGTCCCCGTAGCTCAGGGTGATGTCGCGGGCCAGCAGCGAAGTGGTCATCGATGTTCCTTTCAGGCGCGTCGCGCGTACTGGGCGGCGAGCAGCCAGGCGAGATAGAGCCCGCCCACCGACACCGTCACGACGCCGACCGGCACGGCGACGAGCTGGGCGACGGCATCCGACACGACGACGAGTGCCGCGCCCGTGAGCATGACGGGGGCGGTGCCCATGGGGGTGTTCGATCTGGTCAGCCGCTGCGAGATCTGCGGGGCGGCGAGGGCGATGAACGAGATGGGGCCGGCTGCGGCGGTGACGAGGGCGACGAGCGCCACCCCGAAGACCATCGCGGCGAGGCGCGTGCGGCCGGGGCTGATGCCGAGAGCGGTCGCCGCGTCGTCGCCCATCTCGAGCACCGGCAAGGTGCGGTTCAGCGGCACCGAGGCGAGAGTGACGGCCGTGAAGACGATCGCGGCGGGGAGAAGCTGGTCGAACCCGAGGGATGCCAGGGAGCCCGCGCCCCACGTCGCCGCCATCATGGCCTTCTCGACACTCACCGAGATCAGGATCCACGAGGTGAGCGAGCCGAGCCCCGCCGAGACGCCGATCCCGACGATGATCAGTCGGAAGGACGACAGCGTGTTCCTGTTCGCGAGCACGTAGACGAGCAGGGCGGTGAACAGACCGCCGACGAGCGCGCCGACCGCCTTGAACATGTACGTGTTCAGCTCGAGAACGACCATCATCAGCGTCACGCCGAACTGCGCGCCCACTCCGAAGCCGATGATGTCGGGGGAGCCGAGCGGGTTGCGGGTGAGCGATTGGAAGATGCCGCCGGCGAGGGCCAACGCCGCACCGCACAGCACGGCGAACAGCACGCGAGGCAGTCGCCATTCGAACACCACCTGACGGATGTCGGGGTCGGATGACGGGTCGAAGATCGCACGGAGCACAGACGCGAAGTCGACCTCGTAGGCGCCGATCGTCATCGACGCGAGACCGGCCGCGATGATCACGACGACGAGCACCGCGCACACCACCACCGAGCGCACGGGGATGAGCGCGGCGACGCGGGCGGTCTCGATGCGGAAGAGGCGTCGACCGTGATCGACGGGGGTGAAGTCGGGGTCTCGCTCGGCCGCGGCCAGCTGGTCGAAGGGGTGCTGGTCGACGCTCACAGTCCGCTCACCCGCTTGCGACGGACGAGGACGATCAGGATCGGTGCTCCGAGCAGCGCCGTGACGATGCCGACGCGGAGTTCGCCGCTGGGCAGCACGATGCGACCGAGGATATCGGCGAGCAGCAGGAAGGCCGGCCCGACGATCATCGAGTAGGTGAGCACCCAGCGTTGATCGGGCCCGGTGAACCAGCGCACGACGTGCGGGATCATCAGGCCGACGAAGGCGATGGGGCCGGCCGCGGCGACGCTCGTGCCGGCGAGGATGGTGACGGCGATGATGACCAGCACTCGGGTCACGCGCACGCGAGCACCGAGTGCCTGCGCCAGGTCATCGCCGAGGGCGAGGGCGTTGAGAGAGCGTGCGCACAGCAGCGCGATGATGAGGCCGATCACGATGAGCGGTGCGGCCCAGGCGAGCTGGTCGAGCGTGCGTCCGCCGATGGATCCGACTCCCCAGAAGCGCATGACCTGCAGTGTGCCGAGGTCGCGCAGCACGATCGCGGTGGTGAAGCCGGTGAACGCCGCCCCGAGCGCGACGCCGGCGAGGGTCAGCTTCATCGGCGTCGCGCCCGAGCGTCCGAACGAGCCGAGCACGTAGACGAGGACGGTGAGGACGAAGGCGCCGAGCAGCGCGAAGGGCACGTAGGCACCGGGGGTGGTCACGCCGAGGATCCCCACCGCGAAGGTCACGGCGAACGACGCCCCGGCGTTCACGCCCAGGATGCCGGGGTCGGCCAGGGGGTTGCGGGTGAACGCCTGGATCAGTCCGCCGCAGACGGCGAGCGCCGCGCCCACGACGATGCCGAGCAGCGTGCGCGGGACGCGCAGCTCCATCACCATCAGGTGCAGCGGGTTCTCGTCGTCGTAGGCGAAGACCGCGTGCAGAACCGTCACCGGGTCGATCGCGCGATTGCCGATCGCGAGCGAGGCGATGGCGGCGGCGGCCAGCACGATGGCCGCTGCGACCAGCCCAGCCACCAACGTCCCGTTGCGACGCGGGGAGTCGTCTGCACGACTCCCCGCGCCCGTGATCGAGACGTCCGTGCCGTCTTCCGTCGCCAGGGACATCTCTCGGATCACTCGCCGGCGATCGTCGGCTCGCCCTGCAATGCGGCTGCGAGGTCGTCGACGTAGGTCGGCAGGATGTACTTCAACGAGAGCACGGTCGGAGCACTGATCGCGGAGGCCTGGGCGTCGTCGGCGTAGATCACGTACGAGCCCGCCTCGATCGGCTCCCAGCGGGAGACGACCTTGTTCTCGACGGTGTACTCGCCCTCGTCGACGCTGCTGCCCCAGGCCGCGAACAGGTCGGCCTGCACGTCGTAGAGCTTCTCGAGGCTGACTCCGGTGTACCAGTTGTCGCCCTCCGCGCTTGCCAGGAAGCTGTCCATGGCCGAGGTCGAGGTGAACCCGAGCGCCTCGGTGATGCGCACGCGCGGGTCGTATTCGAGGTAGACGCCGAGGTCGGTGCCGCCCTCGTTCAGGGTCAGGCCCCAGACGAACGTCTTGCCGTCGAATTCGGGGTGCTCGTCGGCGAGCGAGGTGATCATCTCCTCGGTCTCGGTGATCAGCTCTTCGGCCTTCTCGTCCTCGGACATCGCCTTGCCGATCGTGCGGGTCATGTCCTCCCAGGTGCTCGGGTCCCACGCGCGCTCGATGTAGGGCACGGTCGGGGCGATCTCGGTCAGACGCTCGTACTCGACATCGGTGATCCCCGAGTAGAGACTCAGGATGAGGTCGGGCTTGAGTGCCTTGATCGCCTCGTAGTTGGGACCGTCGTCCGTGAACGGGATGATCTCGGGAGTCTCGCCGTACTCCTCGGTGACGAAGTCCTCGAACCAGGGCTGGTATCCGCTCTCGTCCGCACCCCAGACCTCCTCCATGCCCACCGGGTTCGTGCCGAGCGCGGCGACGATGTCGGGCGTCATCCAGCCGAGGGTGACGATGCGCTGCGGCTTCTCGGGAATGACCGTCTCGCCATGGGCGTGCTCGATGACCACGCTGTCGGCCGAGGCTGCGGTCGAGGCCGAGTCGGTGGACTCGCCGGATGCCGAGCACCCCGCGAGCGTGAGGGCGGCGGCCAGTGCCGCCGCGACGAGCGCGGCATTACGGCGGATCTTCGGGCGCGCAGAAGCGTGCGTCATGATTCTCCTTCAGAGAGAGGGGAGGGTGTGCCGCGTCAACGCGGCGCGAGGTTAGGTAAGCATGTCCTAACAGATCGATGCTAGAACGCGGATGACGGCGTAAGTGTCGTCAGGCGGACGACTTGTGTCGATGAATCGACATGATGCCGTCATCCCGGGAGCGTCACCGCCAGTAGAGCTGGTGCGCGGAGTCGGCTCGCACGCGTGCCACGTGTTGTCTGGGGGTGAGGCCGAAGCGCTCTTTGAACGCTGCCGAGAACGCGCTCGTCGTGGAGTATCCGCACCGGTGGGCGGCGGCGCCGATGGGGGTGCCGTCGACGATCAGCCGGGCTGCGAGCGTCATCCGCACCCCGGTGCGCCATCGGGCGAAGGTCATGCCGACGTCGTTCTGGAAGATGCGCAGCACCGTGCGCTCATGCAGCCCGTGCGCGAGGAACAGCTGTCGCGCGCTGCGCGCGTCGCCGGGGTCGGCGAGCACGGCCTGCACGAGTGAGCGGACGCGCTCGTCAGCCGGCAACGGCACCTCGCCCCACCCGTCCGCGGCCTCGGCGGACGGATGCTGCAGCATCTCGATGAGCACGGCCTGGATGCGCACTCGAAGCTCGGTCGGCATGTCGTTGATGCCGAGGTGCAGCAGCATCTCCTGCACGGCGCGCGGTACCAGCACCTGGGTGACCTCGTCGATCGGAGCGACGAGCGACGTGTCCGCGATGTAGGTGTAGCACCCTGTCGAGTCGCGTTCGTGGCGCGCGGTGTGCGGAGTGTGCGCGGGGATCCACACCCCCTGGCCGGGAGCGAGGCGCCACATCGACTCCTGCAGCTGGACCCAGACCGTCCCGCGGTAGCACCACGCGAGCATGGCATCGGGGTGCGAGTGCGGCGGTGCGAGCGGATGGGTGTCGGTGTCCTCGCCGGTGACGACGCCGGTGCCCATCAGGTAGGGCTCGCGGATCGTCGACGGATGCACGGGGCTCGCGTCCCAGTCGTCCTGGCGGTAGGAGTTCACGCTGTGCTCCGGGTGCTGGCCCTATCGGCCGTTGCTCTCGACGATCCGGGCCTCGACCGGGGCCCATCCGCTCTCGAGCACGGCGAAGCCGGCGTCGAGGATTTCGAGCTGGTCTTCGTGCTCGTTGACGAGCAGCTGCATCTGCAGCACGAATCGCGCGTAGACGCGGATCTCCGCCGTCGGCTCGGGGAGTCCGAGCTCGTCGGCGATCGCGTCCGACAGGGCATCCTCGTGGCGGAGCCACATCTTCGCGGCGTACTCGCGCAGCGCGGGGGTCTCATTGAGGAAGGTGAGGAAGATCCGCGCCACGTCGTTGCCGTGCTCATCGATGTTGGCGCCGACCTCGACCACGTAGAAGTCGCGGATCGCCTGATTGATCGTGACGCCGTCGGCGCGGTCGCGTACGGCGGAGACGAGTCGATCGCGCTGCTCGTCGTCCTCATCGAACACGAGCGCCTCCTTCTGGGGGAAGTGCGCGAACACCGTCGTGGGCGAGACGTCGGCGGCGTCGGCGACCTCGCGGATGCTGACGTTGTCGAAGCCTCGCTCGAGGAACAACATCGTCGCCACGTCGGAGATGTTCTTGCGCGTCGCCGCCTTCTTGCGTTCGCGGCGTCCGAGTGGCTCGGTATTCGTCATGCCTCCACCGTATCGCGCATGCGATCCAAAACTGGCTTGACACCAAAACTGGTATTGATACAGTTTCGGAGTGACTTCACTAAATAACCCGCTCGCGCGCAGCGACAAGCGCGCCTGGATCATGCTCATCGTGCTGACGATGCTCACCGTCATCGGGATGACCGTCGTGCTCCCCGTCCTGCCTTTCGTCGTGCTGCAATACGTCTCGCACGAAGGCGATCTCGCGATCTGGGTCGGTGTGCTCGAAGCCGTCAACGGCCTGTGCGCCTTCCTGGTCGCCCCCTTCCTCGGTCGCCTCTCCGACCGCTTCGGTCGACGCCCGGTGATCATCGCCGCCGCGTTCGGAGCGGCGTTCGCGATGACCCTCTTCGGCATCGGCGGTGCGATCTGGGTCCTGGTGCTCGCTCGCGTGATCCAGGGGGTGACCGCCGGTGACCTGCCGGCGCTCTTCGCCTACCTCGCAGACATCACCCCGCCCGAGAAACGTGCGCAGCGGTTCGGCCTGCTCGGCGCTCTCTCGGGGATCGGCATGATGATCGGCCCCGCCATCGGCGGACTCCTCGCGGCAGTGAGCCTGCAGCTGCCGGTCTTCCTCACCGCGGTCGTCGCTCTCACGATCGCGATCCTCAGCATCTTCCTGCTGCCCGAGAGCCTGAAGCCCGAGAACCGCATCGAGCGCATCTCGATCCGTGAGATCCAGCCGTTCGGCGTCTTCACGGAGGCGTTCGGACGCAAGGAGCTGCGGGGGCTGATGATCGGATTCGGTCTGCTCGCGCTGCCGTTCGGCTTCTTCGTCAACAACTTCAGTGTGCTGGCGCTCGACTCGATCAGCTGGGGGCCGACCCAGATCGGTCTCCTCACCGCGGGCGTCGGCATCATCGACATCCTCATCCAGGGCGTGCTGCTCGGCATCCTGCTGCCTCGCATAGGCGAGCGCGGTGTGATCATCAGCGGCATCGTCGCGCAGACGATCGGACTCGTCGGCCTTGCGGTCGTCGCCTCGGTCTTCGCGCAGCCGTGGGTGTTCATCGTCGGTGCGTTGATGCTCGCCGCAGGACAGGGAGCCGCCACGGCAGCGCTGGACGGTGCCATGTCGAACGCGGTCGGCGATGACGAGCAGGGCTGGCTCGGAGGGGCGACCCAATCGCTCAACGCCGCGATGAACACCGCGGCGCCGCTGATCGCGGGCGCGCTCTACGTCACCGTCAGCCACGCGGCGCCGTACTGGTTGGGAGCCGCGCTCATGGTCGTCGCTGCGATCGTGGTCGGCCGGGCGCACATCGCGAACACCGCGAAGAGGGATGCAGGAGAGCAGCCATCAGCGGGCACAGCGAGCGGTGTCCCGCTCGAGGCCGTCGACAACCTCGGCTGACGCGCGCACCCCGCGCCGGGGGGATGATGGATGCATGCCCACCCCTCATCGCCCCGGCCTGCGGGTCTCGGCGGGTCTCACGATCCCCGAGGCCGAGCTGTCGTGGCGCTTCTCCCGGTCGTCCGGCCCTGGCGGGCAGGGTGTGAACACCGCGGATTCCCGGGTGGAGCTGGTCTGGGATGCTGCCGGCAGCGCAGTGCTCTCGTCACACCAGCGCGAGCGTCTGCTCGACCGACTGAGCGGCCGTCTGGTGAACGGGGTGCTGACGATCGCCGCCTCCGAGCACCGCGCGCAGCTGCGCAACCGTGACGCGGCGCGGGAGCGGCTGGTGGCACTCGTCGGCGAGGCGCTGCGTCCGCCGGCGCCTCAGCGTCGGGCGACGAAGCCCAGCCGCGGGTCGAAGGAGCGGCGGCTGACCGCCAAGAAGCGGCGCACCGACGTCAAGAAGATGCGCAAGCCACCGCGCGACTGAGTCGCGCGGCCTCAGTCCTTGCTGCCGCGCACCAGTTCGAGACCGGCGCCGGCGAACTGCCGCAGCGTGGCATCCGGCAGGAATGCTCGTGTGAGGGCCGTGCCGATGGCTGCGAGATCCGCCTCGTCGCGGAACAGCAGGTACATCGTCTCGTAGCGCGGATGGAACTTCTGCTTGAAGCGATGCAGCGACGCGAAGCCGTAGACGGGTTCGAGTGCTTCGGCGAGGCGGTCGCTGAGCACCGCGATCATGCCGGCATCCGGCGGATAGTCGTGGGCGAGCGGAGCCCCCGAGAGCGACATGATCTGGGCGCCTTCCTCCGAGAACTGCTTCGCAGACGATCCGATCAGGTACTCCATGACGGGCCCGAAGCCGCCATCCCGGCGCCGCATCAGATCGAGCGTCCATCCGCGCACGGAGCCGCCCTCGCCGTAGACCGGCAGCCACGACAGGAATCCGTCGACGTCGCCGTTCGGGGCCAGCGCCAGAGCCAGTCGCACCTCGGGATCCTCGGCCTCGTCGAGCGTGCCGAGAGTGAACCGCATCTCGGGGAGGTCCTTGTCGCCGACCCAGGCCTCCGAGATCGCCCGCAGCTGCTGCCGCACCCCCCACGACTCGTCGCCGAGTCGGGTCAGCCGGAAGGTCATGTCCTCGCGCCCCGCTCGATTGAGCGAACTGCGCACGGAGTTCCAGCGCTTGCCGGTGAACTCCAGGCCCGGCAGGTCGACGATCGTGTCATCCGCGACCACGAGGCTGCGCCAGCCCGCCGGCACGGAATCCCGCGTCGCATCGTCGGCGCTGAAGAAACACGGCACGAGGCCCGCGAGCTCGGCGGTGCGGATGAACTCCGCGACGGCGTCTGCACGCGACGCCGAGGGTCCGATCGGGTCGGCCAGCGCGAGCGCGACCCCGGCCCGGCGCTGGTACGCGACGATCCCTGAGGCGCTGCGGGCGTAGCTGTTGCCCTCCCACGTCGTCATCCAGGACAGCGTCCCGCCGCCGTGTGCGCGCAACTCGGTCTTGACGTCGTCGACGGTCGGGGCGGGTTGGATTCCGAGCGGTGACTTGCGCTTCGCCCGGAACGCCCGACGCACCGCGACCAGGTAGACGAGCAGGATCACCCAGAGGAAGCCGTTGGCGAGGGCGAGCTCGGTGTCCCCATCCCAGCGCAAGTCGACCTGAGCCTGCGAGAACACGGTGATCAGGATCAGCACGAGCGCCGCGATCAGGATGTTGAAGACTCCGAGCAGGATCACGAGCACCCACGACCAGCGGCGGCCTCGCAGCAGTCCGTTCACGAGCACGGCGATGACCACGAGGTCGATCGCCAGGTCGATGAATCCTCCCGACACGGGCTCCGTCGGACCGAACGGGCCGTCGGTCGCCACCAGGGTCGTGATGATCTCGACCGCTCCCAGCACCAGCAGGGAGATCACGGCGATCAGGCGCTGTTCGCGCACGGTGGTCCGCTGCACACGCAGGGTGCGGTCGACGACCAGGATCAGCAGCACGGCGAGCAGATGCTCGAGATCCGCGACCGCACCCCAGAACAGCATCGCGATGAACACGAATCCGAGCAGCACGAGCCAACCGCGCACCCGCCACGGCGGCCGGAACAGTCCGATCGCCGCGGCGATGCAGGCCATGGTTCCGCCCGAGGCGCCGACATCGAGCGCCTGAGCCTGCTCCTGAGCCCAGGCCCACGGCAGCTGCGAGGCGAAGAAGAGCACGAGTGCGGTGGCCAGGATCGCGAAGAGCTGCCCGACCCAGTAATAGGCGAGCGCGACCCTGGTGCCGCGGCGGTACTCGAGGTAAGCCATGCCCCAGAAGCCCGAGATGGTGAACACGTACACCCAAGGTGCGTTGACGAAGAACGTGCCGGTGAACGGCGTCCACCACATGCCCTGCGCGAGGTTGGGCAGACCGTACGCGACGGTGCCGAACAGGTCAGTCTTCTCGAACGGGCTCCACAGTCCCTGCCACACCACGCCGACGACGAGGATCACCGAGACCATCGTGATGGTGGCCGGCATGCGTCGCAGGACGGCGAGAACAGGATGCGATGTGGGGGTTCGCGCCTCGGTCATGCGCTCAGCGTAGCGAGGGCGACGCATCTTCCGGAGTAAGACGCCGGGGGGCGTAGTGACTCCATGCCCATCGGAATCCGACGCCGCCGAACGTCATGAACCCCGCGGCGAGAAGCACGCCCGCGATGACCCCGACCGACGCGGCCCACGCGACGACGCCTGGATCGTCCCTGTCGCTCCGCGCCGAGAACGCGTTGGATGGACTCATGCCTGCGAATCGGATGCCGCGCCCGTCGCCGACCCGGCCGCGCACCTCGAGCGCGCTCGCCGCTGCATCCGTCAGTGCAGTTCTCCTGCTGGCGTCCTGCGCCTCCGCACCGAACCCGGTGTCCGCGCCGGCACCCGAGTCGTTCGTCGACGATCTCGAAGCACCCTGGTCGATAGCCTTCCACGGCGACGCCGCTCTGGTCAGCGAGCGCGACAGCGCCCGCGTGCTCGAGGTCGGCGAGACCGGCGAGGTGCACCAGGTCGCTGTCATCGACGGCGTGGAACCCGGTGGTGAGGGCGGACTGCTCGGGCTCGCCGTGAGCGACGGCGAGCTCTTCACGTACTTCACGGCGCAGGGCGAGAATCGCGTCGAGCGGCGGACGATCGTCGGGGACGCAGGAGGACTGTCGCTGGGGCCCGCGACCGTGGTGATCGACGGCATTCCCGCAGCCGGCAACCACAACGGCGGGCGCATCGCGTTCGGGCCCGACGGGATGCTGTACGTCACGACGGGCGACGCGGGTGATCGTGACAGCGCTCAGGACCTCGACGTGCTGTCGGGCAAGATCCTGCGGCTCACACCCGAAGGAGAGGTTCCCGCAGACAACCCCTTCGACGACTCGCCCGTCTACAGCTACGGGCACCGCAATCCGCAGGGCATCGCCTGGGATGCGGAAGGCGGAATGTACGCGAGCGAGTTCGGGCAGGACACCTGGGATGAACTCAACGTCATCGAGCCCGGCGGCAACTACGGCTGGCCCGAGGTCGAGGGAATCGCCGACGACGGCGACTACATCGACCCCGTGCAGCAGTGGCGGCCGGATGCGGCGAGCCCGAGCGGCATCGCCGTGACGAGCTCGAGCATCGTGATCGCGAACCTCCGGGGCGAGCGCCTGCGCACGGTGCCGCTCGACGATCTGACGGCCGGCACCGAACAGTTCGTCGGCGAGTTCGGACGCCTGCGTGACATCGTGGTCGGTCCGGACGACAAGCTCTGGGTCCTCACGAACAACACCGACGGACGCGGTGATCCGTCGGACGGAGACGACCGCATCCTCCGGCTCGCTCTCGACTGATCGGGCCGCGGCCGTCAGACTCCGGCGAAGGCGTCGACGCCTGTCGCGGAGACTGACAGCGCCCAGAGTCGCTCGGCGGCCTCGGGGTCGATCGCCCACTCCTTCACCCCGCCGGTGGTCATGTCGCTGTGGTCGGGCGCGACGATCCCCTTGATCGAGCAGTCCTCGCAGTACGCACCGCTGCGCTCGACCAGCTCCGTGGCGGTCGCTGCCCAGAGCCCTGTCGACGCGCCTTCAGCCGGTGTCTTGAAACGCGGGTTCGGGGTGCCGTCCTCATCGATCCAGCCGCGAGAGAGCAGCTCCTCACGGGGAACGTGCCGCTGCAGCTCGGTCATGATCCCGCCGGGATGCACCGAGAAGGCGAGGATGCCGCGCTCGGCGCCGCGTCGCGCAAGGCCCACCGCGAACAGAGCGTTCGCCGTCTTCGACTGCCCATAGGCGACCCAGGGGTCGTAGGGCGTCGTCGCGAAGTCGATGTCGTCGAACCGCACGGGGGAGCGGAAGTGCCCTCCGGATGAGTACGAGATGACGCGGGCGTGGTCCGACAGCAGGTCGGCCACCCCGCCGACCAGGGCGAAGTGACCCAGGTGGTTGGTGCCGAACTGCGACTCGAAGCCCTGCGCCGTGTGACCGAACGGGGTGGCCATGATGCCGGCGACGTTCAGCACGAGGTCGATCGGCTCACCGTCGCGGCGCACCGATTCCGTGAACGCCGCGACGGAGTCGAGGTCGCCGAGATCGGCACCCCGTACCTCCGCCTCCGCGATCCCGTCGAGCGCCTGCTGCGCCGCATCCATACGCCGTGCCGGAACGATCACGCGCACACCGGCATCCGCCAGCGCGCGCACCGTCTCGAGTCCCAGTCCGGAATAGCCGCCGGTGACGATCGCGGTCTTGCCGGCGAGGTCTGTGCCCGCGATCACCTCGGCCGCGGTGGAGCGGTAGCCGAACTCCGACGAGAGAGGCTGCTGGCGGGCGATCATGTCGAGAGGAGCTGTCATGATCCGACCGTACGATCTAGAGTGCACTCGAAGTCAAGGAGGAGTCCTCGTGGTTGATGTGGTCGACACGACGCGCACGTTCAGCATCGGCGAACTCGCGCGCCTGGCGGGCGTGAGCGTGCACACCCTGCGCTGGTACGAGGCCGAGGGGCTGTTCCCTCGTGATGTGCCCCGCACCTCCGGCGGGCGGCGCGTGTACGCCCACGATTCGCTCGCATGGCTCGCCCTGCTGGGGCGGCTCCGCGAGTCCGGAGCGCCGATCGCGCTGCTGCGCGAATACGCCGCCCTCGTGCGAGCGGGCAGCGGCAATGAGGCCGAGCGACTTGCCCTGCTGCGTGCACACGAACGCTCACTCGATGCGCAGATCGAGTCGCTGATCGCCTGTCGACAGGTGATCCACGACAAGGCCGCGGGGTATCAGGAGGCCCTGGTCGCCCGCGGCCTTCTCTGACTCAGCCGTTCACCGCCTCCTCGATCGCCGTCTCGAGGTCGTCCCACGCCTCCAGCACGACGGGTTCGCCGTCGATGAAGAAGCTGGGCGTGCTGCGCACTCCGAGCTGCTCGCCGTCGCTCTTGTCGGCCTGCACGCGTTCGAGCGTCGCCGGATCGGCGACGGCCGCGTCGTACGCCGCCATGTCGAGTCCGAGATCTGCGGCGAATCCGCGGAACATCTCGGGAGTCTCCTGAGTCTGCTCGCCCCACTGCGACTGCGTCTCGAACAGCCGGTGGTACATGTCCTCGAACCGGTCCTGCTGCGCCGCGGCCTCGGCAGCGAGAGCGGCCTGCGTCGAGTTGATGTGCCCCGGCAGCGGGAAATACCGCACGACGTAGGTGATCTCGCCGTCATACCGCTCGCGCAGGTCTTCGACGATCGGGTAGAACGCGGCGCACGCCTCGCACTCGAAGTCGAGGAACTCGACGACGGTCACGGCGTCCGCTCCACCCTGGTCGAGAACGTGCGAGTCGGTGCGGACGGTCTGCAGCTTCTCGCCCTCGGGCGGAGCCGGCTCCGAGGCGCGCTGCGACATCGCGAAGACGATGCCGACGATCGCGAGGACGATGGCTGCGGCGATGGCGATCAGGGTCGCCTTGACAGGGGTCTTCATGGGGTTCTCCAACGGGTGATATCAGGCACGGATGAGGATGCCGCGACGCGGCCGGGGTCGCCGAACGACGGCGTGCCTGATTCAGGTGCGGGAGAGCGAGAGCTGCGTGAGGGTGAGCGCGGGGACGTGCAGGCGAGGGCCGGCGCGAGCCGAAGCGGCGGTCAGGAGCCCGCGGCTCCTCACGACGAGGCGCGCGGCGTGACCGAAGCGCAGGAGCAGAAGCACGAACACGAGAAGGATGCAGCACAGCGCGGCGACGGCTGTGCCGGTGTCCGACGACACCGCGTCGACGACCGTGACGGCGCCGTCGTGATGGGAGGAGGCCGAGGCCGCGGAGACCCCGGGCGCAAGGCACAGCGTGGCATGCGCATCGGCTTTGCCGTGCGACGTCGACCACGCGCCGATGACCAGCAGCAGAGCGAGGCCGAGCGCGAGAGCGATCCGCAGGATCAGCACCCGCTCGGGGCCGTGCTGTCGCAGGCGCATCGACGGGGTGGACATGATCCGCGCAGTCTAACAATCGGGTGTCGGAACGGGCTCGGAGCGCTCGTCACGCCGCCGTGGCCGATCCACCTCCCGTTCACCCGCCTACACTGGAGGGGTGGCGAGACTGTTGATCGTAGGCGGGTTCCTGGCAGCCATCTTCTGGGTGTACAGCATCGTCGACTGCGCCGTCCAGCCGCCGACGCGGCACCGCGGAGTGCGCAAGGCCGTCTGGATAGCCATCGTGATCCTCATCCCGGTCATCGGCGGGATCCTCTGGTTCACGATCGGGCGCCGCCGCGCGAACGACAACGGCGGAGCGATCAGGATCGTCGCCCCCGACGACGACCCCCAGTTCCTCCGCAGCATCAGCAAGAGCGAGCAGGATGCCCGCATCCGCCGCCTCGAAGAGGAGCTTGCGAAGCTCGAGGACGAGACCGACGACGGCGCGGCACCCGACGGCCCTGCACCCGACGGCACAGCGCCGGACACTCGTCCGTGACGGCATCGCCGGCGATGGATGCCGCGGCATCCCTGATCGCCGACCTCATCGCCCACGGAGTGCGCGATCTCGTGCTCTCACCGGGCTCCCGCTCTCAGGCGCTCGCGCTCGCCGCGGTGCATGCCGCGAACCAGGGGCACCTGCGGGTGCACGTGCGCATCGACGAGCGCGTCGCAGGATTCACCGCCCTCGGTCTCTCGCGTGAGACCGGAGTCCCGACGGCAGTCCTCTGCACCTCGGGCACGGCCGCGGCGAATCTGCTGCCCGCCGCGATGGAGGCCTTCCATTCCGGGGTGCCGCTGCTGCTGCTGACCGCCGACCGGCCGCCCGAGCTCCGTGGCGTCGGTGCGAACCAGGCGACCATCCAGCCCGGCCTGTTCGGCGCCTGGGTGCGCGAGCAGATCGATGCCCCCGTGCCCGGCGACGGCGACTGGTCGGGTCTCGCCGAGCGCGCCGTCGCGGTGGCGCTGGGGGCGGATGCCGCGCGCGGCCTCCCCGGAGTCGCCGGCCCCGTGCACCTGAACCTGCCCTCTCGCGAACCGCTCTCGGGCGAGATCCCCGCTCTCGAGATCGCCCCCGGCGACGCACCGAAGGCTCGTGTCCCCGAGCCGTTCGTGCTCGATCGCGGGCCACGCACCGTCGTGATCGCCGGCGCGGACGCCGGAGCGGATGCCGAGGAGATCGCTCACGCAGGATCCTGGCCGCTGATCGCCGAGATCGTCAGCGGCGCCCGCTTCGGTCGTCAGATCGTGCACGGCTACCGCGCGCTGCTGGGCGACGACCACCTCGGCGGGCGCATCGAGCGGGCGGTCGTGCTCGGGCACCCGACGCTCAGTCGTGAGGTGGCCCAGCTGCTGTCGCGCGCCGATGTCGACGTGATCGCCGTCCGCCGCGGCGGCGAGGCGCTGAACCTCAACGGACGCACGACCTCCGCGGCATCCGTCTCAGTGGTGCCCGGAGCCGGAGATCGCGAATGGCTCGGGGCCTGGCTCACGGCATCCGCAGCTCACACCGTCGACCTCAGCGAGCGCGCGCCCGACCAGGACGGACTCGCCTCGAGCGACTTCACCGCTCGTCGCGATGCCGTGAAGGCCGAGCTCGAGGCCGTGCGCCGACCTCTCGACCGCGCGCTGCTCGCCGATGCCGTCTGGCGGGCGACCTGGCCGCATGACCGCCTCGTGTTCGGCTCGTCTCGGCTGGTCCGGGTCGCCGATGCGGTGCTCGGCGGCAAGAAGGTGCCGGTGCATGCCAACCGCGGACTCGCGGGGATCGACGGCACCATCGCCACCGCGACGGGTATCGCCCTGGCCAGTCAAGCGGGCGGGGCTCCCGGAGTCACCCGGGTGCTGCTGGGCGACCTCGCGTTCCTCCACGATGTCGGCGCGCTGCTGCTGCCGCCCGACGAGGACGAGCCACGCCTGCAGGTCGTCGTCGGCAATGACGGCGGCGGAACGATCTTCGACGGGCTCGAGGTGGCCTCGACCGCTGATCGGGCCGACCTCGACCGGGCGTTCTACACACCGCACACCGTGCGTCTCGAGAAGCTCGCCCTCGCCTACGGCTGGGAGTACCAGCGCGTGACCACGCGCACGGCTCTCGACCAGGTGCTCACCACCCCCGCCGGCGGACGCCAGCTGATCGAGGTTCCGCTCACCCGCTGACCCGTTCTCCTCGCGGCGCGAGCGAGCAGTGGCAGGATGAACGCATGACAGCGCATGAGTGGGCCAAGACCCTGCAGGTCGGCGACGGATTCCGTCTCGCGGACGTCGACCCCGAGAGCACTCCCGGGTATCACGGGGCCAAGGCCGACGGTGCGCGCGATCTCGCGGCGGGCCTGCACGAACTCAATCAGCTGCAGGAGCGACTGTTCGCCGAGAGCCGGGTGGGCGTCGCGAAGGACTCGGTGCTGCTGATCCTGCAGGCCATGGACTCGGCAGGCAAGGGAGGCATCGTGCGTCACGTCGTCGGCGGTGTCGACCCGCAGGGCGTGGCGCTCTCGGCGTTCAAGGCGCCGACCGACGAAGAGCTCGCCCACGACTTCCTCTGGCGCGTCACGCCGCGACTGCCCGAACCCGGGTTCATCGGCGTCTTCGACCGCTCGCACTACGAGGACGTGCTGATCGGACGGGTGCGCTCGCTCGCACCCGCGGACGAGATCGAGCGTCGCTATGACGCGATCAACGCGTTCGAGGCCGACGCCGCGGCATCCGGCATCCGCATCATCAAGGTCATGCTGCACATCTCGCCCGACGAGCAGAAGGCGCGCCTCATGGAACGACTCGAGCGACCGGACAAGTACTGGAAGTACAACCCGGGCGATGTCGACGAGCGGCTGCTGTGGGACGACTACATGGCCGCCTATCAGACCGTCTTCGACCGCACCTCGACGAGCGCAGCGCCGTGGCACGTCATCCCGGCCAACCGCAAGTGGTTCGCCCGCCTCGCGGTGCAGGAGCTGCTGCTCGACGCGCTGCAGGGCATCGACCCGCAGTGGCCGGAGGCGACCTTCGACGTCGAGGCCGAGAAGAAGCGCCTCGCCGCGAGCTGATGGCGGCGCCCGCATTCACGATTCAGCATGAGCGGCGTCCGTCCGACGACAGGGCGCCATCGGAGCTCGGCTCCCGCCATCCATGCTGAATCATGAACGCGGCGATGCCGAGAATCAGGCGAGGGCGTCGACCAGGGGACGGAACTTGACCCGCGTCTCGAGCATCTCGGACTCGGGGTCCGAACCCGCGACGATCCCCGCGCCGGCATAGGCCGTGACCGTGATCTCGGTCGCGGCGGGAGAGAACTGCGCGCAGCGCAGAGCGATCGCCCACTCGCCGTTGCCCGCGGCATCCACCCATCCGACCGGACCCGCATAGCGGCCTCGGTCGAACGGCTCGAGTTCGCGGATCGCCGCGATCGCCGCAGAGGTCGGGGTGCCTGCGACGGCGGCGGTCGGATGCAGTGCACCGACGAGGTCGAGCGACGAGCCGCCGTCGGCGAGCTCACCCTCGACGTCGGTCGCCAGGTGGAAGAGGTTCGGCAGCTTCAGCAGGAACGGCTGCTCGCTCGCGGCGAGGACCCTGGTGTGCGGACGAAGAGAGGCGAGCACGCTCTGGACGGCGTACTCGTGCTCGTCGAGGTCCTTCGTGCTGGAGGCGAGGTGAGCGGATGCCGCGGTGTCGGCGTCCGCATCGGCTCCACGGCCGATGGTTCCTGCCAGCACTCGTGCCGTCACGGTGCGCTGCTGCACGGTGACGAGGGTCTCGGGACTCGCGCCGATCAGTCCGTCGACGGCGAAGGCCCACGTGTCGGGGTATCCGGTCGACAGTGCCCTCACGAGGCGACGGAGGTCGGAACCTGCCGGGATGCTGCCCGTGAGGTCGCGCGCGAGCACGACCTTGCTGAGCTCGCCGTCAGCGATGCGACCCAGGGCCTGCCGCACGGATTCCTGATAGCCCTGCGGGCTCTGGGCGCCAGGGCCCACCGTGCCCGCCCAGTGCGGGCCGTACTCGCGCGTCGCGGCGTGATCCGCGGCGCCGGCGGAAGAGGAGAAGCGGATGCGGGTGAGCCAGGTGCGGCCGCTGTGGCGCCCGATCACGAGCGACGGGACGATCAGCACGCTGTCGGCGGCGGAGTCCTCGTCGAACGTCAGCGCCCCGAAGGCGACGAGGCCCGATCCGGGGAGTCCGAGTCCGTCGTCGACCTCGGCATCCTGCGCGAGCTCTCGCCAGGCGTCGGCGATCGCCGCAGAGCGCAGCGGTGCCGTGCCCGCCGGCACACGGATGGTCTCGACGACTCCGTCGCCCACGGCGACGATCCCGTCTCCGCGGCGCAGCCACGCGAGGGGCCGCGCCGGGTCGGCGAACGCCAGGAGATCCTCGACCGGATCGATCTCACGGGTCTCCACGACCAGCCTGCTGCTCACCCCTCCAGCCTAGTTCGTCGCTCGTCGACCGGGATGTGAGTGACCCCGCCTACGCTGAGTGCATGAGCGACGCCCGCCCCGCCCCCGGCACCGAGATGATCTTCCAGTGGCGAAAGTGGGACGGATCCCCGCACTGGCGGCACGAGTGCGTGTACCTCGGCGCCGACGAGTGGGGCGACTGGCTCGGGCAGCCCGCCGGCTGGCACAGCGCGCGCCCGGGGGCATCCTTCGTGACTTCCGGTCCGAACGTCACCCTGGTCCCGCGGCAGACCGACTACGCGCTGACGGTCAATCGAGACCACCCCAAGGCCATGCGCATCTACATCGACATCGGCTGGGACGTGCGCTGGTCGGACGACCCGCTGCTGGCTGTGGGCATCGACATGGATCTCGACGTCGTCCGGGTCGACGGCGACCGCGGGATCTGGGTCGACGACCGCGACGAATGGGAGGAGCACAGCGCGCAGTACGGGTATCCGGCAGACGTCATGACGAGGCTCGAAGCGCTGGCGCTCGACCTCGAGCAGCGCGTGCGCCACCGGACCGCACCGTTCGACGATGCGACGGGAGATCTCTGGCTCGACCGCCTCGAAGCCCTGCACCTCGCGCCTAGACTGGACTCGTGACCTCGAACGAAGCAAACCGCGCCGATCTCGGCAAGGACCCCGCCCGCGTCAGCGGCATGTTCGACCAGGTCGCCGCGGGCTACGACCGCACGAACACGGCGATGACGGTCGGCAACGACGCGCTGTGGCGCGCGGCCACAACCCGCGCCGTCGCCCCGAAGCCCGGCGAGAAGATCCTCGACCTCGGCGCGGGCACCGCGTCGTCGTCGGCGTCCCTCGCCCGCAGCGGAGCCCAGGTCGTCGCCGCCGACTTCTCGCCCGGCATGCTCGCCGAGGGGCAGCGCCGTCACGGCGGCATCCGCAATCTCTCGTTCGTGCAGGCGGATGCGACTGACCTGCCGTTCGCCGACGGGGAGTTCGACGCCGTCACGATGTCGTATGCGCTGCGCAACGTGAACGACCCGAAGAAGGCGCTGCGCGAGCTGCTGCGCGTGACCAAGCCCGGCGGTCGCCTCGTGATCAACGAGTTCTCCACCCCTCCCGGGTCCGTGTTCCGCGCCGCCTACCGCTTCTACAACTCGCAGGTGCTGCCCAGGGTGGCCCGAGTCGCCGGCACGAACGGCGACGCGTACGACTACCTGAACGAGTCGATCCGCGACTGGCCCGATCAGAAGAAGCTCGCGGCGTGGATCCGCGAAGCCGGCTGGGCCGAGGTCGAGTACCGAAACCTGTCGTTCGGCATCGTCGCGCTCCACCGGGCGTTCAAGCCCGCGTGAACACCGCGCGCGAACCCGTACGTCTGACGAAGGTAGGCTGAACACGTGACTTCGAGCCGCGTAGCCCCGGGTTCGCGACTGGCGAGCCGTCTCGGTTTCAGCGACCGTGTCTTCATCGGCACCGCCGGGCGACGCATCGCTCGGGCGATCGAAGACGGCCTCGAGCTCGTCGAGACGGGACTCGCAGACGACGTGCGCGTCGCCGATCCTCTGGCGGACGCTGCGAGCCGGTACCTCTACGAGGCCGGGGGCAAGCGCATCCGCCCCGTGCTCACGCTGCTCGCCGCCCAGCTCGGCGACGGCAACACCGAGAAGGTGATCGACGTCGCCAAGGCGCTCGAGATCACCCACCTCGGCTCGCTGTACCACGACGACGTCATGGACGGCGCCGACCGCCGTCGGGGCGTGCCCGCGGCGCAGACCGTGTGGGGCAACAACATCGCCATCCTCACGGGCGACATCCTGTTCTCGCGTGCGAGCCAGCTGATGTCGCGTCTGGGGGAGCGGGCCATCCGCCTACAGGCCGACACGTTCGAGCGGCTCGTCCTGGGCCAGATGCACGAGACGATCGGCGCCCAGCCCGACGACGACCCCATCGAGTTCTACATCCAGGTGCTCGCGGACAAGACGGGATCCTTGATCGCCGCGGCGACCCAGGGCGGCGTGATCTTCTCGAACGCCCCGTCGGAGTACGAAGAGCCGCTGCGCGTGTACGGCGAGAAGATCGGCGTCGCCTTCCAGCTGCTCGACGACGTGATCGATCTGTCGGCCAAGCCCGAGGACACCGGCAAGGTGCCGGGCACCGATCTGCGTGCCGGCGTCCCGACCATGCCCTACCTGCTGCTGAAGGCCGAGTCCGACGAGGCATCGATCGACCTCGCTGCTCGCATCGACGACGGGGTCACCCGCATCGCCGAGGGAGCGGATCCCGCGATCCTCGACGGACCGCTCACCGAGCTCCGCGACCACGTCGGCACCCAGAAGACTCTCGCGCTCGCGCATTCCTGGACCCAGGATGCGATCGACGCGCTCGCCCCGCTTCCGCGAGGCACCGTTCGCGAAGCGCTCACCCGTTTCGCCGAGACCCTCGTCGAACGCTCCAGCTGATCGCACGGCGGCCGCAGGCCGCGTGCATCGGGCGTGACGGCATACGAAAGGACCCCTTATGACCAAGCTCAGACTGGCCATCGTCGGAGCGGGCCCCGCCGGCATCTATGCCGCCGACATCCTGCTGAAGGCCGAGCGCAAGTTCGACGTCTCGATCGACCTCTTCGAGCAGCTCCCCGCGCCTTACGGTTTGGTCCGCTACGGCGTCGCACCCGACCACCCGCGTATCAAGGGCATCATCAACGCACTCCGCGACGTTCTCGACCGCGGCGACATCCGGCTGTTCGGCAACGTGCGCTTCGGCGAGGACATCACCCTCGACGACCTGAAGAAGCACTACAACGCGGTGATCTTCGCGACCGGCGCGATCCGCGACACGACTCTCGACATCCCCGGCATCGACGCCGTGGCCTCGTACGGCGCAGCGGACTACGTCAGCTGGTTCGACGGTCACCCCGACGTGCCGCGCGAGTGGCCGCTGGATGCCGCATCCGTCGGCGTGCTGGGCAACGGCAACGTCGCCCTCGACGTCGCGCGCATGCTGGCGAAGCACGCCGAGGATCTGCTGGTCACCGAGGTTCCCGACAACGTCTACGAAGGACTCAAGGCGAGCGAGGTCACCGACGTCCACGTGTTCGGCCGCCGCGGCCCCGCGCAGGTGAAGTTCACCCCTCTCGAGCTGCGTGAGCTCGGCGAGCTGCGCGACGTCGACATGGTCGTCTACGACGAGGACTTCGACTACGACGAGGCCTCGAAGGACGCCGTGGCGAGCAACAAGCAGGTCATGGTCATCGACCGCATCCTGCAGTCGTGGCGCAAGCGCCCGTCGGTCAATGACGCCAGAGGCGATGAGAACAACGCCGGCGGCACCGCATCCCGTCGTCTGCACCTGCACTTCTGGGCCCGCCCGGTCGAGGTGCGCAAGGACGAGGCCGGCCGTGTCGCCGCCCTCGTCTACGAGCGCACGAAGCCCGACGGGCAGGGCGGCGCGGTGGGCACCGGCGAGATGCGCGAGGTGCCGATGCAGTCGCTCTACCGTGCGATCGGCTACTTCGGCTCTCCGCTTCCCGGTGTGCCCTTCGACAAGAAGCACGGCGTGATCCCGAACCGCGAGGGCCAGGTGCTCGCGAAGGACTCGAACCAGCAGATGACCGGCATCTACGCGACCGGCTGGATCAAGCGCGGGCCGGTGGGCCTGATCGGTCACACGAAGTCCGACGCCATGGAGACCGTGCGCCACATCATCAACGACCAGGGCTCGTGGTGGCGACCGGAAGACCCCTCGGAAGAGGCGATCCCCGCGCTGCTGCAGGAGCGCGGCGTTCGCTGGACCGACCTCGACGGCTGGCACCGTCTCGACGAGCACGAGGTCGCCCTCGGCGCCCCGCACGAACGCGCCCGCGTCAAGGTCGTTCCCCGTGACGAGATGGTGCGCGTCTCCCGCGGCGAGTGACCGTCATCCGATCGTTGTCGGCGCCTCGCGTGTCGGAGTGTCGCCGTCCCTAGGCTGGGCGCATGCGACTGCGATCTCTCGTCGTGCTCGGCACGGCCGCCCTGCTGCTGGTCTCGGGATGCACTCCTGAGCCGGCCCCGACCCCGAAGCCGACGGCATCCCCGTCGGCTTCCGTGGCCCCGACGCCCACACCCGAGCCGATCGTCGACCCGGAGTCGGCGTTCGATGTGACGTGCGACGACGTCGCCGCCGAGATGCGCGCGCTCGTGGGCGAGCCTGAGACGCCCGTGCGACCCGTGCTGTCGGTGGTGTCGACGATGAGCTGGATCCCGGGCCCAGGGCAGCACCTGTTCCAGCGAGCCGGCGGGATCGCCTGCTCTGCGGGGGCGACGTTCGATCGCAACTGGGAGGTCGTGCTCGTTCCGGGTGCAGCTGCCGTGATCGCCGGTGCGACCGAGCGGCAGGGATACTGGGGCGAGCAGGCGCGCTGCGAAGACGGCGGGTGCTACTTCGAATTCCCCGACGGCGAGGTGCTGCTCACCGCCACGGTGACCGAACCCGGCCTCGGCGACGCGGACACCGAGCGGTTGGAAGAGGCGATGCGTCGTCTCGCGGCCTCAGCTGCATCCTCTCTCCGGGAGGTGGAGTACATCGACAGCGAGATCGTCGGCGCCCCGTGCGATCGGTTCATCACCGAGCAGGAGGTGAACACGCTGTTCGGCGTGTCAGATGCGCGGCTCATCACCGAGTTCGGGGGATGGGGCATCCCCGCAGAGGTGTACGAGTACGTGAACGGGTCACGGATCTGCTACTTCCGAACCTCGGCGAGCGAATATGAAGGGGCGGCGTACCTGATGCTCACCACGCTCCCGGCAGGGGCGTGGGCGTTCGAGAAGCTCGAGGGCACACCGGTCGACGTCGAGGGGGCGGATGCGGCGAAATCGAGTGCCGGTGAACACGGCGAGAACATCCTCGACGTGCGGGTGGGCATCGACTGGCTCCGATTCGTGACCTACGACAACGGGGCGGGTGCGGCGGATCCCGCTCCGCTGGCAGCGGCGGCAGTACGCAACCTCACGGTCGGACACACCGCTCCGCAGTAGTCGGTCAGGGGTCGGCTAGCCTGGCCGCATGCCTGAGTGGATAGCGGACGTCCTCGGCGACGAGTTCGAGCAGCTGACGCTCGAGCTCGCGGACGACGACGAGGGGCCTGTCGTGGCCACTCTCGTGCGGGCTCTGCCGAGCGAACAGGGATGGTGGGACCGCCTGCGAGGCAGTCGCCGTCTGCTCGAGGATGTCGACGTGCTGTATGTGCACGGGTGGTCGGACTACTTCTTCCAGAAGCGGCTCGCGCGGTTCTGGACAGCGCGGGGCGCACGCTTCTACGCACTCGACCTGCGCAAGTACGGTCGCAGCCTGCGAGACGGTCAGACGCCCGGCTACATCACCGATCTCGCGACCTACGACGAGGACATCGCCGCGGCTCTCGAGGAGATGGGGCGAGGCGCTGAAGGCACGGCATCCGCTCGTCGTCTCGTGCTGCTGGGGCACTCCACCGGAGGGCTCACGCTGAGCCTGTGGGCGTCGCGACACCCGGACACCGCCGACGCCGTGATCCTGAACAGCCCGTGGTTGGAGTTCCAGGTCGCATCGGCACGGCCGCTCATCGCGCCGGTGGCGGAGCTGCAGGCGCGCTGGGCTCCGCGTGAGGTCGCCCCGCAGGTCGATCTCGGCTTCTACACGCGCGCGCAGCAGGAGGTCGCGGATCCCGACGACCCCGTCGAGGTGGACCTGCGATGGCGCCCCGCGCAGACGATGGCCGTGCACGCCGGGTGGTTCCACGCCGTGCTCTCGGGGCACGCCGCGGTCGCAGCCGGCCTGTCGATCGATGCACCCGTCTGCGTGCTGCTCTCTGCGCGCTTCGCGCCCCCCACGCGGTGGTCCGAAGACCTCACCCGAGCAGACTCCGTCCTCGTCGTCGACGACATCGCGCGTGCGGCCCTCAAGCTCGGACCGTCGGTCACCGTCGAACGCATCGACGGTGCGCTGCACGACGTCTTCCTCTCTCGCCATGAGGCGAGAGAGGAAGCGTATCGCCGTCTCGACGCGTGGGTCAGAGGGTGGTCGGCAGCGCGCTGACCGTCATCGCACTCAGCGTCTCGTCGCCCGATCAGACGTAGTGCATCTGCCGGGCGAGGCGCTCGGCCTCGTCGGCGTCACCGCGCAGCACAGTGCCCCGGAAGTCCCGGTAGATCTGGAGCATCCGCTCTCGATCGCCCTCGGGGACGATCCAGCCCCGAAGATTGCGGAACAGCGCCAGACTCGCGTCGTTGATCAGCACCTGGTGCTGGAGGTTGCGAGTGCGCTCGCTGAGAAACGAGAACACCGCCCACCGCGTGTTCGAGATGTGCACGTCGTCATCGAGCCCGATGTACATCTCCTCGACGAGTGCCGCGAGGCTCTCCCGCTCCTGTTGAGTCATTCTGGCGACGCCCATACGCGCCGCCATCCCCGCCTGGTATCCGGCGAACTCGAGCGTCTGCTCCACGGTCTCGGGTGTGACCGCGGTGACCTCGGTGTATCTGCTCGGGTACATCGTCACGAGACCGAGGCGCTCGAGGCGCTGTAACGCCTCTCGCACCGGAGTCCGCGACACATGCAGTTCTTCGGCCACATCGACGTCGCGGATGCGATGCCCCGGTTCCAACACGCCTTCCACGATCTGCGCGCCGATGTGCTGGAACACCTCCTCTGCCAGAAGCTGCTTGCTCTCTCGGATACTCGTCATCGAGTTGTTGCTGTTCATGGACCGCCCCCAGTTGCTTTCCAGATCCGGGCCCCCCATGATGTGCCCGGACGGCCACTACATCACGAAGTAGATCGCGATGCCAACAATCCACAGGCGCATTTTTCGGAGAGCGAGTGGGCGCTCGCCGGCGGTGCGTGATCCGGGATTGGTACAGGTGAAATTCTGCGGCCGGCGAGTGTTCAGAACACTCGCCGGCCACAGACGATGGCGTGCACGGAGCTGACTGCGCCCAGTCCCCACAAGGCGGGAACCGCGATCCGCGAAGCGCGGAACCGTGGTTCGGCAGCGCGTCATGCATCGCCGCATCGTCTGTCGCATCGGGACGCGACTCAGACCAGTCTCGGGCACTCGCGCCCATATATCGGAATGCGATCGGCGGGCAGAGCGAAGGGGACGGATGCCGAGCATCCGTCCCCTTCGCTCCACGGGGTCAGCGGTAGTTGATGAACTGCAGATCGAGGTCGAGGTCGGCGCCCTTGAGCAACGCGATCACCGACTGCAGATCGTCACGGCTCTTGGACTGCACGCGCAGTTCGTCACCCTGGATCTGGCTCTTCACGCCCTTGGGGCCCTCGTCGCGGATGAGCTTGTTGATCTTCTTCGCGTTCTCCGAGGAGATGCCGTCCTTGAGGGTCGAGACGATGCGGAACTCCTTGCCGCTCGCGAACGGCTCGCCGGACTCGAGGCTCTTGAGCGAGATGCCCCGCTTGATGAGCTTCGACTGGAAGACGTCGAGAACGGCCTTCGCCCGCTCCTCTGTGCCGGCGATGATCAGGATCTGCTCGCCACTCCAGGCGATGGAGGAGCCGGTGCCCTTGAAGTCGTAGCGCTGCTCGATCTCCTTGCGCGCCTGGTTGAGGGCGTTCTCGGCCTCCTGGTGATCCACTTTCGAGACGATGTCAAAGGAACTGTCAGCCATACCCAAAGTGTATCGACACCGCTGTTTTCCCGCGTGTTTGGAAGCGTTTCCACCGCGCCGAAATCACACTGGTCCGGTCACAGCTTGGTATCGACGCGCTCCTTCGTTGCGAATCGCATCGATCTCGATGCATACTGTAAGCGCTTGCAGTCCTGCAGGTCACAGCATTCAGAGAGGCACACACCAATGAAGGTGAACAAGAGGGGCATCGTTGCCGCCGGAGCCATCGCGCTCGTTTCGACTCTTACCCTTGCCGGTTGCTCGACCGGCACCGACGGCGGCGACTCGTCGTCCGACGGCGAGAGCAGCGGGACCCTGACCGTCTGGGTCGACGCGGAGCGCGTCGATGCACTGCAGAGTGCGGCCGATTCCTACGAGGAGAAGACAGGGGTCAAGGTCGAGCTCGTCGGCAAGTCCGTCGACGACATGAAGGACGACTTCATCCAGCAGGTGCCGACCGGCAAGGGCCCTGATGTGGTCATGGGCGCGCATGACTGGCTGGGCGAGCTGTCGACCAACGGCGTCGTGGCGCCCCTCGAGCTCGGCGACTCGTCGGCCGACTACCTTCCCGTCGCCCTCCAGGCGGCGACGTACGACGGCACCGTCTACATGCTTCCCTACGCCGTCGAGAACATCGCCGTGCTGCGCAACGCCGACATGGTTCCCGAGGCCGCGACCAGCTTCGACGACATGGTCTCGAAGGGCGCATTCGTCGTCGAGCAGGGCGCCGAGGGCAACCCGTACCACCTGTACCCGTTCCAGACGGCATTCGGTGCTCCGGTCTTCGGCACCGACGACTCCGGCAGCTACGACTCCGCAGACCTGCAGCTCGGCAGCGCGGGGGGCACGGCGTTCGCCGACTGGCTCGCAGCGCAAGGTGCGGCAGGCACGCTGAACACCGACATCGACGGCGAGATCGCCAAGCAGCAGTTCCTCGACGGCACCGCGGCCTTCTGGCTGACCGGTCCGTGGAACGTCGGCGCAGCCACCGAAGCGGGCATCAATGTCGCGATCGACCCGGTCCCGAGCCCCACGGGTGAGACGGCATCGCCGTTCGCCGGAGTGAAGGGCTTCTTCGTCAGCTCCGAGTCGAAGAACAAGGTCGCCGCGAACGACTTCCTCGTCAACTACATCGGCACCGAAGAGGTCCAGCTCGAGCTGTTCAAGGCCGGCAACATCCTCCCCGCGCTGACGGCAGCGGCCGATTCCGCGGCATCCGACCCGATCATCGCCGGCTTCCAGGCCGTCGGCGCCGACGCCGTGCCGATGCCCGCCATCCCGGCGATGGGCGCCGTGTGGGAGTTCTGGGGCGTCGCGGAGGCTGCGATCATCAACGGCTCCGACCCGGCGTCGACGTGGCAGAAGCTCGTCGACGACGTCACCACGGCGATCAAGTAAGACACCCAGCACCATCCCTGCCGGGGCGGACATCGTCCGCCCCGGCAGCTCGACGACGGGGACGAGATGACAGAACTCGCTGAGCCCACGGCTCCACTGAACAGACGCCAGCGCCAGGCGGCGAAGATCGCCGAGGCCGCATCCGGGCCCATCGGCTGGATGCTGCTCAAGATCCTGCTGCTGGCGGTCGTCGACGCGATCGCCCTCTATGCGGCATTCGTGCTCTTCGGCCAGCAGGAGTGGCTGGTGCTCGGCCTCGTCGTCGCCGTCACCGTGCTGGTCAACTACATCTACTTCTCGCGCAAGCGGGTGCCAGCGAAGTACCTGACGCCCGGGATCATCTTCCTGATCGTCTTCCAGGTGTTCACGCTCCTCTACACGGGGTACATCGGCTTCACGAACTACGGCACCGGGCACAACGGCACGAAGGATCAGGCGATCTCCTCGCTCCTCGCCTCCGCCCAGGAGCGGGTCGAGGATTCCGCCACCTACCCCGTCACGGTCGTCGAGCAGTTCGGCACCTACGGCCTGCTCGTGACCGATCCTGATTCCGGCGACGCGCTGCTCGGCACGGCCGAGCAGCCGCTGCAGGAGGTCGACGCCGATTTCGAGGGCGGACAGGCTGTGGCGGTCGACGGGTGGACGACCCTCCCGCTCGCGAAGGTCTTCACGCTGTCCGAGCAGCTCGAGAAGCTCTCGGTGCCGTTCAGCGACGACCCGAACGACGGCAGCCTGCGCGCCCCCGACGGGCAGAAGGGCTATCTGTACGTCTCGACCCTCGAGTACGACGCCGATGCCGACACCATCACCGACACGGCGACCGGCGCCATCTACACCGATACCGGCGAGGGAGCCTTCACCGCCGAGGACGGCGAGGCGCTGCTGCCCGGCTGGCAGACGACGGTCGGGTTCGACAACTTCGTGCGCGCGGTCGCCGACGAGTCCATCCGCGGACCGTTGATCTCGGTGACGATCTGGACCTTCGTGTTCGCACTGCTGTCGGTCGCGACCACGTTCTTCCTCGGGTTGCTGCTCGCCCTCGTCTTCAACAACACGCGGATGCGGTTCCGCAACGGCTATCGGATCATCCTGATCCTCCCGTACGCCTTCCCGGCGTTCCTCTCCGCCCTCGTCTGGGCAGGCATGATGAACGAGAGCTTCGGATTCATCAACCAGGTGATCTTCGGGGGAGCGGACATCCCGTGGCTCACCGACCCGACCCTCGCGAAGGTGTCGGTGCTCCTGGTCAACCTCTGGCTCGGGTTCCCATACATGTTCCTCGTCTGCATGGGGGCCCTGCAGGGGATCCCGGAAGACGTGAACGAGGCGGCGGTGATGGACGGCGCGAACCCGTGGCAGGTCTTCCGCCGCATCAAGCTGCCCCTGCTGCTGGTGACCGTGGCTCCGCTTCTGATCTCGTCGTTCGCGTTCAACTTCAACAACTTCAACCTGATCTACATGCTCACCAAGGGCGGGCCCCGGTTCGACGACGTGAGCATCCCGGTCGGACACACCGACATCCTGATCTCGATGGTCTACAAGGTGGCCTTCACGGGGCAATCCCGCGACTACGGCCTGGCCTCCGCGTTCACGATCCTGATCTTCATCGTGGTCGCGACGATCTCGATCATCAGCTTCCGCAAGACCAAGGCCCTCGAGGAGCTGAACTGACATGAGCACCACGGACACCCGCGCCGCCGCCCCCGTCACGGTCGAGCGGAATCTCGGCCCCCGTCGTCGCTCGATCGGCGCCTGGTTCGCCGACACCGGATGGCGCCACGTCGTCGCGATCATCGTCAGCGCGTTCGCGCTGTTCCCGCTGCTGTACGTCGTGTCGGCATCGCTGAACCCGCGCGGAACGCTGACGGGATCGAACCAGCTGTTCTCGGCCATCGGCATCGACAGCTACGTGCGAATCCTCAGCGATCCGCAGAACCCCTACGGACTGTGGTTCCTGAACACCCTGGTGATCGCGGTGGTCACCGGCGGCGTGACAGTATTCATCGGGGCTCTCGCCGCATATGCCTTCTCGCGTATGCGTTTCGCCGGCCGTCGCATCGGGCTCGTCACGATCGTGGTCGTGCAGATGTTCCCGCAGCTGCTCGCCGTGGTCGCCATCTTCCTGCTCATGTCGACGCTGGGGGACTGGTTCCCCGCGATCGGGCTCAACACGCACACGGGCCTGATCCTCGTCTACCTCGGCGGCGCGCTCGGTGTGAACACCTACCTGATGTACGGCTTCTTCAACACGCTGCCCATGGAGCTCGACGAGGCCGCGCGCATCGACGGCGCGGGTCACGCACGCATCTTCTTCACGATGATCCTGCCGCTGGTGGCGCCGATCCTCGCAGTCGTCGCGCTGCTGTCGTTCATCGGCACGGTCAACGAATACGTGATCGCGAGCGTCATGCTCGTCGACGTCGAGCAGCAGACGCTGGTCGTCGGCCTCACCAAGCTCGTGGCCAACCCGCGCTACGCGGACTGGTCGGCGTTCTCGGCCGGCGCGGTCATGGCCGCCATCCCGGTGATGATCCTCTTCCTGTTCCTGCAGCGCTACATCGTGGGCGGGCTCACCGCCGGCGCCACGAAGGGCTGATCCACGCGAGATCCTCGGCGTTGCGACACGGTGGTTTCATCCACCGGTCGTAGCGTGGAGGCATGGCACGGGTCGCAGGGCGCAACGTGGCGATCAGCTGGATCGCCGGTGTGCTGTGCACCGGTGTCGTGGGCGCTCTGATCTGGTTCGCCATTCCGATCATGCCCGCGATGGCCTCCTTCGTCGGAGACGCTCTTCGATCGACCCTGCCTTGACCCGCTGACGCGCCACGGTGCGAGAGATCCGCGCGGAGACGGGCTGGGCGACACGTCGGCACGCCTCCGTCAGCGGGCGCGGGGGCGGCGGTAACCTCGCAGAGCACACTTCCGATGAGAGGCGCACCCCATGAGTGACCCCGAGGTTCCACAGCCCGAGCGGCCGAAGGACGTCAACGACGTCGTCGACAGCGCGAACGCTGGACTCGACGCCGCCGCCGCAGCGGGTGCAGGTGTCTCCGGCACGCCCGCCGACACCACCGACCCTGCTGACCAGAAGTCGGCCGCGACGACGACACCCGCCGTCGACCCCGACCTCGCCGCGTTCGAAGCGGCCGAGAACGACCACCCCGGCACCTTCGCGACGCCGGAGCTGAACGACCCCAAGTACCTGGATGACGAGCAGGACGTCAAGACGGCGTCGTGGAACACGGATGCCGACGCCACCGCGGCGTACACGCCTCCTGTGGCGCACGAGCAGTCGGCCCTGGCCGGCGCCGCGTACTCGTCGGTCGATGACACCGAGACGCGCATCGTCCCGTCCGAGCCCGCGGTGGCCGAGCCCGTCGTCGCTCCGCCCCTGCAGCAGCAGCCGATCTTCGTGCAGGCTCCCGAGCCGCCCCGCGAGCGCGGCAACCGCGGCACGGCGGGCGCCATCGGCCTGCTGGCCACCGTCGCCTTCGCGATCCTGTATCTCGGCGCCACGCTCGGACTCGGCGCCTTCGCCGGCGACGTCACGGGCGAGAACATCGCCGAGGCAGCGCTCGCACCGCTCACCACCTGGGGCTTCTGGGTTCCCGTCGTGGTGTTCTTCCTCGGCTTCTGGCTGCTCGGCGCGTTCATCAACCGCGGTCGCTGGGGACTCTGGGTCGTCTTCGGCATCATCGTCGGCCTGATCGCCTACGGCGGTCACATCCTCGGGGCTCTCTTCGAGGCGCCGTTCTGGCTGCTCAGTGCGAGCGAGGGCGATGACCTCGTCGGCGCACAGCTCTTCCACCCCCTCGCGATCGCCGCGTTCGTGTTCGCTCGCGAGCTGACGATCTGGTTCGGTGCCTGGGTCGCCCGCAGCGGAGCCCGCAAGACCGAGCTGAACGCCGAGGCGCAGCGCGAGTACGAGCGCACGCTCGAGGCCGGCCCGACGCTGTCGAGGTAGTCACGAACATGTCGTCGTCGAACCCCCGTGGACCCGAGTCCGCGGGGGTTTCGGCCGTCTTGGCGCTGGTGCTCGCGGCGATCAGCTTCTTCGCCCTCGCCGTCTTCGGACTCGGTGCGGTGAGCGTGGCGACCGACAGCGACATCATCTCGGTCCGCGGTCTCGGTCAGGTTCCCGGGGCAGCGGGCATGCTGGTCGCCGTGGTCGTCTTCGCTCTGGCCCTCTGGTTCACCCTGCGGCGATCGCACCCGTCTTTCCTCGCCGTTCCCGGCATCGCGATCGCAACGGCGCTGGCGCACCTGGTCGCCGTATGGATCGGTGTGGCGACGGCGCGAGGTGATCTCATCATCGCGACGGCCGTCGCCGGCGACCTCGTGACAGGGGGGCCGAGTGCGGTGCTCGTCCTCGCCGCCGCGATCGCTGCCTGGGGCGGCGTCGCGCTCCGGCGCACGCGCGCCCAGCATCCGCAGTGGCCCTGGGAGCGCGAAGACGAGGAGTGACGCCCCGCCGTCATGCGGAAATCGCGGTGTGCACCCCGGGTGCGCCGTACGCTCTAGGTGTGGAGCGCTCGTTGGAGACGCAGGTCGACCAGGCCGTCGAGGCCTGGCTGCGCTGGGTGCCTCGGTGGGAGCCGGCCACCCATCGAGGAAGAGTCGCGCCCTGTCGGCGCTGTCTCGGCTCGCCTATCCTGTCGGCGGCGGGCATCGGCTCGAACACGCCGCACGGCGTGCAGCACGGACTCTCGACCAGGATCAAGACCATCGTCGACCATGCCGTCGCGGAGTACACCGCCCGGAACCTGCCGATGCTGCAGCGCGAGCTCGACCAGCAGGCCGCACGCAACCGGGCACGCAGCTACCGGCCTGCCGACGGGCTCGACCCCGAGTTCGACGGTCTGCCGCTGGACCCGGAGCCGATTCCCGGGGCGCCGTTCCTGTTCACGATCGCCGGCATGGCCGACGACGCGACGGCGGACCTTCCTCCCCTCCCGCCGCTGAGCGATGAGGCGAAGGCGGCGCTGCGGCAAGAGGTCGCTCTCGCCGACGAGTACGCCAACATGGTGGGGCGCGAGATCTGCAGCATCCTGCTCCGACACCGCATCTACATCCAGGCGGCGATCTCGCAGCATGTCGAGCCCCAGATCGAGGCGCTGCTGGCGGAGCTGACCGACTCGCTCGACTCGCCGTTCGATCCCGACCTGCCCTAGGCGAGCCCGCTTCACCGTGGGCGAGGCCGCCCCGTTGCCTGCATATCCGCTGGGAGGTCGACGGGGGAGTGGCGACGCCGCGTGGTCATGGGTATCGTTTTTCGATAGATACCCATTGGCGATCGATAGGCCCTTCCATGCATCCTCGTGTCTCGCGCGTCCTCAAGGCGCTGATCATCCTCCTGCTCGCGCTCCTGCTGGCCAGTCAGACCCTGGTCATCCCCGAGGTCGCGCGTGTCACCGCGATCCGCAACCCCGACGTCGCGCAGCTCGAGGTCCCCGGGATCATCGGCGCCGTGGTGTTCATCGCGCTCATCGAGGTGACGCTGGTGTGCATCTGGTTCCTGCTGTCTCTCGTGCAGGAAGGGCGCATCTTCCGGGTCGAGGCGTTCCGCTATGTCGACGTCATCCTCGGCGCCCTGATCGCCGCAGGCGCGATCATCCTCGTCTCCTACATCGTGATCGTCGCCAGTCGCGCGGTGTCGCTGTCGCTGTCGCTCCTGGCCGTGCTCGGGATCGTCGTGAGCGCCGCCCTCGCGCTGCTCGTCGTGGTGCTGCGGGGCCTCCTGCGCAAGGCGCTCGAGCTCGAGCAGGACATGTCGGAGGTCGTCTGATGCCGATCGTCATCGACCTCGACGTGCAGCTCGCCATCAAGAAGATGAGCGTGCAGGACTTCGCGGATGCCATCGGGATCACGCCCGCGAACGTCGCCGTGCTCAAGAACGGCAGAGCCAAGGCGGTGCGCTTCACCACGCTCGAGGCGATCTGCCGCGTGCTCGAATGCCAGCCGGGCGACATCCTGCGCTGGGTCCCCGACACCGAGGAGCGGTGATGACCACCACGTCCGTGACCGCGTCCACCCCGAGCTCGCCGTCGAAGACCTGGGGCGAGGTCCTCGCCCTGCAGATCCTCGACCACACGAGCTGCCCCCTCTGTCGCGGGATGCTGTACGGGGGATGCTGCGCGCGATGCGGCGCGGACCTTCGCGGCCCGATCGGCACCGAGGTGTGGGAGGCGTCGCTCGCGGCCGCCGCGGCGATCCGCACTCGCGACGAGACGCTCACCCGCGTCCCGCTCATCACCCACCTCCCCGCGGCAGCTGCCTCGAGAGATGCCTCGGCGGCCGTCCCCGCGTCCGTCGCCGTGCCGCAGACGGCGCATGCCGCGGCAACGTCCGAGTCGCAGCCGCCTCCTCCTCCGGGCGCAGGCAGCGGTGAGAAGAACCCGGCATCGCCGCAGGGCAGTGCGACGCTCCAGTCGGTCCTCGCGACCGCCGGTGCCGGCCTGTTCGCCGTGGCCGCGATCGTGTTCACGTACTTCAACCCCGACCTCGCCGACCGCGCCCTGCGCAGCGTGATCGTCGGGCTCATCACTCTTCTGTTCCTCGGGGGAGCCTGGATGCTCTCCCGGCGCGGCCTGCGGTTCTCCGCTGAGGCGGTCGGCGGTCTCGGGCTGGTGTTCGCCGGGCTCGACGTGCACGCCGTCACCCAGCTCGCCGCGCCGGCGGTCGATCCCTGGCTCACGGCCGCGGTCGTCTCCGCCGTCGCCTCGATCGTGATGCTCGGCGCGGGCACGCAGCGCGGCATCAGGGTCTGGCAGTGGACGGCCGTCGTCACGCTGGCGCTCGTCCCCGCAATGCTGGGCGCGGCGGGAGCGACCTCGATCTCGGGCGTGGCGGGCGCGATCGGCGTCGCCTTCGCCGGAGCGGCCATCGTCGAGTTGCTCCGGCCGCCGATCGTCGAGCGCGTCACCCTCGTCGCCGTGCAGCTGATCGCGGTTGCGAGCGCACTCGTGCTCGTCTGGCGGATCGATCTCGGGAGCGAGACCGCGTCGCTGCTCGCCGTGAGCGGGATGCTCGCGCTGATCGCGGTGCATGCCGTGATCGCGGCTCGGCGGATGCTCGGTCCCCTCTGGGCCTACGTCGCGGGAGCGACGGGTTCGGCGGCGATCGTTCCGCTTGTGTACGCCGTCCCTGTCATCCGTGAGCTCTCGTTCTCGTGGTACTTCGCGATCATCCCCACGGTGGCCGCCATCGCGCTCGTGCTGATCGGCGCGGTGGCGCCTCTTCCTGCGCGGGTGCCGCGCGGACAGGTCGCCGGGGGAGCACTGTCGGTGCTCGCCGTGCCGACCCTCGCCCTGCTCGCCGACGCCGTGATCACCGGCGGCACCACTGTCACCGGCTTCCTCCGGCGGACCGACGGCGTCGACACCTTCGGGTTCGCCGGTGCAGGCACCCCGCTCGGTCTCGCGGCCGTCTGCGTCGGTCTCGCCGTCTTCGGCGGCCTCGCCCGCGAGCGGGACGGCATCCGCACGCTCTCCGTGCCCGCCGCGCGGATCTCCCTCGCATCCGGTGTGCTCGCAGTTCTCGTCCTCGGCTGCAGCGGACTGCTGGTGGTGCCCGCCGCTGTCGCCGTCCTCGCGGGTGCTGTCGTCGCGGTCGCCGTGGTGATGGCGCGCATGCCGGAGCGCACCGCGGGCAGAGGCATCATGCCCCTCCTGCTCATCGGCGCCCATCTCGCTCTCGTCGCCTCGGTGATCGTCGCCTGGCGCGATGCATCCACAGTCCCCCTCGCGGGCCTCGCGACGCTGATCGCGCTGGGCTCCCTCGCGGCCGTGCGTCCGGCCCGCCGACGCTTCCTCTCGGTCGGCGCGGGCTTCGCCTACGGGCTGATCCTCGTCGCGACGGCGCTGGCCGAAGGCGGGGTCGGCAGCATCGCGCAGCTCTGCCTGACGGCATCAGCGGGACTGCTCGTCGCCATCGCGGCGACGTACATCGCGCGCATCGGTGCGCGGTCGTGGCAGGCGATCCTCGTCGTCGCCGCGGTGCCCTTCGGAATCGGCGTCCTGCAGGTAGTCGAAGAACGCAGCGGCTGGACCGCCCTCTCCACCGGTCTGATGTTCGTCCTCGCCCTGACGCTGCTTCTCACGCGCCGCCCCGGGCTCACGCGCCTCGTGCGCACAGCCGCAGCGGGAATGCTCGTGCCGACCCTCGCGGTCGTCGTGGTCTGTCTCGGTGCCCAACTGCTCGCCTCGAGCGGGTCCCCGGTCGCTCTCCCGATCGTCGCGGTGCTCGTCGCCCTCGCCCTCGCGGCGTCGTCCTCCATCCGCGACGCGCTCATCGCGAGGGGGCACGCGGCGGCGACGGCCGATGCGGCGCGAGTCGCGATCGAATGCTCGGCAGTGCTCACCGGACTCATCGCCACGGGCCTCGCGGTCGGTCGTGAGGCGGCGGGCCTCGGCACCGCGCTGATCGTGCTCCTCGTGATCGGGATCGGCGGCGTCGCCGCCGCGCTGTTCGCGCGTCGCCGATACGCCTGGGGTGTCGCGGGCGCATCGTTCACCGGGGCGCTGTGGTGCGTCTGGGGGATCACGGGCGTCGACCTCCTCGAGGCGTATCTGCTGCCGCCCTCCCTGGGCGCCGCGTTCGTGGCCGTGCTCGTCACCGTCCGCGGCGGTCGGGCGACCGCCCTGTATGGCGCAGGGCTGCTCATCGCGATCGGGCCGATCCTCGCGCTCGTCGCGCTCATCGAACCCGATGCCGGCGGCCAGACGGGTGTCTCGTGGCGAGTCGGAGGACTCCTCGCCGGCTCCGGGGTGCTGCTCGCGCTCGAGGCTCTGGTGCGCCGCACCCGGCCCGGATCCCGGTTGCACAGGCTTCGTGCGCTGCGCATCCCGACCCTGATCGCTGCGGGTCTCGCGGCAGTCGTGGGACCCCTCCAGGGCATCCGCATCGGACTCGGCTGGGACTTCGCGCAGCTGCAGGGGCTGGGCCTCTTCGTGGCCTGCCTCGGCGTGAGCGCGGTGGGCGCCGTGGTGCTCGCGTTCGCCGCCAGGTCCCTCCGCGCCTCGGCCCGCGTCGAATCCGCGCTGCGGACCACGCGATGGCTGGGGGCTCCCGCAGCACTCGCGCTCGCAGCCGGCACCTGGACCGCGATCGAGCGGGACTGGTTCTCGATCTGGCCGATGTGGATGCTCATGCTCGGCTATCTGGTCGCGACCGTCGTGACCGCACGCAGCGTGAGCGTGCGGGTGACGACCGCACCGCCCGTCTGGTTCCTCTTCGCCATCGCCTTCGTCACCGCCGTCGTGGCATGGAGCCCGCGTGATCTGCGAGTCGAGTGGTTCTCGCTGCCGCTGGGCGCCTTCCTGCTGGTCGCCGGTGCGCTCGCCATGCGACGGACCGACGGCGAGAGTGCGCGAGAGCGCGGCACGCTGAACAGCTGGCCCGCCCGGTGGAGCGGCTCGTGGGCGCTGCTCGCGCCGGGGATCGTCACGATGATGATCGCGTCGATCGTCTCGACCTTCACGGATCCGCTCACCTGGCGGGCGATCCTGGTGATGGTGCTCGCTCTGGCCGCGATCCTCATCGGCTCGCGCAACCGCCTCGCCGCCCCGTTCCTGCTCGGACTCATCGTGCTGCCGATCGAGAACGTCTTCGTCTTCTCGGTGCAGATCGGCCGCGGTGTCGAGTCGATGCCGTGGTGGATCACGCTCGCGGTGATGGGAGCGGTGCTCCTCATCATCGCGGTGACCGCGGAGCGCCGGACGGGCGAGGGCGGTGGAGTCGCGGCGCGGATGAGGGATCTGCGCTGACCGCACGGTGCGAAGGCCGACGCTCATTTGACCGTCACGTTACGTGGCATTACACTTGATCAGGTGTGTGCACGTCTCGACGTGCGCGCTGGGCGTCGGCACCATGCCGGTCCGCCCCCACGGCATACCCACCACCACAAAAGTTCGCCGGTTCCGGCGTGCCGGTGGGTCATGATGTGAAACCCATCACGCTGTCACCGTGCAGCATTATGAGGAGAGAACGTGCCAACCATTCAGCAGTTGGTTCGCAAGGGTCGCTCGCCCAAGGTCTCGAAGACCAAGGCGCCCGCACTCAAGTCGAACCCGCAGCAGGCCGGGGTCTGCACCCGCGTCTACACCACCACCCCGAAGAAGCCGAACTCGGCGATGCGCAAGGTCGCTCGTGTGAAGCTCCGCAACGGCACCGAGGTCACCGCGTACATCCCGGGCGAGGGTCACAACCTTCAGGAGCACTCGCTCGTGCTCGTCCGTGGTGGTCGTGTCAAGGACCTCCCCGGTGTTCGTTACAAGATCGTCCGTGGCGCCCTGGACACCCAGGCCGTCAAGAACCGTAAGCAGGCTCGCAGCCGCTACGGCGCGAAGAAGGGCTGAGTCCAATGCCTCGTAAGGGTCCCGCCCCCAAGCGTCCCGTCGTCAACGACCCGGTATACGGCGCTCCGATCGTCAGCCAGCTGGTCAACAAGATCCTGGTCGACGGCAAGAAGTCGCTCGCCGAGTCGATCGTCTACAACGCCCTCAAGGGCGTCGAGGCGAAGAACGGCCAGGACGCCGTCGCCACTCTGAAGAAGGCGCTCGACAACGTGCGCCCGACTCTCGAGGTCAAGAGCCGCCGCGTCGGTGGCTCGACCTACCAGGTTCCGGTCGAGGTCAAGCCGCACCGCGCGAACACCCTCGCGCTGCGCTGGCTCGTCAGCTACGCCAAGGGTCGTCGTGAGAAGACGATGACCGAGCGTCTCCAGAACGAGATCCTCGACGCGTCGAACGGTCTCGGCGCAGCGGTCAAGCGCCGCGAGGACACGCACAAGATGGCCGAGTCGAACCGCGCGTTCGCTCACTACCGCTGGTAAACAGCTTCGCCCGCCCCCGACCACACGTCGGGGGCGGGCACCCCCCTCTTCGCAGTACGACTGCACGAAAGATAAGGACACTCCTGTGGCACAAGACGTGCTCACCGACCTGAGCAAGGTTCGGAACATCGGCATCATGGCTCACATCGATGCTGGCAAGACCACCACGACCGAGCGCATCCTGTTCTACACGGGCGTCAACCACAAGCTCGGCGAGACCCACGACGGTGCATCGACCACCGACTGGATGGAGCAGGAGAAGGAGCGCGGCATCACGATCACGTCTGCCGCCGTGACCTGCTACTGGAACAAGAACCAGATCAACATCATCGACACCCCCGGTCACGTGGACTTCACGGTCGAGGTGGAGCGTTCGCTCCGCGTCCTCGACGGTGCCGTCGCCGTGTTCGACGGCAAGGAGGGCGTCGAGCCCCAGTCCGAGACCGTGTGGCGTCAGGCCGACAAGTACAACGTCCCCCGCATCTGCTTCGTCAACAAGATGGACAAGCTCGGCGCGGACTTCTACTTCACCGTCGACACCATCATCAACCGCCTCGGCGCCAAGCCGCTGGTCATCCAGCTGCCCATCGGTGCGGAGAACGACTTCATCGGCGTCATCGACCTCGTCGAGATGCGTGCGCTCGTCTGGGCGGGTGACTCCAAGGGTGACGTCACCATGGGCGCCTCCTACGAGATCCAGGAGATCCCGGCCGACCTCAAGGAGAAGGCGGACGAGTACCGTCAGCAGCTCCTCGAGACCGTCGCCGAGACCGACGACGCTCTGCTCGAGAAGTTCTTCGGTGGCGAAGAGCTGACCGTCGCCGAGATCAAGGGCGCGATCCGCAAGCTCACCGTGGCTTCCGAGATCTACCCGGTCCTCTGCGGTTCCGCGTTCAAGAACCGTGGCGTCCAGCCGATGCTCGACGCAGTCGTCGACTACCTCCCGAACCCGCTCGACGTGGGCTCGATCGAGGCGCACGACCCCAAGGACTACGACACGATCATCGAGCGTCACCCCGACGCCAAGGACCCGTTCGCGGCTCTCGCCTTCAAGGTCGCAGTGCACCCGTTCTTCGGTCGCCTCACCTACGTGCGCGTCTACTCGGGTCAGCTCGACTCCGGCGCCGCGGTCGTCAACTCGACCAAGGGCAAGAAGGAGCGCATCGGGAAGATCTTCCAGATGCACGCAAACAAGGAGATCCCTGTTCCCTCGGTCACCGCGGGCAACATCTACGCGGTCATCGGTCTGAAGGACACCACCACCGGTGACACCCTGACCGACCCGGCCTCGCCGGTCGTCCTCGAGTCGATGACGTTCCCCGAGCCCGTCATCGAGGTCGCGATCGAGCCAAAGACCAAGGCCGACCAGGAGAAGCTGGGTGTCGCCATCCAGAAGCTCGCCGAGGAGGACCCGACCTTCCGCACGGAGCTCAACCCCGAGACCGGTCAGACGACCATCAAGGGCATGGGCGAGCTGCACCTCGACATCCTCGTGGACCGCATGAAGCGCGAGTTCAACGTCGAGGCGAACGTCGGCAAGCCCCAGGTGGCGTACCGCGAGACGATCCGCAAGGGCGTCGAGAAGTACGACTACACGCACAAGAAGCAGACGGGTGGATCGGGTCAGTTCGCGAAGATCCAGTTCAACATCGAGCCGCTCGACCTCGACGACGAGAAGACGTACGAGTTCGTCAACGCGGTCACCGGTGGTCGCATCCCGCGTGAGTACATCGGCTCGATCGATGCCGGCTTCCAGGACGCGATGAACGTCGGCGTGCTCGCCGGCTACCCGATCGTCGGCGTCAAGGCGACGATCGTCGATGGTGCGGCCCACGACGTCGACTCCTCGGAGATGGCGTTCAAGATCGCAGGATCGATGGGTATGAAGGAAGCCCTTCGTCGGGCGAGCCCGGCACTCCTCGAGCCGCTCATGGCGGTCGAGGTGCGTACTCCCGAGGAGTACATGGGCGACGTCATCGGTGACCTGAACTCGCGTCGCGGCCAGATCCAGTCGATGGAGGACGCCGCAGGCGTCAAGGTCGTCCGTGCACACGTCCCGCTGTCCGAGATGTTCGGATACATCGGCGACCTGCGCTCGAAGACCTCGGGTCGCGCCGTCTACTCGATGGAGTTCAACAGCTACGCTGAGGTTCCCCGCGCTGTGGCGGACGAGATCGTCCAGAAGCACCAGGGCGGCGAGTAACAACTTCCTGGGAGCCGGGTTCCGGCCCGGCTCCCAGGTCTCCTACAACTTCACATTCCCTCTCTACTAAACTGAGAACCTAACCCGTAGAGATCCGGTCGCAATCCAGTGCCCGGTGACCTCTACACGACGTCCTGAGGAGGACCAAGTGGCTAAGGCCAAGTTCGAGCGGACCAAGCCGCACGTCAACATCGGAACGATCGGTCACGTCGACCACGGCAAGACCACGCTCTCCGCAGCGATCTCGAAGGTGCTTGCTGACAAGTACCCCTCCGACACGAACGTGCAGCGCGACTTCGCTTCCATCGACTCGGCGCCGGAAGAGCGCCAGCGTGGAATCACCATCAACATCTCGCACATCGAGTACGAGACCCCGAAGCGCCACTACGCGCACGTCGACGCACCCGGCCACGCCGACTACGTCAAGAACATGATCACCGGTGCTGCTCAGATGGACGGCGCGATCCTCGTGGTCGCCGCCACCGACGGCCCGATGGCTCAGACGCGTGAGCACGTGCTGCTCGCCAAGCAGGTCGGCGTGCCGTACCTGCTGGTCGCGCTGAACAAGAGCGACATGGTCGACGACGAGGAGATCCTGGAGCTCGTCGAGCTCGAGGTCTCCGAGCTGCTCGCCTCGCAGGGCTTCGCCGAGGACGCTCCTGTCGTCCGCGTCTCCGCTCTGAAGGCACTCGAGGGCGACGAGAAGTGGACCCAGTCCATCCTCGACCTCATGGAGGCCGTCGACAACAACGTCCCCGACCCCGTGCGCGACAAGGACAAGCCGTTCCTGATGCCCGTCGAGGACGTCTTCACGATCACCGGTCGTGGAACCGTCGTCACCGGCCGCGCCGAGCGTGGCACGCTGGCCATCAACTCCGAGGTCGAGATCGTCGGACTGCGTCCGACCGTCAAGACCACGGTCACGGGTATCGAGATGTTCCACAAGCAGCTCGACGAGGCATGGGCCGGCGAGAACTGCGGTCTCCTGCTCCGTGGCACGAAGCGTGAGGACGTCGAGCGCGGTCAGGTCATCGTCAAGCCGGGTTCGGTCACGCCGCACACCGACTTCGCGGGCACCGCGTACATCCTGTCCAAGGATGAGGGTGGGCGTCACAACCCCTTCTACACGAACTACCGCCCGCAGTTCTACTTCCGCACCACCGACGTCACCGGCGTCATCACGCTGCCCGAGGGCACCGAGATGGTCATGCCCGGCGACACCACCGACGTGACGGTCGAGCTGATCCAGCCGATCGCCATGGAGGAGGGCCTCGGCTTCGCCATCCGTGAGGGTGGACGCACCGTCGGCGCCGGTACGGTCACGAAGATCATCAAGTAAGCATCTGCTTCCTGACAACAGGGGTCGGACCTTCGGGTCCGGCCCCTTTTGTCGTCCCCCACGACTCTCCGGTGTTTATGTCCTTGAATATAACGCGAAGTGTCATATATCGTTGTGAGTGCTGCGTTCCGCGCAGTACGCACGCCCGTGCCCGAGGTCAAGGTCGGTCACGACACCGCTGAAGCTCGGAGAGGCCCCACGCCCTCCTGAGCGCGTCCAGCGGCGCATGCGGATAGGGGAGTGCCTGCACACCGGGGAGTGGCGTGCAGGGTTAAGGGGAGTTTCAGCATGCGTTCGACCCTGCGTCGAAAGAACATTCAGCGCGCCCGGAGACTGACGGCGATCACCGCCGTCGTCTCTCTGATCGCCGGGGCGCTCGCCCTCGGGGTCACGGCGCAGACGGCATCCGCCGCTCTGTGGGCGCCCACGATCTCGGCGCAGAACGTCGATCCGGCCTCTGCCGGAAAGGACTTCGTCCTCGCCGGGGAGAACGTCGGATTCGACGTCGACGTCACCAACAGCGGCGGGGGAGCGCAGTTCAACCTGAGCCTCGTCGCAGCGGTTCCCGCGTCGGTCACCCTGGTCTCGGGCGGCAGCTTCGGAGCGCCGACGGTGTACGCGGAAGGGGACGTCCTGCCGAACCGCTCGCGCACCGCAACCGACGCCTCGTGCGAGTCGCTCGGCCTCGTGAGCGCGCCGGGCCAGTCGCTTCTGTGCGCTGTCCCCGCCGGCCAGCAGGTCTGGGTGTGGTCCAACGTCAACGACCTCCCGCAGGGTGGCACGGTCTCTTCGCGGGTCACGATCGCCCCGAACGGCGACGAGTACCCCGTCGGCGGTGAGGTCGGCTTCTCGATCCGCGCCTATACGAGCAACGATCCGGCGCGTATCCCCACCTTCGACGGGTCGACCAGTGTCTCGCGCACCACCGCGCACACGTCGGGAGCCGCCCTTGCGACCGATGACGTTCCGGTGCGCGCGCTGCGCATCGTCAAGACCGAGCCGAGTGCCGAGACCGAGCTTCTGCGCGGCGCGCACAGCAACATCACGACCTACACGCTCGACGTCGAGAACACGACCAGAGGTGCGACGACGGGTGTCACCGTCACCGACTACCTGCCCGCAGGGCTCGAGTACCTGGGCCTCGCGACCGGAGACAACTCCGCCGACGTCGAGTATGACGGTTCCGGTCTTCTCACCGGCGGCGTGACGGCCGGCGAGATCGTCGACACCGTGTCGTTCTCCGCATCCGAAGCCGCAGCCCGCGGTCTTCCCAGTGCGGGCGTCTACACGAAGATCACCTGGTCTCTCGGCGATCTCTCCGCGGGCGCGAGGACGCAGATCCGGTATCACGCCGCCGTCCCGCTGTTCGCGAACGCGCTGTGGCCCGAGGGCACGGCGCCGTCTCCTGCCGGTGGTGCGCAGGCCGCGAACCTCGACAACAACACCGGCGCCTCCACGCGCCACGGCGGGACCGCCGAACCCACCGACGCGCAGACGTTCCGCAACGTCGCCACGGTCGCAGGCACCTACCAGGGGCCGGTGCTGAACGACGATGACACGCTTCGCGCCGCGCACGACGACGATGACGAGATCATCGAGGCGGTCGACGTCCGCGTCCTGAAGGGCGTGGACGACGGCAAGGCCTTCACCACCGGATCCCTCGCCACCTACTCGGTGCAGGTCGACGTCAGCGAGTACGTCGACGCGCGCGGGATCGTGCTCACGGACGTCATCGCGAACGGTCTCTGCCCCGCGTTCCCCGGCTCGCCGGACGGCGTCTCGCTCATGATCGGCGACCTCGAGGTCTCACAGCAGACGTGGAACTCCGAGGTCCCCGGCGACGCCTGCAACTTCCCGACCGAGGCGAGCGGCGCGGTGCTCTCGCCTGAGCTGCACCTCGCATCCATCCGCTACACGCCGACCGACGGTACCTTCACCGTCGTCTTCGCGGTCGACGACCTCGCCGCGGGCGAATCGTTCACGGCTCAGTACTCCGTGATGCAGCGTCCGAACTACACCGGCGCGGCCGGTGGCACGAGCTCGGGCGACAGCTTCCTCAACCACGTGACGGTGACCGCTCAGACCGAGCCGATCGCGGCGATCGCGAACGACCCCGCGCTCAGCGACCGCGTCGGCGGCACCCGCTATGTGAAGGACGACTCGTCCGCTCTCATCACGTCGAACTTCACCGACCTCAGCAAGACCGTGCTCGAGCGCGGTCAGTCGTTCGACGACGCGACCGACGCAGACTGGGTGACGGCGGCGACCCAGCCCTTCTCTCCCGGCGACGACGTCTGGTACCGCCTGATCGTGCCCTTCGCCGACGGCATCGACACGCGCAACCCGATTCTCACCGACTACCTGCCCGAGGGTGTCGCGGTGCGGGAGATCCTCTACGGCTACCAGGGCATCACCGGCTTCACCGACGTGACCGACCCGGTCGCCTACGGCACCGGCTCCTTCCCGACGGCGTACATCCCGAACACGGCGCCGACCGGCACGTCCCTCACCTGGGAGTTCGGAGCGCGGAACCGCGGCACCAGCAGCGACCGGTTCGTGCCCGCCGGCAGCACCATGACCGTCTACGTGCGCGGCGAGGTGCAGTCCCAGTCCGCATCGCGCGACGAGGTCGACAGTCCCGCGAACCAGGCGAAGTACCAGCAGGTCAACGTCGACGGCGTGCTCTCCTTCCTCCGCAGGGAGGCGACCATCGACCTCGACTGGGGCTCGACGCTGACCAAGGGCATCCGCTCGGTGAACGACGAGGTGATCGGCGCGGACTTCGGCTCTCGCGTGCCCACCCGTCAGGTCGTGCAGAACGACGAGGTCGAGTACCGCATCGACGTGCAGGCACCGCAGAACGGCACCACCGACTACGCCGTGTGGGACGTCCTTCCCGCAGGGGTGAAGAAGGCCGATGTGGCATCGTTCACCTCCGCGCTCTACGACGGCGGCACCGAGACGGCGATCACCCCGACCGACCTCGATGTGTCCGTCTACGACGCCGGTGAGACTCTGCCCGACGGCATCTCGCTCAGCAGCGCCTTCACCGGGCGCTCCGTGGTGGTCTGGAAGGTCGGGGCCTCGATCGCCGGCTCCACCGCCGCGACGGATGCCGCGCCCGAGGTCGTCCGCGGCCTCACGCTCGGATACACGCTCACGGTTCCCGCAGGCGTCCCCGGTGGCGGCGATGCCGCGCAGCCGACCCAGAGCTACACCAACTCGGCCGGGATCGTCAGCTACGGCATCGAGAACACCGGGTCGAAGATCACGACCGTGGTGCCGCAGAGCGACGCGGGAGGTCAGCAGCTGACCACGCGCGCCCCGGGCGAGGGGGAGGTCTCGGCATCCGATGTCGACACCGTCGGCACCGCCGAGGTGCACCTGCCCGACGTCGCGATCGCGAAGAGGCTCGTCTCGACCGAGGTCGCACCCGTCGCAGACGCGGCGGCCGGGGTCACCGACCTCGGCGACGGCACACGCAACTCGGCCTCGCAGATCGTCCAGGGCGAGTACGCGACCTTCGAGTACTCGGCGACGATCCCGGCGCACACCACCGTCAAGGGTGCCGTGCTGTCCGACGGCGGCGCACTCGCCCTGCAGAACGGCAGCGTGACCTACCAGTACGTCGACGGCAGCGCGAAGTACCTCGGACCCACGGGCTCTCAGCTCGTGATCGGCACCGGTGCGGGGGACTTCCGCGCGACCGAGACCGCGGGTGCGGCACACGGCGTGCTGACCTTCCCCGACACCTACACGAACGGCACCGCAACGGCGCAGACGTTCCGCGTGCAGATCACGCTGTGGGTGAAGGACCGGGATGCCTCCGCCGCGAACAGCGGCGTCGTGAACGTGCTCCCAGGAGCGATGAAGAACACCGCGAGCCTGAGCTTCCTCGACCCGAACACGCAGGGCGCGTCGCGCCTCACGCGCACGGCCACCGCGGAGGTGCAGTTCGTCGAGCCCGTTCCGACGCTGACGAAGAAGGCATCGTCAACGACCGTCTCCGCCAGCGGCACGGTGACGTACACACTCACGGCGAGCAACGCGGCGAACAGCCCGGCCCTCTACGACGTCGTGATCCTCGACTGCGTGCCGGCCGAGATCACACCGAGCGCCCTGGCGCCTTCGGTCGGCACCGCCCGCGTCCTCGCCGACACGTGCGCGATCGGCACGGGTGACGCCATCCAGCGCGGATCGGGCACCGGCACGCTCATCGAGTGGACCATCCCCGCCCTCCGCGGTGAGGGTACAGCCCCTACCCTCACGTACCTCGGCACCGTCGAGGCGCTGGCCGGCGGCGGATCGCAGTTCACCAACCGCGCCGAGCTGTCGGGGCGCACCCTGCCGCTCGCGGTGGGCGCCGACAGCGACACGTCCGACCGCAGTGGCACCTACACCGCCACGGCGAACGCCACCGTGCGGATGCCGGATGCCTCGGTCGACAAGTCGGTCAGCACGGCGTCGGCCCCGGTCGGCGACATCGTCACCTACACCGTGAAGACCACGCTTCCGACGAGCACCAACTTCTACGACGTGACCCTGACCGACACGCTTCCCGCAGGCGTCGACTTCGTGGCGACGGGCACGCACACCGAGACCGCTCAGTGGGCCGGAGCACCGGATGCTCCCGAGATCGGACAGCCGACGCTGAACGGTCGCGTGCTGTCGTGGAAGGTCACTCAGGACGACATCATCGCCTGGGACCAGACCCGCACCATCACGGTCACCTATCAGGCGCGCATCACGAAGGCGGTGACCGCTGCCTCGCTCGTCAACAACGCCACGTTCACATGGAGCCGGGTCAACGGCTCCACCACGGATCGCACCTCGCAGAGCGACACCGCGACCGTCAGCATCCTGAACCCGAACGTCACGATCGCCAAGGCGGTCAAGACGACCGGCGCGGCGGACGGCACCTACGGTGCGGCCTCTGCGGGCGGGCCGGACCAGTCGTTCACGTACCGCGTGCGCGTCTCCAACGCGACGGGCGCGGGCACGTCGCCCGCGTACGGCGTCGTGGTGACCGACACGGTGGGAGCAGGCATCCGCATCGACACCACTCAGACGGTGTTCGACGGCGCGACGTTCTCGGACGCGGACGCGCTGCGCGCCGGCAAGGGCGGAACGATCACCTGGACCCTCGTCGGTCCGCTGAGCAACATCGCCGGTTCGAACACGCTCGACCTCGTCTACCGGGGAACGTTCGTGGAGGCCGCGGCCCTCGGCGCGGGCGCGCTGGGCAACCAGGTCGCCGTCACCCGATTCGAGTCGGCCACGTCGGACGGCTGGGTCTACACCCCGGGCACCGGAACGCGTCCCGGTGGAGGCGCGAACGTCACCACCAACACCACGGGTGCCGCTGCCATCACACCGCGCTTCCCGCAGGTCGCGCTGAGCAAGCGCGTCACCGCAGGCTCCGAGGCATTCGTCGGCGAGACCTTCTCGTGGACGCTGCAGGCTCGGAACACGGGCACGGGATCGGCTCAGACGCTGACGCTCACCGACACGCTCCCGGCGAACTGGCAGTACGACGCGACCGTCGTGCCGCGCCTGACCGTCGGCACGCAGGCAGCGGTCGACCTCGCGGCTCCCGTCATCGGTGCCAAGGACGGTCGCGAGACCGTGACCTGGACGATCGGATCCGCGACCGGCCAGGCGCTCCTGTCCGGCACGGCGTCGGGAGCGACGGATGCTCAGCGCACCCTGCTCGTGACCTTCTCGGCCACACCGCACCCCGGTGCCGTGACCGATCCGGGCGCAGGGCTCTCAATCGACCACCGCAACACCGTGACCGGTGTCGCGACCGACGCGACCGGAGCCACGCGCAACGCGGGCGGCGCATACGTCGGAGCGGATGCCACGGCTGACGCGCACATCGCGCGCGCCGACCTGAAGGTCGTCAAGGCGGCGATCGGCGGAGACGCCGAAGGCGCGTGGACCGCCGGCGACGCCGCGCGCTCCGGATACACGCAGCCGCAGTGGCGCATCACGGTCACGAACCAGGGACCGGATGCGGCGAGCGGACCGTTCGTCGTCACGGATGAGACCGTTCTCCCGGCAGGCGTCACGACCGGGGCATTCACCGCGCGGTACTACTCCACGGCATCCGACACCACCGGCACAGCCCTCGCGCTGACCGGTGCCGGAACCGCATCCGACCCGTTCGTGGTGGGAGACCGCACGCGCACCCTCGCCGCGGCAGGCACCGACCGCATCGTCCTCGTGGCGGACGTGTCGATCCAGGCGCCGGCCACGGGCACCGCGACGAACACGGCCGGCGTCACCGGCCGCACGTTCGAGCGCCCGGCGGACATCACGAAGGACAACACCGCAACGGCCTCCCAGCCGATCTCGAGCGCGGCGGACCTCGCCGTCACGAAGTCGGTGAACACCGCCGAGGTCACCGCGGGTCGCTCGCTCACCTGGAGCATCAAGGTCCGCAACAACGGTCCGTCGGTCGCGGTCTCCACCGACGCCGATCCGATCACGGTGACCGACACGATCCCCGCGGGGATCGGCGATGTGCGGGATCCGTCCGCAGGCCTGACGGCCTGGACGGTCACGGCATCGGACGGGTGGCCGGCCGCCGCGGGCGACACGATCACCTGGACCTTCGTCGGAGAGCAGATGCCGGTGGGTCCCGCGCAGGACCTGTCGCTCACCGGAACCGTCGACTCGTCGTGGACCGGGGGAGCGATCCGCAACGCGGCATCCGTCGCCCCCGGAGCGACGACCGACCCGGTCCCCGGCAACAACACCGGTGAGGTCACGGTCACCCCTGGCGATGACACGACGCTCGCGGTCACCAAGACGCGCGTCATACTCGACGACGGCACATGGAAGGACGCCTCCCAGCTCGGGGCCGCCCTGCCGGACGTCGTCGCCGGCGAGACCGTCAGCTACCGGGTCGTCGTGACGAACAACGGACCGGCGGATGCTCGCGACGTGCGCATCGTCGACGAGGTCCCGTCGATGCTCTCCTACTCCCAGGTGCAGGACGAGAACGGCACCTGGACCCGCACGGCGGGGCCGGCCGCGAACGACACGTTCGCGGTGGCGGGTACGGTGCCTGCAGCGTCGGGGACGAACACGCGGTCGTTCATCGTGACGTACGCGGTGGACTCGGCACTCGCTCCGGGCTCCGAGGTGGAGAACTGGGTGCAGGCCGAGGCGACCAACTCGACGAACACCCCGCGCGACGGCGACACCACCGCATCCGACCGGGTGGCCGACCTCTCGATCGTGAAGGCGGCGCTCGACGCGGACGGCGCTCCTGTCGGAGCGGATGCTCCCGAGGTGACCGCGGGGACGCAGACGCGCTTCCTGCTGACCGTCACGAACGACGGCCCGAGCATCTCGAGCGCGCCGATCGACATCGCCGACCGGCTCCCTGCCGGGATGACGTACGTCTCGTCGACCATCGACGTCGCCGGGTCCGGCCCGGTCGCGGCCGATGCGACCGTGACCGACGACGGCCGCTCGATCGCCTGGTCGGCGCTGGCCGAGGGGGAGACCCTGGCATCGGGGGCGACCGTGGTGATCGAGGTCACCGCAGCGGTCGCCGCGGACGTGCGTCCGCAGCGACTCGTGAACGCCGCCGACGTGACGGGCCCGGAGGACTTCGATCCGACGAACAACCACAGCGAGGCGGCGGTCGAGATCGTCACGCTCGCCGAGCTCTCGATCACGAAGACCGTCGCAGACGGCCCGTGGATCGCGGGTACCGAGGTCGAATACACGCTGACGGTCCGCAACGACGGTCCTTCGGTCGCCGACGCGTTCGTCACCGACGTGCTCCCGGAGGGTCTCAGCGCGATCTCGATCGCCGGTGAGGGCTGGACGTGCGACGACGTGAGCGAGAGCTGCTTCCAGGCGGGCCACCCGCTGGGCGACAGCACCATCACCGTGGTCGCTCTCGTCGCGTCGAACGTCCCGACGGGCACGGCCCTGACGAACACGGCGACCCTGTCGTGGTCGGACAGCAGGTCGGACTCGCCGCACGAGGACACCGACACGGCCGTGATCGACGTCACGACCGACGCCGATCTGCAGCTGATCAAGACGGCGATCGACAGCGAGGGCGCGCAGGTCTCCTCCGCGGTGGCGGGCGAGAGCATCCGCTACCGGGTGGAGGTCGCCAACCTCGGTGCCAGCGACGCGGTCGGTCCCGTCACGGTCGTCGACCGTCTTCCCGCAGGCATGAGCTTCACGGCACTCGCCGGCGACGCTGCGGCGGCGTGGACGGCCGCAGTCGACGAGGCGGACCCGCAGAGCGTGACGTTCACGCTTGCGCCCGGTGACGCGGGGCTCGTCGAGGGTGCTGCGACGCCTGCGATAGAGTTCGATGCGCTGATCGACCCGACCGTGGTGCACGGGTCGACGCTCACGAACACGGCCACGGTATCGTCCGGCACGCCGGACTCGAACCCCGGCAACGACATCGACACCGCCGCCGTGACGGTGGATCGGGAGGTCGACCTCGCCATCGCCAAGACGCATGATGCGGATGCCGTGCGCATCGGCGACCTGCTGCCGTTCACCCTCGAGGTGCGCAACAGCGGTCCGTCCGAGGCGACCGGTGTCGTGGTGACGGATCTCGTGCCCGCGGGTCTCGAGGTCACCACTGTCGTGGGCGACGAGGTGGGAGGCGACTGGACGATCGACGCGATCGCGCCGGTCGACGCCGAGGACCCCCTCGCCGGAACCCTGGTGACCGCGCGCTACGCGCTGCCGCTCGCGCCGGGCGAGACCGCGGCACCGCTCGTCGTGACCACGCGGGTGCTGGTCTCGGCGTACTCCGAGGTCGTCAACGTCGCGGATGTCACAGCGACGGAGATCACCGACGAGCACCCCGACCGCACTCCCGACGACAACCGCGCGTCCGACGTGGTGACAGTGCCCGGCCTCGCCGCGCTCGTGGTCACCAAGACGGCCGTCGGCGGCTTCCAGGTCGGCAAGGTCGGCGTCTACGAGATCGTCGTGCGCAACGACGGCCCGACCGCCGACCTCGGGCCCGTCACGATCACTGATGCCCTGCCCGCGGGGCTCGAGTTCGACAGCTCGCCCGATCAGGGTGTGCGGGTGGACGGCCGTGTCGTGACGTGGACGCTCGAGGACGGTCTCGCCCTCGACGAGGAGATCACTCTCACGCTGCGCGTGCGCATCGGCGAGCAGGCGTACCCGTCGGTGACCAATGCCGTCGTGGTGGATTCGCCGACCGAGCAGACCGATGAGGCGCAGCTCGTCGACGACGCGACAGCCGACGTGAAGGCGGCCGACCCTCTCGCGACGACCGGAGCGGAGACGGCCTGGAGCCTGATCGCGATGGCACTGCTGATGCTCGTCTCCGGAGGGCTGTTCCTCGCGTACCGCCGTCGACGGGTTGCCGTCGCCGCCGAGTAGTCGCGGCAGGGAGGGGCGGTCTGTATGACCGCCCCTCTCGCGTCTCTTCCGCCCAGGCGTCGATCCGGGCAGAATGAACGTGCGTCGGGGATCCGCCGCATCCGATCGCATACAAGGGGGCCCGCATGGGTATCGAGGACACCGTCAACAAGGGCAAGGACCTGTACGAGCAGAACAAGGACAAGATCGCCGAGGCCGTCAAGAGCGAGCAGGCCGAGGACATCAGCGACAAGGTCCTCGACGGCGTCGCAGACTTCGCGAAGAAGCTCGCTCCGGGTGCCGCGGACAAGATCGACGAGATCCGCGACAGCGCCGACAAGGCCGTCGGCAACGAGTGACAGCTCGCCACTGAGACCGAGAGCGGCGGCTCCTTCACGGGAGTCGCCGCTCTTCTGCGTCCGGAACCAAGTATTCCGGGTGGCGGTATCGCGTTTCAGTGGCCTGTTCCCGTAGGATGGATCTCGATCGCCTGGGGAACTTGCGATCAGGGATGTCGAAGGGGTTCGACCTCCCGAATTCACGCGGTTCGCCGCGTCAAACTGGGGAATACGATTTTGGGGATCATCGTGCGACGCGCGCACTCTGTGCGCTCTGACGTCTTCCCGCCCGCGCGGCGGTCGCTTCGCCGCGCCCTCGGTCGAGGATCCCGGCGTCCCTTCACGCCGGTCTCCTCGCGTTCGGTGTGCCCCCTCGCACTGAACGCCCTCCCCAAGCGGGGCGAGGCATGGGGATGCCTCGCCCCGCTCTCCTCAGCGCGCTGAGGGGTCGTCGGCGGCGTCGATCAGAGGCGCCGATCCGACGGCTGGGGCGCGCCCTCAGGAGATGCACAGCCGGCGCGACACGCCCGGGTTTGCGCAAGTGAAATCGCCCGTGGCAGAATAGACAGGTTCGACATTCCGGCGTGCTCAGCGCGACCGGATCACCATCACGGCAGTGCATAGGCGGCGCAGGCGCGCAGGGACCTAGGCCGCGGGTGGCAGAACGATCCCGACATCTTCATCACGAGGGCTCCGCCGTGCGCGGCGGAGGTCGGACATCCGCTCGTCGTGAGGCGTGCGGGATGACAGCAGAACAGTGGTGCAGCAGATCGACTCGCGAGAGCCGTTCGAGTGCCGAGGCGCGAACAGCGCCGACGTGCGTCCAATGCCCCTGGGTCACCCGGCCCAGGTCGGTAAGACGCTTAAAGAGAGAGAGCAGACAATGGCGGGACAGAAGATCCGCATTCGCCTGAAGTCGTATGACCACGAGGTCATCGACACGTCCGCACGCAAGATCGTCGACACGGTGACCCGCGCGGGCGCCACGGTCGTCGGCCCCGTGCCCCTTCCGACCGAGAAGAACGTCGTGTGCGTCATCCGGTCGCCGCACAAGTACAAGGACAGCCGCGAGCACTTCGAGATGCGCACCCACAAGCGTCTGATCGACATCGTCGACCCGACGCCCAAGGCTGTCGACTCGCTGATGCGTCTCGACCTTCCTGCCGATGTCAACATCGAGATCAAGCTCTGAGGTCGGACATGGTTGACATCAACTCCAAGATTTCCAAGGGCATGCTGGGCACGAAGCTCGGTATGACCCAGGTCTGGAACGAGAGCGGCAAGCTCGTTCCCGTCACCGTCATCGAGCTCGCCTCGAACGTGGTCACGCAGATCCGTACCCCCGAGAAGGACGGCTACAACGCCGTGCAGATCGCGTACGGCCAGATCGACCCGCGCAAGGTGAACAAGCCGCTGACCGCTCACTTCGAGGCTGCAGGCGTCACGCCGCGTCGTCACGTCACCGAGATCCGCACCGCGGATGCCGGCGACTACTCGCTGGGCCAGGAGCTCACGGTCGACGGCACCTTCGAAGCAGGCCAGCTCGTCGACGTCGTCGGCACGAGCAAGGGCAAGGGCTTCGCCGGTGTCATGAAGCGTCACAACTTCAAGGGCGTCTCGGCTTCGCACGGTTCGCACCGCAACCACCGCAAGCCCGGCTCGATCGGCGCATCGTCGACCCCGAGCCGCGTCTTCAAGGGCATGCGCATGGCCGGCCGTATGGGTGGCGAGCGCGTGACCGTCCTCAACCTCACGGTGCACGCCGTCGACATCGAGAAGGGCCTGCTGCTCGTCAAGGGCGCCGTCCCCGGTGCTCGTGGCCGCATCGTCTACGTCCGCAACGCAGTGAAGGGTGCCTGATCATGGCTGACTCCACTCTCGCGCTTGACGTCCTCAAGGCAGACGGCAAGAAGGCTGGCTCGATCGAGCTTCCCGCCGAACTGTTCGACGCCAAGACGAACATCCCGCTCATCCACCAGGTCGTCGTCGCGCAGCTCGCGGCGGCTCGCCAGGGAACCCACTCGACCAAGCGTCGCGGTGAGGTCTCGGGTGCCGGCCGCAAGCCCTTCAAGCAGAAGGGCACGGGTAACGCCCGTCAGGGCTCGATCCGCGCGCCGCACATGACCGGTGGTGGAATCGTGCACGGCCCCAAGCCGCGCGACTACTCGCAGCGCACCCCCAAGAAGATGATCGCCGCTGCCCTCCGTGGTGCACTGAGCGACCGCTTCCGCGGTGACCGCATCCACGCCATCGAGTCGTTCGGCATTGACGGCACGCCTTCGACCAAGACCGCGGTGAACTTCCTCACCAACGTCGTCTCGTCGAAGAACGTGCTCGTCGTCATCGAGCGCAACGACGACGTGACGCTGAAGAGCATCCGCAACCTGTCGAACCTGCACGTGCTGACGTTCGACCAGCTCAACGCATACGACGTGCTCGTCTCCGACGACATCGTCTTCACCCAGGCCGCGCTCGAGGGCTTCATCGCCTCCAAGTCCGGCGCCAACCAGGAGGTCCCCGCATGAGCGAGCAGGCATCTGTTCTCCAGACGGCCCTGAACAAGGACCCGCGCGACATCATCCTGAAGCCGGTCGTGTCCGAGAAGAGCTACGGTCTCATCGACGAGGGTAAGTACACCTTCCTCGTGGACCCGCGCGCTTCGAAGACCGAGATCAAGCTCGCCATCGAGAAGATCTTCGGCGTCAAGGTCGCTGGGGTCAACACCCTCAACCGCGTCGGCAAGGCTCGTCGCACCCGCTTCGGCACGGGCAAGCGCAAGGACACCAAGCGCGCCATCGTGACCCTGAAGTCGGGCACCATCGACATCTTCACGGCAATCGGCTGATCCGGGGGATAAGGACAATCATGGCTATTCGCAAGTACAAGCCCACGACCCCGGGCCGTCGCGGCTCGTCGGTGGCTGACTTCGCCGAGATCACCCGATCGACGCCGGAGAAGTCGCTGCTGCGCCCGCTCTCGAAGACCGGTGGTCGCAACAACCAGGGCCGTATCACGACCCGTCACATCGGTGGTGGCCACAAGCGCCAGTACCGCGTCATCGACTTCCGTCGCAATGACAAGGACGGCGTGGACGCCAAGGTCGCTCACATCGAGTACGACCCCAACCGCACGGCACGCATCGCGCTGCTGCACTACTTCGACGGCGAGAAGCGCTACATCCTCGCGCCGGCGAAGCTCAAGCAGGGCGACGTCATCGAGTCGGGTGCAGGTGCCGACATCAAGCCGGGCAACAACCTCCCGCTGAAGAACATCCCGACGGGTACCGTCATCCACGCGATCGAGCTCCGTCCCGGTGGCGGCGCGAAGATGGCACGTTCGGCCGGTGCATCCGTCCGTCTCGTCGCCAAGGATGGCAACTTCGCTCAGCTGCGTCTGCCCTCGGGCGAGATCCGCAACGTCGATGCGCGCTGCCGCGCGACCATCGGCGAGGTCGGAAACGCCGAGCAGTCGAACATCAACTGGGGTAAGGCCGGCCGCATGCGCTGGAAGGGCGTCCGCCCGACCGTCCGTGGTGTCGCGATGAACCCGGTCGACCACCCGCACGGTGGTGGTGAGGGCAAGACGTCCGGTGGACGTCACCCCGTCTCCCCGTGGGGCCAGGCTGAGGGTCGCACCCGTCACGCCAACAAGGAAAGCGACAAGTACATCGTGCGTCGTCGTAACGCCGGCAAGAAGCGTAAGTAGGAGTAAGAGAAGATGCCTCGCAGTCTTAAGAAGGGCCCCTTCGTCGACGATCACCTGCTTCGCAAGGTGGTCGTGCAGAACGAAGCCGGCACCAAGAACGTCATCAAGACCTGGTCTCGCCGGTCCATGATCATCCCGGCCATGCTGGGTCACACGATCGCGGTCCACGACGGTCGCAAGCACATCCCCGTGTTTGTGTCCGAGACCATGGTCGGCCACAAACTGGGCGAGTTCGCGCCCACCCGCACCTTCCGCGGCCACGAGAAGGACGACAAGAAGGGCCGCCGCCGCTGACGCGGTGGCGATAGAGGAGAGAGAAATGGTGGAGTCCATCGCACGCGTGCGACACATCCGCGTGACCCCTCAGAAGGCTCGTCGTGTCGTCGCGCTCATCAAGGGCAAGCAGGCCCAGGAGGCTCTGGCGATCCTGAAGTTCGCACAGCAGAGCGCCAGTGAGCCGATCTACAAGCTTGTCGCGTCGGCCATGGCCAACGCGCAGGTCAAGGCGGATCGTGACGGCGAGTACCTCGACGAGCAGGACCTGTACGTGGCTAACGCCTACGTAGACGAGGGCACGACGCTCAAGCGTTTCCAGCCCCGTGCACAGGGTCGCGCTTTCCAGATCAAGAAGCGCACGAGCCACATCACGGTCGTGCTCTCGACGCCTGAGGCAGCTCCGGCTGCGGCAAGCGACAGCAACAAGAAGGCGAGCAAGTAATGGGACAGAAAGTAAACCCGTACGGCTTCCGCCTCGGCATCACGACTGACCATGTGTCGCGTTGGTTCTCGGACTCGACGAAGCCGGGTCAGCGTTACGCCGACTACGTCGCCGAGGACATCAAGATCCGCAACCTGCTGAAGACGCAGCTCGACCGCGCCGGTGTCTCGAACATCGAGATCGAGCGCACCCGTGACCGCGTCCGCGTCGACATCCACACCGCCCGTCCGGGCATCGTGATCGGTCGTCGTGGAGCCGAGGCCGAGCGCATCCGCGGCGACCTCGAGAAGCTCTCGGGCAAGCAGATCCAGCTGAACATCCTCGAGGTCAAGAACCCCGAGGCCGACGCTCAGCTCGTCGCACAGGGCATCGCCGAGCAGCTCTCTGCTCGTGTGGCGTTCCGTCGTGCGATGCGCAAGGGTCTCCAGGGCGCGCAGCGCGCTGGCGCCAAGGGCATCCGCATCCAGGTCTCCGGCCGCCTCGGCGGCGCCGAGATGAGCCGTTCGGAGTTCTACCGTGAGGGTCGTGTGCCGCTGCACACGCTGCGCGCGAACATCGACTACGGCTTCTACGAGGCGAAGACCACCTTCGGCCGCATCGGTGTGAAGGTCTGGATCTACAAGGGCGACCTGACGGCGAAGGAGCTCGCTCGCGAGCAGGCCAACGCCCCCAAGGCTCGTCGTGATGACCGTGGTGGCGACCGTCGTCGTGCACCGCGCAACGAGGCACCCGTCGCAGAAGGAGCGTCTGCCTGATGCTTATTCCCCGCAAAGTCAAGTTCCGCAAGCAGCACCACCCCGGTCGTAGCGGCCAGGCGACCGGTGGCACGAAGGTCTCCTTCGGCGAGTACGGCATCCAGGCACTCACGCCTGCATATGTCACCAACCGCCAGATCGAGTCCGCTCGTATCGCGGTCACGCGTCACATCAAGCGTGGCGGAAAGGTGTGGATCAACATCTACCCCGACCGTCCGCTGACGAAGAAGCCTGCTGAGACCCGCATGGGTTCCGGTAAGGGTTCGCCCGAGTGGTGGGTCGCCAACGTCAAGCCGGGTCGCGTCCTCTTCGAGGTCTCCGGCGTGAGCGAGGAGCTCGCTCGCGAGGCACTGACCAGAGCAATTCACAAGCTGCCTCTCAAGGCACGCATCATCAAGCGCGAGGAGGGCGACGCGTAATGGCGATCGGCACCAAGGAGCTCGCTCCGGCAGAGCTCGACACGTTCGAAGACCAGCGCCTCGTTGAGGAGCTGCGTAAGGCCAAGGAGGAGCTGTTCAACCTCCGTTTCCAGTCGGCCACCGGCCAGCTGGAGAGCCACGGCCGCATCCGCGCCGTCAAGCGCGACATCGCGCGCCTGTACACCGTGATCCGCGAGCGTGAGCTGGGCATCCGTGCGACGCCCGCTCCCGTCGAGGCTCCGGCCAAGAAGGCGACCAAGTCGAAGGCGAAGAAGGCGGATTCCGCCGACGACGCCGTGAAGGAAGAGGCTGAGTGATGGCCACCAAGAAGGAAGCCGCCGTCGAGGCTGAGCACGCCGCACACGATGTCCGCGATGCGGATGCCCGTGGGTACCGCAAGTCGCGTCGTGGCTACGTCATCAGCGACAAGATGGACAAGACCATCGTGGTCGAGGTCGAGGACCGCGTGAAGCACCCGCTTTACGGCAAGGTCATCCGCCGCACCTCGAAGGTCAAGGCGCACGATGAGGCGAACTCCGCCGGCATCGGCGACCTCGTCCTGATCAACGAGACCCGCCCGCTCAGCGCCACGAAGCGCTGGCGTCTGGTGGAGATTCTGGAGAAGGCCAAGTGATCCAGCAGGAATCCCGCCTCAAGGTCGCCGACAACACCGGCGCGAAGGAACTGCTCACCATCCGTGTTCTCGGCGGCTCGCGTCGTCGTTACGCCGGTCTCGGTGACACGATCGTCGCGACCGTCAAGGACGCGATCCCGGGCGGAAACGTCAAGAAGGGCGATGTGGTCAAGGCCGTCATCGTCCGCACGGTCAAGTCCACGCGCCGTCCCGACGGCTCGTACATCAAGTTCGACGAGAACGCCGCCGTGATCCTGAAGAACGACGGGGAGCCCCGCGGCACCCGTATCTTCGGGCCGGTCGGTCGCGAGCTTCGTGACAAGAAGTTCATGAAGATCGTCTCGCTGGCGCCGGAGGTTATTTAAGTCATGGCGAAGATCAAGAAGGGTGACCTGGTTCAGGTCATCACCGGAGCGACGCAGGAGCGTGGCGGAGATCGCGGCAAGCAGGGCAAGGTCCTCGAGATCCTGGCCGACAAGAACCGCATCATCGTCGAAGGCGTGAACTACGTCACCAAGCACACGCGCGTCGGTCAGACGCAGCGTGGCACCAAGACGGGCGGCCTCGAGACTGTCGAGGCCTCCATCCACATCTCGAACGTCGCAGTCGTCGACCCCTCGACCAAGAAGCCGACCAAGGTCGGCCACCGGGTCGAGGAGCAGACCAAGGACGGCGTCAAGCGCACCGTCCGTGTGCGGTACGCGAAGAAGTCAGGTAAGGACCTCTGATGGCAACCACCGACGCTGCGGTGGCTGGCAAGATCCAGCCCCGCCTGAAGGCGAAGTACAAGGCCGAGATCCAGCAGAAGCTGCAGGATGAATTCGGCTACACCAACGTGATGCAGATCCCCGGTCTGGTCAAGGTCGTCGTGAACACCGGTGTCGGTGAAGCGGCCCGTGACAGCAAGGTGATCGACGGCGCGATCGACGATCTCACCAAGATCACCGGTCAGAAGCCGCTCGTCACGAAGGCACGCAAGTCGATCGCGCAGTTCAAGCTGCGCGAGGGCCAGCCCATCGGCGCACACGTCACCCTCCGTGGTGACCGTGCGTGGGAGTTCCTGGACCGCCTCGTCTCGCTCGCCCTGCCCCGCATCCGCGACTTCCGCGGTCTGTCGGCCAAGCAGTTCGACGGCAACGGCAACTACACCTTCGGTCTCCAGGAGCAGAGCGTGTTCCACGAGATCGATCAGGACAAGATCGACCGGGTTCGCGGTTTCGATATCACTGTCGTCACCACCGCGAAGACGGACGACGAAGGCCGCGCGCTTCTGCGTCACCTCGGCTTCCCCTTCCGTACGGAAGACGCCAAGGCGTAAGCGGTTTCGGGCGGGGCGCACAGCGCCCCGCCCGATCCCGTACAATTGAAGATTGCGTGTCATCGCAGGCCGTCTGTCGTGTAACGGCAGCCGGAACCTCATGAACAAAGGAAAACAACAATGACAATGACAGACCCGGTCGCAGATCTGCTGACCCGTCTGCGTAACGCGAACTCGGCGCACCACGATTCCGTGACCCTGCCGTCGAGCAAGCTCAAGACGCACATCGCCGAGATCCTCCAGCAGGAGGGCTACATCGCTGGATGGGAGACGACTGACGCTCGCGTCGGCTCGAACCTCACGCTGCAGCTGAAGTACGGCCCCAACCGTGAGCGTTCGATCGCGGGCATCAAGCGCGTGTCGAAGCCCGGCCTCCGCGTGTACGCGAAGTCCACCGAGCTCCCCAGGGTCCTCGGCGGCCTCGGCGTGGCCATCCTGTCCACCTCCTCCGGTCTTCTCACCGACCGTCAGGCAGAGCAGAAGGGCGTGGGCGGAGAAGTTCTCGCCTACGTGTGGTAATCGAAAATGTCGCGTATTGGACGACTTCCCATCGACGTTCCCGCGGGCGTGACCATCTCGGTCGACGGCCGTGAGGTCGCGGTGAAGGGCCCCAAGGGTGAACTCACCCTGACGGTCGCAAAGCCCATCGAGGTCGCGGTCGAGGAGAACCAGGTTCTCGTCACCCGTCCCGACGACGAGCGCGAGTCCCGGTCGCTTCACGGCCTGACCCGCACGCTCATCAACAACAACATCATCGGCGTGACCCAGGGCTACACCAAGGGTCTCGAGGTTGTCGGAACCGGTTACCGCGTCGCTCAGAAGGGCAGCTCGGTCGAGTTCGCCCTCGGCTTCTCGCACCCGGTCCTCATCGACCCGCCCGCCGGTATCACGCTGACGGTCGAGGGCAACAACAAGCTCACGGTCAGTGGTATCGACAAGCAGGCTGTCGGCGAGGCAGCTGCGAACATCCGCAAGATCCGCAAGCCCGAGCCGTACAAGGGCAAGGGCGTGCGCTACGCCGGCGAGGTCGTGCGTCGCAAGGCCGGAAAGAGTGGTAAGTAACCATGGCTCTCAAGTCAAAGTCTGACGCCCGCGCGCGTCGTCACGCCCGCCTTCGCAAGAAGGTCGTCGGCACCGAGGTGCGTCCGCGCCTCGTCGTCAACCGTTCGGCTCGCCACGTCTTCGTGCAGCTTGTCGACGACAGCAAGGGTCACACCGTCGCGTCGGCATCGACGCTCGAGACCGACCTGCGCTCGCTCGAGGGCGACAAGACCGCCAAGGCACGCAAGGTCGGCGAGCTTCTCGCCGAGCGCGCGAAGGCTGCCGGCGTTTCCGAGGCAGTGTTCGACCGTGGCGGCAACCGCTACGCAGGTCGTGTCGCCGCCATCGCCGACGGCGCCCGCGAAGGGGGTCTGGCACTGTGAGTGACAACAAGGAGAACGAAGTGACCGAAGCGGCAGCTGCCACTTCCGAGACTGCCGCCGGCACCACGCAGGCAGAGCCGTCTCAGCGCGACAACCGCCGCGGCGGTGGCCGTGGTGACCGCAACCAGGGTGGCCGTGACCGCAACTCCCGCGACCGTGGGGACAACCAGTTCCTCGAGCGCGTGGTCACCATCAACCGCGTCTCGAAGGTCGTGAAGGGTGGTCGTCGCTTCAGCTTCACCGCTCTCGTGGTCGTCGGTGACGGCAACGGTCTGGTGGGCGTCGGCTACGGCAAGGCCCGCGAGGTCCCTCTGGCGATCTCGAAGGGTGTCGAAGAGGCCAAGCGCAACTTCTTCCGCGTTCCGCGCGTCGGAAGCACCATCCCGCACCCCGTGCAGGGCGAGGCAGCAGCAGGCGTCGTCCTGCTCCGCCCGGCCGCTGCCGGTACCGGTGTCATCGCCGGTGGTCCCGTCCGCGCCGTGCTCGAGTGCGCCGGTATCCACGACGTGCTGTCGAAGTCGCTCGGCTCGTCGAACACGATCAACATCGTGCACGCCACGGTGACGGCTCTGAAGCAGCTCGAGGAGCCCCGTGCGGTCGCCGCACGTCGTGGCCTCGAGTTCGACCAGGTCGCACCCGCGCGTCTCGTCCGTGCGGAGGCTGACGCCATCGCCGCACAGAAGGTAGGTGCCTGATGGCTGCGCGCCTGAAGGTCACGCAGGTCAAGTCCAAGGTGAGCGAGAAGCAGAACCAGCGTGACACGCTGCGCAGCCTCGGTCTGAAGCGCATCGGTGACAGCACCGTTCGCCCCGACGACGCGCAGACGCGCGGTTACGTCAAGACCGTCGCCCACCTCGTCAAGGTTGAGGAGATCGACTAATGGCTGAGAAGAACGAAGCCGTCGAGGCTGAGAAGGCCCCGAAGAAGGCTGCCGCTCCCAAGGCCGCAGCCGAGAAGAAGCCCGCCGCCAAGAAGGCACCGGCGAAGGCGACCGAGGCCAAGGCCGACGCCGTCAAGAAGCCGGCTGCCAAGAAGGCTGCGCCGAAGAAGGATGCTCCGGCATCCCGCCCCGGCGTGCTCAAGGTGCACCACCTGCGTCCGGTCCCCGGCGCCAACACCGCGAAGACCCGTGTCGGTCGCGGTGAGGGCTCCAAGGGCAAGACGGCGGGTCGCGGTACCAAGGGTACGAAGGCTCGCAACACCGTTCGCGTCGGCTTCGAGGGTGGGCAGATGCCTCTGCACATGCGCACCCCGAAGCTGCGCGGTTTCAAGAACCCGTTCCGCGTGGAGTACCAGGTCGTGAACCTGGAGAAGCTCGCGGAGCTGTACCCCAAGGGTGGCGACGTCACCATCAGCGACCTGGTCGCCAAGGGTGCCGTTCGCAAGAACGAAAAGGTCAAGGTTCTCGGAAACGGCGACATCGCCGTGAAGCTCACCGTCGCGGTCGACAAGGTCTCGGGTTCCGCCGAGCAGAAGATCGTGGCTGCTGGCGGATCCGTCAAGTAACCACTTCATAAGAGGGGTCGGAGATTCTCCGGCCCCTCTTATGGGTTAGCCTGTTCTTTCAGCCGTCCCTCGGGGATCGGCAACCTTTTCAGGAGGACGTCCTTGTTTAGCGCCATCGCGCGGATCTTCCGCACGCCCGACCTGCGTCGGAAGATCGGTTTCACCCTCGCCATCGTCGCCATCTACCGGCTTGGCTCGAATGTCCCTGCTCCGTTCGTGAACTTCCCGAACGTCGAGGAGTGCCTGGCTCTGAACTCAGGCACGGAGGGACTCCTCGGGCTCGTCAACCTCTTCTCCGGTGGCGCGCTCCTCCAGCTCTCGATCTTCGCGCTCGGCGTCATGCCGTACATCACCGCGACGATCATCACCCAGCTCCTCCGGGTCGTCATCCCTCACTTCGAGGCGCTGCACAAGGAGGGTCAGGCCGGTCAGGCACGACTCACCCAGTACACGCGGTACCTGACGATCGCGCTGGCACTGCTGCAGTCGACGACCCTCGTCACGGTCGCCCGCAGCGGACAGCTCTTCGGCACGACCGACGTCGCCGCATGCCAGAACCTCCTCACCAACGACGTGTGGTGGGCGCAGCTGCTCATCATCATGGCGATGACCGCCGGCACCGGCCTCATCATGTGGTTCGCCGAGCTCGTCACCGAGCGCGGCATCGGCAACGGCATGTCGCTTCTGATCTTCACCTCGATCGCCGCCACCTTCCCCGGTGCCATGTGGCTCATCTGGGAGAGCAAGGGCTTCGAGGTCTTCCTCCTGGTGCTGCTGGTCGGGATCATCGTCATGGGCCTCGTCGTGTTCGTCGAGCAGTCGCAGCGTCGCATTCCGGTGCAGTACGCCAAGCGCATGGTCGGTCGCCGCACCTACGGCGGCACGAACACCTACATCCCGATCAAGGTGAACATGGCGGGTGTGATCCCCGTGATCTTCGCCTCGTCGCTCCTCTACATCCCGGCGCTGATCGCGCAGTTCAACACCCCGCAGGACGGCTCCGAGCCCGCCGCGTGGGTCACCTGGATCAGCGCGAACTTCACCACGGGAAACCACCCGGTCTACATGGCGGCGTACTTCCTGCTGATCATCGGGTTCACCTACTTCTACGTCGCGATCACGTTCAACCCTGTCGAGGTCGCCGACAACATGAAGAAGTACGGCGGGTTCATCCCCGGCATCCGTGCCGGTCGTCCGACGGCCGAGTACCTCGACTACGTGCTCACGCGCATCACGCTTCCCGGCTCGATCTACCTCGGCCTGATCGCGCTGATCCCGCTGATCGCTCTCGCCACCGTCGGCGCCAACCAGAACTTCCCGTTCGGTGGCGCGTCGATCCTCATCATCGTGGGTGTCGGTCTCGAGACGGTCAAGCAGATCGATGCGCAGCTGCAGCAGCGTCACTACGAAGGGCTCCTCCGATGACTCGATCAGCTCGTCTCCTCATCGTCGGACCGCAGGGGTCCGGCAAGGGCACGCAGGGTGTTCGCATCGCCGAGTCCTACGGCATCCCGGTCGTCTCCACCGGCGACATCTTCCGGGCGAACATCAAAGAGGGCACGCCGCTCGGCCAGCAGGTCACGGCTGTCCTCGACCGGGGCGACCTCGTTCCCGACGAACTGACGAGTGAGATCGTCCGCGATCGCCTGTCGCAGGATGACGCCGCGAACGGCTTCCTGCTCGACGGATACCCGCGCAACTCGGCTCAGGTGGCTCACCTCGACGCGTTCCTCGCGGAGCGAGGCGAGTCCCTCGACGCCGTCATCCTGCTCGACGTCCCTCGCGAGGAGAGCATCGAGCGTCTCAAGCTCCGCGCAGCGGAGCAGGGGCGGTCGGACGACACCGACGAGGCCATCGCACATCGCCTGGACATCTACGAGCACGAGACGGCTCCGATCCTCGAGGTCTACGGCCCCCGAGGCGTCGTCGACCGCATCGACGGAGTCGGCAGCCTCGACGAGATCACCGAGCGCGTGTTCGCTGCGCTGACCGCACGCGGTCTGCGCCTCGCCGCCTGACCCGCGCACTATGTTCCGCAAGTCGATCTACAAGAGCGCCGCACAGCTGCGCGCGATGGTCGAGCCCGGCCTCATCACGGCAGCGGCCCTCGAGGCCGTGCGTCCGCTGATCCGGCCCGGCGTCACGACGCTCGAACTCGACGCCGAGGCGAACAGGGTGATCCTCGCTCGCGGCGCGGAGTCGAACTTCCAGCTCGTGCGCGGCTACCGCCACACGACCTGCATCTCGGTCAACGAGGAGGTCGTGCACGGCATCCCCGGCGAGCGTGTGCTGCAGGCGGGCGACATCGTCTCGATCGACTGCGGCGCGCAGTACCAGGGCTGGAACGGAGACAGCGCGATCACCGTCGTCGTCCCGGATGACGGCCGCCCCGAGCTGGTCGCCCAGCGCGAGGAGCTCTCCCGAGTGACCGAGGGGTCGATGTGGGCCGGGATCGCCGCCATGGCGTCCGCCTCGCACCTGGGGGACATCGGAGCAGCCATCCAGGGCTACATCGAGGCACAGGGCCCGTCAGCGGTCTCCGGTGAGAGCTACGGCATCCTCCGTGAATACGTGGGTCACGGCATCGGCCGCAAGATGCACGAGGCGCCGAGCGTCTTCAACTACCGCACGCCCGACCCCGGCGCCGAGGTCAAGCCCGGGCTCGTGCTCGCCATCGAGCCGATGGTCACCGCCGGCAGCGACGAGACCTTCGTCGAGGACGACGACTGGACCGTCTCGACGGTCGACGGCACCGACGGGTCGCACTGGGAGCACAGCGTCGCCCTGCACGAGGGCGGCATCTGGGTGCTCACGTCCGTCGACGGGGGAGCGGCAGGCCTCGCACCTTTCGGCGTGACGCCGACGCCGATCGCCTGATCCGGCGGACGCTTCCGGTGACGTCCGTCGCGACGCAGAGCGTCGTCACAACGCGCACATAGGTTTCTCCGGGCACAATGGATGTATGGGTGCGCATGCACCCGCAGACTTCAGGCCGGGTCCACCGTGAGTGGGCCTCGACAGAAACGGAAAACCATGGCAGCCGCGAAAGGCAACACCAACTGGTTCGTGATCGGCGTCTCGGCGGCAGTGGTGGTCGTTCTGGCCGTCCTCGCCTTCGTCGTCGTGTCGCTCAACAACCAGGCGACCGACCCCGGCACCGCGCCGCAGAGCTCGATCGTGAACGAGGAGACCGGCGCGATCTCCTTCGGCACGGGCGAGGACGAGATCGACACGTACGTCGACTTCATGTGCCCCGTGTGCGGCCAGTTCGAGGACGCATACGGCGAGCAGCTGCAGACGGCGGCAGCCGACAACAAGATCACGCTGAACATCCACCCGGTCTCGATCCTCAACCGGTACTCGACGACGGGTCAGTACTCGTCGCTGTCGGCAGGCTCCATGTACTGCGTCGCCGCCGAGGCTCCGGACGCGACCCTGGACTACTTCAACCTGCTCTTCACGAACCAGCCCGAGGAGAACTCCGCGGGCCTCAGCGTCGAGGAGCTGAGCGCTCTCGCCGAGCAGGCGGGTGCGGGAGCTGCCGCCGACTGCATCGCGGACGGCACGTACACGAAGTTCGCCGACTCGCAGACGAAGGCCCACGACATCAAGGGAACTCCGACGGTCGAGGTCAACGGCACGCGCATCGACAACACCGAGATCGCGACCGAGTTCGCAAAGATCCTCGGCTGATCTGTCCGATATCGACTCGGGAGTTCCGGCATCCTGCTCAGGTTGCCGGAACTCCCGTTCTCGGATAACATAGATCCTTGGTGCCTTGCGCCTTGATTCGGCGTGTCTGAATCGGCAGAGGCATCGCAATCCAACCACCCACCGCAGATCGACCGATCTGCAGAAGCGTCAGCGAGGCTATGGCTAAGAAAGACGGTGTCATCGAGATCGAGGGCGTGATCTCCGAGGCTCTGCCCAACGCGATGTTCCGCGTTGAGCTCTCCAACGGACACAAGGTCCTGGCAACGATCTCCGGCAAGATGCGGCAGAACTACATCCGCATCATCCCCGAGGACCGCGTGGTCGTGGAGCTCAGCCCCTACGACCTCACCCGCGGCCGTATCGTCTACCGCTACCGCTGATCGGTCGAGAAGTAACGGCCTGCCCCAGCTCGGGGCGGTACGAAGACAGCGAACAGGAAACATCATGAAGGTCAACCCCAGCGTCAAGCCCATCTGCGATCACTGCAAGGTGATCCGTCGGCACGGCCGCGTCATGGTGATCTGCAAGAGCAACCCGCGCCACAAGCAGCGCCAGGGCTGACCACCCGTCGGCCACGCCGACGGACTCTTCGGATCTGACTCACAACTCAACACACACAACGGCAGGATCAGAACCCACGCGAGTGGGGGACACCTCGGGACAGAGGCCCGGGCACCGATCCTGCTCCACACCTCTACCAAACTCAGGAGAACCGCATGGCACGTCTTGCCGGCGTTGACATCCCGCGCGACAAGCGCGTGGTGATCGCCCTTACCTACATCTACGGCGTCGGCCGTACCCGCTCGGTCGAGATCCTCAAGGCGACGGACATCGACGAGAGCATCCGCGTGAAGGACCTCAGCGACGACCAGCTGATCGCCCTCCGCGACCACATCGAAGGTACCTACAAGGTGGAGGGTGACCTGCGCCGCGAGGTCGCCGCAGACATCCGCCGCAAGGTCGAGATCGGCTCCTACGAGGGCATCCGCCACCGTCGTGGCCTCCCGGTCCGTGGTCAGCGCACCAAGACCAACGCCCGTACCCGCAAGGGCCCGAAGCGCACCGTCGCAGGCAAGAAGAAGGCCCGCTAAGCGCGGCCCCCAGGGACTAGGAGAACACTTTCATGGCTGCACCCAAGGCCGCCGCGCGCAAGCCGCGCCGCAAGGAAAAGAAGAACATCGCGCTGGGCCACGCCCACATCAAGTCGACGTTCAACAACACCATCGTCTCGATCACCGACCCGTCCGGCGCTGTCATCAGCTGGGCATCGTCGGGTGGCGTGGGCTTCAAGGGCTCGCGCAAGTCGACGCCCTACGCCGCTGGCATGGCCGCCGAGTCGGCCGCCCGCCAGGCGCAGGAGCACGGCGTCAAGAAGGTCGACGTCTTCGTCAAGGGACCGGGCTCGGGTCGCGAGACCGCGATCCGTTCGCTGACTGCCGCCGGCCTCGAGGTCGGTTCGATCCAGGACGTCACCCCGCAGGCGCACAACGGCTGCCGCCCGCCGAAGCGTCGCCGCGTCTGATCCGGCTCGTCGAGCCGCTCGTGCCTCAGGGTCCGAGCGGCTCGACGCCCGCCAGCGGGCATCGACTCACAAAAACTCAAGACCTCACCCCACCACATGTCATATAGCGGGCATGTGATCGAAAGGAACACAGAGTGCTTATTGCACAGCGTCCCACACTGACCGAGGAAAAGATCGTCGAGAACCGGAGCCGGTTCATCATCGAGCCTCTGGAGCCCGGCTTCGGATACACGATCGGCAACGCGCTTCGTCGCAGCCTGCTGTCGTCGATCCCCGGCGCCGCGGTCACCAGCGTTCGCATCGACGGCGTGCTGCACGAGTTCAGCACCATCCCCGGCGTGAAGGAGGATGTCACCGAGATCATCCTCAACATCAAGCAGCTCGTCGTCTCGTCGGAGCGCGACGAGCCGATCACGGCGTACCTGCGCAAGACCGGTTCGGGCGAAGTGACCGCCGCTGACATCTCGGCTCCGGCCGGTGTCGAGATCCAGAACCCCGAACTCGTCATCGCGACCCTCAACGAGACCGCGAAGTTCGAGCTCGAGCTCACGATCGAGCGTGGCCGTGGCTACGTCTCGGCGACCCAGAACCGCAACGAGTACGCAGAGGCCGGTCAGATCCCGATCGACTCGATCTACTCGCCGGTCCTCAAGGTCAGCTACCGCGTCGACGCCACCCGTGCCGGTGAGCGCACCGACTTCGACAAGCTCGTCCTCGACGTCGAGACCAAGTCCGCGATCAGCCCCCGCGACGCGGTCGCTTCGGCTGCGAAGACGCTCACCGAGCTGTTCGGTCTCGCCCGCGAGCTGAACGTCGAGGCTGAGGGCATCGAGATCGGCCCGGCGCCGGTGGAGGCAGTGAACTCCAGCGAGCTGTCGATGCCGATCGAGGACCTCGACCTCTCGGTCCGCTCTTACAACTGCCTGAAGCGTGAGGGCATCAACACTGTTTCGGAGCTCGTCGCCCTGTCGGAGACGCAGCTCATGAACATCCGCAATTTCGGCCAGAAGTCGGTCGACGAGGTGCGCGACAAGCTCATCTCGCTCGGTCTGTCGCTCAAGGATTCGGTGCCCGGTTTCGACGGCGCCCACTTCTACGGCGGCAGCGAAGACGAGTCCTTCTGACCCACCCGGATTGTCATCTGGCAGAGGCCAGCTGACCCGACCTTTCCTGACCAGGAGTGAGATATGCCCAAGCCCACTAAGGGTCCCCGCCTCGGAGGCGGCCCCGCACACGAGCGCCTGCTGCTTGCCAACCTCGCGGCGGCTCTGTACACCCACAAGTCGATCAAGACGACCGAGACCAAGGCCAAGCGCCTGCGTCCGCTCGCCGAGCGTCTGATCACCTTCGCCAAGCGCGGAGACCTGCACGCTCGTCGTCGCGTTCTCTCGGTCATCGGTGACAAGGCAGTCGTGCACACGCTGTTCGCCGAGATCGCACCGCTGGTCGCCGACCGTGAGGGCGGCTACACCCGCATCACGAAGGTCGGCAACCGCAAGGGCGACAACGCGCCCATGGCCGTGATCGAGCTCGTCCTCGAGCCCGTCACCCCCAAGGCGAAGTCGACCAAGAAGGCCGCCAAGGCTGAGAAGCCTGCCGAGGTCGTCGAGGAGGCTCCGGTCGAGGAGGAGGCTCCTGTCGAGGAGTCCGCCGACGCCGGCGCCGAGTCGCAGGCCGAGGGAGAGGCAGCCGAGGCTGCCGCCGAGGACGCTGTCGAGAAGAAGTCCGAGTAAGCATCTCGCTCGCATGAAGAAGCCCGCCGCCCCGAAAGGGACGGCGGGCTTCTTCGTCGTCGGAGTGCTTCGACTCGGTGACCTCGATCAGCGGACGCGCAGGTCCTTGCGCAGGATCTTGCCCGACGCGGACTTCGGGATCGCCTCGATGAACTCGACCTGACGCACCTTCTCGTGCGGGGCGACATGCGCGGCGACGTGCGCCATCACCGCATCCGCGTCGAGCTGCGCACCCGACTGCAGGACCACGAACGCCTTCGGGACCTCCTGGCCGTCTTCGTCGAGGGCACCGATCACGGCGGCGTCGGCGATGGAGGGATGCTCGAGCAGCACCGCCTCGAGCACGGCGGGGGCGACCTGGTATCCCTTGTACTTGATGAGCTCCTTGAGGCGATCGACGATACGGAAGATCCCGTCGTGCGTGACGGTCGCGACGTCTCCGGTGTGCAGCCACCCGTCGGAGTCGAGCATCTCGGCCGTCGCATCCGGCCTGTTCAGATAGCCCTTCATGACCTGGGGGCCGCGGATCAGCAGCTCGCCTGGAGCGCTGGGGCCCTCGGCGGGCTCGTCGATGTCGCGCCCGTCATCCCCGAGCAGCCTGGCCTCGGTGTTCGCGAGCAGCATGCCGACCGAGGAGCGGTCGATGTCCGCGCGATCGTAGGGAATCGCATGCGTGACGGGGCTGGTCTCGGTCATGCCGTAGCCCTGGCAGACGATGCATCCGAGGCGGTTCGCGACGGCCGAGGCCAGTGCGCCGTCGAGGGGAGCGGCGCCGGAGAAGATCACCTTGATGGCCGACGTGTCGTACTGGTCGACGAGCGGATGCTTGGCCAGCGCGACGGCGATCGGCGGGGCGATGAACACCCAGGTCGTACGGTGCTCCTGCACGACGCGGAGGAACTCGGCGAGATCGAACTTCGGCATCGTGACCAGCGCGGCGCGCTGTCGCAGCGCGAAGTTCAGAAGGACGGTCATGCCGTAGATGTGGAAGAACGGCAGGACGGCGAGCACGCGGTCGTCATCGCCGAGCGAGATCGTCGAGCGGCACTGGCTCACGTTCGCGATCAGGTTGCGGTGCGTGAGCATGACCCCTTTGGGGCGTCCCGTCGTGCCGGACGAGTACGGGAGCACGGCCAGGTGCGTCGCCGGGTCGAACGAGACCTCGGGTGCGGAGTGGCCTTCGCCGAGCATCGCGGGCAGAGACGGGTGGCCCTCCGCGCCGTCGAGGACGATCACGTGGTCGTCGTCGAAGCCGAGCGCTGCTGCGGCGGCCTTCGCGCCGGGAAGAAGGGGGGTGACGGTGACGAGCCAGGTGGCCTCGGCATCCGTCAGCTGGTTGGCGATCTCCTCGGGTGTGTAGAGGGAGTTGATGGTCGTCGCGGTCGCTCCCGCGCGCAGGATGCCGTGGAACACCGTGGCGAACGCCGGGACGTTCGGGCACAGCACTCCCACCTTCGTGCCCACTCCGACGCCACGCGCGGCGAGTGCGCCGGCGAACAGGTCTATCTGTCGGATCAGTTGCCGATAGGTCGTCGTCGCGCCGCTGACGCCGTCGACGATCGCGACCGCGTCGAGCCGGTGCTCCTCGACATCGCCGAACAGGAACTCGTGGATCGAGACCGCAGGGATCTCGACATCGGGATAGGAACTGCGCACCATGAGATCTCCTTCGATCCGGTGAGGCGACGACGCCGTCTGATGCGATCCAGTGTCGCACACTAAGGCACCGAGTCCCAGGGTCTGCGGGCGGCCCGTCAGCGGGGTCGGATGCCCGGGAGTAGGCTGATCCGGTGACTGATGCAGAGACCCTGAGCAGAGGGCCTCGCGCCTATACGGCATTCATCGGGATCGGCCTGATCGCAGGCCTCCTCTCCGGCCTCTTCGGCGTCGGCGGCGGCACGGTCATCGTCCCGCTCCTCGTGCTCTTCCTGCATTTCAACCAGCGGCTGGGGGCCGGCACATCCCTCGCGGCGATCGTCCCGACGGCGACGGTCGGCGTCATCTCCTACGCGATCAACGGCTCGGTCGCCTGGATCCCCGCACTGATCCTCGCCGCAGGTGCGGTCGTCGGTGCGCAGATCGGCACCCGACTGCTGCCGAAGATCTCGCAGACGGTGCTGCGCTGGTTCTTCGTGGGCTTCCTCGTGGTCGTGATCGTGAGCCTGTTCCTGGTCGTTCCCTCGCGTGACGCCGAGTTCGAGCTGCAGCTGCTCAACGGGCTCGCCCTGCTCGCGGTCGGCGTCGGCACCGGCATCCTCGCCGGCCTGATCGGTGTCGGCGGAGGCGTGATCGTGGTGCCCGTGCTGATGCTGGCATTCGGCACGAGCGACCTCGTGGCCAAGGGCACCTCGCTGCTCATGATGATCCCCACCGCGATCTCGGGCACGATCGGCAATCTTCGCAACCGCAACGTCGACCTCCTCGCGGCGGCGATCGTCGGCGTCTCGGCCTGCACGACCACCGCACTCGGCGCCTGGCTGGCCACCCTGATCGACCCTCTGGTGGGCAACATGCTCTTCGCGGCATACCTCGTGGTGATCGCGGTGCAGATGGCGATGAAGGCGATCAAGGGGCGCAGGAAGAAGGACTGAGCGGTCTTTGATCCGGCCCGCGAGCACCGCGCTCCACGACCGAGAAAGTAGGATCGAGGGGTGGCAGTGAATCAAGAGCTTGTCGGTCGTGAGTTCCCCCCGACCGCCCCCTACCTCGTCGGCCGTGAGAAGGTGCGCGAGTTCGCGCGTGCCGTCTTCGCCGATGCCCCTCAGCACACCGACGTCGAGGCCGCTCGTGCAGCGGGGTTCGACGATGTCGTGGCGCCCCCGACCTTCGCGATGGTCATCCAGGACCACACCCTTCAGCAGCTGCTCGCCGAGCCGGATTCCGGCATCGTCCTCGCGCGCACGATCCATGCCGAGCAGAAGTTCTCGTACACCCGGCCGATCGTCGCCGGCGACGAGCTCACTGGGCGGCTCAGCGTCACCGGCATCCGCATGATGGGCGGCAACGCCATGATCACGAGCGCCGCCGAGATCACGGATGCCGCAGGCGCACACGTCGTCACCGCCACCAGCGTGCTGCTGGTCGGCGCCGAAGAAGGAGCCGCGTGATGCCTTTCGCCGTCGGAGACGTGGTCGCAGAGCGCACCGTCCACCTCACGCGGGAGTCGCTCGTCCGGTACGCCGGTGCCTCGGGCGACTTCAACCCGATCCACTACCGTGACGACATCGCCGCCTCGGTGGGGCTGCCCGGTGTCCTCGCGCACGGCATGCTCACGATGGGCATCGCCTCGTCTGTGGTCGTCGCCGCTCTCGAGCCGGGCGCGCGGATCCTCGACTACGGCGTGCGGTTCACCAAGCCCGTCGTCGTCGACCCCGCCGACGGAGCCGATCTGCACGTGCTCGCAACCGTCGGAGCGGTCGACGAGACGTCGACGAGAATCGACCTCAAGGTCACGTTCGGCGAGACGACCGTGCTCGTCAAGGCGCAGCTGCGCATCGCCTCCTGATGGGTGACCGCGTGGTGCACGAGATCGAGCCGCTGCAGCTCTCGACGCTGACGACGCTCCGCACCGGGGGAGCGCCCGAGCGGATGCTCGAGGCCTCGACCACGGCAGAGCTCGTCGACGCCCTCACCGAGGTGTGGTCCCGCGGCGAGGAGTGGTTCGTCCTCGGGGGCGGCTCCAACCTGTTCATCGGCGATGAGCCGTTCGAGGGCACGGTGATCCGCGTCCTGACCCGCGGCATCGAAGAGCTTCCCTCGCCGCACGCAGGTCGCGTCCGGCTGCGGGTGCAGGCGGGCCACAGCTGGGACGACCTCGTCGCCTACGCCGTCGAGCACGGCTATGCCGGTCTAGAGGCGATGAGCGGCATCCCCGGCACCGTCGGCGCGGCTCCCGTGCAGAACATCGGCGCCTACGGGCAGGAGATCCAGGAGACCCTCGTCGAGGTCGAGCTGATCGACGAGGCGACGGGTGAGGTCTCCGTGGTGTCCGCCGCAGAGCTCAGGCTCGGATTCCGCACGTCCGTGCTCAAGCACCACTACGGCAGCGTGCCGCAGCGACGAGCCGTCATCCTGTCGGTCACGGTCGATCTGGTCGTGGCCGAAGAGCGTATCGTCCGCGGCGAGCAGCTGCGTCGGGCTCTCGCGCTCGACTCGGATGCTCCGGTGCCGCTCGCATGGGTGCGTGAGCGCATCCTCGCCACCCGGGCGTCGAAGGGCATGCTGCTCGACGAGCACGATCCCGACACTCATGGCGTCGGATCGTTCTTCCAGAATGCGATCGTGCCCGATGCCGTGGCGCGCGCGCTGCCGCCCGAGTGCCCTCGCTGGCCTGTGGCCCCCGACCTCGATGCCGTGACGGTGATCCCGCTCGCGTCGTACGACGGGTTCGTGCCGCCGGTCAAGACCGAGGCTCCGGATGTCAAGGTGAGCGCCGCGTGGCTGATCGAGCAGGCCGGCATCCGCAAGGGCTTCGCGCTGCCTCGGTCGCGTGCGTCGGTCTCGACCAAGCACGCCCTGGCACTGACGAACCGTGGCGGCGCGACCGCCGCCGAGGTCTCGGAGCTCGCGCGCTTCATCCAGAGCCGCGTGCACGCCGAGTTCGGTCTGGTGCTGCAGCCGGAGCCCGTGCTGCTCGGCGTCGAACTGTAGGAGCCCCGTGCTCGAATGGCTCCAGGCCGAGTGGCCTCAGGTTCTCGGTTTCGTCACGGGAGCGGTCTGCGTGTGGCTCGCGGGGCGTCGGAACGTCTGGAACTACCCGATCGGCATCGCCAACAACGTGGTGCTGTTCGTCGTCTTCATCGGCGCGGGGCTCTACGCCACGGCAGTGCTGCAGGTCGTCTATCTGCTCATGGGAGTGCACGGCTGGTGGCGCTGGACGCACGGCGCCGAGCAGAGCCGCACGTACGTCGCGAACACCCCGCGCCGAGCGTGGCCGTGGCTCGCGCTCGCCGCGATCGCCGGCGCTGCGGTGCTGGTGTGGGTGCTCACGACGTTCACCGACTCGCAGGTGGCGATCCCGGATGCCGCGACCACCGCCGCGAGTCTCGTCGCGCAGTACATGCTCAACCGCAAGTGGATCGAGAACTGGTTCGTCTGGATCGGCGTCGACATCGCATTCGTCGGCCTGTCGATCGTCGCGGGCCTCTGGGTCATCGCCGCGTTGTACGCCCTCTTCATCGGACTCTGCGTGATCGGCTACCGGTCGTGGCGACGGGCTGCGGTCACCGATCGCGGTTCCGCAGCCACGGATACGACGTCCGCTCCCGCGCGGGCATGAGGCGGCGGGCATGAGCGGTCATGGACTGGTCCTCGGCAAGTTCTACCCGTTCCACAGCGGGCATGCGCACCTCATCCGTCAGGCGCAGCGCGAAAGCGACCGGGTCACCGTCCAGGTGCTCGGCGCCTCGGTCGAGTCGATCCCGCTCGAGGTGCGCGCCGACTGGATCCGTGAGTCGCACCCGGGTGTGCGGGTGGTCGCCGCGATGGACGACGCCCCGGTCGATTTCGAATCGGAGGCCGCGTGGGACGAGCATATGGCGCTGATCGGGTCGCTGCTCGATGAGCCCGTCGACACCGTGTTCTCGTGCGACGCATACGGGGGCGAGCTGGCGAGGCGACTCGATGCCCGCTGGGTGCGGATCGACGAGGGGCGGCGCATCAACCCGGTCTCGGGCACAGCGATCCGCGCCGACGTCGCCGGCAACTGGCACGAGCTCGCGCCGGCCGTGCGCGCCTGGCTGACCGCCCGCGTCGTGGTGCTGGGGGCGGAGTCCACCGGATCCACGACCCTCGCTGCGGCGCTGGCCGAGAGGCTGGGAACGCTGTGGGTGCCGGAGTACGGGCGCGAGCACTCCGAGATCCGCGAGGGGGGCCTCGAGGCGCCGTGGCGCAGCGACGAGTTCGACCTGATCGTCGATCGGCAGATCGCTCTCGAACACCGCGCTCTGCGGGAGGTGCCGGTGCCGGTGCTGGTCTGCGACACCGACGTGCTCGCGACAGCTCTGTGGCATGAGCGCTACGTCGGTTCGACGGCCGCGCGCCTGTACGAGGCCGCCGCCGCACATCCGCCGTTGCTCTACGTCCTCACGGGCGACGAGATCCCGTTCGTGCAGGACGGGATGCGCGACGGCGAGCACATCCGCCAGGGCATGCAGCAGCGCTTCCGCGATGTGCTGGCGGCGCAGGACGCGCCCTGGTTGGAGGTGCATGGCGACGTGCCGACGCGGGTCGAGGCCGCGGCATCCGCTCTGCAGCCCCTCCTCGCCGAGCACCTGAGCTTCGCGGTTCCGCTCGAGGCGCGGCCGCTCGACGAGCAGCGTGCGCTCCAGCGGCACGCCCGATCGACATCGTTAGGATGATCGCATGCCCGACCGCTGGAACAGAGTATCCGCCTCGCCCACAAACCCAGGCAGCGGACACGGTGTCGAGGCGCTGACTGCCGAAGACCTGTTCCGTCCGGCCGCACGGGCCGCGGTTCCGCTCGACGAGAAGCTCCGCCAGGTCTACTACTGGATCGTCAATCGGGCGGTGATCTCGCCGTACTACGACATGGAGTTCTCGCACGGCGAGCCGCTCTCGATCGGGCTGGGCGATGCCGGGGCTGACGTATCGCTGCCGACGCAGGCGTCGTTCTCATCCAACGTCCTCGTGCCGCTGCTCACCTTCGCGGTGGGCGGCAGATGCCTGCTGATCGGCGGACCCGGTCGGGGCAAGACCACCGTCGCCGTGCTCATGGGGGTGCTCGCGGGCACCTCGTCGGCGGATGTCAGGCGGGCCGTGCAGCAGGGGCAGCCTCAGCTCACGGTCAGCGATCTCGTCGGCATCCCGCTGCCTCGCGATCTCGTCGGAGCCGAGCGGCTGACCGACATCCGCATCGCCTGGCGCGACTGGCTGGGCCTTCCCGTCAAGATCATCGACGAGTACAACCGCATCCCCACGAAGACCCAGTCGGCGCTGCTGACGATGGTCGCGGAGGGCTACGTCGAGAGTCATGACCAGATGCGCCGCACCGCGCCGGACGGGGGAGTGGAGAGCTGGTTCTTCACCGCGAACGACGACGCGGGCGGCGGCACCTTCCCCGTCATCCAGGCGCTGCGCGACCGCATGGACGTCACCGTGCAGGCGGCCGGGTTCAACAGCCGGTTCTTCGCCGAGCTGATCACCCGGGTCGAGGCGGGGGAGAAGCCCGAGGAGCACGTGCCGTCCGAGCTCTCGTTCGACCCGGCGCAGCAGCACGAGATGCGCGCGCGGATCCGCGCGGTGCCCATCCCGGATGCCGTGCGCGAGCGCCTGCGGTTCTTCCTCAGCCACTTCGAGTTCGTGCAGCACGGCGGACGCCGTTTCGAATATCGCACCAAGGACGTCGTGACGACCGCGGGCGGACGCGTCGGCGAGGTCATCGAGGCGAACAGCGGTGCCGACCTCGAGGTCGACCTCGGAGCCCAGACCCGCAACGGACTCTCTGTGCGCGCTCTGCAGACGCTCATCATGTACGCCAAGGCCATGGCCTGGTTCCGGGGCGTGGACGCCGTCGAACTCGACGACGTCGCGGCTGTCCTGCCCTTCGTGCTCCGCGGCAAGCTGCTGCCCAACGCCACGCATCCGCGCTTCGACGTCGGAGCCGAGCGCGAGCTCAGCACCGACACCGTCAGCTGGCTGGCCGACCTGTTCGCCCAGTCGTGCCGACAGTACGACGCGCTCGGACGCGATGCCGACGACGAGGTGGCCGTGCTCCTCGCGGAGTTCGACCGCGGCCTCGACGGCCTGCCGGCACTCGAGGCCTCTCGTCGCATCACCGCGGTCGAGGCGCAGCTGCGCCGGATCGCCACGGTCGGCAAGCTGTACGGCCGCGACTTCGACGACGTCATCGCGTTGAAGTATCTGCATCAGCGCTACACCGCCTACGTGCGCTGGCAGGAGATGCGCGGGTGAACCGCGTTCCCGTGCAGCTGGCGAACGTCTCGGCGCCGTTCCCGCACGCGGTCCTCCCCGATCTCTCGGCGGCGGGCCTCGACGCCGCACTCGCGGCGGAGTCGGTGCGGGGTGCCCACGGCGATCCGCTGCTGTTCCGCCGCGCGCTCGCCGCAGGAGTCGCGCTCGCTCCGGCATCCCTGACCGACAGAGAGAGCGCGCTCGATCTCGTCGCGATCGCCGCGTGGCGTGCAGGCGCGCTCGGGCTGCGCGCCGACGCACTCGCCCGGCTCGGTGGTCTCGACTCCGCGGAGCAGCGGGTGTCGGCGGCCGCGTCCCTCGGCATCGGCGTCGACCTGCTCGACGAGTTCCGGCGCCGGCAGCGAAGCGATCGCTTCTGGTGGCCGGGCCGCGCCGATCAGCGGGGATACGTTCTCGCCACCGGAGGCTTCCGAGGCCTCGGCGGTGCGTGGATCCGTCCGCCCGAGCGTGTGGAACGCGTGCCCGATGACGGGGCCTTCGCGTTCCTCGTCGCTGATGCCTGGTGGCGTCTCGACAGTGACGTGTGGGGCGCGCGTCTCTCCCTGCTTCCCGAACGACCGAAGACGACCGAGCCGAGCGGTGACGGGGTGACCATCGTGATCGGGCCGGACACGCACCTGGCCTGGGTGCACGTGCGGGAGCAGGGGTGACGGCCCTCCCCGATCGGGTCCCGCTCACGGACGACGCCCGTTCGGCGTGGGAGCGGGCGCTCGCCCTGTGGCGGGTGCGGCTCGACGACCCGGCCGTCCGGCCGGGCGCGGCTGCGGCACACGGCGCCCCCGCGTGGTTCTCCTTCCCCCCGTCGGTGACCGTCGACCCGCGCTATCTCGCCGACCGCGGGCTCGCGGACGAGTTGTGGAGCATGTTCGCCCACGAGATCGGGCACCACGTGCTCGCCCCCAGCACCCGCGTCGACTCGCTCAAGATCGACCACCAGATGGCGCGCGCGATCACCGCGGCGACCGTGCACGTGAATGCGCGGGAAGGCGCGCGGCGGCTCTCGAATCTGTGGAGCGATCTGCTCGTGAACACACGGGTCGCCCAGCTGCAGCGGGCGGAGCAGACCGGCACGCCCATCGCCACCCGAGATCTCGGCATCGTCCGGCTCGGCCTCGCGCTCTATCCTGCTCCCGAAGACAGCGGCGACCGACTGTGGTGGGTGTACTGCCGCGCGTACGAGCTGCTCTGGCAGCTGCCGGCAGGCACCCTGTGCCCGCTCGAGGCGCCGCCCCGACCGGAGCGCGCCCGTGTGCAGGCCACCTTCGTGCCGCTGAGTCAGATCCCCGAGAGACACCGTGAGAAGGAACGCCTGCTGCGCGCAGCGCAGGCCGAACGCGAGAGGGTCGCGGCAGAGCTCGCCGGAGCGACGGCGACGAACCCGGCTGTCGACGCCGCTCTCGTCGCGGATGCCGTGCGCTCGTTCGCCACCGACCCGGTCTCGGGGGCCGCACTGTTCGGGGTGATCGCCGCCCCCTATCTCGCCGAGCAGGCGGGAGCGGCGGAGCCGGGCGCCGGCGAGTCACTCGTCGGATGCGGAGTCGACGACGCCCCGGCCACAGCCGAAGAGCTCGGCCGAATCCTCGCCGATCAGCGTCTGCGTGACGATCTGCCACGGCACCCCGGCATGGTGCGGGATCCCGACGGAGAAGAGGATCTCGAGGATTCGACCAACGACGGAGTCAAGAAAGACGGACAGCGTCTGACCATCGCGCGCACGCTCGCGCTGTACCGGGAGAGCGGGGAGGATGCCGTGCTCGCCGCCTGGTATCGCAACGAGGCGGCCGCATGGGTGCGCCCGTACACACGCCCCGCTCCTTCGACGCCGACCGGCGGCATCCCCGGTCCCGTGGAGCTGTGGGAGGTGGGAGACGCGCTCGCCGACCTCGACTGGCCGCTGACTCTGAGATCGGGGACCGTGATTCCCGGGGTCACGACCCGTCGGCGTTCGGAGCTCGACGACGAGCCGATCGTCCGCGAGACGAGTCTCGAGCTCGACCTCTACATCGACTCCTCCGGATCGATGACGCATCCGCGCAACGGCTCGCCCGCTGTGCTCGCCGGCACGATCCTCGCGCTGTCGATCCTCCGCGGCGGAGGAAGAGTCAGGGTCACGAGCTTCTCGGGCACGGGAGAGGTCGCGGGGATGCGCCGGTTCGGACGCGACCCCGCTGAGATCATCGCCGCGATCTCGCTGTTCTTCGGCAGATCGACGTCATTCCCGCTCGACCTGTACGCCGCGAGATACGCGGGGCTTCCTCCGGCGGGCGACGACGATCAGCGTCACGTCGTGGTGCTCTCCGACGACGGACTGGTGTCGATGTTCGGTGTCGGCAACGAGCCCTACGAGGGCGTCGCCCGCACCGTCCGAGACGTGCTCACCACCGGTACGCTCGTGCTCATGGATCGCAGACACCAGGTCGCCCAGCTCGCCGAGCGCGACGGCTACGACGTGGTCTACCTGCAGACGATGGCCGACGCTCCGGCGGCGTGCGCGGCCCTGGCGGAGGCTCTGCATGGCTGACACCGAGGCACTGCTCGCCGTGTGGAGCGAGCGCTCGGGCGGAGAGGCCGAGGCCTGGGCGCGTGCGAGAACCGGGCCCTCGCTCGATTCGGTGGCCGCACGTCTCTCCCGCGTGCCCCAGGAGTTCCTCGACGAGCGGATCTCGCTGCGTGCCCTCGCAGGAGACGTCCTCGGCGGTCAGATCGTGTCCGCCGGGTTCGACGATGATCCTCGGGTGCGTCAGGGGGCCGCGATCGGACTGTGGCTCGTCGCCAGCGAGGGTCTCCTCGAACCGCTCGACCCGGCCCTCTCGACCGGACAGGCAGCCCTCGCCGTCGATGCGCTCGCGCTGCGTGTCGCCCCGGTCGCCGCTCCCGCGGAGTGGACCTCCGATGATGAGCGGCGTACCGAGGCCGCCCGCACGTTCCTGCTCTGGTGCGGCTTCCTCCCCGCGGGGGAGGATGCGGCGACAGCTGCCTCCCTTCTCGCCGCGTGCGACTCGCTGGCGCGTGACCGGGCGCTCGCCGAGGCATATGAGGGCCACAGACACCGCGCCGACATCGCCCGCAAGCTCGACGAGGCCCGCCGCAAGGAGGCGGCGGCGCGGTACTCCAGTGAGTGACCCCGACCTCCGCGGTGCGCTGACCCTCGCGGAGTACGCGCCGGGAGAGGCTGCGGTGCTCGCCGACGCGGAGCGCTGGCCGACCATCGACGCTGAGGGATCATCGAGGCTCGAGCACTGGCGTGCGCATCCCGACGCCCCGCGCTGGACCCACGCGACCGGTGACCGCCTCACGGCCGAGCAGGTCGAGCGGGTGCGGCATCCGCTTCCCACCGACGGCTGGCTCCGCGAGCACCTCGATGCCGCGCGGCGCACGCTGCGCTATCGGGGGATGCCGGAGGATGCCGCGCTCCAGGACTACCCGACGATCGCACGGGCCGACCTCGTCGACGACCTCGCTGCGTTCGTGCCGCTCGATGCGGATCTCTCCCGCATGCTGCACGGCACGAGCTCGGGCTCGACCGGAGCGGCGCTGCTCATCCCCGACGACGTCGAGGAGGTCGCGCGCGGCTTCCACCTGCTGGTCGCGCTCGCCGCATCCGCCGGGGCCACGGTCACCGACGACGACGAACGGATGGCGGTGGCGAATCTCGTCTTCCAGAGGCAGGCATTCACCTACGTGTCGGTGATCTCGAGCTTCTCGCACCGCGCCATGGCCCGGCTGAATCTGCATCCGTCCGCCTGGAGCGACGGCGACGCGCGCGCCCGATTCCTCGCGGAGGCGGATCCGCAGATCCTGAGCGGGCATCCGACGAGCCTCGCCGAGCTTCTGGATGCCGGACTCGACGCCGTGCTGCACCCGGCCGTGATCATCTCGGGTGCCATGGCGCTGTCCGCACCGCTGCGGGCGCGCCTCGAGACGGCGTTCGGATGTCCGGTGATCGACGTCTACGGGCTCCACGAGACGCGCCCGATCGCCGCGCGCACCGACGACGGGTCGTTCCGGATCCTCGATCGGCGGGTGCGTGTCGAAGTTCTCGAACCGCATCGAGACGTCGCCGTGCCCCCGGGCGTCATGGGAGAGATCGTGGTGACCGCGGGGGAGAACCCGCTGCTGCCGCTGGTGCGTTATCGCACCGGCGACTTCGGCCGGCTCGTCGGCCTCGACGACGGCGCGTTCGGCATCGCCGACCTCGAAGGCCGCGAGAACACGCGCTTCCGCGCGGCCGACGGCACGCTCGTGCCGTGCGTCGAGCTGACGCAGCAGCTGCAGGCCCGAGGTGCGCTGGGGTGGTCGATCGAGCAGGGCGACGACGGGCGGGTGCGCGCGGCGATCGCGGGCGGCGACGAGACGGGCATCCGCACGGCTCTTCACGCGCTGCTCGGGATGCCGGTGGAGCTGCACAGCGTCACACGCCTCATCGACCTCGGCGAGGGAAAGCCCCGACGCTATCGCAGCAGCGTCCCCGATTGACGGCATCGACCTGACTGACAATGCCGTCCGTTCGCCGTACACTCGCGGCATGAGCGGACTGATCCCCTACCTGCTGTTCCCCGGAAACGCGGCTGAGGCGCTGGAGCACTACCGCTCCGTCTTCGGCGGCGATCTGCAGCTGCTCGACTACTCGCAGGCGGGGCGCCACGACGGCCCGGGCGATGCGATCGCCCACGGGCAGCTGTCCGGCCCGGTCCAGCTGGCAGGCGCCGATGCCGGAGCCGACGATGACGCCGTGCAGATGAGCGGCATGTTCCTCTCGCTTCTCGGCACGGTCGATGCGTCGACCCTGACCAGCTGGTTCGACCAGCTGTCCCTGGAGGGGCGAGTGCTCGACGCCCTGCAGAAGCGGCCGTGGGGCGACTACGACGGCACGCTCGTCGACCGCTACGGCATCCGCTGGCTCATCGGCTTCCACGACGAGGAGTGACCGCGACGTGTCGCGTCGTCGTTGCGCTCCTCGCTCGACGACCGGGAGGCTTCACGCCCGGGGTCGTCGAGCGAGACGAGACGCCGGTCAGCTGAACAGTCGCTGCAGGCGCTGCACGCCCTCGAGGAGCTGGTCGTCGCCGAGCGCGTACGACATGCGGATGTATCCGGACGGGCCGAAAGCCTCACCCGGGACGACGGCGACCTCGGCACGCTCGAGGATGAAGTCGGCGAGTTCGAGCGAGGTGGTCGGCGTCACTCCGTCCCAGGTGCGGCCGAGCAGGCCCTGCACATCGGGGTAGACGTAGAAGGCGCCGAGCGGGTTCGGCACGACGAGGCCGTCGATCTTCGACAGCTCCGACACGATCAGACGGCGGCGACGGTCGAAGGCCTCGCGGAACTGCTCGGCCTCGGTCTGAGGGCCGGTGAGCGCTGCGATCGCGGCCTTCTGGGCGACGTTGTTGACGTTGCTCGAAAGGTGCGACTGCAGGTTGCCGGCGATCTTGATGGCATCCGCGGGGCCGACCATCCAGCCCACGCGCCATCCGGTCATCGCGTAGGTCTTCGCGACGCCGTTGACGAGGATGGTCTGACCGGCGAGAGCAGGAACGGCCTCGACGATGGAGGTCGCCTTGACGCCTTCGTAGGTGAGGTTCTGGTAGATCTCGTCCGAGATCACCCAGATGCCGTGCTCGAGCGCCCATTCGCCGATGGCTGCGGTCTCTTCGGCGGTGTACACGGAGCCGGTCGGGTTGGAGGGCGAGACGAAGACGAGCACGGTCGTGCGGTCGGTGCGAGCGGCCTCGAGCTGCTCGACGGTGACCTTGTAGTCCTGGTCGGCGCCGGCGAAGACCTCGACAGGGGTGCCGTCGGCGAGGCGGATCGCCTCGGGGTAGGTGGTCCAGTAGGGCGCTGGCAGCAGCACCTCGTCGCCCGGGTTCACCACGGTCTGGAAGGCCTGGTACACGGACTGCTTGCCGCCGTTGGTCACGATGACCTGGCTCGGCGAGACCTCGAGACCCGAGTCGCGCAGCGTCTTCGCGGCGATGGCCTCGCGGAGCGCCGGAAGTCCGGGCGCCGGGGTGTACCGGTAGCTCGCGGGGTCTGCCAACGCCTCGGCGGCGGCATCGACGATGAACTGCGGTGTCGCGAAGTCGGGCTCACCCGCGGCATACGAGATGACGGGCTTGCCTTCGGCCTTGAGGGCCTTCGCCTTGGCGTCGACCTTGAGGGTCGCCGACTCGGCGATGGCGGACAGCTTGCGAGAGAGAGGAGCGCGTTCGGTCACGAGTACGAGCGTACCCGGGTCGGCCCGGTCGATGACGGGTCGGATGCCGTCAAGAATCGCTGTTCTTGACGGTGTCCGACCGCAATGCCGGTCACGCCGTGGCGAAGCCGTGCGCATGGGCGACGGCATCCAGTGCGATGCGCCCACCCTGCACGTTGAGGCCCTTGGCGAGTGCGACGTCGTCCGCCGCCGCACGCTCCCACCCCTTGCCGGCGATGGCCGACACATAGGGGAGGGTGGCGTTGGTGAGGGCGCGGGTGGCCGTCTCGGGCACGGCGCCCGGCATGTTCGCGACGCAGTAGTAGATCGAGTCGTGCACGGCGAAGGTGGGATCGTCGTGCGTGGTCGGTCGGGACCCCTCGAAGCATCCGCCCTGGTCGATCGCGATGTCGACGAGCACAGATCCGGGCTTCATCGCTGCGACCATGTCGTCGGTGACCAGCTTGGGCGCGGCGGCACCGGGGATCAGTACCGAGCCGATCACGAGGTCGGCCGTCGCCAGCTCCTCGGCGATGTCGTACCTGCTCGACGCTCGGGTCTGCAGAGCGCCGCCGTAGCGATGCTCGAGCTCGCGGAGGCGGGGCAGCGAGATGTCGATCACGGTCACCTGGGAGCCGAGCCCGAGGGCGTTGGCTGCCGCGTGCTCTCCGGCGACACCGCCGCCGATCACGACGGTCTTGGCGCGAGGAGCGCCGGCGATCCCACCCATCAGCACGCCTCGCCCGCCGGCCGACCGCATCAGGGAGTACGAACCCATGGTCACCGAGAGGCGACCGGCGATCTCGCTCATCGGTACGAGCAGCGGCAGGCTGCGATCGGGCAGCTGCACGGTCTCGTAGGCGACGGCCGTGGTTCCCGCGTCGACGAGCGCAGTGGTCAGCGCGCGATCGGCCGCGAGGTGCAGATAAGTGAAGAGAGTGAGGTCTGGGCGCAGGAAGCCGTACTCCTGCGCGATCGGCTCCTTCACCTTGATGAGGAGCTCGGCCTCGCCCCAGGTCTCTTCGGCCGTAGCGACGATCTCGGCGCCGGCCAGGCGATACGCCTCGTCGGAGATGCCGGAACCGACGCCCGCGCCCGACTGCACGAGCACGCGGTGGCCCTCGTGCACCAGACGGTCGGCGCCCGCAGGCGTGAGCGCGGTGCGGTTCTCGTTGTTCTTGACCTCTGTGGGCACGCCGATCTTCATCGATCCTCCAAGTGACGGTTGCGTGGGTACATTTCAGAATCGCAGAAACGTCGACTGATCGACAGAATGCCTGAAGAACATTCGTTTGTCTCATGAATCCTGCATAATCATTCGCATGGAGACGTCATCCGAGGCCGCACAGTCGAACACTCTTCGGGCTCCGGCACTCGATGCGATCGATGCGCGAATCGTGCAGCTGCTGAGCGCCGACGGGAGGATGACGAATGCCGAGCTCGCCGGTCACCTCGGTGTCGCCCCGTCGACCGCCCACGCGCGTCTGCGCGCCCTCGTCGAGCGAGGAGTGATCAGCGGCTTCCATGCGAGCGTCGACGAGCGGATGCTGGGCGCGGGCCTGCAGGCGATCATCGGCGTGACGCTGCGCCCGAGCGGCCGCAGAGAGAGCATCGTCGAGTTCGCCGACCGTGTGCGAGTGCTGCCGCAGGTCATCCAGGTGTTCTTCCTCGGGGGAGACGACGACTTCCTGCTGCACATCGCCGTCGCCGACTCGTCGGAGATGCGCGAGTTCGTGCTGGAGCACCTGTCGGCGCAGTCGAGCGTCGCCTCGACGAGGACCAGCATCGTGTTCGACTACCACCGGAATTCCGTAGCGGCCTCGTTCCGCTGAGCGTCCCTGCCCGCCGCTGTTGCCCGTTTGCGTCTCTTGTCGCTGTTCCCTGCCTCCGCACGAACGTATATTGCTCGGTTTTCGCAGCGTCCCTAGGGTGAGGGCGGGGACGGAGCGGTCGCTGCGGATGCGGCGCGCATCCGACGGGGGTTGCCATGGAACGAGTGATCGACGATGCGGAGTTGAGCGCCTGGCTCGGTCGGCTCGCCGGCGGATCCTGGTCGCCGTCGGACCCTGAGTCGCAGGGAACGCCGCCCGATTGGTTCGCGGCAGAGGTGATCCGTCTCGATGGTCAGCTCGGCATGATGCAGCTGTCGAACTTCGGATCGATGACGGCAGACGATCCCGACGCGTTCGAGGCAGCGCTCCTGCGCCGATCGATCGGCGCGACCATGCTCTACAGCACACTCGAAACGGCGCACACGGTGAGATACGACCACGCCACCCCCGAAGACGAAGACATCGTCATCATCGGGATGGTGAGTCAGGGCGGGCAACGCCTGCACACCGCGTCAGGTGTCCAGCTCATGGGCGTGGGGCGGGTGGGCTTCATGTCGAGCCTCGGAGCGTCGTCGGTCGAGCAGTTCGGCGTGACGAACACCACGGGCGTCGTGGTGCCCACAGCCGCGATCGCCGGTTACCGACACGTGCTGGCCAGGGGAGCGGATATGTTCCCGGACACCCCGCTCACCAGGGCTGCAGGTGCGGCTCTGGCGCGGATGCTGTTCGAATGGGCTCAGGACCCCGATCAGGGCGTAGGGGCGCTCGCCGGCACCGAGGCCGCGCTCCTCGCACTGGTGCGCGGGTTGTTCCGGCAGTTCCCCGGTGACGGCGAGACGGACAGAGCGAGCGAACTGCGGGCCGAGGCCGGCAGGATCATCGAGCGGCGCCATCGCGATGCGGCATTCGGGATAGAGGAGCTCGCCGCCGAGCTGCACGTCAGTCGACGCCAGCTGTTCCGGCTCTACGCGGGAACCGACGAGAGTCTCGCGTCGAGGCTGTTGCGACGGCGGCTGGTGACCGCCCGAGAGGAACTGCTGTCGGTTCCCCCGCAGGACCTCACCACGGTCGCCGAGCGATCCGGATTCACCGACGCAGCGGCGCTGCGCGCCCAGTTCTCGCGCCATGTCGGGCACAGCCCCAGTGCTTTCCGTCTCGCCGCACGCGCCCGGCCACCGCGCCTCGCAGAGGCGATGCTGCTCAGCGACGAGCAGGCGGGGTCATCGCTCTGATCCGATCGTCTGCTCGACGTGGCTTCCGTGAGCAGCCGGAGCGAGCGGACCTGGGTGTTCGGTCGCCCGCAGATCACTGTCGACGAGGCGTGCGCAGGGTGACGGGTGATCGCGAATCTCGTGCCAACGCGAGTGCTGAGTGCCGCGTAACGCGCAGCATGTGACGTAACGTGCTCCCGCGCCTCGGGAGCGGGAAGCGCGGCTCTAACCTGGGCCTGCCCGTGTCCCCAGGCGGGTCATGACGGCAGACGGCGACGGAGCTCCGGCTTCGGGATCGTCGGCTGTCACGGCTTCCGGACGTGGTGGACCGCCCGTCCGGAAGCTCGGGGACAGGCGCGTGAGCGCCGGGCACGACGGACCGCCCGCGGGAGAACGGGTGGACGTGCGGGTGCTTCGGTCGGGGGAACCGAAGCACCCGCGAACCCCAGGGTTCGCGTCAGGAACCGAACGACGAGGGAAGCGCGCAGTAGTCCGCGAAGCGCCGGGTGGGATTCGCGGGGTCGGTCATGTCGACGAGCGCCGAGGCGATCGCATGCGGCGCCTCGTCTCCCGCGAGCTGCCACACGATGAAGTTCCAGAGACCGCGAGCGCTCTCACTCAGCAGCGCGGGCGGACCCGAGACGACGAGCACGCTGCCACTGTCGGGAGATGCGCGAAACGGAGCGATGACATCGGTGCGCAGAACCTGCTCGTCGCCATCGGCAGTGTGTCGACGCTCGACCTGCTGGTCCGCGGCGGCCAGAGCCGCGGCGAGGCCATCGGCCGCGTGGCGTGAACGCTCGGCATCCGCTCCCGCGACGACGAGCAGGCGGCGTCCACGCGGGTACAGGTGCAGGAACTCGGCGGAGATGTCGGACCAGACGTCGCTCATGATCTCAGGCTACGCCCGCCTGTGACCGCAGGCGCCGCCGGTCAGAACATGGTGGACGTTCCGGCGGTGCGGCGAACGCGGAGAGCGTGTTCGGAAGGGGGTGCAGGTGTCGGCATCCCGCGAGCCTACGGCGGGACGGAGACGCTTGAACCCGGTTGTCCACAGGGCGGAACGGCAGAGCCCCTCGGATGCGGGATCGCCGCATCCGAGGGGCTTCTGTGCAGTGCGAGTCAGTCCTCGTCGACGAGGAAGCGACTGTAGGCGCCGAGCGTCAGGAAGGCCGGGAACTCCTCCTGCAGCGCGACGTCGCGGAAGATCTCCGCCGCATCGTCGAATCGGTCACCGGCCGACCGTGTCGCCTGAGCGAGCACATCGCGGATCAGGCCCTCGATGTACTCGGCCGTGATCGGCGTGCCGTCTTCGGTGGCACGGTCCTGATGGATCCACTGCCACACCTGCGAGCGGCTGATCTCTGCGGTAGCGGCATCCTCCATCAGGTTGTCGATCGCGACCGCGCCGAGGCCCCGCAGCCACGCCTCGAGGTAGCGGATCGCCACCGACACGTTGTCGCGCACACCGCCGGCCGTGATCGGGCGTCCGATGTGCACATCGAGCAGCTGCGCCGCGGTCACCGCGACCTCCGGCCGCTGACGGTCGACCTGGTTCGGTCGCTCACCGAGCACGGCATCGAACTCCGCCTGCGCCGTGGGGATCAGATCGGGGTGGGCCACCCAGGTGCCGTCGAAGCCGTCGCCGGCCTCGCGCTTCTTGTCGGCCGAGACCTTCTCGAACGCCCGTTCTGTGACCTCGGGATCGCGACGGTTGGGGATGAAGGCGCTCATGCCGCCGATCGCGTAGGCGCCCCGCTTGTGGCAGGTCTGCACGAGCAGCTCGGTGTATGCCCGCATGAACGGCACCGTCATCGTGACCTCACTGCGATCGGGGAGCACGAAGCGCGCGCCGCGACCGCGGTAGTTCTTGATGATCGAGAAGATGTAGTCCCAGCGTCCGGCGTTGAGGCCAGCGCAGTGATCACGCAGCTCGAAGAGGATCTCGTCCATCTCGAACGCCGCGGGGAGGGTCTCGATGAGCACCGTGGCGCGGATAGTGCCGTGCGGGATGCCGATGTACTCCTCGCTGAACGAGAACACGTCGTCCCACAGCTTCGCCTCCTCGCTCGACTCCAGCTTCGCGATGTAGAAGTACGGTCCGCGCCCGTTCGCGATGAGCTCCTTCGCGTTGTGAAGGAAGTAGAGGCCGAAGTCCACGAGCGAACCGGATGCCCCGGTACGGCGCCCCGCCCGATCGGTGAACTGCAGGTGCTTCTCCGGCAGGTGCCATCCGCGGGGGCGCATCACGATGGTGGGCGTGCGCTCGGCGGTGACGCGGTATTCCTTGCCCGGCCCCGACTCGGTCGACGGACCCGTGAAGGAGAGCTCGCCGCGGATCGCGTCGCGGAGCGACAGCTGACCCTCGATGACGTTCTTCCATGTGGGGCTGGTCGCGTCCTCCTGGTCGGCGAGCCAGACACGAGCGCCCGAGTTCAGGGCGTTGATCGTCATCTTCGGGTCGGTCGGACCGGTGATCTCGACGCGGCGGTCCTCGAGGCCGGGACCCGCGCCGGCGACGCGCCACTCGGCATCCTGGCGGATGTGCGCGGTGTCGTCGCGGAATCGGGGATCGTGGCCGTTGCCGATCTCGAACCGCCGACGCATCCGGTCGGCCAGTCGGTCGTGGCGACGGGAGGCGAACCGGTGGTGGAGCTCGGTGAGGAACGCGATCGCCTCGGGGGTGAGGATCTCGTCGTAGCGCTCGCGCCGGGGACCGGTGACGGTGATCGCCGGACCCTGCTGCGTGGTCTGGATCGGAGCGGTGGCCGGGGGTGCAGTGGGAGTGGTCATGATCGTCTGTCCTTCACAAGAGGCTTAGTGGAACTGCGCGGCTTCGGTGGAGCCGGCGAGGGCGAGGGTCGCGCTGTCGGGGTTGAGCGCGGTGGAGATGACGTCGAAGTAGCCGGTGCCCGCCTCGCGCTGGTGCTTGGTGGCGGTGTAGCCGTTCGCCTCGGCGGCGAACTCGGCCTCCTGCAGCTCGACGTACGCGCTCATGGCGCGCTCGGCGTAGCCGCGGGCGAGGTCGAACATCGAGTGGTTCAGGGCGTGGAAGCCGGCGAGCGTGATGAACTGGAACTTGTAGCCCAGATCAGCCAGCTCCTGCTGGAACGTCGCGATCTCGGCGTCCGACAGGTGGCGCTTCCAGTTGAAGCTCGGCGAGCAGTTGTACGCGAGCAGCTTGCCGGGGAACTGCGCGTGGATGGCCGCGGCGAACTCACGAGCCAGCTCGATGTCGGGCTCACCCGTCTCGACCCACAGCAGATCGGCGTAAGGAGCGAATGCGAGTCCGCGGCTGATGACCGACTCGATGCCGGGGCGGATGCGGTAGAAGCCCTCGGTCGTGCGCTCGCCGGTGGTGAACTGCTGATCGCGCTCGTCGACGTCGCTGGTGAGCAGGTCGGCGGCGAGAGCATCCGTCCGGGCGATGATGACCGTCGGGACACCTGCCACGTCGGCCGCGAGGCGTGCCGCGTTCAGCGTGCGGATGTGCTGCTGGGTGGGCACGAGCACCTTGCCGCCCAGGTGGCCGCACTTCTTCTCGCTCGCGAGCTGGTCTTCCCAGTGGATCGCCGCCGCGCCCGCCTGGATCAGCGACTGTGCGAGCTCGTAGGCGTTCAGCGGCCCGCCGAATCCGGCCTCGGCGTCGGCGACGATCGGGGCGAGCCAGTCCTGGGTGACCTCTCCCTCGGCGTGCTCGAGCTGGTCCTGACGGATCAGCGCGTTGTTGATGCGACGCACGACCGCCGGCACCGAGTTGGCCGGGTAGAGCGACTGGTCGGGGTAGGTCTGGCCGGCGAGGTTGCCGTCGGCCGCGACCTGCCAGCCCGAGAGGTAGATCGCCTTGAGGCCCGCACGCACCTGCTGCACGGCCTGGCCGCCGGTGTAGGCGCCGAGAGCCCGCACATAGTCCTCGGTGTGCAGCAGGTTCCAGAGGTTCTCGGCTCCGCGGTGGGCGAGGGTGGAGTCCTCGCGGACCGACCCGCGGATGCGGATGACGTCTTCGGCAGAGTAGGTGCGCTCGACACCGTCCCAACGGGGATCCGTCTCCCAGATCTCCCGGAGCTCGGCGGCCGTCTGAACCTGGTCGCCGGCGCGCAGACCTGCGGGGCGGGGGGTGTGGTTCTGAGCGGTGTTCGTCATGGTGTCTCCTCCGTTGGATGCCCGGATCGTGAAGCCGGGTGGCGTGTTTCCACTGTGGGTGAAGAAGGCGCGTGCAACCGGCCGATTCGCGTGTGAAGATCGTCGGAAATTCTGTTTCTGTGACAGAATCGGCCTCATGAGCACCTCAGCGGTCGAAGAAGACGCCGACGCCCTCACGATCGGGCGACGCATCCGTCAGTTGCGCACGGCGCGCGGGATGACCCTCGACGACCTCGCGGCGGCCGTCGATCGGGCCCCGAGTCAGATGTCGATGATCGAGACGGGAAAGCGCGAACCGAAGCTCACCCAGTTGCAGGCGATCGCGCGTGCACTCGGCGTCACGATCGACGCGCTTCTCGAGGGTGAGCCGCTCGATGAGCGCAGCGCGGTCGAGATCGCCCTCGAACGCGCGATGAAGGGCCAGACATTCCAGGCGCTGGGGATCGAGCCGTTCCGGATCGCCAAGAGCATGCCGACGGATGCTCTGAAGGCGCTGCTCGCGCTGCACGGCGAGATCGATCGTCTCAAGGACGAGCGGGCCGCCACGCCGGAGGAGGCCCGGCGCGCGAACGTCGAGCTGCGTCACCTGATGCGCAGGCAGGACAACCACTTCGCGGATCTCGAGACGAAGGCGGCCGAGATACTCGCGGCGGTCGGGCATCCGGGCGGCCCGCTCACCCAGCGGACCGCATCCGAGATCGCCGCGTACCTGGGGTTCACCCTCCACTACGCGCCTGATCTGCCGCAGACCACGCGCAGTGTCGCCGACCTCGCGAACGGGCGGCTGTACCTGTCGAGCAGTGTGCCGGCCAAAGGCGATGCGCGCACCGCCGTGCTGCAGGCGCTGTCGAGCCGCATCCTCGGTCACTCGGAGCCACGCAGCTATGCGGAGTTCCTCCGCCAGCGCGTCGAGACGAACTACCTCACGGGAGCGCTCCTCGTGCCCGAGGCGCACGTCGTTCCCGCGTTGAAAGACGCGAAAGCCCGCAGGGCGATCTCGATAGAGGACCTGCGAGATGCCTACTCGGTCTCGTATGAGACCGCGGCGCACCGGTTCACGAATCTCGCGACCCGTCATCTCGACATCCCCGTGCACTTCCTCAAGGTGCACGAGTCGGGCACGATCACGAAGGCGTACGAGAACGACGACGTGAACTTCCCGACCGATCGGCTCGGCTCGATCGAGGGGCAGATGTGCTGCCGTCGCTGGACGAGTCGCGTCGTGTTCGACGAGGACGACCGCTTCAACCCGTACTACCAGTACACCGACACCGGCAACGGCACCTACTGGTGCACTGCCCGTGTCGAGGCCTCGAGTGAGGGCCTCCACTCGGTCAGCGTGGGCGTGCGATTCGATGACACCAAGTGGTTCGTCGGTCGTGACACGGCGCACCGAGGAGTCTCGAAGCACTCGGTGGAGGTCTGCTGCCGCCGGGCTCCGGCAGAGCTCGAGGGGCGGTGGCGCGAGAACTCCTGGCCGAACGTCAGGACTCCGCGCACGCTGCTCGCGACCCTGCCGACGGGGGCCTTCCCCGGCGTCGACACGACCGACGTGTACGAGTTCCTCGAGGCGCACGCGCCCCGCTGATCTGCTGTCCGGCAGCAGTCAGGCGCGACGGACGCGCGTTCCCGAGAACCAGCTGGTCGGCATCGCGAACAGCCACCTCAGGCCGATCCGATCGGCCCCCAGCTTGATGCCGATGCTCCCCGCGATCGTCGCGACGATGATGCACGCGACGTAGAGGCCGGCTCCTCGGGGGTGATCGTGCAACCAGGCGGCGAGAGTCGAATCGTTCAGGAGCAGCTCGTTGAGCAGGATGAAGACGAACGGATTCAGGATGAAGACCGGCAGCGTGTTGCGACCGATGAGCTTCAGCACCCCGGTCCATCGCTGGTGCGACACCACGGCGAGGAGCGCCACCATGGCGGCCACGCCGACGCTGGAGGTGAACGGGTCGGCGACGCCGTACGGGTCCGTGGGGCCGAGAAGCATGGAGACGATGTATATGCTCGCAGCGCCGGCGAAGATCCAGACCTTCCGTCGAGACGACAGCCACCCCGTTATGGCGGGGAACCGCGCCCCGGCGACGTAGAAGACGGTCGCGGAGCCCACCTGCAGGAACGGATGCTCCAGGAAGAAGGGAGCCGAGATGCTGAGGGCGGCGGCCACGGCCAGCATGATCCATCCGGGCACTGCTCTCGTCGCCCAGACCAGCATGAAGAGCACGATGAGCGCCCACAGGTACCAGAGATGCGTCTGCGGTGCGAACAGGTTCTGCGCGATCGTGACGACCGGGTTCTCAGTGGGTTGATTGTGCGCGCGATTCTCGATCCAGAGGAACGCCGTCGAGAACGACACCCAGCCGATGTAGAGGTAGGCGACGCTGAGCACTCGTCCGCGCCAGGCCTGACGCCACGGCTTGCGGAGCGATCGAGATGCCAGGAAGCCCGAGACGAAGAAGAACAGGGGGATCCGCAGCGGTCCCGTCCATTCGATGACGTCGGCGAGCACGCGCATCACGGTCGTGTCGGTGATCCAGTAGGTCAGGTGAATGGCCCAGAGGTGGAGGATGACGATGAGCGTGACACTGAGGCCTCGCGCGGTGTCGGCCCATTCGAGACGATCGGGGGTCGCTTCTGTGAGGGGGGAGGTCACCCCTCCACCGTATCGCGCTGCCAAAAGTCGCCTCACACCTGCGGGCGACCTGCTCGATGCTCTCGATTCGCTCGGCTGAGAGCTGGTGCCGGACCCACGAGAGAGTGCGCCCGGGGGAGCGCGTGCAGGAGAGGGGTTGAATGAACACCGAACAGGTGTTAGGTTTTCGCGTGTCGGAGCGCTGCGATCGGCAGCGCCGTTCTCGAAGAGGAGACACGATGAAGCGATGGATGAGCGCAGTGGCGACCGCCGGACTGGTGGTCGCGGGACTGAGTCTCGCCGGGCCCGCGACAGCTGGCGCAGGGCGCCCGGGCGCCGAGGATCTGAACCGCTGGGCGACGGACACCTGGCGATCACTGGATGCGATGACGGATGAGCAGACGGGCCTGCCGGCAGACAACGTGACGGGTGATCTCGAGACGCCGGGCGACTACACGTCGCCGACGAACATCGGCGGCTACCTGTGGTCGACCGTGACGGCTCGCGACCTGGGGATCATCGCCGACGACGAGGCGCGCACCCGCTTGTCGACCACGCTCGACACCCTCGCAGGGCTCGAGCGAAACGACGCGAGCGGCATGTTCTACAACTGGTACTCGCCGACGACGGGCGAGAAGCTGACGACCTGGCCCGACTCGGGTGACGCCGTGCACCCGTTCCTCAGCACGGTGGACAACGGATGGCTCGCGGCGGCGCTGCGCATCGTCCGCGAGGCGGAGCCGGAGCTCGCGACCGAGGCCGACGCACTGTACGACTCGATGGACTTCGGTGCGTTCTTCGATCCTGCAGGCGCCGCAGGCCTGCCCGCGGGCACGAACCGCGGCGGGTTCTGGGATGCGGCGCCGCCCGACTGCAGTGTCGAGGCACCCATGTACAACGGCTCGGGGGAGACCGTGTACTACACGTGTCACCACTACGACACGACCGTGAGCGAGAGCCGCATCGCGACCTATCTCGGCATCGCCAACGGACAGATCCCCGCCACGGCGCTCTACGGGACGCATCGCACCATGCCGCCCGGATGCGACTGGGCGTGGCAGGAGCAGCTACCGCGCGGCGAGTACCGCACCTACGACGGCGTCGAGGTCTGGGAAGGCGTGTACGACTACGCCGGGATGTCGTTCGTCCCGAGCTGGGGCGGCAGCATGTTCGAGTCGCTGATGCCCGATCTCCTGGTGCCGGAGACCAAATGGGGACCGCAGTCGTGGAAGCTCAACCACCCGATCACGGTCGCCGTGCAGAAGCAGCACGGGCTCGACGAGGCGGGGTACGGCTTCTGGGGCTTCTCGCCCGCGAGTGATCCCTTCGGCGGGTACGCCGAGTACGGAGTCGACGTCGCCGGCATGCGGTCCGACGGCTACACCTCGGACGCCGAGAAGACCGATGTCGACATCGACCGGCCGGGGTGCACGACAGGAACGAATCCGGCCCCGGAGTTCGGCGACGGCGTGGTGACGCCTCATGCGGCCTTCCTCGCGCTGCCGTACGACCGGAAGGGTGCCCTCAGCAACCTGCACGGCATCGAGAACGAGCTCCACGCGTACGGCCCCGGTGGCTTCTACGATGCCGTCGCCGTCGAGAGCGGCACGATCGCCGAACGGTACCTGTCGCTCGATCAGTCGATGATCATGGCGGCGATCGGCAACGAGCTGACCAAAGATACACTCAAGGACTACTTCGTGGACCGCGAGATGGAACAGCGCCTGCGGCCCGCCATGAAACAACAGGTATTCGGCTCGTCATGGGGATCGGGGAACAGCCACGGCTGAGACCCTCCTCACCCCGCCGATGACAGGAGCGGGTGATGAGCACGGATGAGCAGCAGGCGGCGCCGGCGCGCAGGCCCCGAGGCCCGTATGCCACGGGGCAGGCGCGCCGGCAGGCGATCGTCGACGAAGCTCTCGCGGTGTTCTCCCGCACGGGATTCCACGGCGGATCCCTGCGGGAGATCGCGAAGCGCGTGGGTGTGACGCCCGCCGGCCTGCTGCACCACTTCGCCGGCAAGGAGGAGCTCTTCGCCGAGGTGATCCACCAGCGCGACGAGAAGGTGCGGGAGGCGGCAGGGGATCCTGCGGAGCATGCGCTGATCGAGCAGGCGAAGCGGGTCGTCGCGCACAACCAGACCTCGCGGGGGCTGACCTCGTTGTACGCGATCGTCTCGGCGGAGGCGACCGACCCCGATCATCCGTCGCACGCCGACTTCGCCGCCCGCTATCGAGACAGGGCGGCCGAGGCCGAGGAGATCCTGCGACGTGGCCAGGCGGACGGAGAGGTCCGTGCCGACGTCGACCCCGCGCTGGCGGCACGACTGATCAGCGCGGTCATGGACGGAATCCAGCTGCAGTGGCTCCTGGACGACTCCGTCGACATGGTCGCCCTCTTCGAGGAGTTCGTCGGACGCTACCTGCATCCCGCCGAGGGGACGGACGGCTGAGCGATCCCCGGATGGCTGGACGAGGGCATCCCCATCCGCCGCCATGCGGGAGAACGTCAGCCAGCTGACCGAGAGGGCGCGTTCAGTCCCGCGCGGTCTGCAGCAGCGCCCACAGTTCGGCGCGGGCGGGGAACGACGACAGGTCGGAGCCGAGCAGCGCACCCGCCTGCGCGATGCGCGACCGGAGGGTGTGGCGGTGCACCCCGAGAGCAGCCGCCGCAGGCTCGGCTCTGGCATCGTGCTCGAGCCACACACGCAGAGAGTTTTCGAGGTCGCCGCCCGATCGCGCGTCGTGGTCGCGCAGCGGGGCGAGGCGCGACTCGGCGACCAGGCGCGCCTCGTCGGTCGCCAGCGCGCTGAGGATGCTGGACCCTGCCGCGTCCGCGAAGTGGAACACCCCCGCATCCGACTGCTGGCGCAGCGCCGCGAGCGCCTGAGCGTGCGCCCGCGAGAACGCGTCGTACGACTCCGAACCGGAGGCACCGATGCGGATGCCGAAGCGGATCGCGATCTCGTCGAGCAGCGCGTCGTCGGCCATCGAGACGCACAGCACGACGCCGTCCGGGGACTCCGCGAGGAAGCTCGCGGTCCCGTGCTCGGAGCGCCGTCGCTCCCACCAGTCGGTCAGTGGGCCGGTCGGGGCGTCGGCGGCGATCGCCACCACGACGGGTGCCGCGGGCATGCTGCCGAGCACTCTCCTGGCGAGGGAAGCGTCGTCATCGAGCAGCGAGCCCAGCAGCTGGGAGTTCAGCTTCCGCCTGCTGCGGGCGAGCTGGTCGCTCTGCTCGAGTGCGAGCCCGGCCATGGCGATCACGGAGGTCACGACCGTGCGGGCCTCGGAATCGAGTGCGTCGACCGCGAGCGCGATCACACCCCGCAGCTGCCCGCCGCGCCCGACCGTGAACAGCATGAACGTCTGTTCGTCGATCGTGAGCGACTGCCCGGATTCGAGGCCGCGGGTGAGGATCTCGGTGGCGCGCTCGCCGAGTGCTGTCAGGCGGTCCGTCGAGACGGACGCCCGGGGATGCGACAGCTGCAGAGCGCCGGATGCGTCGTACATGCCGACCCAGACTCCGAGGCGGCGGCCGAGCTCGGCGACCGTCGCGTCCAGTCCATGCGGGCGGAGCGCGGCGAGTGCCAGTGCGCGCTGCGTGTCGAGCGCCCATGACCTGCGGGCGTACGCCTGTGCCGCGATCGCCTCGGAATGCGCGCGGGCGACGGCGATGAACGGCGTGCGGTAGGGCACCTCGAACAGCGGGATGCCTCGGCGCGCGCACTCGGTGACGAGCTCGTCGGGGATGCCGGCGCGGTGCACGTCCGTGCCGAAACCGAGGCCGAGCACACCTCGGTCGGAGAGGCGCCCGACGTACAGCTCGACGTCGATGCCGGCGTCGAACTGAGTGCCGGTTGTCAGCAGTGCGAGGTCTTCCGCGAGGAAGGGCGTGGGGTCGGCGAGGTCGGAGCTGTGCACCCAGCGCAGTGGACGATCCACCGCGCCGAGCGGGAGATCGGTCTCTGCCGAGACGAGGCCCAGACCGAGGTCGCGACGGCTGAGGAGTGCGCGAAGAGTGGGCTGCTCGGCGGCATCCATGCGTGGTCTCCATCTCCATCGCGTGAACGGTCTTTGTACGGCCCGGCGATGATCTCGATCAGATTGTACAGCTGGGCGAATGCGGCGGTCGATGTCCGAGTCGTACGCTCACCCACATGGCACTCCTCGACAACGCAGCTGTTGCAGTTCCCCTCGGCGGACCCGAGCTCCCCCAGGAGCGTCGCCTCGTGACAGACCTTCCCGGCCCCCGGTCGGCGGAGATCCTCGCACGCAAGGCAGACGCCGTGGCAGCGGGTGTCGGGCACACTGTTCCCGTCGCAGCCGTCGCCGCAGGCGGAGGAGTGGTCGTCGACGCCGACGGCAACTCGCTCATCGACCTCGGATCCGGCATCGCCGTGACTACGGTCGGCAACGCGCACCCGAAGGTCGCCGCAGCCGTCGCCGCGCAGGCCGCGCAGTTCACGCACACCTGCTTCATGATCTCGCCGTACGAGTCGTACATCGAGGTCGCCGAGGCCCTCAACCGCCTCACCCCCGGCGACTTCGCGAAGAAGAGCGCGCTGTTCAACTCCGGCGCCGAGGCCGTCGAGAACGCGATCAAGATCGCCCGCAAGCACACCGGTCGCCAGGCGGTCGTCGCCTTCGACCACGGCTACCACGGCCGCACCAACCTCACCATGGCGCTGACGGCCAAGTCGATGCCCTACAAGAGCGGGTTCGGCCCGTTCGCGCCCGAGGTGTACCGCGCTCCGATGTCGTACCCGTTCCGCGACGGGCTCGCAGGCCCCGAGGCGGCATCCCGCGTCATCCTCCAACTCGAGAAGCAGATCGGCGCCGACAACCTCGCCGCCGTGATCATCGAGCCGATCCAGGGCGAGGGCGGCTTCATCGTCCCCGCCGAGGGGTTCCTGCCGGCGATCGCCGAGTGGTGCCGCGCCAACGGCGTCGTCTTCATCGCCGACGAGGTGCAGACGGGCTTCGCCCGCACCGGCCACATGTTCGCGAGCGAGATCTTCGGCGTCGAGCCCGACCTCATCACCACGGCCAAGGGCATCGCGGGCGGCCTGCCGCTCGCCGCCGTCACCGGCCGCGCAGAGATCATGGACGCCTCGCACTCGGGCGGCCTCGGCGGAACCTACGGCGGCAACCCGATCGCGTGCGCGGCAGCCCTCGCGGCGATCGACGTCTTCGAGAACGACGGTGTGATCGAGCGGGCGCGCGAGATCGGCGAGATCCTCACGCAGCGCCTCGGCGCGATGCAGCAGAAGGACGCCCGCATCGGCGACATCCGCGGACACGGCGCGATGATCGCTGCCGAGTTCGTCGATCCCGAGACCAAGGCGCCGGATGCCGCACTCACCGCAGCCGTCGCCAAGGCATGCGTCGCCCAGGGCGTGATCGTCCTCACCTGCGGCACCTACGGCAACGTCATCCGCTTCCTGCCGCCTCTCGCGATCGGCGACGATCTGCTGAACGAGGGCCTCGACGTCGTCGCTGCGGCGCTCGCTGCGGCCTGACATGTCGACGCAACCGGAATCGCAGTGGGATCGGCCCGTCTCTCCTGAGACGTCGGCCGGTTTCGCGGGCGCGAACCCGCGCACGAAGAAGCTGCGGTCCCGTCACGTCACGATGATCACGCTCGGCGGGATCATCGGCGCGAGCCTGTTCGTCGGATCGGGCAACGTCATCCGCGCCGTGGGGCCCGCCGCCGTGCTGTCGTACCTGATCGGCGGCCTGCTGGTATTCCTGGCGATGCGGATGCTCGGCGAGATGGCGGCATCGCGTCCGGCCATCGGCTCGTTCATGGAATACGCGAGGGTCGGCCTCGGCAACTGGGCCGCCTACCTCGTGGGCTGGCTGTACTGGTACTTCTGGGTCGGCGTTCTCGCCTACGAGGCGGTCCTCGGCGGCGAGACGATGGCCAGCTGGTTCCCGGCGGTGCCGTCCTGGGCCTGGTCTCTGATCCTCATCGCGATCTTCGTCGGAACCAACGTCATCTCGGTCCGCACGTTCGGCGAGGTCGAGTTCTGGCTCGCCAGCATCAAGGTGCTCGCGATCGTCGTGTTCCTCGGCGCCGGTCTGCTCTTCGCCTTCGGACTCTGGCCGAACTCCGAGGTCTCGGTGTCGAACCTCTGGGAGCACGGCGGCTTCGCCCCGAACGGCTACGGCGTCGCCTTCACCGGTGTCGCGCTGGTGATCTTCTCGTACTTCGGCACGGAGATCGCCGTGATGGCGTCGGCCGAGTCCGAGGACCCTGCCAAGGGCATCCGTCAGGCGACGAGCACGATCATCTGGCGCATCCTGCTGTTCTTCGTCGGATCCGTGCTCATCATCGTCACCGTCGTGCCGTGGGACGAGCTCCCCGTGCCGACCGACGTCGCGAACGCGCCGTTCACGTACGCGCTCGAGCAGTTCGGCATCCCCGGCGCGAGCATCATCATGCAGCTCGTCATCTTCACCGCCGTGATCTCGGTGCTGAACTCCGGCCTGTACTCCGCATCGCGCATGTTCTCGGCTCTGGCCGAGCAGGGCTTCGCGCCGAAGATCATGACGAGGAAGTCGAAGAGCGGCGTGCCCGTCATGGCGCTGCTCGCCTCGACCATCGGCGGCCTCATCGCCACCCTCGTCAACTTCTTCACTCCCGGTTCGGGCATCTTCGACTTCATCATGAACTCCGCCGGTCTCGTCGCGCTGTTCGTCTACGTCTTCATCGCGCTGACCCAGTGGCGGCTGCGTCAGAAGATGACGCCGGAGGAGGTCGCGAACCTCAAGCTGAAGATGTGGCTGCACCCGTGGCTCAACATCGTGCTGATCACCTGCATCGCCGCGGTGCTCGTGGTCATGCTCACGACCGAGGGCGGACGCACCCAGGTCTGGACGAGCCTCATCGCCACCGGCGTGCTCGTGCTCTTCTGGCCGTTCGTGCGTCGCAACCTCGCCAAGCGCAACGCCGCACAGGCGACCGAGACATCGGGAAGCGACGCCGTCGCGACCTGAACAGACGTCCGGTCGCGATTCGTATCGGGGGATTTCGGATCGCGACCGGCACTACCCCTTTCCAACGAAGGAGAAGCAGATGGCTGAGATCACCCGTGACGTGCTGATCGTCGGTGCGGGAGCCGCAGGGCTCACGGCGGCGAACGACCTGCGCAAGGCCGGCTTGTCGGTCGCCGTCCTGGAGGCCCGCGACCGCGTCGGAGGCCGTCTGTGGACCGATGTCATCGACGGCGCCATGCTCGAGATCGGCGGACAGTGGGTCTCGCCCGATCAGGACGCGCTGAAGGACACCATCGAAGAGCTGGGGCTCGAGACCTACAGCCGCTACCGCGAGGGCGACAGCGTGTACGTCGGCCCCGACGGTCAGACGCACCGCTTCACCGGCGAGATGTTCCCGGTGTCGGCTGCGACCGAGGCGGTCATCGCCGAGATCACCGAACGACTCGACGCCATGGTCGCCGAGATCGACCCCGATCGCCCGTGGGAGCACGCGAACGCCGAAGAGTGGGACTCGATCACGTGGGATGCCTGGCTGCGAGCGCAGACCGACGACGACGAGGCCGTGCGCAACCTGGCCTTCGCCACGGGATCCGCGATGCTCACCAAGCCCACGCACTCGTTCTCGCTGCTGCAGTCGCTGCTGATGGCGGCATCCGCCGGTTCGTACTCGAATCTCGTCGATGCCGACTTCATCCTCGACAAGCGCGTCGTGGGCGGCCTGCAGAAGGTGCCGCTGCTGCTGGCCGAGCGCCTCGGCGACGACGTCTACCTCGACCAGCCGGTGCGCTCGCTCGAGTGGGGCGCCGACGGCGTGACCGCCACGACCGACGAGCTCACCGTGCGCGCGCGGTTCGCGATCCTCGCACATGCGCCGGTGCTCTACAGTCGCATCGCCTTCGTGCCGCCGCTGCCACGTCGCCAGCACCAGATGCACCAACACATCTCGATGGGCTTCGTCATCAAGGTGCACGCCGTCTACGACCGCCCGTTCTGGCGCGAGCAGGGCCTCAGCGGCACTGCGTTCAGCCCGTACGAGCTGGCGCACGAGGCGTACGACAACACGAATCACGCAGATGAGCGGGGCACCCTGGTCGGCTTCGTCAGCGACCAGAACGCCGATGACCTCTTCACTCTCACGGCAGAGGAGCGCAAGGAGCGCATCCTCGAGTCGCTGTCGCACTACTACGGACCCGAGGCAAAGAACCCCGTCGTCTACTACGAGAGCGACTGGGGCACCGAGGAGTGGACGCGCGGCGCGTACGCGGCGAGCTTCGACATGGGGGGTCTGCACCGCTACGGCGCAGACCTGCGCTCGGCCGTCGGCCCGATCCACTTCGCGTGCAGCGATCTCGCGGGCGCCGGCTACCAGCACGTCGACGGTGCGATCCGCATGGGCCACCTCGTGGCCTCGAACATCGTCGACTCGAGCCGCGCCGCCGGCGACACCGCTGAGGTCGGCTGATGACCGGTGCAGTCGTCGTCGGCTACACGGCGACGGATGCGGGTGCGGATGCCGCGGCTCTCGGTGCGCGGCTCGCACGCAGCCTCGGGGCTGTTCTGCACCTCGTGATCGTGCTGCCCTCGGAGGGCACCCGCAGCGCGGCGGTGCCTCCGGAGCGGGCCTACGAGGACCACATCCGCCGCCAGGCGAAGGAGTGGCTCGAGGATGCGGTCGTGCGCCTGCCGCAGGAGCTCACCCGTACGGGGCACGTGCGCTTCGGTGAGTCCTTCGCCGAGGGGCTTATCGCCGCGGGTGAGGAGTTCGACGCCCGGCTGATCGTCATCGGGACCGCCGGCGGCAGCATCTTCGGCCGCCACCGTCTCGGCAGCGTCGCCTCGGAGCTGCTGCACTCGTCGACCATCCCCGTCGCACTCGCCCCGGCGGGAACCGCCGACGAGGACGACCACGTCCTGCCTCGGGTGACGGCAGCCGTCGGCAATCGCGCAGGAGCAGACAACCTGCTCGACGAGGCTGCGGCGATCGCGACCGAGTCCCGTGTCGGTCTGCGTCTGGTCTCACTCGTGCCGTTCGACGTGCCGCCCGGTCTCGACACCGGTGCGATCCGCGTGGTCGGAGAGGCGCACGCGAACGACGTGCTCGCGGTGGCCAAGAGCCTGCTGCCCGAAGAGCTGAAGGCCGAGGTCGAAGAGGCACCGGGTGACAGCGTCGAGGATGCCGTCGCGAACCTCTCCTGGCTGCCCGGCGAGGTCGTCCTCGTCGGCTCCAGCCGTCTGGCGCAGCCGCGCCGCCTGTTCCTGGGCTCCACCGCAGCGAAGATGCTGCACGAACTGCCCGTACCGATGATCGTCGTCCCGCGCACCCGCGCCGAAGCAGGAGACCGCTGATGAGCAGCACGAACCGGGCGACGGAGCCCGAATCCGGTGTGACGACCGGGATCTCCCAGAAGGGGCTCAGCGCAGGTGCCGTCGGCGTCCTCGGAGCCGTCGTGATCGGGGTGTCCACGATCGCGCCCGCGTACACCCTCACCGCATCGCTCGGACCGACGGTCGCGGTCGTCGGCACCCAGGTGCCCGCGATCATGCTCGTCGGCTTCATTCCGATGCTCCTGACCGCCTTCGGGTATCGCGAGCTCAACCGGATGATGCCGGACTCCGGAACCTCGTTCACCTGGGGCGTGCGAGCGTTCGGCCCGTGGATCGGCTGGATGACCGGCTGGGGCCTGATCGCCGCGACCGTCATCGTGCTGTCGAACCTCGCCGGCATCGCCGTCGAATTCCTCTTCCTACTGATCGCGCAGCTCAGCGGCAATCCCGAGATCGCTGATCTCGCCTTCAACCCGTTCATCAACGTGGTGGTCTGTCTGCTCTTCATGCTCGGGGCGACGCTGGTGTCGTACCGAGACATGCAGACCACGCAGAAGTTCCAGTACATCCTGGTCGGTTTCCAGGTGCTCGTGCTCGTCGTCTTCGCCACCGTCGCGATCGTCAAGGCCGTCAGCGGAGACGCCCCCGAGCCGACCGCGTTCTCGTGGTCGTGGTTCAACCCCTTCGAGGTGCAGTCCTTCAGCGCCTTCGCTGCGGGCCTCTCGCTGTCGATCTTCATCTTCTGGGGCTGGGACGTCGTCCTGACCATGAACGAGGAGACCAAGGACCCGGCCAAGACCCCTGGTCGCGCCGCGATGGTCACCGTCGTGGTCGTCGTCGCCCTGTACCTGCTTCTCGCGATCGGCCTGATCATGTTCGCCGGCGTCGGCACCGGCGAGTACGGTCTCGCGAACGAGGACATCTCGGCGAACGTGTTCTTCGCCCTGTCCGACCCGATCCTCGGACCGCTGGCGTTCCTCGTGTCGCTCGCGGTGCTCTCGAGCTCGGCGGCATCTCTGCAGTCGACCGCCGTCGGCCCTGCCCGCACATTGCTGGCGATGGGGCATTACGGGGCCCTGCCGAAGAAGTTCGCTCGGGTGAGCCCGCGCTTCTTCACCCCCGGCTACTCGACGATCGTCTCCGCCGTGGTCGCATCCGTCTTCTACGCCGTGATGCGCCTGGTGAGCGAGAACGTGCTCACCGACACGATCCTGTCGCTCGGCATGATGATCTGCTTCTACTACGGCCTCACCGCGTTCGCGTGCGTCTGGTACTTCCGCAAGCAGTGGTTCGACTCGGCCAGGAGCTTCTTCTTCACGTTCCTGTTCCCGCTCGTCGGAGGCGCGATCCTCGCCGTGCTGTTCGTGACGACGCTCATCGACTCGATGGATCCCGCCTACGGCAGCGGATCGAGCATCGGCGGTCTCGGCCTCGTGTTCGTCCTCGGCGTCGGCATCATCGTGATCGGCATCGTCATCATGATCTGGCAGTCGATCAAGCGCCCGGCGTTCTTCCGCGGCGAGACGCTCAGCATGGATGCTCCCGCGAGTGTTCGCCGACGCTGACCCCACCCACGTCCCCACAGAAAGAGATTCCATGAGCACTCAGACAGAGCAGGCGCTGCTCGACAGCATCCCCACCGGCCTCTTCATCGGGGGAGAGTGGATCGACGGCGAGACCGGCGGCACGTTCGACGTGCAGGACCCGGCGACCGGTGCGGTGATCCGCACGATCGCGGATGCGACCCCCGCCGACGGCATCCGCGCCCTGGATGCGGCCGTGGCCGCGCAGGACTCGTGGGCAGCCACCGCTCCCCGCACTCGCAGCGAGATCCTGCGCCGCGCATTCGACCTCGTGCAGGAGCACAAGGAAGACCTCGCGCTGCTGATGACGCTCGAGATGGGAAAGCCTCTCGCCGAGGCGCGCGGAGAGGTCGCCTACGGCGGCGAGTTCCTTCGGTGGTTCAGCGAAGAGGCCGTGCGCATCAGCGGTCGCTACGGAATCAACCCCGAGGGCACCGGCCACATGGTCGTCTCGCAGCGTCCCGTCGGTCCGTCGTTCTTCGTGACGCCGTGGAACTTCCCCTTCGCGATGGCGACGCGCAAGATCGCTCCCGCCCTCGCGGCAGGCTGCACCGTGGTGATCAAGCCCCCGGCACTCACGCCGCTGACGACGATCTTCTTCACGTCGCTGCTCGAGAAGGCCGGCCTTCCCGCCGGCGTCGTCAACGTCGTGCAGACCTCGAAGTCGTCGGCGCTGTCCGCCCCGATCATCGCCGACCCGCGCCTGCGCAAGCTGTCGTTCACCGGCTCGACCGAGGTAGGCCGCAAGCTCATCGCGCAGGCCGCCGAGGGCGTGCTGCGCGTGTCGATGGAGCTGGGCGGCAACGCCCCGTTCGTCGTGTTCGACGATGCCGACCTCGACAAGGCCGTGGACGGCGCGCTGGCTGCGAAGTTCCGCAACATCGGTCAGGCGTGCACCGCCGCCAACCGCTTCATCGTCCACAAGGACGTCGCCGAGGAGTTCGCCCGCAAGGTCACCGAGCGCGTCAACGCCATGAAGATCGGCCGCGGCACCGAAGAGGGCGTCGCCATCGGACCGCTCATCGACGAAGGTGCGGTCGCGAAGGCCGGTGAGCTCGTCGACGACGCCGTGGAACGCGGTGCCACGCTTCTCGCCGGCGGCAAGGCGCTCGAGGGAACCGGCACGTTCTACGAGCCCACCGTCCTCACCGATGTCGTCGCAGGCTCGGCGATCCTCCGTGAGGAGATCTTCGGACCGGTGCTCGCGATCGCGACCTTCGACACCGAGGACGACGCGGTCCGTCTCGCGAACGACACCGAGTACGGGCTCGTGTCGTACGTGTTCACCGAGAACCTGCAGCGCGGCCAGCGCATGATCGACAAGCTCGAGACCGGCATGATGGGTCTCAATGTGGGCGTGGTGTCCAACGCCGCCGCCCCCTTCGGTGGCGTCAAGCAGTCCGGCGTCGGCCGCGAGGGCGGTCTCGAGGGCATCCACGAGTACCTGTCCACCAAGTACACGCTGATCCCGGTCTCCTGACCGGTCGGCCCAGAGGAGGAGAGAACATGACCGATTACGCCGTCATCAACCCCGCCACCGGAGAGACGCTGGCGTCCTTCGACACCTTCACCGACGCGCAGATCGAGGAGGCCGTGGCAGCTGCCGATGAGGCGCACCGCGACTGGTCGCGGTCGTCGACCGTGGCGGAGCGCGCAGCGCTGCTGCGCCGTGCGGCCGAGCTGCACCGCGAACGCCGTGAGGCGCTCGCCGACGTCTTCGTGCGAGAGATGGGCAAGCCCCGCGAGGCCGCGCTCGGCGAGGTCGACTTCGCCGCCGACATCGCCGAGTACTACGCCGACCAGGCAGAGGCGATCATGGCCGACCAGCCGATCGCGATCCTCGGAGACGGCACGGCGATCGTCCGCCGCTCATCGCTCGGACCGCTCGTCGGCATCATGCCGTGGAACTTCCCGGCGTACCAGATCGTCCGCTTCGCGGCGCCGAACCTGATCGTCGGCAACACGATCCTGCTCAAGCCCGCACCGCAGTGCCCCGAGTCGTCGACTGCGATCGAGGCGATCTACCACGACGCCGGATTCCCGAAGGGCGCCTACCAGAACGTGCTCGCGACGAACGAGCAGATCGCCGACATGATCGCCGACCCGCGCGTGCAGGGCGTCTCGCTCACGGGATCGGAGCGCGCCGGAGCCGCGGTCGCCGAGATCGCCGGACGCAACCTCAAGAAGGTCGCACTGGAGCTCGGCGGATCCGACCCGTTCATCGTGCTCTCCACCGACGACCTCGACGCCACCGTGCAGGCGGGCGTCGACGCACGTCTCGATAACAACGGCCAGGCCTGCAACGGAGCGAAGCGCTTCATCATCGTCGACGACCTCTACGACTCGTTCGTCGAGAAGTTCACGGCTGCGATGGCCGCGGTGACGGCGACCGACCCGATGCTCGATGACACCGTGCTCGGCCCGGTCTCGTCCGAGACTGCGGCCGAGAACCTGCAGAAGCAGATCGACCAGGCCATCGAGCAGGGGGCGACGCTGCTGACCGGAGGCACCCGTGAGGGGGCGTTCTTCGCGCCGACCGTGCTCGCCGACGTGACGCCCGAGATGAACGTCTACCGCGAGGAGCTCTTCGGCCCCGCGGCGGTCGTCTACCGGGTCGCCGATGAGGACGCCGCGGTCGCCCTCGCGAACGACACCACCTTCGGTCTGGGCTCGTACGTCTTCACGACCGACGCCGAGCAGGCCGAGCGCGTGGCCGACAACATCGAGGCGGGCATGGTCTACGTCAACCTCGTGCTCGCCGACAGCCCGGAGCTGCCTTTCGGCGGCATCAAGCGCAGCGGCACCTCGCGCGAGCTCGGCCACCTCGCCGCCGACGAATTCGTCAACAAGAAGCTCATCCGCATCGGGTGAGCGACGGCGTCACGGAGGGACGGATGCATCGGCATCCGTCCCTCCGTCGTCTTCGCCGTTCAGCATTCGGAGAATGGACGTTCGACGGATGCCGGAGCCCGCACCGGCCCCCGGGCGTAGGTTGGAAGCATGGCAACCGTCGCAGCGAACATCGTCAAGACTCTCCGCGCGAACGGGATCGACCGTGTCTACGGCCTCCCGGGCGACTCCCTCAACGGGTTCACCGATGCGCTCCGCAAGGACGGCGGCATCCGATGGGTGCACGTGCGACACGAGGAGTCCGCGGCGTTCGCGGCGGCGGCGGATGCGGCGCTCACGGGTGAACTCGCGGTGGTGGCCGGTTCGTGCGGCCCCGGCAACCTGCACCTGATCAACGGCCTCTACGACGCCAACCGCTCGCGGGTGCCGGTTCTGGCGATCGCGGCCCACATCCCGACCACAGAGATCGGCACCGGATACTTCCAGGAGACCCACCCGCAGGAGCTGTTCCGCGAGTGCAGCGTCTACGTCGAGTACGTCGCCGACCCCCAGCAGATGCCGCGCCTTCTCGAGATCGCGATGCGTGCGGCGATCGAGCAGCGGGGAGTCGCGGTGCTCGTGATCCCCGGCGACGTCGCGCTCTCCGAGATCGCCGACGACCGCGCCGTGGTGATCGAGCGCGCGCATCCCGTGGTGGTGCCGAGCGGCGATGAGCTCGAGCGTGCAGCCACTCTGCTGAACGCCTCGAAGAAGACGACGATCCTCGCCGGCGCAGGTGTCGAGGGCGCCCACGATGAGGTCATCGCGCTCGCCGACCGGCTCGGCGCCCCGATCGTGCACGCCCTCCGCGGCAAGGAGTTCATCGAGTACGACAACCCCTTCGACGTCGGCATGACCGGACTTCTCGGCTTCGCCTCGGGGTACCGTGCGATGGAGGCGGCAGACACGCTCCTGGTGCTGGGCAGCGACTTCCCCTACGAGCAGTTCTATCCCGAGCACGCCACGACCATCCAGGTCGACATCCGCGGCTCACAGCTGGGCAAGCGGCATCCGCTCGACCTCGGTCTCGTCGGAGACGTCGGAGCGACCGCCGCCGCACTGCTGCCGCGTCTCGCCGAGAAGAGCGATCGCGATCACCTCGACGACTCGACCGCGCACTATCGCAAGACCAGGGCCAAGCTCGACGACCTCGCGACCCCGACGAAGGCGGGCCGTCCGATCCACCCGCAGTACCTCGCCCGACTGCTCGACGAACAGGCGGCGGATGACGCGATCTTCACCGCAGACGTCGGCTCGCCGACCGTATGGGCGGCCCGGTACCTGTCGATGACCGAGAACCGACGGCTGATCGGCTCGTTCACGCACGGGTCGATGGCCAACGCGCTGCTGCACGGCATCGGCGCGCAGGTCTCGCATCCTGATCGGCAGGTCGTCGCACTCGCCGGTGACGGCGGGCTCGCGATGATGCTGGGGGAGCTGCTGACCCTCACGCAGAACAGGCTGCCGGTGAAGACGATCGTCGTGAACAACTCGTCGCTGAACTTCGTCGAACTCGAGATGAAGGCCGCCGGCTTCGTCAACTACGGCACGTCCCTCGACAACCCGAGCTTCGCGGCGATCGCCGAGGCCATGGGAATCTTCGCGCGCCGCGTCGAGAACAGCGAGGACCTGCCGGAGGCCGTGCGAGAGGTACTCGCGCACGACGGCCCTGCGCTGCTCGATGTCGTCACGGAGCGGCAGGAGCTGTCGATGCCGCCCGCGATCGAGGCCGCGCAGGTCAAGGGCTTCGCGCTGTACGCGATCCGCACCGTGATGTCGGGCAAGGGGGACGAGCTGCTCGACCTCGCGCGGGCGAACTGGCGTCAGTTCCTCTGAGCCTCGGCGCCTCAGCTCTCGAGCAGCGCGCGCGCTTCCGCGGCCTCGACGTGACGGCCGAGTGCTTCGAGCAGATCGCCCAACTCGAGAGCCGACACCTGACGGAGCGGCGGATGGTCGGTCGCGTGCTCCAGCGCGCTGCGGTAGATCGGCACGGCATCCGCGGCGCGCTCATCTCCCGCGAGCAGACGCGCGGCGAACAGCTCTGAGCCACCGGCAGAACCTGCATCACCGACCGCGGCGAATCCGTCGGCAGCGGTCAGCGCGGCGGCCACGGCCTCGTCCGTGCGGCCGAACTGCGCGAGCGCGCGGCCACGCGAGTCGGTGACGTCGGCGAGCAGCCAGCCGGCCTCGTGCTCCCGGGCGAGCGCTGCGACCTCGTCGAAGAGGGCGAACGCACGGTCGTCCTGCCGTGAGCCGTAGGCCTGACCCAGGTTGTGCAGGACGTCGGCGAGGGCGCCGACCGCATCCGGGGCGTTGCGGACGATCTCGGCTGCCGTCTCGAGCGACTCGATCGCCTCGTCGTTCTCCTCGAAACGGGCGAGGATCTTCGCGCGCTCGGTCAGCGCCACGGCGTGATCTGCGTGCTCCTCCGCCTCGCCGAAGAGCTGTGCGGCGTATCCGAAGGCGCCGACGGCCTGCCCGAACTCGCCGGATGCGCCCAGCGCGCGGGCGAGGAGAGATGCCGTCATCGCGCGCGATGCGGGGTGCACCTCGGCCTGCTCCTCGCTCTCGAGCACCTGGCCGAACAGCTCAGCGGCGACCTCCGCGTCGCCCGCAGCGAGCATGGCCCGCGCGAGACGGAAATCGGCCCCCGTCTGATCGCCGCCCTCCTGTGCGACGAGACGGGACGTGACTCGGTAGCGGGTGACGGCCTTCTCAGGGTCGCCCGCGTCCTCCCAGAGCGCTCCGGCGAGCAGGTGCGCCGCAGCGAGGGCTTTGGTCGCTCCGAGGCCCGCCAGCAGGCGTGACGCCTCGTCGGCGTCCGATGCGCCCTCCACGAACGCCTCGCTGCCGCCGCGCACTCTGGCGCGGGTCTGCAGGGCCTGCGCGCGGTGACCGATGCTGAGGTCGTCCTGGGCGAGGAATCGATCCAACAGCGCGGATGCCGCCTCGATGTCGTTCTTCTGCAGCACGGCCGCGATCGCGATCAGCGTCGTGGTGTTCGACAGACGGGCGTCGCCGGCCTCGGCGAAGGCGCGGGCGGCGATCTCGGCCATGTCGAGGGCGGCGCTCGGCTCTTCGGCATGCATGTGCAGCGAGGCACGGCTGATCGCCAGGTCGCCGCGGGACCACGCGGGAAGGGCTGCGGCGGTCGCGAGCTCGTCTTCGAGGGCGGATGCCGCGTCGGGGGTGTTGAGGCCGAAGGTCGCGAGGCCGAGCCGCTGCTCGAGGTCGGCCTGCGCATCGAGCCCTGCGGCCCGCAGCGCGTCGATCCGTGACGGGAGCAGCTCGGCGGCTTCGTCGGCGCGATCGAGCGCGATCAGGATGCCGAGGCGCATCGACATGAGCTGGGCGAGCTTCGACGGATCCTCCACGGCGAGCGCGTGCGGGAGCGCCTGCAGCGTCTCGTGCTCGGCCCCGAACTGGGCGAGGTCCATCACGCGGTCGAACCAGGCATCGGCGTCGGCGGGAATCGTCGCGTCGGGAGCAGCGGTGAAGGCATCCGATCTGATGGGGACGTCGTAGTGCTCGGTGGCCAGGGCGCGAGTGCGGGCGAGTGCGCGCGAGTGCCCCTCGGTGCCGTCGCGGCGGTCGAAGTCGGCGCCGATGCGCTCGGCGGACGCCCAGGCGGCGGCAGCGAGCTCTGCTGCGCCCCAGGTGCCGTCGTGCTCGCCGAAGAAAGCGGTGAGCGCAGGAGCGTCGGCTCCTCGCACCGGGGTGTCGCCATGGCCGGTCGCCGCCACACGGTCGAGCGCGAACGCGAATGCGGCGAGGGCGGCGAAATGCGCGTCGACGTTGAGACCGTCGTGCGCGAGCCACGAGATGTGCCGCTCGATCTGCGCGAGAGCGCGGGCCTCGTTGCCGGTCAGCGCCGAGAACACGATGTTGTTCGCGACGATCCGCAGGTTGTCGGGGTTGTCCTTCGCCAGACGGTAGCTGCGCAGGTGCGCGCTCTTCGCCTCGTCGAGGCGCCCGGCGCGCAGGTACGGCACGAGCACGCGTGAGAGGGCGTGCTCAGGCTCCTCTCCGCACGAGAACCCGCCCTCGAGCATCTCCTCGATGAGCCGGATCGCCTCCGCCTCACGATCGGTCTCGGCGAAGAAACCGGCGACCTGACTGCGGCCGCACGCGTCGCAGTGGCTGTGGTCGTCTCGGGGTGTCGCCTCCAGCTGCACGCGCAGCGCCTCGGCCTCGTCGAGGCGGCCGGCATCCCAGGCATCCTCGAACCGTGCGGTGAGCACTCCGCTGAGACCGAGCCCCGCGGTGCGGTAGTGCGCCTCCATGTCATCGAGCACCGCGGCGATCTGCTCGACCGAGAATGCGGGCGACGACCTCAGTGACGACGCCATCCACTTGAACTGCCACATCAGATCGGCGCCGCCGTACTCCAGATCGGCCGGGAAGCGCTGCGGGTCGGCGTCATGCCGGGCGAGGCACCACGCGAACGAGTTCAGCATCACGTCGGTGGCGCCGTTCATGTTCGCCGATGCGGTCTGGCGCATGCGGGCCTCGTACTCGAGGCGCTCGTCGCCGAGTTCGACGGCGAGGGCGACGGCCTCGGCCACGAGCGTCTGCTCGGCGGGGCCCCACGGGGTGCGGTCGATCTCCTCGATGAGCTGCGTGAAGCGCTTCTGCGGACGTGCCATGCGGGGTTCCTTCGGACGGAGGGCGGATCAGAGCGCGTCGCCGAAGGGGACCGAGTCCTCTTCGACGCCTGCCGAGAGCGAGACGAGGTCGGCGAGCGCCGTGGACATGAGGGCGCGGTCCGCGTCGGAGAGCGGATGGTGCCCGGCCAGGAGCGCCTGGATGTAGAGCAGCTGCACCGTGCGGGCGAACACCGCGTCATCCTGCACCCGCACCAGGGCGCGCACGACCCGGTTCGACCAGTTCAGGCAGAGCCGTGCGCTCAGGTCGTCGTCGCGTGATGCCGAGAGCGTCGAGTCGATGCGGTCGAGCACCCCGCCCCACAGCGAGCCGGTGATGCCCTTGGTGCGGCCGCGGTCGATCCGGCGGAGCACCTCGGGGTCGGCCACGTAGAGGACGGCGAGCTCCGGCTGGTCGATCGAGCGCACCGTGACCGAGCATCCGGATGCCGTCAGCACGGCTCCGGCGCGGGCCTCGAGCGCGACGGCGGTGTCGCGGTCGTCGAGCGGAGGAGGGTCGAGACGGTCGAGCTCGCCGGTCACGTCGACGAGTTCGACGGTGATCTGCGGGTAGAGATCGGGGAGCATCCGCACGAGGTCGGCGTCGTAGAGGTACCCGCCGTTGACCAGCACTTCGGAGCTGGGGGAGATGCCGGCGACCTGACGGAACTCGTCGACCGTCGGGGCGAAGCGCACATGCGGGAACCGCTCGACGAGATCGCCGATGCGCATCGTGCCGTGGGTGGTCTCGAGAGTCAGCCAGCGGGTGATGAACCGCGCGAGCTCCTCATCGTGCCGCACCAGCGACTTCAGCCCCACCTCGTGGATCGCGACGAACTGGGCGAGCCGGTGCGGCTCGCGCAGACCCAGCTCGAGCACCCAGCGACGGATGCCCGCGCCGAACTGCTCGCGCACGCGCTCCAGTGCCGCGTCGTCGACCAGGGACTCACGACTCGCGGTCGGCGCGAGGCCGGTCGAATCGACGACCGCCCGCACGAAGAAGGCCCACTCGGGCAGCACGTCGTCGACGCGCTCGCCCAGCAGCATCCTGCCGAGGTACATGCGCGTCGCCTGCCGCGCGCCCGGCGGGGGAGCGTACGGGAGCACGTAGGCGAGTCCGCGCGTGCCGGTGGCGGGCTCGGAGAGTTCGATCACGTCGAGCGGTGAGGCGCCGAGGAGGTCGCGCCCGTACTGCACGGCGCCGTCGACGTCGTCGGCGGCGTCGAGGAACGGCGCGCGGCGGGTCACGTCGACGTCGCCGTTCGGAGAATCGATCGTGACGCGAACGGGGAGGAACTCGGCGAAGGTCGACGCCAGCTCGCGAACGGCCGCGGGGCGCAGCAGATCATCGGCATCGAAGCGGGGCACGAGGTGCACGCTCGTGCCGATCGGCAGGTCGTCGTCGATCTCGACCACACGGAACGTCCCGTCGGCGCTGCCCGTCCACTCGACGGCCTGGCCGCCCCGCGCGCTGCGCGAGCGGATCACGATCGTGTCGGCGACCATGAAGCAGCTGAGCAGGCCGATGCCGAACTGGCCGAGGTAGTCGCTGCGGGGAAGGTCGAAGATGTCGCGCTTCGAACTGCGTCCGACCGTCGCGAGAAGGTCGGCCACCTCACCGGCGGTCAGGCCCACGCCGTCGTCTCGCAGGACGAACTCGCCGGAGGCCTCCGTCAGCGGCGTGATGCGGATGCGTCCGCCCTCGCCGTCGACCTCGCGTCGGGCCGTGATCGCGTCCCTGGCGTTCTGGAGGAGCTCCCGAAGGTACACCCGAGGGCTCGAGTAGATGTGACGACTCAGAAGGTCGACGACCCCGCGCAGGTCCACCTGGAACTGCTGCACGTCAGCGCTCACTGCGCTCCCTCCGGTTGCATCCGCCCGCCGAGCCTAACAACAACGCCCCGGCCGGGCCCGGTTCGGCACCGGCCGGAGGATGCCGTATGCTTGACGAGCAGTTGTTGTCTGCATTCTTTCGCCGTGCCCCGGTCCTTCCGGTCCGGTTGCGGTGGCAGGATGAAGATGACACCCCGAGACCTCCCGGTCTCTAGGGCGGTAGCTCAATTGGCAGAGCAGCGGTCTCCAAAACCGCAGGTTGCAGGTTCGATTCCTGTCCGCCCTGCGCGTCAGCACACGCTGACACACGAAAGGTACATTCAGGATGGATCAGGACGAACCGCGCGGCGAGGTCGTCGCGTCAGGAGCCACCCGCGAGAAGAAGCGTGGCATCGCAGGCTTCTTCGGGAGCATCGCCCTGTTCTTCCGTCAGGTCATCGCAGAGCTGCGCAAGGTCGTCACGCCGACCCGCAAGGAACTGGTCAAGTTCACTGCGGTGGTGCTCGTCTTCGTTCTGATCGTCATGGGCATCGTCTACGGACTTGACACCCTGTTCGCCTGGGTGACACACATCGTCTTCGGGGTTCCGGGCGCCTGACGCCTTCGCGGCCCTGGCCGCAGTGATTGGAAAGAAGCAACGTGTCTGAACGATATTCCGACGACGCCGACTGGGCGACGGCTGCCGAGCAGTCCAGCGAAGAGGACGAAGCCCAGGAGGGCAACGTGCTCGCCGCGGAAGAGAATTCCGTCACCCCTGCTGAGCACGTCGCCATCCACATCGAGGACGTCGACGCCGAGGGCGACGCCGAGATCCAGAACGACGACACCGACATCGAAATCGACGACCCGGAGGCTGACGCGATCGTGAACGACGCTCTCAATCTGGACGAAGCGGCTGAGTCTGAGGCTGCCGCTGAGGTCCTCAACGACTCTGTGGCGGAAGAGACCGCCGAGCTCGAGGCCGCTGAGGCCGACGAGGTCACCCCGTACGACGGTCCCGACCTCGGCGCCGATGACGAGCAGACCGACGACGACGCCGAGTCCGATGAGGACGAGGACGCCGAGGAAGACCCGTACGAGGCGTTCCGTCTCGACCTGCGGATGCTCCCGGGCAAGTGGTACGTCATCCACTCGTACGCCGGTTTCGAGCGCAAGGTCAAGGCGAACATCGAGCAGCGCAAGTCGACGCTCGAGGTCGAGGACGAGATCTACCAGATCGAGGTCCCGATGGAGGACGTCGTCGAGATCAAGAACGGCCAGCGCAAGATGGTCACCCGCGTGCGCATCCCGGGCTACGTGCTCGTGCGGATGGAGCTCACGGAGGACACCTGGTCTGTCGTGCGCCACACTCCCGGTGTCACCGGCTTCGTGGGCAACGCCCACAACCCGACCCCCCTGCGTTTCGAAGAGGCCTTCAACATGCTGAAGTCCCTCGTCGAGGTCAAGGACGCCCCGACCGCGAAGAACATCGCGTCCAAGGGCGGCGTCGCCGTCGCTCGTCCGCTTCCGGCCGAGGTCGACTTCGAGGTCGGCGAGACCATCACGATCAAGGAGGGCTCGTTCGCGGGTCTTCCCGGTTCGATCAGCGAGATCAAGCCCGAGAGCGGCAAGCTCACGGTGCTCGTCTCCCTCTTCGAGCGTGAGACCCCGGTCGAGCTGTCGTTCGACCAGGTCACCAAGATGGTCTGACACACTCTTTTCACGAGAACGGCCGTCCCTTTCGGGGCGGCCGTTCTCGCGTTCCCGGCATGCCTGCCGATCAGGTAGACTTGTCTGGTTTGTGTGCCGCTTCGGTGTGCGCGCAGACGACCGCAGCCCGGAGATGCCGGGTTCGCGGGAGAGCGGATGCACCCGCATCCGTTCGATGAAAGGAAGAGGATATGGCACCGAAGAAGAAGGTGACCGGCCTGATCAAGCTTCAGATCAACGCCGGTGCAGCCAACCCGGCGCCGCCGATCGGCCCCGCGCTCGGTCAGCATGGCGTCAACATCATGGAGTTCTGCAAGGCGTACAACGCCGCGACCGAGTCGCAGCGCGGCAACGTCATCCCCGTCGAGATCACTGTCTACGAGGACCGCAGCTTCACGTTCATCCTGAAGACCCCGCCGGCCGCGGAGCTCATCAAGAAGGCAGCCGGCGTGCCCAAGGGCTCGGCGACGCCTCACACGGTCAAGGTCGCGAAGATCACCAAGGACCAGGTCCGTCAGATCGCTGAGACCAAGCAGGCCGACCTGAACGCGAACGACATCGAGGCTGCCTCGAAGATCATCGCCGGCACCGCCCGTTCCATGGGCATCACGGTCGAGGGCTGAGGAGAATAATCATGGCTACGAAGTCCAAGGCTTACAAGGCTGCCGCCGAGAAGATCGAGGCAGACCGTTTCTACACTCCCACCGAGGCAGTCGCCCTCGCCAAGGAGACCGGCTCGTCGAAGTTCGACTCGACCGTCGAGGTCGCGCTGAAGCTCTCGGTCGACCCCCGCAAGGCAGACCAGATGGTGCGCGGCACTGTCATCCTGCCCCACGGCACCGGTAAGACCGCCCGCGTCATCGTCTTCGCCACCGGCCCCGCGGCCGAGGCGGCGATCGCCGCAGGTGCAGATGAGGTCGGCGGCGCCGAGCTCATCGAGAAGGTCGCCGCAGGCTGGACCGCGTTCGACGCGGCCGTCTCGACCCCGGAGCTCATGGGCCAGGTCGGTCGTCTCGGAAAGGTCCTGGGTCCGCGTGGACTCATGCCGAACCCGAAGACCGGCACCGTGACCCCCAACACGGCCAAGGCCGTCGAGGAGATCAAGGGCGGAAAGATCGAGTTCCGCGTCGACAAGCACGCCAACGTGCACTTCGTCGTGGGCAAGTCGTCGTTCTCCGCTGAGCAGCTCGACGAGAACATCGGCGCAGCGCTCGAGGAGATCGTCCGCCTCAAGCCGTCGAGCTCGAAGGGCCGTTACATCCAGAAGGGCGCCGTGTCGACCACGTTCGGCCCCGGCATCCCGCTGGACGTCAACTCCATCTGAGTGTGATTCCAGAGAGGCCCCCGCAGCACGCGGGGGCCTTTCTGCATCCCCGGACGACATCGAGCGTCATCGGATGTTGGGATGAGAGGCGGATGCCACGTACTGTGGGTGAGTTCCGCGCCACAGCACTCGCGCCTCACACCGCACCCCAGGAGGGTCACATGTCCCGTCGCCTCATCGCCGTCACCGCACTGGTCGTCGCCGCCGCCGCACTCACCGCCTGCAGCGGCAGCACCTCGCCCGCCGAGAGCAGCTCGAGCGAGGAGGGCGCGGGCGACGGCTTCGGCCTCGTCAAAGACGGCGTCCTCACGGTCGCCACTGAGGGCACCTACCGCCCGTTCAGCTTCCACGACGACGGTGGCACGGGCGACCTCACCGGTTTCGACGTCGAGATCATCCAGGCCGTGGCCGAGAAGCTGGACCTCGAGGTCGAGTTCCAGGAGACTCAGTGGGATGCGATCTTCGCCGGCCTCGATGCAGGCCGCTTCGACGTGATCGCGAACCAGGTCAGCATCAACGACGAGCGCGAGGAGAAGTACCTGTTCAGCACTCCGTACACCGTCTCGCCCGGCGTGATCGTGGTCCCCGAGGACGACGACTCGATCTCGTCGTTCGACGACCTCGAAGGCAAGACCACCGCGCAGTCGCTCACGAGCAACTGGTACGAGCTGGCCACCGAATCGGGTGCCACCGTCGAGGGCGTCGAAGGCTGGGCACAGGCGGTCGAGCTCGTGCGCCAGGGTCGCGTCGACGCGACCGTCAACGACAAGTTGACCTTCCTCGACTACGAGACCACCAACAGCCCCTCCGGACTGAAGATCGCCGCCGAGACCGACGATGCCGGTGAGCAGGCGTTCGTGTTCACGAAGGATAAGACGTCTCTCGTCGAGGCGATCGATGGAGCCCTCGAAGAGCTCCGCGCCGACGGGACCCTGGCGGAGATCAGCGACAAGTACTTCGGCGAAGACGTCACCCAGTAATCCATGGAGAACCCTTGGCAGCTGTTCCTCGACTCGCTCGGGCCCATCGCCCTGGCAGGGGTGACGGTGACGGTTCCGCTCGCGCTGATCTCATTCGCCGTGGGCCTGGTGATCGCCGTCGGCGCTGCGTTGATGCGCATCTCGGTGAACCCGATCGTCTCGGGCATCGCCCGGTTCTACATCTCGGTGATCCGCGGAACGCCGATGATCGTGCAGCTGTTCGTGATCTTCTACGGCCTCGGGTCGATCGGGCTCAAGATCGACCCGTGGCCGAGCGCGATCATCGCGCTGTCGCTCAACGTGGGCGGCTACGGGGCCGAGGTCGTGCGTGCCGCGATCATCTCGGTGCCGAAGGGCCAGTGGGAGGCCGCCTACACGGTCGGCATGAATCGCACGCGCACGCTGACGCGCATCATCCTGCCGCAGGCCGCCAGGGTCTCGGTGCCGCCGCTGTCGAACACGTTCATCTCGCTCGTGAAGGACACGTCGCTCGCGTCGCTGATCCTGGTGACCGAGCTGTTCAAGGTGGCGCAGCAGATCGCGTCGGCGACACTGGAGTTCATGGTGCTCTATCTCGCCGCAGCACTGGTCTACTGGGTGCTCTGTCTCGTGCTGTCGTTCGGGCAGAGCGCGCTCGAGAGGAGGCTCGACCGCAATGTCGCCCATTGACCCCACGCCTTCGGGTGAGCCCACGACCGACGCGCTGCTGACCGCGCGCGGTCTGCACAAGCGCTTCGGCGACAACGAGGTGCTCCGCGGCATCGACCTGACGCTGCATCGCGGCGAGGTCGTGGTGCTGATCGGTCCCAGCGGATCAGGCAAGACGACGGTGCTGAGGGCGCTCAACGGGCTCGAGACGCCGGACTCCGGCACGATCGTCGTGGCCGGGGGCCCTGACATCGACTTTGCACCGGATGCGCCGGTGAAGCAGCGCGTGCGCAAGCAGAAGCGTCTGGCGCTGCGCGACCGTTCGGCGATGGTCTTCCAGCATCACAATCTCTTCCCGCATCTCTCGGTGATCGAGAACGTGATCGAGGGGCCGTGGCGCGTGCAGGGGCGCCCCAAGGTCGAGGTGATCGCCGAGGCTCGTGTGCTTCTCGCAAGGGTGGGACTCGCCGACAAGGAGAACGCGCGTCCGCACGAGCTCTCCGGCGGGCAGCAGCAGCGCGTCGGCATCATCCGCGCTCTCGCACTGCGCCCCGACCTGCTCCTGTTCGACGAACCGACCAGCGCGCTCGACCCCGAGCTCGTCGGCGAGGTGCTGCTCGTGATCAAGGAGCTCGCCGACGAGGGCTGGAGCATGGTGGTCGTGACGCACGAGCTGAGCTTCGCGCGGGAGGCGGCTGACCGCGTGTTCTTCATGGACGCGGGCGTCGTCGTCGAAGAGGGGCCGCCCTCCGAGATCTTCGGGGCTCCGCAGCATGAGCGCACTCAGAGATTCCTCACTCGCATCCTGCGTCCGCTCGACGGGGACTGACTCCCCGCCAGGAACGCACTCAGCCGCCGAGCACAGGCAGCACCAGGCTCACGGCGAGCGTGATCATCACGACGGCGATCAGCGCGTCGAGGAGGCGCCATGACCGCTCGGTGCGCAGCCAGCGGCCGACGTAGCGCGCGCCGAAGCCGAGAGCCGTGAACCACAGGATGCTGGCGGCCATCGCTCCGGCGGCGAACAGCCACCGCTCCTCGCCGTGGGTGGCGGCGATGGAACCGAGCATCAGCACGGTGTCGAGGTAGACGTGCGGGTTCAGCCACGTGAGCGCGAGCACCGTTGCGATCACAGGCACGAGGGAGGTGCGGGTCGCGGTGCGCGTCGCGGTCGGGGCGGATCCCGACGACGGCGAGACGCTCCCCGCATCCTCGGTGTCCACTCGCAGCTCCTCGCCCCCGCGCCACGCACGGCGCGCGGCGATGACGCCGTAACCGAGCAGGAACAGGGCGCCGGCCCATCGGGCCACGACCACGAGCCAGGGGGCGGCGGAGATGACGAAGCCCAGCCCGGCGACGCCTGCGGCGATCAGCAGTGCATCGGAGAGGGCGCAGATGATCACCACCGCAAGGACGTGCTCGCGGCGGATGCCCTGGCGCAGCACGAAGACGTTCTGAGCGCCGATGGCGACGATCAGGGAGAGGCCGAGACCGAGGCCTGCGAAGAGGGAGAGCATGGTTCCACGCTAGACATCGCTGAGCGTCAGTGCCAGCGAGGATAACTACCGAACCATTAGCATCGCTAATGTGAAGATCGACCCCGAGCTCGCCGCCACCGTCGCCGCCGTCGCGGATGAAGGAACCCTCGACGCGGCGTCTCGGGCACTGCGCGTGACTCCGTCTGCGGTCAGCCAGCGGCTCAAGGCGCTCGAGGAGCAGCTGGGGCGCGTGCTCGTCGTGCGCACGAAACCGGTGCAGCTGACAGAGGCGGGGGAGGCCGTCGTGCGGCTCGCGCGACAGATCGCACTGCTCGAGCACGACGCACTCGCCGGGTTGGGGCTCGAGGGCGGCGACGCTTCGCGCACGCGCATCCCCCTCGCGGTCAATGCGGACTCGATGGCGACCTGGTTCCTGGCCCCGCTCGCACGTCTCTCGGCAGAGTATGACCTCGACTTCGATCTGCATCGGGATGACCAGAACTTCACCGCGCGGCTTCTCGAATCGGGCACGGTGATGGCCGCGGTCACGAGCGAGGCCGAACCGGTGGCAGGATGCTCGGTCGCACCGCTCGGGGTGCTGGAGTACCACGCGATGGCCGAGCGGCGCTTCGTCGAGCGCTGGTTCAGCGGGGGTGTGACCCCCGAGGCCCTCGCGGCGGCGCCGTTCGTCGACTTCGATCGGCGTGATGCTCTGCAGCATGAGTGGCTCGCAACCATGGGGGTGCCGCATCAGGGGGTGCCCAGGCACTACGTGCCGGCATCCGCCGACTATGCGCTGGCGGTGCGTCTCGGGCTGGGGTGGGGCATGGTGCCACTTCTGCAGCGCGAAGACGGGCTGGTGGCGATCGGCGGCCCCCCGCTGCGAGTGCGGCTCTACTGGCAGCAGTGGAACCTGCGCTCGGCGCTGCTCGACACGATCGCCGCCGAGGTCGCGAGCGAAGCGCGGCGCGTTCTCGCGAGGTGACCGCGACCGGGGGAGGTCGGATTCGAGCGGTATCGACATACCCCATCCGCTCGACAGGTTCTCAAGACACCTGGACGTTTCATGCTCCGATAACGTGAGAAATGTTCAATCGTGATCCGCATGCCCTTGATTTGCGCGCACTCGTGGACAAAACTGACCCGAACGAACTGAACATGTGGATGCAGGCCACTGAGGGGCGGCCATTCCCAGGCATCCGCGCGTCGGAATTCCTGAGGGGGAATGTGCAATGTCAACGAAGGACACGCAACGCAAGGTTCTCGCAGTGCTCGCTGGAGGGCTCGTGCTCGGCGTCGGGATCGGGGTGACCCTCGCGGCGTGGAACGACTCGGAGTTCGCGACCGGCACCTTCACCGCCGGATCGTTCAACCTCGAAGGATCCACGACCAGCGCGACCACCGGATACGACGACCACAACGTCGACAACGGCGACACCGCGGCATCGCTCGTGTTCCAGCTGCCGGCCGTCGCCTCGTCGATGTCGCCCGGCGACGTCGTGTACGCGCCCTTCTGGGTGCGCCTCGACGCCACGACGACGAACTCCGCCACCCTGCTCCCCGCGGGGATCACCGCGGGCACGGGCGGCAACGAGGCGAACCTGTCGTACGCGGTCACGGCGATCGCCGCCGGCGACACGTGCGGTGCCGCAGCCACCGGAACCGTCGTCGCGAGTGGCGCCACGCTCAGCGACCAGACGGGTGCCACCTCGGTGCCGCTCGCCGAGGGCACTCCGGCGGGAACTGCGGGAACCCCCGTGCAGCTGTGCTTCGCGGTGACCGCCGGTGCAGGGCTCACCCAGGGCGCTGCGGCGACCGCGACGTGGGAGTTCACCGCCACCTCGACCGCGGACTGATCATGGCCGACACCCGCCGAGGCATGCGGGAGGGGAAGCGACTGCGCTCCCGTCGGATACGCGCTCTGCTCGCGGGCGGACTGGTGTTCGGCGTCGGGGCGACGATGACGCTCGCCGCGTGGAACGACTCGGAGTACGGCAGCGCGACCTTCACCGCCGGACGCTTCGACATCGTCGGCGCGACGGATGGCACGACGTTCTCGAGCCACCCCGTCGGCACCCCGGCGACGCTGTCGTTCAGCACACCCTTCAACGCCATGGCGCCCGGCAACACGGTGTACGCACTGTTCAGTGTGCGCACGGCGAACCCGTCGGTCGCGGGAACGCTGCAGCTGAGCGTGACGTCCACGGCGGGTACCGGACTCGGGACCTACCTCCGCTACGGCGTCCGCTCGATCGCCGGGACGACGTGCAACGGCACCACCTACTCCGCGGGAACCGCAGTCGTGCCGGACAACTCGACGATGGCGACAGGGGGGACCGGCACCCAGGCGGTCGCGGCGAACGGAGGCACGACCGTCAATTACTGCATCGCGGTCACGCTCCCGGCGACGGCTGACAACGGTGCTCAGGGGCTGACCGCGATCCAGACCTGGCAGGTGGCCGGCACGTCGTCGTGACGGCGGCGGGCGGCGGCAGGAGAGAAGCGGAAGGGGCGTCGATGAGCACACCGACGAGGCGGAGTCTGCGCGAGCAGGCCGCATCCGTCGGCATGCCCGCGAGCCCGCGGGACGCTCCAGCGCCATCAGGCTCGACGCGAGGGAAACGGCGAGGCGTCGGTCGGGTGCTCGCCGACATCCTGCTGTGGGTCGCGGCGATCGCCGGAGTGGTCTGCATGGTCCTGGTCGTGCTCGCCCTCACCGCGAACATCACCCTCATCATGTTCCGCACCGGATCCATGTCGCCGACGATCCCCGCCGGATCCGTCGCGGTGGTGCAGGAGGTTGCGGCATCCGAGATCGAGGTCGGAGACGTGGTCACGGTCGACAGGGTGGGCGACCTTCCGGTCACCCACCGCGTCACCTCCATCTCGCCGGGGGCGAGCGACGCCGAACGGGTGCTCACGATGCGCGGAGACGCCAACGCCGGCGACGATCCGTACCCGTACACGGTGCAGACGGTGCGGGTCGTGCTGTTCTCGGTGCCGGGGATCGCGTCGGCGATCGTCGCGATGGGCAACCCCTACGTGCTCGGTGGGCTCACGATCGCAGCGACCGCGCTCGTCGTGTGGGCATTCTGGCCGCGCTCGTCGACTGCACGGCGCCGAGGCGTCCCAGAGGAGCCGGGCTGATGATGTGGGGGAGCGGAAGACCGGTGGTCGTCGCGGCCCTCGCCGTCGGCCTCGTCGTCGCGGCGACTCCCGCCTGGGCCGCCCCCTCGACCCAGGTCGTTCAGGGAGACGTGCTCCGTCTCGTCTCCGTCGCCGACTGGGATGCCGCGTCGAGCCTGTTGCCGGGCCAGCCCGTGCAGTGGGATGTCACTGTCAGCGCCGAGGCTCCCGATCCGGGAACGGTGACAGTGGGCATCAGCGCGAGCGGCGACGCGGCCCTCGTCGTCGACGCTCTCGAATGCGCAGAAGCGTGGGAGGCGACCGGATGCGCGGGGGGAGCGGTGCCGCTGAAGACCGGCTGGGCGATACCGCGCGACGGCATCGAGGTGCAGCTCCTCGAGACCGCAGACACCGAGGTCACCCACCTGAGGTTCGTCATCGCGCTCGCCGGGGAGGATCTCGGCAGCACGCAGGTGCGGGTGCACGCGCGAGGCGCCGGAGAGTCCGCGGTGATCGGGCCCGACGGCGGCGGACTCGCGACCACCGGCATGCCTCCGACCGCACCCTGGTTCGTCGCCGGGGGCGTCATCCTGGTCGGAGCGGGGGTCGCATCGATCGCCGTGCGCCGCCGGCGGCTGCTCGCTCGCGCGGGGGTCGCTCGCGAGGACGAGTCATGAGCGTACGGCGGCGGCACCGCATCCTCGCCGGCGTCGCCGGAGCGGCACTCCTCCTCGGCGTCGGGATGGTGCCGGTCGCCCAGGTAACGGATGCCGCGTTCACCGACTCGGAACACGGGCGGGCGACGATCACGGCGTTCACCGTTCCCCCGCCGACCGTGATCGCGTGCGCCGTGACGAACAACGGCCTGGGCATCTTCCAGAGCGTCAGGATCGACTGGACGTCGCCCTACCCGGCGACCGGTGTCCGACTCACACTCACGCAGGGTGCGACGACCGCGACGGTGCCCGCCGCCAACATCTCGACGTCAGGGCCCGCCGGCGGCCTCTACACGCATACGGCTGTGCTCACCCAGGCCCTGCTCACGAGCCTCATCTCGAACCTGCTCGGCAGCACGACGACGATGACGGCGACCAACCTTCTGGTGGGCACGACGTGGGTGTCGGCCGGAGCATCCCGCCAACTCTCCATAGCGCTGCTCGGTCTCAACGCCTCGTGCACCTGAGTGCAGGCGGTGTGGGAGCGCTCAGTCGGCGAGGGCGAGCGCGCGGAAGGCATCGCGCTCACGGAGATGCTCACGGCGGCTGGCCGCTGCGGCGGCCGTGGCCTCCGCGATCCGAGCCGGCACCTGCAGGCCGGTGGTGCGGCGATAAAGCTCGTCGATGAGGTCGGTGGCGAGGCCCACGAGCTTGGCGATCTCGCGGTCGTCCCGATCGATCCAGACGCAGCGCGGCTCGTCGTGGATGGGGGCGAAGTCGACGTGCTCCTCCCAGACGAACAGTGTGCGCTCGGCGCCCAGCACGTGCTGCTGCCACCACACCTGACGGAGGTAGGTGCGGGGGATGCCGCGGAACGCTTTGTTCGTGGTCTTGATCTCGGCGAGCTCGACGCGTCCGTCCGCATCGACGGCGATGCCGTCGGGAGTGGCGAGGTGGCGATGCTCGACCTCTGCGCGGAACAGTGCGGAGGAGGGAAGGATGCCGTGCGTCGCCGCGACCCACGCGGCGATCTCGGGCTCGCGCCGGCGGCCGTGGTCTGTGTACGCGTTGCCGCCGAAGCGGGGGCCGCCACCGAGCTTCGAGTCGGCCGCTCGGATGATCGACCTCTCGCTGGTGAGTCCTGCCACATCCGTCGCGGTGATCCCGCGTGAGCGGGCCCGCATCCAGGCAACGCGGTCGCGGGAGTCCGCGACGATGCGAGCGTGGAGTTCGGGGGTCACCCATCGAGCGTAACCCCGGTCGGGGACTCTCGTTCCCCGTACACGCCGCTCGCCGGCATCCCTCCTGCGTGCGGCTCGCTCTCAGTCGAGTGCCGGCCAGCCCTCGGGGCCGAGCGAGCCTGCGACGTAGTCCTCGAGAGGAACGTCGTCGCGCCCCCACGCGTCGAGGATCGGCGCCACGATCCGCCACGACTGCTCCGCGGCATCGCCGCGCACGGACAGCATCGGGTCGCCGTCGAGGACGCCGGACAGCACCTCGGCATAGGCCTTGAGCGCCCCCTCGCCGAGCTCTGCCGACAGGGCCGCCCGTTCCAGCTCGAACGGATCCTCCGACGCGTTGAGGTTCAGTTCGAGCGACATCCGGTCGGGGCCCAGGGAGAACCGCAGCACGGCGCCGGCCGATGAGCCCGTGAGTCCGCGCGGAACGTGGCGGACCGAGCGGAATCGCACGACGATCTCCCTGGCCGGTGTCCCGAGAGCCTTGCCGGAGCGCAGCCGGAACGGAATCCCGGCCCAACGGCTGTTGCGCACCTCGAACGTCGCTTCGGCGAGGGTCTCGGTCCGGCGCCCGGGGTCGACCCCCGGTTCGTCGACATATGAGGGCTTCGCCGTGCCGTCGATGTCTCCGGCCGTGTACCTCGCCCGACGTGACGATGCCACCGGGTCGTCACCCCATACCGAGGTCGCGCGGAGCACGGCACCCGTGGCCGCACGGAAGTCGACCTCGTCGAGCGTGGTCGGCTCCTCCATCGCCACCACCGCGAGCACCTGGAGGAGGTGGCTCTGGATCATGTCGACCAGTGCGCCGGCTGCGTCGTAGTAGCCCGCGCGTCCCTCCAGTGCGAGCGATTCGTCGTAGACGATGTCGACCGACTCGATGCTCTCCGCCGACCACAGGGGCTCGAGGATGCGGTTGGCGAAGCGCGCGCCGAGAAGATTGAGGGTGGTCGAGCGGCCGAGGAAGTGGTCGACCCGGAACACCTGGCTTTCCGGGACGAGTGCCGTGAGCGTCCGGTTCAGTGCTCGCGCGCTCTCCTCATCGGTGCCGAACGGCTTCTCCATGACGAGCATCGCTCCGTCCGGCAGCATCTCGGGGGTGAGCGCCTCGATGGATGCCGCGGCCACCGACGGCGGCACGGCGAAGTAGATCGCGACCTGCCCTGTGCGATCCTGCAGCAGCGCGCGCAGATCGTCCGGCCGGGTGATGTCGGTGCGCACGTACGTCACGTCGACGTGCGACGCGGCCTTCTCCGCATCCATCGATGCGAACGACGAGCGGACTACGGACTCGAGATCAGCATCCGTCCAATCCTCACGGTCGGCGCCGACGATGCGCACCGCACGGGAGGGCTCCCGAGTCAGCAGCTGTCCGAGCGCCGGAAGGAGGAGCCGGGAGGTGAGATCGCCACCGGCTCCGAGGATCACGAGCGTCGTCGCATCGGCCATGGTCCCACCGTAACCCGTCCACAGGGTCCGGCAGTCGTGCCATGATCGGTCGATGCCCGCTCCCATCGAGGACTACGCCCTGCTCAGCGACTGCCGCACCGGTGCGCTCGTCTCGAAGGAGGGCAGCATCGACTGGCTCTGCCTTCCGCGCTTCGATGCGCCGTCGCTGTTCGGAGCGCTGCTCGGGGAGGCGAGCAACGGATGCTGGAGCCTGCGGCCGCTCGATGCCGCCGCGACCTCGCAGCGCCACTACGTGTCGGACACGTTCATCCTCGTCACACGATGGGAGACCGCCGACGGCGTGGCGGAGGTGCACGAGTTCATGCCGCTGCAGTCCTCGCGCAGCGATGTCGTGCGCCGGATCGTGGGCATCTCGGGTCGCGTCGAGTTCGTCACCGAGCTGCGGATGCACTTCGACTACTCCCGCAGGCTTCCCTGGGTGCGGCAGGTGGGCACGAGCGAGGAGCCGGCTCTGCGCGCGACGGCCGGGCCCGAGGCGGTGATCGTGCGCGGCGTGCGGCTCGTCGCCGAGGATCACCGGCACCGGGCGGAGTTCATCGTCTCGGCGGATGAGACCCGTGATCTGATTCTCAGCTGGTTCCCCTCGCACGAGCATTCGCCGGCGGCCCTCGACGTCGACGACGCGATCGCCGCCACGCGATCGTGGTGGCAGGGGTGGGCGAGCGGGATCCAGCACGACGGCGCATACCGCGGCGAGGTCGTGCGGTCGCTGCTCGTGCTGCGGGCTCTCACGAACAAGGACACCGGCGGGATCGTCGCCGCCGCCACGACGTCGTTGCCCGAGGAGTTCGGCGGCTCGCGCAACTGGGACTATCGCTTCGTCTGGCTGCGGGATGCCGCGCTGACCCTCGAGGCGCTGATCGCGCACGGGTTCCTCACCGAGGCGCACCACTGGCGGCGGTGGCTGCTGCGCGCCGTGGCCGGCGAGCCGAACGAGGTGCAGATCATGTACGGGATCGCGGGGGAGCGGGATCTCATCGAGCGCGAGCTCACGAGCCTTCCCGGCTACGGAGGCGCGGCACCGGTGCGGATCGGCAACGGCGCGGTCGACCAGTATCAGGGCGACGTGATCGGCGAGGTCCTGGTCGCTCTGGAAGCAGCTCGGATCGCAGGCCTCGAGGAGGGCGACTTCTCGTGGCCCCTGCAGCGGGCCCTCATCGAGCAGGTGATCGCGTCGATCGACCGCCCCGACAACGGCATCTGGGAGATCAGGGGCGAGCCGCAGTGGTTCACCCATTCCCGGGTCATGATGTGGGCGGCGCTGGACCGCGGCGTGCGCGCCGTGCGGGAGCACGGGCTCCCGGGCGACGCCGACCGATGGGCGGTGGTCCGCGACGGGCTGCGGCGCGAGATCGACGAGCGCGCAGTGGATGCCGATCAGGGGTACTTCGTCCAGCACTACGGGTCGGCCGAGGTCGACGCCTCGCTGCTCGTCCTTCCGCAGGTCGGGTACTGCGCCCCCGACGACCCGCGGATGCTGCGGACGGTGGAGCAGATCGAGCGCACCCTGCTCACCGGCGGATTCCTCTGGCGGTACCGTACGGAGTCCGGTGTCGACGGGCTCGACGGAGGAGAGCATCCCTTCATCGCCTGCAGTTTCTGGCTGGTCGAGCAGTACGCGACGAGCGGCCGTGTCGACGAGGCCCGAGACCTGATGGCGCGGCTGATCGAGATGACGAACGACCTCGGCCTGCTGTCGGAGGAGTTCGACGTCGCGAACACGCGGCAGGCGGGCAACACCCCGCAGGCGCTCTCGCATCTGAGTCTGATCCACGCCGCCGACGCGCTCGGGGGCCACGGGGGCCGCGCGGCTCATCGCCGGTGATCCGCCGGATTTGGGAGAGCGGATGCGGTGAGGTACAGTGGGATCAACCGAAGACCGCTGGTCATCGTCATGCGCGCAAGCGCAAGAGGATTGAAGCTCTGCTCAGCAGGGGCCCGCGCAGGACACGAACTTTCCAAAGCTCCGTGCGCTTGCGCCGGAGCTTTTCTGTTGCCAGGGGTCGGACCCGGTGCCTCACCGCCGTGAGGCACCTCGTACACACCAAGGAGTGACCATGGCGCAGAAGGATGCATCGGTCGCCGAGCTCACGAAGTCATTCGAGAACTCGACTGCCGTTCTGCTGACCGAGTACCGCGGTCTGACGGTTGCCCAGCTCAAGGAGCTGCGCAACAGCATCCGTCAGGACGCTGAGTACGCCGTGGTGAAGAACACGCTGACCAAGATCGCCGCCAACAAGGCTGGCATCACCGCGCTGGACGACGACCTCAAGGGTCCGTCGGCCGTCGCGTTCGTGCACGGTGACTTCGTCGCCACTGCCAAGGCTCTTCGTGACTTCGCCAAGGCCAACCCGCTTCTCGTGATCAAGTCCGGCATCTTCGAGGGCAACGCCCTCTCTGCCGACGAGGTCAACAAGTACGCCGCGCTCGAGAGCCGTGAGGTTCTGCTGGCGAAGGCTGCGGGCATGATGAAGGCCACGATGGGCAAGGCTGCCGCCACCATCGATGCTCTTCGCGAAAAGCTGGAGACCGCCGAGGCCGCGTAAGCGACCTGACGTTCTCGTTCAACAAAACCCATCTATCTAGGAGATACATCATGGCTAAGCTCACCACTGAGGAGCTGCTCGAGCAGTTCGCAGGCCTGACCCTCATCGAGCTCAACGACTTCGTCAAGGCGTTCGAGGAGAAGTTCGAGGTCACCGCTGCTGCCCCCGTCGCCGTCGCAGGTGCCGCCGGTGCCGGCGCAGGTGCCGAGGCCGAGGAAGAGAAGGACTCCTTCGACGTCATCCTCGAGGCTGCTGGCGACAAGAAGATCCAGGTCATCAAGACCGTCCGCGAGCTCACCTCGCTGGGTCTCGGCGAGGCCAAGGCTGTCGTCGACGGTGCTCCCAAGGCCGTGCTCGAGGGCGCGAACAAGGAAGCAGCCGAGAAGGCCAAGGCTGCCCTCGAAGAGGCAGGCGCCACGGTTACCCTCAAGTAATCCGTTCCAGGTCGCGGCCCAGCGCCTCGCCCTGGAAGCGTCTGAACGCTTCACGAAAGCCCCGGGTCCGCCCGGGGCTTTCGTGCGTCTGGGCCCATGCCGCGAACGACGCTCAGCGTCGACCGGCGGTGGAGCTGCGCACGACCAGAGCGGACGCCGTGACGGTGCGCTCGCGCGGGGAGTCCGGGTGGTCGATCTGCTGCTGCAGCAGCCGCACCGCCTCGTGACCCTGTTCGCGCGGGGACTGCTTGATGGTCGTGAGTGCGAACATCTCGGCGTGCTGATGGTCGTCGACGCCGACGATGCTCAGCTCGGTGGGCACCGCGATCCCCAGCCGCCGTGCGGCGATCATCGCTCCGATCGCGGCCTCGTCGCACACGCCGATGATCGCGGTCGGGCGCCCCCGGCGGTCGCCGAGCAGCTCGACAGCGGCGGCGTACCCACCCGGCATGGTCGGGGGAGAGTCCGCGATCCGCGCGACCGCCTCGAGTCCGGCCGCGGCCAGAGCCTCGAGATATCCCTCGACGCGCTGGGCGTCGCCGAAGCTGAGATCGTCGGGGTCGGCGGACCCGCCGACGAAGGCGATGTCGGTGTGCCCCAGTTCGATCAGATGCTCTGTGGCGATGCGCGCGGCGGCGATGTCGTCGATCGACACGGCACTCGATCCTTCGCTGTAGGGCCCGACGCTGACGAGCGGTCGCTCCGAGCGGTGCAGACGCTCGAGCTCCTGCGCGCTCGGCTGGATGCCGACCGCGATGATCCCGTCGAAGCGTCGACCGGGAAGCACTGCGTCGAACAGACGCTCACGCGTGTCGGTCCCCTCGCGGATGCCGTACAGGGCGAGCTCGTAGTCGAGCGCGAACAGCGATTCCTGGATGCCGGCCAGCAGCTCGGAGAAGAACCAGCGGTCGACGGGGGGCATGATCACCCCGACTGTCTGGGTGCGTCCGGTCGCGAGGCTGGTGGCGGAGGAATGCGCAACGTACGTCAGTTCGTCTGCGGCATCCGTCACCCTCTTGCGGGTGCTCTCTGAGACGTATCCGCGACCGCTGAGCGCCCGACTCGCCGTCGCCTTGGACACGCCTGCACGCGCCGCGACGTCCGCGATCGTGCTCATCGGTCCTCCTCGACCATGCGTGCGGCGCCCAGCCCCTCCTGCGCACCGATGTCAGCGTAGCCCGTGTCCACGTCGAAAGGAACCGGTTCCACAGGATTCGTGAGGGAGCGCTCCCATGAGGGAGATCGCGGGCTGCAGGAAAGGTTGCCGTGTTGTGATCCTGGCTTATTGTGCCGCGGCATCCGACCCCGGTAGGTTGTCCTGGAATCGGTTCCCGATTCTGCGCCGAGGGGCGGCGCAGAATACGCGGGGGACCGTGAAACTCGAAGAGGAGAATTCACATGGGTCTGTCACAGCGTTCGCGGCGTTACGCGCCGATCGCCCTGCTGGGAGTGGCGGGCATCGCGCTCGCCGGTTGTGGTGCTCCCGGCGGTGCGCCCGACGGCGGCGGCGGCGACAGCGGCGGCAACACGGTCACGATCTACGGCACGATCGTCGACGCCGAAGCGGAACTGCTGCAGGAGTCCTGGGCCGACTGGGCCGAGGAGAACGACATCGAGATCAAGTACGAGGGCAGCCAGGACTTCGAGACGCAGCTCGGCACCCGCGCACAGGGCGGAAACCCGCCGGACATCGCGATCTTCCCGCAGCCCGGCCTGTTCGCCGACTTCGCCAACCGCGACTTCCTGAAGCCCGCGCCGGAAGAGGTCGAGAAGAACGCCAACGAGTACTGGACCGAGGACTGGGTGAACTACGGCACCGTCGACGGCACCTTCTACGGTGCTCCGCTGATGGCCAACGTCAAGGGCTGGATCTGGTACTCGCCGGCGAAGTTCGCCGAGTGGGGCGTCGAGGTCCCGACCACGCTCGATGAGCTCACCGCTCTCACCGAGACGATCCAGGGGGCCACCGGCACGCCGGCATGGTGCGCAGGATTCGAGTCCGGAACGGCGACCGGCTGGCCCGGCACCGACTGGATCGAGGACTACGTGCTCCGTCAGGCCGGCCCTGACGTCTACGACCAGTGGGTCACGAACGAGATCCCGTTCACCGACCCGCAGATCAAGACGGCGTTCGACTCGGTGGGCGAGGTCCTGCTCAACCCGGCCAACGTCAACGCCGGCTTCGGCGACGTCCGCTCGATCAACTCGACCGCGTTCGGCGATGTCGCCCCGGCTCTGGCATCCGGCAGCTGCGCGCTGACCCACCAGGCGTCGTTCCTCTCGGGCTTCTACCCCGAGGGCACCACGATCGCCGAGGACGGCGACATCTGGGCGTTCATGCTCCCGGGCGAGTCCGCTGACGACAAGGCCGTCACCGGTGCCGGTGAGATCGTCGGAGCGTTCAGCGACTCCGAGGCGACGCAGAAGGTGCTCGCGTACCTGTCGAGCCCCGAGTGGGCCAACAGCCGAGTGAGCCTGGGTGGCGTCACCTCGGCCAACAACGGCCTCGACCCGGCCAACGCCAAGGACCCGATCCTGCAGGAGACCATCAAGATCCTCCAGGACAAGGACACGACGTTCCGCTTCGACGCCTCCGACCTGATGCCCGGTGCCGTCGGCGCCGGAACCTTCTGGAAGGGCATGGTCGCGTGGGTCAACGGCTCCTCGACCGATGAGGTCCTGACGCAGATCGAGACGGGCTGGCCGTCCAGCTGACCGGATGAGGAGGGCCGCCCGGTCGGGCGGCCCTCCTTCTCACACGGTTCGCGCACCGCCGCGCGAACTGCAGATCCATAACGCGTCATGAAGGGGATTCCGTGAACGCGACCAGTTTCTTCCAGTGGATCGGTACGCTCCCGCCGATCCTGCAGGCCGTCGTCGTGGTCATCGCATTCGCGGTGGTCGTGGCCGTCATCCTGCTTCTCGTGGACGTCGCTCCACGCAAGGGAAAGATCTACACCTGGGTGCGCCTGGCCATGTGCCTGCTCATCCCTCTCGCAGTGATGTTCTTCTTCAGCTCCTATTACTGGGCGATGGGAGTCGCCGTCGTCGTCGGCGCTCTGTTCTTCTTCCTGGACTACAGATCCCGCGACGGCGCGGGGTACCTGATCCAACTCGTCGCCTTCATGGCCCCGGCGCTGCTCCTGCTGCTCGTCGGGCTCATCCTGCCGTCGATCCAGACGATGTACTCCTCCTTCTGGAACTCATCGGGCAAGGAGTTCGTGGGCTTCGCGAACTACCTGTGGATCTTCACTCAGTCCGACGGCATCACCTCGGTCGTCAACTCGATCATCTGGGTGCTGCTCGTGCCCACGGTGTCGACCATGGTCGGCCTCGCCTACGCGGTCTTCATCGACCGCACCCGCGGCGAGAAGATCTACAAGGTTCTCGTGTTCATGCCGATGGCGATCTCGTTCGTCGGTGCCAGCATCATCTGGCGCTTCATGTACGAGTACCGCGGGCCGGAGTTCAAGCAGATCGGCCTGCTCAACCAGATCCTGGTCTGGTTCGGGGGCGAGCCCCAGCAGTGGCTGCTCAACGAGCCGTGGAACAACCTGTTCCTCATCGTCGTGCTGATCTGGGTGCAGACGGGTTTCGCGATGGTCGTGCTCTCGGCATCCATCAAGGGCGTTCCCGCCGAGCTGCTCGAAGCCGCTGAGCTCGACGGCGCGAATGCCTGGGAACGCTTCTGGGCCGTGACCGTCCCGTCGATCCGGCCGGCGCTGATCGTCGTGCTCACCACGATCTCGATCGCCTCGCTGAAGGTCTTCGACATCGTTCGCACCATGACAGCCGGCAACTACGGCACCTCCGTGCTCGCGAACGAGATGTACACGCAGTTCTCGAAGTTCGAGGCCGGACGCAGTGCCGCACTGTCGGTCATCCTGTTCATCCTCGTGCTGCCGATCGTCATCTACAACGCGCGACAGATCAAGAAGCAGCGGGAGGTGCGCTGATGAGCGACACGCTGAAGACCCAGACCGGCGCGACCAGCACACGAGCGATCACCACCGGAGGCGGCCTCGATGCCGCAGCCGGGCGTGCGCGCAAGAAGCTGTCGCGTCCGTGGGCATCCGTCGGATCGATCCTGATCGCGGTGCTGTGGACGATCCCGACGCTCGGCCTGTTCATCTCGTCGTTCCGTCCGCGCGATCAGATCCAGTCCAGCGGGTGGTGGGAGTTCTTCGCCAACCCGCAGGTGACCCTCGAGAACTACGTCGACGTGCTGCAGTCCGGAACGACCCAGCTGACGATCCTCGAATCGTTCGTCAACTCGATCGCGATCACGATTCCCGCGACCGTCATCCCGTTGATGATCGCCTCGATGGCCGCCTACGCGTTCGCCTGGATCGACTTCAAGGGACGCAACGCGCTGTTCATCTTCGTGTTCGCGCTCCAGATCGTGCCCATCCAGATGGCCCTCGTGCCGCTGTTGTCATCGTTCTCCCGCGGCATCAATCTCTTCGGACTGCAGGTCACCCTGCCGCTGGACGCATCGTCGGGGTACGCACAGGTGTGGATCGCGCACTCGATGTTCGCGCTGCCGCTGGCGATCTATCTGCTGCACAACTTCATGTCGGAGATCCCCGGCGAGATCATCGAGGCCGCACGTGTCGACGGTGCATCGCGTGGACAGATCTTCTTCCGGGTCGTGCTGCCGCTGACGATGCCGGCCATCGCCTCGGTCGCGATCTTCCAGTTCCTCTGGGTCTGGAACGACCTGCTCGTCGCCCTCGTGTTCGCCGACGGAGCAGCTGCTCCGATCACGAAGCTGTTGGCGGAGATCACGGGAACCCGAGGGAACGACTGGTACCTGCTCACCGCAGGCGCCTTCGTGTCGATCATCATCCCGCTGATCGTGTTCTTCTCGCTCCAGCGATACTTCGTGCGAGGACTCCTGGCGGGTTCGACGAAGGGCTGATCGCCTCTCTCAGAACTGCGGAACACACGATGCCGCGACCGGGTGCAACACAACCCCGGTCGCGGCATCGTCGCACGTACGCTGTGAACATGAAGTACGCAGACTCCATCGTCGACCTCGTCGGCAACACGCCCCTCGTGAAGCTCCAGCACGTCACCGAGGGTGTGGAGTGCACCGTGCTCGTGAAGCTCGAATACCTCAACCCCGGCGGATCCGCGAAGGATCGCATCGCCTCGCGGATCATCGACGCGGCCGAGGCCTCGGGCGACCTGCGGCCCGGAGGCACGATCGTCGAGCCGACGAGCGGCAACACCGGGGTGGGCCTGGCGCTCGTCGCGCAGCAGCGCGGGTACAAATGCGTCTTCGTGCTGCCGGACAAGGTCGGTGAGGACAAGATCGACGTCCTTCGCGCCTACGGTGCCGAGGTCGTCGTCACACCGACCTCGGTCGCGGCAGACAGCCCCGAGTCGTACTACAGCGTGAGCGATCGCCTCGCCCGCGAGATCCCCGGCGCGTTCAAGCCGAATCAGTACGAGAACCCGAACGGCCCTCGCAGCCACTACGAGACCACCGGTCCCGAGATCTGGCGTGACACCGACGGCGCGGTCACGCACTTCGTCGCGGGTGTCGGCACCGGCGGCACGATCACGGGCACGGGACGGTACCTGCGCGAGGTCTCGGACGATCGCGTGCGCATCGTCGGGATCGATCCCGAGGGCAGCGTCTACAGCGGCGGCACCGGACGGCCGTACCTGGTCGAGGGGGTCGGAGAGGACATCTGGCCCGGCGCCTACGACCCGAAGATCCCGCACGAGATCGTCGCGGTCGGCGACGCAGAATCGTTCGCGATGACCCGGCGGCTCGCGCGGGAAGAAGGCATCCTCGTCGGCGGATCGAGCGGCATGGCCGTGGTCGGCGCGCTGCGCGTGGCCCGGGAGCTTCCGGCGGATGCCGTCATGGTGGTGCTGCTCCCCGACGGCGGGCGCGGCTACCTGAGCAAGATCTTCAACGACGGGTGGATGCGCTCCTACGGGTTCAGCGAGGTGGAGGAGGGCGAGACGGTCGCCGATGTGCTGGCTGCGCGCTCGTCGCGCCTCGGCGACGGCATCCCGGCGCTCGTGCATGCGCACCCGACCGACACCGTGCTCGAGGCCATCGGCATGATGACCGAGTACGACGTGTCGCAGCTCGTGGTCCTCAGCGCCGAGCCCCCGGTGATGATGGGCGAGGTCGTCGGCACCGTCGATGAGAAGGGCCTGCTCGACCTGCTGTTCCGGGGCGACGCGAAGCCGGCGGACGCCGTGGGCGATCACGTGGGGGAGCGGCTGCCGCTCATCGGCATCCATGCTCCTCTCGCGCAGGCGAGGTCGGCGCTCGCCGACGTCGACGCCCTGCTCGTGACCTCCGACGGCAAGCCGCACACGGTGCTCACGCGCCAGGACCTGCTCTCGTACATCTCACGCTGACGCCGCACGGACGTCGTGCTGACGCCGGGCGTAACAGGGCCGGATGTCGGTGTCGGGGTCGACGTAGGCTGAGAGACATGTCCGAGCATGCTTTCGCCACCCGAGCCATCCACGCAGGTCAGGCGCCTGACCCGACCACGGGGTCGATCATCCCGCCGATCTATCAGGCCTCCACGCATGTGCAGGACGGCATCGGGGGATTCCGCGACGGATACGAGTACAACCGTGCGGGCAACCCGACGCGCTCGTCGCTCGAGACGCAGCTCGCCGCTCTCGAAGGAGGGGCGAGCGCGCTGTCGTTCGCCTCGGGCCTCGCGGCGGAAGACGCGCTGCTGCGCGGCATCCTCAAGCCCGGCGACCATATCGTGCTCGGCAACGACGTCTACGGCGGCACGTACCGTCTGCTCACCAAGGTGCTCGCGCCGTGGGGCATCGAGACCACCACGGTCGAGCTGTCGGATTCCGACGCGCTGCGCGCGGCGATCCGCCCCGAGACGAAGATCGTCTGGGTCGAGACCCCCAGCAACCCGCTGCTGAAGATCGTCGACATCGCGCTCATCGCCGAGATCGCGCACGCATCCGGGGCGATCGCGGTCGTCGACAACACGTTCGCATCGCCCGCGCTGCAGCAGCCCCTCTCGCTCGGGGCCGATCTGGTCGTGCACTCCACTACGAAGTACCTCGGCGGGCACTCGGATGTGCTGGGCGGCGCCGTGGTCTTCGGTGACGACCGCTTCTTCGAGCAGATCAAGTTCCAGCAGTTCGCCGTCGGCGCGGTCTCGGCTCCGCTCGACGCGTGGCTCACGACGCGTGGCATCAAGACTCTCGCCGTGCGGGTTCGTCAGCACTCCGAGAACGCGCAGGCGATCGCCGAGTGGGCGGCCGCCCGCCCCGAGTTCGAGACCGTCTACTACCCGGGTCTCGCCTCGCACCCGGGCCACGACATCGCTGCTCGCCAGATGAGCGGCTTCGGCGGGATGCTCTCACTCGGCCTGTCCGCGGGAGCTGCGGCCGCGAAGGCCTTCGCCGAGTCGACCGAGCTCTTCCAGCTCGCCGAGTCGCTCGGCGGGGTCGAGTCCCTCATCGGATACCCGCCGGACATGACTCACGCCTCGGTGCGCGGCACCGAGCTCGCCGTGCCCGAGAACGTCGTGCGCCTCTCGGTGGGCATCGAGGGCGTCGACGACCTGATCGCCGACCTCGAGCGGGGGCTCGCGCGGCTCCGCTGACTCCGCCGGACACCGTCTGCCCGCAGGCCGCACAGACGCCTGCTCAGAAGACGGATGGATGCCGAGACCGCGCGTTTCGGCATCCATCCGTCTTTTCGGCATGAAGGTGCATCCGTCGGGATGTGCCGGTGCACGCCTGAGCTGTAACATGGAGACTTCGCCCGAATCGAATCGTTTCGAGATCTCATCGACGATTCGGCCGCTCTCGCGACTCGACCTCATCCCCTCGAACTCCGGAAGGACCGTCGTGCCCGACGCTCCACGCACTGACTCCATCCCGACGACCTCCGCCACCGAGCGCACGGCCACCGGCAGCATCCGCATCCCGTCGTCCACGGGCGCGATCCGCACCCTCGGATCGAACCCCGCCACGGCGCCGATCATGCTGCACCCCGGCGACTCGATCTCGAACGGCCGCCGCGCGCTGTACATCGTGCTGCTCGGTGCGCTCACCGCGCTCGGCCCGTTCACGATCGACCTCTACCTGCCGGCATTCCCCGTGCTCGAGCAGGACTTCGAGACCACGGCCGCGGCCATCCAGCTCACCCTCACCGGCACCATGATCGGCTTCGCGCTCGGGCAGCTCGTGGTGGGTCCGCTCAGCGACAAGGTCGGACGCCGCATCCCTCTGATCGCCGTGACCGCGCTGCACGTGCTGGCCAGTGCCGCGGCGGCCTACGCCCCGACCCTGCCCCTGCTCAGCGGCGCTCGCGTTCTCATGGGTGTCGGTGCCGCTGCCGGTGGCGTCGTCGCGATGGCGATCGTGCGCGACCTGTTCGGCGGACGCCGCCTGGTCGTGATGCTGTCGCGCCTCGCCCTGGTGTCGGGCGTGGCGCCGGTCATCGCGCCCCTGATCGGCTCGTGGCTGCTCACCCTCATGCCCTGGCGGGGGATCTTCGTCGTGCTCGCGCTCTACGGCGTGGTGATGCTCGTATCGGCCATCGTCTTCATCCCCGAGACGCTCCCCATCGCCCGGCGGCAGGAGAAGGGCGGCGCGACCGTCCTGCAGCGCTACCGCTCGGTGTTCTCCGACCGGGTCTTCATCGGTGTGCTGATCATCGGCGGCATGACCTTCTCGGGTCTGTTCTCGTATCTCTCCGCCTCGCCGTTCCTGTTCCAGCAGACGCACGGACTGGATGCCCAGCAGTACGGCCTCCTGTTCGCGGTGAACTCCCTCGGTGTCGTCGCCGGTGTGCAGACCGCTTCGCGCCTCGCGGCGCGCTTCGGTCCTCAGTGGGTCATGGCCTACTCGACCGCGGTGCTGCTGCTCGCGGGAGCGGCGATCATCGTCACGGACCAGCTGGGCCTCGGCCTCTGGGGCACGGTCGTCCCGCTGTTCGTCTTCATGACGGCCTGCGGCTTCACGTTCCCGAACGTGCAGGTGCTCGCGCTCGACAGGCACGGCAAAGCGGCAGGCACCGCGGCGTCCGTCATCGGAGCCACCAACTTCGGTGTTGCGGGGCTGATCTCGCCGGTCGTCGGCTGGGTCTCCCAGGGGGCGGGAATCACCGCGACGACCATGGCCTCGGTCATGGTCGGATGCGCGGCGATCGGCGTTCTGTCGCTGTGGCTGATCGTGCGCCCCCGGACTGTCGGCATGCTGGCTCCCTGATATTCAGCATCCACCGGGCAGAATGGTTCGATGAGACGACGAACGCTGCTGTGGTGGGGAATAGGGATGCTCGTCGCGGCGACGCTCCTCGGAGCGGCGATCGTGTTCGGGTACACCGAGCCTCCGGGGTTCGACACCTGGTGGAACGAGACGATCAGCACGTACCGCGCTGAGTGGATGCTGTCGTTCGCGCTGATCCTCAACGACATCGGCGGCGGGTGGGTGGCCATCCTCCTCGTGCCGCTCCTGATGATCATCGCGCTGCTGCTCGCTCGGCGATGGCGTGCTGCGGTGTTCGCCGCCGCGGCGTTCCTCGCCAGTGCCGGAGCGGTGCAGCTGCTCAAGCAGCTGTTCGGACGTGCGCGCCCGGAGGACATGATCGTGGTGAGCGATTACGGCTCGTTCCCCTCGGGTCATACGGCCAACGCGGCGACGATCGCTGTCGTGCTGTGGCTCGTGTTCCCGCGCGTGTGGACGGCGATCCTCGGAATCCTGTGGGTCCTCGCGATGGCCATCTCCCGCACGCTGCTCTCGGTCCACTGGGCCACGGACACTCTGGGCGGTGCACTCGTCGGGGCCGGGGTGGTGCTCGTGCTGGGCTCCGTGATGCTGCCATGGGTGCAGTCGGCGTCGCGCCGAGCGGAGGCATCCGCGCCGATAGGCTGACGGGACACCCCCACTCACCGAGGAGCCGTCGTGTCTCGCATCCGCCCGTATCGTCCGTCCGACCGCGCAGCCCTGTACGAGGTGTGCACGAGGACCGCGGACGCCGGCGCTGACGCGACCGGGATCTTCTCGGACGATTCCCTCTGGGGTGACCTCTTCGCGGTGCCCTATGCCGAACGGCATCCGGACCTCGCGTGGGTGGTCGAGACCGACGACGAACGCGTGATCGGCTACATCGTCGCGACCGACGACACGGAGGCTTTCGCCACCTGGTTCCGCGACGAGTGGTGGCCGACGCTGCAGGAGCGGTATCCGCGTGCGGCCGAGCCGAAGACCCGCGAAGAGCGGATGATCGAGCACGGCTTCAGCCAGGCGCCTGGACGGAACGCGAATGCCGCGGAGTACCCGGCGCACCTGCACATCGACCTGCTGCCCGAGACACAGGGGCAGGGCCTCGGACGCGCGCTCATCGAGACGCTGTTCGCCGAGCTCAGACGCCGCGGAGTGCGCGGACTGCACCTGGGCATGGACCCGAAGAACACGGGTGCCGCCGCGTTCTACGAGCGGCTCGGCATGACGCCGCTGCCGGCCGAGCCGGGCGGGCAGAGCTACGGGGTGCGGTTCAGCTAGACCTCGTCGGCTGCGGGCTGGCGGTGACGGCGGGACTCCGGTGCTCGCTGCGCTCGCTCCTCCCCGAATCCCACGATGCTCGACAAAAAGCATGAAGGGCCCCCGCTGGCGCGGAGACCCTTCATGCTTTTCGGCGGTGACGGCGGGATTCGAACCCGCGGTTGCTTGCACAACACACGCTTTCCAAGCGTGCTCCTTCGGCCGCTCGGACACGTCACCAAGGAACAACCTGAACAGTCTATCCGATCGCGCGGACCGCCTACGACCAGCCGTCAAGGAGTCGCCACTCGCGGCAGCCAGGGCCGAGATTCCGTCGCACCGGTATGCGATCCTCGGTGACCTTGCGGGGCTCATCACCAGGTATCTACCTTCATAAGAAGACGTTATGCAGTCATACGTGAGCATGACTGCCCCTGGCGGACGATCTTCGGAGGAACTGATGACCACGGTCGATATGGCGATCTCGCCCAGCACCGCTCTGCGCACAGCACTGCGCATGGCGCACTCGAGGGCGCTGGCCGACCTCGGGCTCGACGCGATCGGGCGGGTCCGCTTCGGATGGCGCGATCGTTCGATCGGATCAGCCGTCGAGCATGCAGGATCGCGACAGTGGCTTCGCGTGGTGTGGGCGCGCCGCGAGCAGGCGCAGGGGGACTGGTGGACCGGCAATCGAGACGCGACGTCGATCCGGGGCGTGGCCAAGCCGCGGGTGCTGGATGCGCGTGCGTGGGAAGAAGGCCCGCTGGTCTATCGCGCCGAGCTCATGAGCCTCCTGCCGGGCAGGGCCTGCGCATCGACGGCGGTCCTCGAACGGAACCCCGGTCTCGACGACGGGTGGTGGGACGAGCTCGAGCGCAGTCTCAGAGCTCTCGCTGAGACATCCACCGAGCGGCGAGTCCTGGACCCCGAAACCATGCGTCGACGAATCACGGTGTTCTTCGGGATCGATCTGGACATCGACCCCCGCGAGTGGCTGCCCGCACACGGTGACCTGCACTGGAACAATCTTCACCGCGAGCCGTTCGCGATCGCCGACTGGGAGGCCTGGGGCCTCGCGCCACGCGGCTATGACGCGGCCTTCCTGCTCGGCCACTCGCTCGCGGTACGTCACGCCGCCGACCAGGTGGCACGACGCTTTCGCGGCGATCTCGAGTCCGACGGCGGCGTCATCTCGCAGCTCTACGTGATGACGAAGCTGCTCACTCGCGCGGATGCGGGCGAGCACACGGAACTCGTCCCGTTCATCCACCGGCACGTCGGGCAGCTGCTCGGCACCAGGATGCCGCGCCCGCGGAGGCGGCCGGGTCTCGACACCTCAACGGCTCAAGACGAGGGTCTCTGATGGGGCGCGAGAGGGCACGCACCGGATCTGATCTCATCGGAGCACGAGCACTGCGTGAGTGGATCACGGGAGAACCGGAGGCATTCTCGCGCGTCTTCATGGTCGAGAGCGGCGCAAGCCCGACTGTCGTCGCCGATGTCGCGGGCGACGATGACGCGGTTCTTCTGGCCGTCGACAGCGGGCCGTGGGGCGGCCGCGCGCTTTCCTTCCGCTACAGCGGAGCGCTGAACGAGATCGGCGACGCCCTCTTCCTCGGGGAGCGCGCCGTCGAAGTCGAAGACTACGTCGCCGCGGCATTCGTCCAGATCATCGGCCCCACCGTCGTCGGCCTCTTCGACGAACCGAGCGCGCAGGCTTTTCTCGACGATGCGGCACTCGCACGACGCACAGGAGTGTTCCCGTCGGCTCTGATCGATCAGCGCGTGCTGCTCGCGAATCGGCGTGCACTGGTCGGTCCGACGGGACTCGGGACTCCGAGCGCCATCAGGCTGAGCGCGGACGGCACAGTCAGCATCGGCGTGCGGGGCGAACCCCTTGGCGGCGTCGACGAACTGAGAGAGCTGCTGACGGTCCCGATGCCGCGTGCGGCGATGCTCGGAGCTGCGACGAGCGGCTCGGCGGGCCCCTCAGACTTCACCTGCCGCGAACGGATCGGGCGCTACCTCAACGCGACAGACCTCATGAAGACGATGCGCCTGGCGAACGGTGCCGCGAAGATCGCGGGATTCGGCTGGTGCCCCGGTGAAGATGGCCGTGCGGATGCCGAACCTCGAATGAGGGATCCGTTCCTTCTCGATACGGCAGACGGCTTCGTGCTCGCCGACCTCACCACCCTGCGGCGCCGGCTTCTGTCTCCGACGACCGCCACCGTGGTCACTGTGGTCCAGACCTCGACGACAGCCGAGCTCGCGGCCGATCGTGTCTCCCGCGAACTCGACATCGATACGGTTGATGCGCGTGGGCTGTGCCTCGGAGCGGTCGATGCACTCGACATCCACCTCGGCATGCCGAGTGACGCGGCGTGCGCCGCACACGGCGCCCGAACGTGAACTCTCCGCATGCACTGTGGCCCTCGATGCTTCCGGCAGACGCCACCTTCACACCGGATCGGGTCGCGGTCGGTGCTGTCGGCAACCGCATCGAGTTCGCAGACGGATCCACACGTCTCTGCGCGACGAGCGGGCTGTGGAACGTCCCTCTCGGTTTCGGCAACCCGGCGGTGACCGAAGCGGTGGACCGAGCGATGCACGACGCTTCCTACCTGTCCCTCTTCCGCGCGCCGCATCGATATGCCGAAGACGCGGCCGACGCGCTCATCGAGCTCGCGAACCCGCGCCGGTACAGGCGCGTCATCTTCTCGACCTCGGGCGGAGCGGCGAACGACGCCGCGATGAAGTTGGCGCGACAGTACTGGTCTCACCAAGGAGCGGAGTCGCGCTCTCTCGTCGTCGGGCTGACGGGCAGTTATCACGGCACCATGTACGGCAGCCACGCGTTGAGTGGCGACGATCTTCTTCAATCCGTCTATTCCGTCGACCGCAGGTCGGTGAGGCACGTGTCCTACGACGACGACGGAGAGCAACTCGAGGCGCTGTTGAGTCGCGAAGGGCACCGAGTGGCATCGGTGGTCGTCGAACCCGTCCTGGGCAGCGGCGCACATGCACTCTCGGAGACGTTCGTCTCGCGGCTGCTCGCGTTGCGCGAGCACTACGGGTTCCTTGTCGTCGCCGACGAGGTGGCGACCGGATTCGGCCGCACCGGACGCATGTTCTCCACCGACGGATGGGGCGCCGCACCCGACGTGCTGATCCTGTCGAAAGCCTTGACGAACGGCGCGGCGGGAGCGGCCGCGATTCTCGTCGGGCCCCGTGTCTCGTCAGCGTTCGTGCGTGGCGGTTGGACGTTCGTCCACGGTGAGACGCAGGCAGGTACTCCGGCGTGCGCGGCGGCTGTCACCGCAGTGATCGACGAGCTGCACCGCATCGATGTGAACCCGACCACCGCAGCGCTCGGGCGCGAGCTATCACGCCTGGCGGCGACCCTGAAGTCTGACGGACTGATCGCCGACGTGACGGGCGCCGGTTGCTTCCTGGGGCTCGCCCTGCGTGACAGCGACGCGAGCCCGCTGTCGGGAGCGGAGGTGCTTCGAGTCGTCTCCGAGATCGCGGATCACGGAGTGCTGGTGCAGCCGGGCCCCAGTGCGATCGCGTTGATCCCGGCGTACGGATTCACCTCGACCGAGCTTCTCGAGACGGATTCGGCAGTGCGCGCCGGGTTGACACAGATGCGGGAGCGTCGACATGAGCGCTGAGCTCGCGGCACGGGTTCCGACGCTCTGGCACGGTCAGGGGATCACGAGGCGGATGACCGATCGGCTCACCGCTGGCCGGGAGGCACTCGCGATCATGGACTCGTCGACTCCCACACCTGTTCTCTCGGGGAGTCCTCCCATGACGATCGTGGTCGACGCTCGTTCTGTGAGCATCGCCTCTGTCGTCTCCATCGCGGAGCAGATCGCTCGTCGGAAGCCGCGCGTGATCATCGCGGTGGGCGGGGGAAGCATCCTCGACGCCAGCAAGATCGCCGCGCTCGTGCTTTCTCCCGGGCGGACGTTCGACTTCGCGATCGAACGCGCGGCGACGTCGGCACTGACCTTCTTGCCCGATGCGCCGCCGCCTGTGGAAGTCATCGCGGTGCCGACGACATTGGGCACCTCGTCGGAGACGAACAGCGTCGGCATCCTGACGAACGAGAGTGGCCACCGGCTCATCATCGGCGGCTCGTTGAGGCCGCGCCACGCCATCATCGATGCGCGCAACCTGATGACCCTTTCGCCGGTGGCCGTCCGAGAGGGTGCGATGGAGGCGTTCCTCCGTCTGGCCGGAGCCTCGACGAGCCCGCGGAGGACCATCAGGGCGAAATGCGATGCGATCACGCTCGGCAGCGCGCTTCTCGCCACGGCGAGCCGGGGCGACACCTCTCCGGGGTCACGACTGCGCCTCGCGCGTCTGAGCGCAGCGACCCAGCGAACGGCGGCGTTGCGGGGGAGCGACCCCTACAGCGCCCGTCACTGGTACATCGCGAACGAGGTGTCCTTCGCGCTGGAAGTGCGCAAGATGGCCGCAACGGCGGCGATCATCGCTGCCGTCTGGCGTCGGATCTGCTCGGGAGACCGGCGCTGGGGAGATCGACGGAGCCTCGAAGAGTTCTGGTCGACGGCAGCGAGTGGGCTCGCGCTTCCGCTCGACCCGCCGTCGGGCATCGCCGCCCTCATCGATCGTTGGCAGATCCCGACTCCGCCACGCCCGACTCCTCGGTCCATCGCGCGCATCGCCGCTGTCACAGAGAGAGCCTGGGCGAATCGCCACCCGATGCTCGCGGGTCTCGTCGCAGCGGACTTCTCCGATCTTCTCCGTGACTCGTCATGGAGCTCTCAGCCGTTCGGTCATCCCGACCGATCGTCCAAGTTGCGGAAGGAGGTGAATCAATGACCGAAAGTGCCGGACCACAGCTTCAGTTCCAGGAGCTGGAGGCGATGGATGCCCCCAGTTGGGACAGCTTCTACAAGGGCGTACTCGGCGCGTTGGTGCTGATCGGCATCGGCGCGGCTGCAGCGACGTGATCGCGAGCAGACCAGGAGAAACGGGAGGGAGGTGAGCATGCGATCAGCAACACCGACGCTCGAGTTCCAAGAACTCGAGTCCATGGAAGCGCTCGATGACGCCCTCGATTTCACGCGTGGATTCGCTGTGGGAGTGATCATCGGCATCTTCGCCCTGACATAGAGGCACCTTCGCAAGGTGCCTTCACGGAGGTATGACATGCAGACGGATTCGCTCGAGTTCCTCGAACTCGAACAGATCGATGCCCCACTCGAGTGGTGGGAGCACGCGAGCTACATCATCGCCATCATCGGCAGTGCGGCAGCGATCGCAACCTGATCAAGGGGTGCGGGTGGGTGATGACACACCCGCACCCTGATGCTCTTGGCAGAGAGGTAATGCAATATGTCGAGTCTGATCACCGAGGCCGTATCGGCGAGATTCGAAATGGTCGGAGCGGTACCGAAGGAACAGGACCTCTACACCGGCGACGGTGCCGAGTTCTACGACAGGCTGGTGGGGTCTGACCGTGCGGAGATCAGAGAGATGCTGGCGCTCGCGCGAGGCGTCGAAGGGCCGATTCTCGACATCGGCGCCGGGAGCGGGCGGCTGACCATACCTCTGGTGAGATCGGGCAGAAGGGTGACGGCGTTAGACCTCTCCGACGACATGCTCTCGCGCCTTCGCCGTGCGGTGCCTGACCATCCGATGCTCGAGTGCGTCGTCGGCGACATGCGCGACTTCGCGCTGGGCCGGCGGTTCGACCTCGTGATCATAGGCGCGACATCCATCACTCTGCTCGACAGGGTGGGCAGATCACGCTTCTACGCGAACGTGCGACGCCACCTCGCCGCTCGAGGTGTTCTCGCCATGACCGTTGCAGGCGGTGGCTCTGCCGCGAGCCTCTCGACGTCGACGGATCGGGTGGTCACGATACCCGGGCCCGACGGGGAGGAGATCTACCTCTTCTCGCAGCAGATGGAGGAGGGCGGCGCCGAGCGCGTGGTCAATTGGGTTCGTGTCGCCGACCTGACGGAAGGCAGCGAGGCGACGGTGCTCACGAGCCGCCTGCGAGTGCTCGGGCATGACACGCTCGCACGAGAACTCATCGACGCGGGCTTCGCTGCTCCTGTCATCTCTCCGGTCAGGACGACGGGGCATGACGAGATCCTCCTGCTCACGACGACGTGGGCGGGGACGTCGGACGCCGGGGGCCGCGATGCGTCCGAATAGCCTCACCCACCGACGGGATTCCTCGACGTCGGTCGTCCTCAACGCCGATGAATGCCCGCGTCTCGCGCCCGGGGTCTCCTTCGAGCAAGCCGCCGACGCCGGACCCTGGATCGCGATGCTCGACGGGGTGCCTTCCTCGAGGGTCTCCGAGGCGACCATCGAGCTGTTGAAAGCGATGGACGGAGAGACGCCGATTCGCGACCTGCGCCTGCGCTTCGCCGCCGCCGAGTCGTCGGAGGGCTTTCTGCGCCTGGTCCAGCGCTTCCAGGCCGGTGGGCTCCTCGGAGGCGAGGCGAAGCCCCCACCCGGCAGAATCGTCTATCGACCCCCGTTCACGCTGCAGTTCGCGACGCTTCGCGCGCCCGTCATCTTCGACCGTCTGGCTCGGCTGATCGTCCCGCTCCCCCTCCGCGCCTCGACGCTCTTCGTCGCGGTCCTGGTCTGCTCCGGAATTCTCGCGGCAGCGCATCAGGCTGAGGAGCTGCACGAGGTGCTCACCACGCCGGTGCCGCTCGTCGGCTTCATCTCATTGCTCGCAGTGCTCTCGCTGCTGACCGCCCTCCACGAGAGCGCCCATGGGATAACGCTCACCAGGTTCGGCGGCCGACCGCGCCGTGCAGGATTCATGCTGTTCTATCTCAGCCCCGCGTTCTTCGTCGATGTGACCGACGGGTGGCGACTCTCCGATCGCCGCCATCGCGTGGCCGTGGCCCTGGCGGGACCGGCTGTGCACGCCTCCGTGAGCGCGATCGCGCTCATCGTCGCGCTCATGCTGCCACCCTCCATGCTTCGCCGGACCGTGCTGCTTCTCGCTGTCTCCTGCGCCGCCATCGTCCTCATCAACCTCATCCCGTTCGTGAGATTCGACGGATACATCGCGCTCATGTGCGCTCTCGACGAACCGAACCTCAGGGCGCGGGCGATCCGCGACGGGTCGGCCTTCTTGACTCGAGCCCTGTTCGGCGGACGGCGGACGAGCAAGAGCCTCGAGCGGTGGTGGAGCGTGCCCTTCGGACTCGCGAGTCTCGCGGCCCCCGTGGTGCTGGTGGTCTTGGCGCTGTCTCGAATAGCCCGGGCGCTGGCGGGCGGGGGGCCGATCGTCGGTGTGCTCGTCGTCATGCTCGAAGCGGCGGCGCTTCTCACGGGCCTCGTGATCCTCTCTCGGGCCTTGCACAGAGTGTTGCTGTCCGGTGTCGCGGTGCTTCGATTCGTGTCGGTGATCGCAGCGACGGCCGCGGCCACAGTGATCACCGGAATCGTCATAACCGTGCCGGTGACAGCCACCTTCGGCTTCGCGGCGCAAAACGGCACCGCGGTCCTTCTGCAGGCGGGAGAGGCCGTGGAGACGGAAGTGCCGGAGGGGACCGAGGTCGTCCTGATGAGCAACGGGCTCCTCGCGAACGATCCTGTCGGCGAAGGAGTGGTCACGTCCGTGCCGCCGGAGCCGAGGAGGGTTCCCCTGGACGCGCTCCTTCCCGTGGTGGTCGACGGCGCGTCGGTGGCCGGGGTGATCGTCGCCGGAGTCGAGATGGCCTCCGAGAGAGCGAGCGTACCTGCGACGGGGCAGGCCCGAGTCCGGCTGGGAGAGAGAAACCTGTGGCAGGCGATCTGGGAGACCGGTGTGGCGCTGCCGCTGTCATCCCTCCAGAGCGGAGAGGCGAGAAAGGAATGAAGATGAACACGCACGCGATCGAGGTTCGAGGACTCACGAAGAGGTACGGAGATCGGGCCGCGGTCGAGGACCTGTCGTTCGCGGTGCCGTACGGGGCGATCGTCGGCCTCCTCGGGCCCAACGGCGCGGGCAAGTCGACGACGCTGCGAACGCTCGTCGGATTGCTGACTCCGACGAGCGGTGACGCCGTCATCGACGGCATGCCGTTCTCCGCACTCGATGACCCTGCCTCTCACGTGGGGGTCCACATGGACGGATTCGGTTTCGAGGGCGGGATCACCGCGAGGAGGCATCTGGAGATCTGCCGCCTCGCGGCCGGTGCGCCGCGTGGTCGAGTCGACGCCGTGCTCGATGAGGTGGGTCTCGCCGCAGACGCCCGTCGCCGTGTGAAGACCTTCTCCACCGGGATGGCCCAGCGCCTCGGGCTGGCCGCCGCGCTCATGGGCTCCCCGCGGACACTCATCCTCGACGAGCCCGCCAACGGGTTGGACCCCGACGGCATCCGCTGGCTGCGCCGGTTCCTCCGAGACTATGCGGAGGCCGGTGGCACGGTGCTGATCGCCAGTCATCAGCTCGCAGAGCTGGAACAGGTCGTGGATGAGGTGGTCGTCATCAAACGACGGGCGCTCTTCGCCGGGAAGCTCGGCGACCTCGTCACGGACGGTGCCGACACATTGGAAAGCAAGTATTTCGATCTGGTCGAAGGAGCGTCCTCGTGAAGGGAATCATCCACAGTGAGGTCGTCCGGGCGGTGAGCGGATCCTCCGTCCTGGCGGTCTATGTCGTCGCCGTCCTGATGCCTGCTTTCGTGCTGTTCTCGGACGGCTCGCGCTTCGACCTCGAGGGCCTCGAATCCGGCGCCGCCACCGCAGGGCTCTTGGAGCCGCTCGCCTGGTGCGCCGTCTCTGCGGCGTTCATCGGCGCGTATGGCGTGACCCGCGAGTGCTACTACGCCTCGATGGACAGGACGCTCACCGGAGTCGGCTTTCGACGCGCATTCTCGGGAAAGCTCGTCGCCGGCACTCTCATCGCGCTCGCCGTCTCGATCTGCATCTTCGTCGTCTGGACGGCCGGTGTCTCCGTCATCCTGCTGCGGAGCGGCCTCTCGCTCTCACTCACCTCGGATGCGTGGCGGATCTATGGCGGGGCACTGGTGGGGGTGGTTCTCGGCGCGCTGATCGGAGGGGCCATCGGCTGGATCGCCCGAAACTACTACGTCACGGCAGCGATCGTCCTCGTCCTCCCGATGGTGCTGGAGCTCGCTCTGTTGCGCACGGCGCCCGAGCTGGCCAGGTTCTCGCCGGGGTTGGTCCTGGCAGCCGTGAGCGTTCCCGGCTATCAGGACCGTCTGCTCGACTTCGTGCCGGCGCTCGGCATCGCAATCGCGTGGGCTGCCGGGCTGGTCGCCGTCGCGTGGTTCAGGGGCAGCAGGAGGGGCGTGTGATCGGTCGCGTCCTTCGAGCCCACGCGCGCGTCTTCGCCGGTGACGTCGTCCTTCTCTGGGTGGCGGTGGCGGGAGTCGTGATCTCGCTCTCCGTCGTGGCGAACATACCGCCGGAGCTCGCCGACGCACCGCCGGACGTCCGAGCGTCTCTCACCGCGCCGTTCGCGACGGTGCTCGCGACCTACGGTGCGGTTCTCGCGGCGGTCTACGGATCGTTCCGGTACACCGTCGATCGGCGGGACGGTGTCATCGCTCAGCGTCTGATGTCGCAGCGGCGTGGTGCGACATATCTGGCCAGGGCGTTCGGAGCAGCCGTCGGTGGTGCGATCGTCGCCCTCGCAGCAGCAGCCGCCGGTCACGCCGCCCTGCGCCTGGCCGGCGAGGGGCTTCCGTTGGACTGGTCATCGGTCGCACAGACCGGTGTGCTCGGCGCGGCATCGGGCCTCTGGGGAATGGGGCTGGGAGTCATCGTGCAGACCCATCTCGTCGCGCTCTTCGTCGTTCCGATGTCCCTCAGCGGAGCAGTGCTCCTGGCGATCGTCTGGAGAGAGGGTGCCGTCTACCTTCCGTTCCTCGCGATGCTCGAAGCCCTCCGGTTCGATCTCTCAGCGGTGGGGATCGTGCCGGATGACAGGCTCGGCGGCCCGATCGCCGCTCTGGTGGCGGTCGGCTGGGTGTTCACGGCTGTCGTGGCCGGCGGAGTCTCGTTCGTCACCCGCGATGTGACATAGAGGACTCGAGCGTGCTCCGGCGCAGGACTCCCTCAGGGCGACGTAAAATCTCCAGGTGGCAACCCCCAAGATCGTTCTCTTCTACGTGTTCACCCCGCTCGCCGACCCCGAGGCGATCCGGGTGTGGCAGCGCGACCTCGGCGAGGCGCTCGGTCTCCGGGGTCGGCTCCTGATCTCGAAAGACGGAGTCAACGGCACCCTCGGCGGTGACCTTCTGGCCCTCAAGAAGTGGGCGCGGTCCTTCCGGTCGTACGCGCCGTTCAAGAATGCCGACATCAAGTGGAGCGAGGGCAGCGGAGTCGACGCCGACGGCCGCAGCATCGACTTCCCGAAGCTCAGCGTCAAGGTGCGCGACGAGATCGTCTCGTTCGGGGCGCCGGGCGAGCTGCGCGTCGATGAGCAGGGCGTCGTCGGCGGCGGCACTCGCCTCACCCCCGAACAGCTGCACGAACTCATGGGCGAGCGGGGAGACGACGTCGTGTTCTTCGACGGACGCAATGCGCTGGAGGCGCAGATCGGCCGCTTCCGCGGAGCCGTCGTGCCCGACACCGAGACCACGCGTGACTTCGTCCAGCTGCTCGACTCCGGCGAGTACGACGATCTCAAGGGCAAGCCCGTGGTGACGTACTGCACCGGCGGCATCCGGTGCGAGGTCCTCTCGAGTCTGATGACCTCACGCGGGTTCGGCGAGGTCTACCAACTCGAGGGAGGCATCGTCCGCTACGGCGAGCAGTACGGCGATGACGGGCTCTGGGAGGGATCGCTCTACGTGTTCGACAAGCGCGGGTCCATCGACTTCTCGGATCACGCCGCCGTCATCGGCGAGTGTGTCGGATGTGGGGCGGCGACCAAGCGCACGGCGAACTGTCCCGACCTCTCCTGTCGCACGCAGTTCGTCGCGTGCGAGTCCTGCGACGCCGTGCGCTGCGCGCAGCACGCGGCCTGACACCTCAGGCGACCAGAGGCACGTCGGTCCGGCGACTCGCGAAGAGCGACCGGGGTAGAAGGAACGCCAGCACGCGCGAGCGTCCATCGACGCTCCGCCGCAGCTGGACGATCACCTCTCTCAGCGCCTCATCGAGATCGCCGGACCGATCAGGCGACGGTCGCCCGTAGCTCGATCGCTCGACGGCGTCGACCAGGGCGCGCATCGCGTCGGCATCCACGCCGTTCTCCCGGATGAGGTCGACACCGCGCATGCGCGGTGTCTCCGCATCCGAGAGCGGAAGCCGCAGATCCTGCATCGTCGCCCGCAGCTCGGTCCAGGCCGATGCCGCGTCACCGCTCTTCGCCCGACCACGCCGCGCAACGCGGATCGCGAGGCGAATCAGCGCGGGCAGCAGCAGCGCCACCAGCACACCGAGGGTCGTCAGCATGACGGGCGTCGGATCGAGACGCCGCAGCTCGCCGTTCGCACCCGCGTTGTCACCTGCGTCCTCGCGCTCGATGACCGGCCCCGAGCTCTGCTCAGCACTGGGGGCGGCGGAGGGAGCGGTCGGCGTCGATCCGCCGGATCCGCCACCCGTGGTGGAACCCGCGGCGAACGCCGTCGGAACCCCGAGAGAGGCTGTCGGCTCGAACGGCACCCAACCGACCCCGGGGAAGAGCACCTCCGGCCACGAGTGCAGCTGATCGCTCGAGACGGAGTAGACGGCCTCATCGCCACGGGTGTTGTCGGTGCGCACTCCGGGCAGGTAGCCGACGACGATGCGCACCTCCATGTCGAGGCTCTCGGCCATGAGCGCGAACGCGCCCGCGAAGTGGATGCAGTATCCCGAGCGCACCTCGAGGAACTGCGCCACCGCGTCGGCTCCGGTGCCGTCGAAGCCCTCGTCGACCGGGGTGTCGAGCGAGTACGCGAACTGACTGCGGAACCACGACTGCAGGTCGATCAGCCGGTCGTAGTCGTTGGTCGCACCCGCGGTGACCTCCGCGGCCGTCTCAGCGATCACCGCGGGCAGCTCCACGGGCTCCGCATCGGGATCGACGATCCGCTCGGCGGCCGGGATCGCCCGGATCTGCTCGAGTGTGGGCGCCACCTCGATCGACCGGACGGTGTAGTCGTTGCCGACGGCATCCGCGGTGCGGGAGGTGATGGTGCGGTTCTCCGTGCTCACGCGCCACCCCGCCGTGATGCCCTGCACGCTGGTCGCGGGGTAGGGCACCGGCAACCAGGAACTCGACATCCGGACGACGCGGATCGAGGTGTTCTGGTCGGTCGTCTCGATGTCGTCGCCCCACTCGTCCGGGCCGAAGCCGTCGCTCAGGGACTGCAGGTCGCCGCGATCCGGCTCCCACACGCGGCCGTCGAACTCCGACAGCGTCGTGAGTCGCAGGTAGGGCGCCGTATCGGCCGTCGTCGCCATCGTGAGCACCTCGACAGGGTTCGGCTGGCGAAGGTCGTCGCCGAGCCGCAGCGATGCGTCGACCGTGACGCCCACGCCTGTGCCGGCGAGGCTGGCCGACACCGGCAGGACGGGCGCGACGATGACCGTGACCGCGAGAGCGGCGACACCGACTCCCGCCGCGACCGCGGTGGACGTGCGCCGAGGCGATTCCGGGTTCTGAGCCGCGGTGTACCTCAGCAGGACGACGATCAGGATGCCGAGCATGACGAACCACACGACGTTCACACCGCCGAGCGTGACGATCATCGGCACCGACCCCACGACGGCGGTCAGCAGACTCGCCAGGATCGCGCCGCGCTGAGCGACGAGCTGATCGAGCAGGATCGCCACCACCGCGAACCCGAGGCCCATCATCGCCTCGAGTCCCGGTGACGCGGCGATCGGCGCGGACCCGAACATGACCTCCTCCCAGGCGGAGGCCGCCAGGGTCTGGAAGGTGAAGATCGTCGCGTCGGTGGGGATCACTCCGAAGACAGCGGTGTCTCCCGCCACCAGCAGCACCACGGTGCCGATCGCGACGAGGATCTGCACTCCGATGGTGGCGAGGTCCCGAGCCCAGGCCGCGCGACGGCGCATCAGCGTGCGCATCGTCATGCCGGTGAGCGCGGTGACCACGATCACGACCAGCACGGCGAACGACCAGGTCCCCGGTTCGATGACCGAGGTATACGGCCACATCGCCACGAGTCCTGCGCCCGCGGCCAGCACCGCCGGCAGGACGGTGCCGGTGGGCAGTTCGTGTTCCCGATGCCACGACAGCCGCGACGCCCTCGCGGCCTGACGGTCAGCGCGCGACATCGGCTGCTCCCCGGTGCTCGGCGGGCCCGAGCCCGACTCGGTCGGGAAGGACATCCTCCCAGGACTCGGTCACGTCATCGCCGAGGGTCGCGACCCGCCAGCCGTGCTGCTCCGCTGCCTGCACCGCCCCGGGCTGAGGGGAGGTCGCGAACAGCATCGGCGCAGCCGCGCCGGAGGGACGCAGCAGCGCGGCATCCTCTTCATCGATCTCGCCGGTGATGTAGACGAGTGGGCCGGGGGGAGTGCCGCCGACCAGGGTGGTGATGTCGCGGGCCTCGCCGCGAGGGGCGACGAGTGCGAGTGCGACGAGCAGGCCATCGCGGTCGTCCTCGTGGCCGCGGAGTGTTCCCAGAAGCGTCCCCGCGCTGTCGATCACGTCGACGCCGTACCCCTCCTGCACGAGATGCACCGCGACCGAGGCGCACATCGAGACGGCCCTCTCGAACGCGGGATCCGACTCGTCGCCGGGGCGGGACCATCGAGCCGAGCTCCGGTCGAAGATGACGAGGGCATCCGGGCTCGACTCCTCCTCTTCCTGCCGCACCATCAGCTGCCCCCGGTGCGCGGTCGCCCGCCAGTGGATGCGTCGCATGGAATCGCCCGAGATGTAGCGGCGCGGTGAGAGGTTGTCGCTGCCCTGGCCCAGGCGGCTCGACGACGTGTGCGCCGTGCCTCCGGCCGCCCCCACCTTCACGGTGAGCGGAGCGAGCGTGAACACCTCGGGTACGACCGTCACCGTGCGGGTCTCGCCGAACTCCTGTTCGCGCTGCGCGAGACCGAAGGGGTCGACGGTGCGCAGCACCAGCGGCCCGATCGGCCAGACTCCCCGGCGCACCCCGGTGATCAGGTAGGTGAGCTGGCCCGTCTCGGACGGGTACTCGCCCGCCGAGTCGCCGGACACCGCGTCGGGGAGCACGTCTCGCCACAGGCCGCGGGGAATGCGCAGTGCCCGCATCGTGAACCGCAGGGTGACTCGCGACGTCTCCGAGACGGTCAGCAGATCGGTCGAGACCTGTCGTGCGACCGAGCCCGAGCGCCGCGGCAGCCGCACCACGAGCACCGAGAACATCGTCAGCGTGAGAAGCAGAACGCCGATGTAGAGCAAGATCGGGGCGCCGAGCATGTTCGCCGTGATCAGGCATCCGAGCCCTGCGATGAGCGCACCTGTGCCTCGGAGGGTGAGGGTTCGACGACGATGCATGGCGAGGTGAGCAGGTCAGGACCGCGCGGTGACGGGAACCCGCACGCGCTCGACGATCTGCCGCAGCGCGGCCTCGACGGGTTGCGCGCCGGCTCGGTGCGCTCCACGAGCAGGGAGCAGCCGGTGCGCGAGCACCGGGACGATCAGGGCGGTGACGTCGTCGGGGATCACGAAGTCGCGGCCGTCGAGCGCCGCCCACACCTTCGCCGCCCTGATCAGCTGCAGCGTCGCGCGCGGGCTCGCGCCCAGGTGCAGGTTGGGGTCGGCGCGGGTCGCCTGGGCGAGCGCCACCGTGTACTCCTCGAGTGCGGGGGCGACGTGCACCGAACGGGCCCAGGCGATCAGCCCCGAGATCGATGCCGCATCGGCGACGGCGCGCACGGCGGCGAGCGGATTGACCGTGTCGCGCTGGCGCAGCATGAGGGCCTCGGCCGCGGCATCCGGGTATCCCATCGAGATGCGCATCATGAAGCGGTCCCGCTGGGCCTCGGGCAGTGCGTAGGTGCCCTCCATCTCGAGGGGGTTCTGGGTCGCCACGACGAGGAAGGGATCGGGAAGCATGTGGGTCGAGCCGTCGACCGTGACCTGTCCCTCTTCCATCGCCTCGAGCAGCGCGGACTGGGTCTTCGGGGAGGAGCGGTTGATCTCATCGGCGATCACGATGTGCGCGAACACGGCTCCGCGCTTGAACTCGAACTCGCGGTCGACGGGGTTGTAGACGCTCACGCCTGTCACGTCCCCCGGGAGGAGATCGGGAGTGAACTGGATGCGGCGGACCGTCGCATCGACGCTCGCGGCCAGAGCACGGGCCAGCATGGTCTTGCCCACGCCGGGTACGTCTTCGATCAGCAGGTGCCCTTCGGCGAGCAGGCAGACGAGCGCGCTCCGCACGGCATCCGGCTTGCCGTCGATCACCCGTCCGACGGACTCGACGATTGCCGACGTCTGCGCGGCGAACTGCTCGGCGTCGACGACGGTCGGGATCAGGGGCGGATTCTCTGGCATGCGTTCCCTCTCGCGTGGGCGCTGCGGTGCGCGTGAACCGATCGTAACCCGGCTGTCTCGGGATGGGGTGGGAACCGGGCCGTCGTCCGCCCCACGCAGTGGCCGGCGTCCGCCGCCGTTCAGCCCCAGACGCGCGCTCGCGGTTCCGCGGTGTCCATTCGGCTGTCGGCGCTGCGGGCGACACGCAGCAGGGCGAGCCCCTGCACTCCGTTCAGCTCGTGCAGCGAGCACGTGCCGACCAGGGCCTGCCAGTGATCTCGGAATCGCTCGGCGTCGCCGCGCCGCCGGGCGATCAGTCGGGGCACCGCCAGAAGTGTGCGTCCGGGCGAGAGGCGGTCGGCGAGGCGTTCGATCGCGCGGAGCCTCGGCAACCCGGCCGCGTCGATGCGCAGCAGGAATCGGGGAGCGCGCACCGGTGCGAAGAGCTCCTCGACCGCATCCGCGATCGTCCGTGCGTCGGCGGCGGCACCGCCCAGCTCGACGCGGATGCGCGTCGGGTCGCTGCCGTCAGGGCGAGCCGTGATCACGGACTCGTCGATCCGACCGATGCGGCCCGCTTCGGAGAGCGTGCGGGCGACGGCGACCGCCGCTGCCCGATAGATCTCGGCCGGCCGTGCGCGATCGCGCAGAGAGCGGACGAGCGTGCGCAGGGCGGATGTCGTCGCCGCCACCGCACCGCCGCCGAGCGCGACTGCCACCGCGAGAACGGGAGAGAGGGAGACCCCTGAGACGGCCAGCACGGCGACGAGGGCGCCGACCGCCGCGGTGCCGATGACGAATCCGGCGACGGCACCGGCGCTCGCCGTCTGTCCGGCGCGCAGCAGCGGCGCGCGTGAGGTCCGGCGGACCGTGATCGTCTCGCGCTCCTGAGGGCGATAGGCATCGCCGATCCGCCATTGCGCCCTGGTCGTGCGGCGAGAGGGCCGGTGCTCGCGCAGGACGGCGTCGAGATCCCCGATCGAGGTCGAGGGGTCCTTGGCGAGCACGCGCTCCCACGCCTCGATGGCGGGTGGGGGGAGCGCATGCCCGAGACCGCTGACGATCCGGCCGTCTCCTTCTGCGCTGAGACCCCACAGATGCGAATGCCGACGGCGGAGCCGACCCGACTCCGAACCGTCGTCGAGATCGACGTGCGAGGGGATCAGGCACACCACGGACCAGTTGTGCGCGACCTTCTCGGGCCACGCGGGGTCGAGTCGCAGGGTGCGACCTCGGAGCTGCTGGGTGCCCGATGACGTGGCCACGGTCGTGAGGTCCACGAGCGTGTTGACCGAGGGGCAGTCCCAACCCTCGCCGAGCAGTCCTCGGGTGCCGACGAGCAGACGCACGTCGCCGCGGCGGATCAGCTCCGACACGGCACCGATCACCCGTCCGCTCCCGGCGGCGCGCACCTGCAGATCGCGCACGGGGCCGACGCCGTCTGCAATGCCGACGGCCTCGCCGAGCAGGTCGCCCAGCGCGGCGGCGATGTCGTCCGCATCGTCGGCGCGGACTCGCAGGTGCTGCGATGTGAGCAGAGCCGGGCGCAATCTCGCCGTGACCGGATCGACCGCGAGGAGGTCGAACGTCCGCAGTGCGCCTGCCGGCGCGTCCCCGGCGAGTCCTCGGTGGTTGCCGTGCTCGACGAAATCGGTCACGACGACCGCGCGGACCCGGTCGCCGTCTGCGCCCGCGAGTTCTCGGCGCAGGATCTCGACGGCCGCGTGATCCTTGGCCGCCGAGAACGCCAGCGTGGTCTCGATCGGGTTGCGACCGCGTCGGATGCCCCGGTCGGTCAGCGCGTAGCCGAAGTCCGCGAGCGACCGCCGCACGTACTCCCACTGGCGCACGGCCGCAGGGTCAGCGAGCAGCCTCGTCTGGGCGAACCGCGACAGCACCGTGAGCAGGTCGTCCGTGGTGCAGCGATCGAGCAGCGCCGGCGGGATCGCGGCGACGAGCGGATGCTGCGGGGCGACCTCGCGCAGCACCATGGCGCACGATCGCGTGAGGGCGAAATCCGTCGAGAAGGCACGGTCGAGGCGCGAGAGCGGAGTCTCGGTCTCGGTCGCCGCGTCGGCGCTGCCGGGTGGGTCCGAGGGCTGGAGATTCGCCTCGAGATACGACAGTGCATCCGGCGTCGACAGCACCTGCCTGATCAGGTCATGCAGCAGGGACTCGTGCCGTCGGATGAAGGAGGCCTCTGCGGGTGTGGGCTCGGTGAAAAGCACATGGTCGCGATACGGGGCGAGGTGCCCCTCCTTCACGACCGCGGGCGTCGGCACCTCGTAGTCGACGTCGCCGAGCAGATGGCTGTAGTTCTCGAACTCGGTCTCGTCGTCGGGGGAGGGCAGGGTCGCGGTGAGGCCGATGAGCTTCGGCTCCGTGCCGCTCTCGCGGATACGAGCGGCGAGATACGCCACCACGATCGCCCAGTGATCGAGCAGGTGATGGCATTCGTCGAGGACCACGGTGCGCACACCCGCCTCGACGAGGCGATCGATGAGTGCGACCGCGTTCGGGTGTAGCGCCCGGGCGAGCTCGGAGGGGCGTTGACGGGTGAATCGCGAACGCAGTCGGCGCGCACGACTGCGGATGCCGGAACGGTGACGCGCGGGGTTGTCGACCGCGAGCTCGGCGAGCCAGGTCGCGGCATCCGCCTCGGTGCGCCCGCTCGCGACGAGCTCGTCCGTCCACACCGCACGGGCGAGTTCTTCGAAGGGGGAGCCGTCTGCGGTCACGCTGAGCCGCTGGTAGGTGAGCACCGTCAGGTCCCCGAGACGCTCGGGGTCGTCGGAAACCGCCGATTCGTCGGTCGCGAGCTCTGTCGCGGTACGCAGCCACTGCTGGCGGATCGTCACGGTCGGCGACAGCACGAGCGCGCGATGGCCCTCGCGTGCGGCGAGCAGCAGGCCGAGCAGGGTCTTTCCCGATCCAGGTGGCGCCACGATGTGCAGCGGGTCGTCGCCTCCGGGAGCGAGCCGATCGAGGACCTCGGCCTGGTACGTGCGCAGTGTGCCGGAGAAATGCCACGACGACAGGGGCGAGGCGGTGGCGGGATCCATGACCTGCCCAGTCTGTCAAAGAGCACGTGCAGACATCGGCTAGACTGGTCGACGGCTCTCCGCGTGGCGGCATCCAGGCCAATTCCCCCAGGGCGGAAACGCAGCAAGGGTAACCGGGCTCTGCTGGGTGCGCGGAGGGTCACTTTCTTTTTGTCAGCGTCCTCCGGGGCAGTCCTGCCAGGATCGTGACGTGACAAGACCAGACGTGATCAGCACCGCCGACTCTCCGCGCTCGAGCGCTCTCGGCCGCTTCGCGTCTCCCGTCCTCCTCGTCGTACTCATGTGGGTCGTCCAGCTCGCGGACGCGATCCTCCCCGGTTCCTTCACCGGCTTCGGACTGCGCTCGTGGGACGTCGAGGGACTCGGTGGCATCCTGGTCGGGCCCCTGCTGCACGCCGACTGGGCGCACCTGATCGGCAACACCGTGCCGCTTCTCGTGCTCGGCTGCCTCGTCGCCGTCGAAGGGGCGCGCCGGTTCTGGGCCGTGACCGCGATGGCCGCCGTGATCGGCGGGGTCGGAACGTGGCTGGTCAACGCGCCGGGAACGCTCACCGTCGGCGCTTCCGGTCTCGTCTTCGGATACTTCGGCTACACCCTCATGCGCGTGTTCGCGCCCGGTCGCGTCGCACACCGTGTGCTCTACGCCGTCATCGCGCTCATCGTCATCGCGTTGTACGGCGGATCCATGCTGGCTGGCGTCGTCGGCGTGCGTGAGGGGATCTCGTGGCAGGCCCACCTGTTCGGCGCGATCGGCGGTGGCCTCGCGGCGTTCATCGGCAGAAGCGGAACGCGGCGCACATGAGCGTCACCCAGAGCTCGCGACGTACGACATCGCGCACGCGCAGGCGCCCGACCCGTCGTCCGCGCTCGCGGTCCCGACGGATGTCGCCGCGTCGCCGTGCCCAGCGCCGGGTGCGGCGATTGAAGGTCCTCCGCCGCATCGGCTGGTCAGCCGCGGCGGTGGTCGTCGTCGCGCTCGCCGCAGTGCTGATCCCCCTCGGGCTCGCCCACGAGAAGCCGCTCGCCGTCTGCATCACCGACCCCGCGACCTTCCCCGTGGCCGGCGTCGAGGGCTGGGAGGGGGAGCAGCTCGAGAACGCCGCGACCATCATGCAGACCGCCACCGCGCTCGGGTTCGGACGCGACGGTCAGATCCTCGGGGTGATGACCGCGATGGGCGAGAGCAGCCTGCGCAACATCGACTACGGCGACTGGGAGACGAGCGGGTTCACGAACCCGGACGGCAGCCGCACGACCAGCATCGGGCTCTTCCAGCAGCAGGAGTGGTGGGGAACGGCGGAGCAGCGGATGGACCCGGCGACCGCCGCGACGCTGTTCTACGAGCGGCTCGCGCGCGTGCCCGACTGGCCGTCGATGGAGCCGTCGCTCGCGATCCACCGGGTGCAGATCAACCTCGATCCGACGTACTACACGCGCTATACGGCGGATGCCACCGCGGTCGTCGACGCTCTCTCGGCACCCTGCTGACCGGATTTCGCACGGCTGTCAACCCAGCGCGCCCATGGGGAGCTGCACCTAGTGTGGAGCTGTGGCGAAGAGCATCTACATCACCTCGGCCGAAGGTCATACCGGCAAGTCCACCATCGCCCTCGGCGTGCTCGATGCGCTCATGCGCGTCACGCCCCGGGTAGGTGTCTTCCGCCCGATCGCCCGTTCCGTGACCGAGCGCGACGACGTGCTCGAGCTGCTGCTCGCGCATGACGGCGTGCAGCTCGACTACGAGGACTGCATCGGGGTGACCTACGACGACGTTCGCGACGACCCCGATCGCGCTCTCTCGACCATCGTCGCCCGCTACAAGGCCGTCGAGGCCCAGTGCGACGCCGTGGTGATCATCGGCAGCGACTACACCGATGTCGCGAGCCCCGCAGAGCTCGGCTACAACGCCCGGATCGCCGCGAACCTCGCAGCGCCCGTCCTGCTCGTGCTCAGCGGGCGCGATCAGCAGCGTCAGGCCGAGCAGCTCGGCACCACGACCGCACGGACTCCCGCCGCCGTCGGGCAGATCGCCGCGCTCGCGCTGTCCGAGCTCGAGGTCGAGCGCGCCGAGCTCTTCGCGGTGACCGTGAATCGGGCAGACCCTGAGGCGCTCGCCGACATCGAGGCCGCCGTCGCCGCCGTGCGCCCGCAGAAGACGACGCCCGTGTGGGCGATCCCGGAAGACCGCACCCTGGTGGCGCCGTCGATCAACGGCATCCTGTCGGCCGTCGACGGGCGACTGATCAAAGGCGACCCCGACCGACTGGCACGCGAGGCGCTGACCATCGTCGTCGCCGGGATGTCGATGGTGAACGTGCTCCCGCGGCTCACCGAGGAATCGGTCGTCGTGATCCCCGCCGACCGCACCGAGGTGCTGCTGGCGACGCTGCTCGCCGACGCGTCCGGCACCTTCCCACGGGTCGCCGGCATCATCCTGAACGGCCCGTTCCCGCTGCCTGATCCGATCGTGCAGCTGCTCGACGGGTTCACGTCGACCGTGCCGATCATCGCCACGGACCTCGGCACCTACGACACGGCGGTGCGCGTCATGGGCGCACGCGGCCGGATCTCGCCGGAGTCGCGAGGCCGGTACGACCGCGCTCTCGGACTCTTCCAGACCCACGTCGACATCGCCGAGCTCACCACCCAGCTCGGCCTCGCCGAGTCCCGCGTGGTCACCCCGCTCATGTTCGAGTACGGACTCATCGAACGTGCGCGCGCCGACCGCCGGCGAATCGTCCTCCCCGAGGGCGACGACGACCGCATCCTCCGTGCCGCCGCGACCCTGCTCGCGAGGGAGGTCGCCGACCTCACGATCCTCGGAGACGAGTCCGCCGTGCGCTCCCGCGCCGTCGAGCTCGGCGTCGACATCACCGCCGCCCAGGTCATCAGCCCCACCGATCCCGAGATGGTGGAGCGCTTCGCGACCGAGTACGCGCGACTGCGTGCGCACAAGGGCATCACGCTCGCGCAGGCGGCCGACACGGTCACGGACGTGTCGTACTTCGGCACGATGATGGTGCACCTGGGCCTCGCCGACGGCATGGTCTCGGGCGCAGCGCACACCACGGCGCACACCATCCGTCCGTCGTTCGAGATCATCAAGACCAAGCCGGGCGTCACCGTCGTCTCGAGCGTGTTCCTGATGGCCCTCGCCGACCGTGTTCTCGTCTACGGCGACTGCGCGGTGATCCCCGACCCGACCAGCGAGCAGCTGGCGGACATCGCGATCTCGTCGGCCGCCACCGCCCGCCAGTTCGGAATCGAGCCGCGCATCGCGATGCTGTCGTACTCGACGGGGGAATCGGGATCGGGCGCCGACGTCGACAAGGTCCGTGCCGCCACCGCGCTCGTGCACGAGCGCGCGCCCGAGCTGCTCGTCGAGGGGCCGATCCAGTACGACGCCGCGGCAGACGCCGCAGTGGCAAAGGCCAAGCTCCCCGACTCCGCCGTGGCAGGGCGAGCCACCGTCTTCGTCTTCCCCGACCTCAACACGGGCAACAACACCTACAAGGCCGTGCAGCGGTCGGCGGGTGCCGTCGCGATCGGACCTGTGCTGCAGGGACTCAACAGGCCGATCAACGATCTGTCCCGCGGAGCGCTGGTGGACGACATCGTGAACACGGTCGCGATCACGGCCATCCAGGCGCAGACCGGTGAGTGACGGCGTCGCCCCTATGCTTTCCAGCATGACGATTACCTCGATCCAGCAGCAGCTCGCGACACCCGAGGGGTTCGCCAAGGCCGTCACGCCGAAGAGCACGATCTTCGGCATCGCGATCACCTCGCTGGTTCTGAGCGTCATCGGAATCGGCATGAACCTGTTCCAGCTGGGCTCCGCGAGCGGATGGCAGTGGTCGCTCATGTTCCGCTTCTTCTTCGACGCCGGGGCGATCGAGTTCACCGGCAGCCGAGCGGGTCGTAGCGAGATCTGGCGCTTCTTCTACGTGTACGGCCCCATCGTCCTGCTGCCGCTCGGCATCGTCCTGCTGATCGTGCACTTCGCCACCCGCGGCAAGGCGGGGGCCGGGCTCTACGACAGCTACCGCCAGCGCGGCTGGATCGGTCGTCAGCTGCTCCCGGGGCTCAAGGTCAAGAACGGCAACAACCAGGTGGACGTCGCCTTCATCTCGCACCCCAGCGTTCCGGATGCCGAGTTCGAGGCCGCGGCTCACCACTACGCCGGCTACCTCGGCACGCTCGACAAGAAGGCCACCAAGGCCGCGGCGTCCGCGGCGCTCAAGCAGAAGGTGCTCGCGGGTGTCAGCGCCGCAGCGCTCGCGCCCGGCGTGCCCCCGGCCATCCTCGCGGCCCCCGCGCAGGGTGCCGGACAGTACGTGATCGTGGTTCCGCCGGACGCCTCGGGCAAGGGATCGCTTCAGGTCCTGCCGATCAAGGCCTGAGGCGCGACGATGAGCGCGATCCTCGTCATCAACAGCGGGTCCTCCTCGCTGAAGTACAGCCTGATCGACATCGAGAACGAGAACGAACTCGCGGCCGGTCTCATCGAGCGGATCGGCCAGGATGTCAGCGCGATCCGGCACACGGTGCGACCGGATGCCTCCGCGGATGCCGTCGTGACCATGCTCGACGCCTCGTACGAGTCCGAGCAGCCCCTCGCGGACCATGACGCGGCCTTCGCCGTGATGCTCGAGCAGTTCGCCGAGCACGGTCCGCTGCTCGACGAGCACCCGCCGGTCGCCGTCGGTCATCGCGTGGTCCACGGAGGCGCCCGCTTCTATGCGCCGACGCTGGTCACGCGGAACGTCGAGGAGCAGATCGAGGAGCTGTCGGTGCTCGCTCCTCTGCACAACCCGGCGAACCTGGCCGGCATCCTCGCGGCGAAGGCCGTGTTCGCGGAGGTGCCGCACGTCGCGGTGTTCGACACCGCGTTCCACCAGACGCTTCCTGCCGCCGCCTACACCTACGCGATCGATGCCGAGCTCGCAGCGCACCACCGCGTGCGCCGCTACGGGTTCCACGGCACGAGCCACCAGTTCGTCAGCGAGTCGGCCGCCGCGTTCCTCGGACGCGACCTCGGCACGCTCCGCCAGCTCGTCTTCCACCTCGGCAACGGCGCGTCCGTGACTGCGATCGACGGAGGCCGTTCGGTGGAGACCTCGATGGGGCTCACCCCGCTCGAGGGCCTCGTCATGGGCACGCGCTCGGGTGATCTCGACCCGGCGGCGCTCGTGCACCTCTCCCGTCGAGCAGGCCTGTCGATCGACGACCTCGACGCGCTTCTGAACTCCCGCAGCGGGCTCAAGGGCCTCGCGGGCCGCAGCGATATGCGCGACATCCTCGCCGGTCGCGAGAGCGGCGACGAGGCGGCGACGCTCGCGTTCGACGTCTACATCCATCGCCTGCGCGCCTATGCCGGTGCGTACATCGCCCAGCTCGGCGGGGTCGATGTGATCTCCTTCACGGCGGGCGTCGGAGAGAACGCCGCAGCAGTGCGGGCGGAGGCCATGTCGACGCTCGGTTTCGCCGGGGTCGAGATCGACCCTGCGCGCAACGAGGAGCGACAGCGCGGCATCCGTCGGATCTCCACCGACGACTCGCCCGTCACCGTGCTCGTCGTCCCGACGGACGAAGAGCTCGAGATCGCCAGACAGACCTCGCGCATGCTCTGATCCACGTCCCTCGGGGGTTACCGCCGATGCCGTGCCGCACTACGCTTGCACAGTGGCACGGAGAGGTGCCGGAACCCGTCGTCCTTCTCCTGGAGGCTGTTGTGCCCGAAGCCCTGCCCGATCCGCTCCGCGCCGAAGGTGTCCTGTTCGACCTCGACGGCGTGCTCACGCCGACGGCCGAGGTGCACATGCGCGCGTGGAAGGTCGTGTTCGACGACGTCTTCGAGCGCTGGGGAATCACGCCGCCGTACTCGGATGCCGACTACTTCGACTACGTCGACGGCAAGAAGCGATACGACGGCGTGGCGAGCCTCATGCGCAGTCGCAACGTCGAGATCCCGTGGGGCGCGGTCGACGATCAGCCGGAGGCCGAGACGATCTGCGGCATCGGCAATCGCAAGAACGCCGCCTTCGCCCAGTCGCTCCGCGCCGAGGGCATCGCGCCGTTCCCCGGCTCGCTCGCGCTCGTCGAGAAGCTGTCCGCGGCGGGTGTGCCGCTCGGCGTCGTGTCGAGCTCCAAGAACGCCGAGGAGGTGCTGGCCGCGGCCGGCATCCGCGCGTTCTTCCGCATCGTGGTCGATGGCGTCGTCGCCGAGCGCGAGAATCTCGCCTCCAAGCCCGCCGCCGACATGTTCCACGCCGGTGCCGTGGCTCTCGGCGTCGACCCGGCTCACAGCATCGCCGTCGAGGATGCGACGTCCGGCGCGGCGTCTGCTGCCGCCGCCGGATTCGCGACCGTCATCGGCGTCGACCGCGGCGCGGGAGCGGATGCTCTGCGTGCCGCGGGCGCGACCGTCGTCGTCGAGGATCTCGACGTGTTCCTCGCAGACCAGGCCGCGACGGCCACCGAATCCACCCTCAGCCCCGACTCCGAGGAGACCGCATGATCGACCGCGACCGCTTCCCCGTCGACCCCTGGCGGCTCATCGAGACGCGCTACTCCGAAGACGGAGTCGGGGAGACCCTGTTCAGCGTCGGCAACGGCTACCTCGGCCTCCGCGGCAACCACATCGAAGGACGCGGCGCGCACGAGCACGGCACGTTCATCAACGGCCTGCACGAGACGTGGCCCATCCGCCACGCGGAGCAGGCGTACGGCTTCGCCGAGGTCGGGCAGACGATCGTCAACGCACCCGACGCGAAGGTCATGCGCGTCTACGTCGACGACGAGCCGATCTCCTTCGACGAGGCGGACGTGCGCGAGTACCGCCGCACGCTCGACATGCGCACCGGCGTGCTCGAGCGCGTCGTGGTGTGGGAGACGCCGTCGGGCAAGCGCGTGCGCATGCGCGACGAGCGGATCGTCAGCTTCGAGGAGCGCCACCTCGCGGTGCTCCGCCTCGAGGTCGTCGTCGAGAACGCCGACGCCCCCGTCACGGTCAGCTGCCAGATGATCAACCGTCAGGACGGCGCCGGCGTCTACGCGGGCACGCCCAACCAGGCGAAGAGCGGATTCGACCCCCGCAAGGCCGAGAAGATCGCCGAACGCGTGCTCGAGCCCGCCGAGCACTGGCAGGACGGGCTCCGGTCCGCGCTGTCGTACTCGGTGGCAGCCTCGGGCATGACGGTGGCCGTCGTCGCCGACCACATCATCGAGACCGAGAACGACTACACCTCGCGCACGCTCATCGAAGAGGACATCTCGAAGAACGTCTTCCGCGTGCAGGCGAAGGCGGGTGTTCCCATCTCGGTCACCAAGCTCGTCAGCTACCACACCTCGCGCGGCGTGCCCGCTCGGGAGCTCGTCGACCGCTGCCGCCGGTCGCTGGACCGCGTCGCCTTCGAGGGCGTTCAGGCGCAGTTCGACCGCCAGGCCGAGTGGCTCGCGGCGTTCTGGGCCCGCAGCGACGTGCAGATCGGCGAGCACGACGACATCCAGCAGGCCACCCGCTGGTGCCTCCTCCAGCTCGCTCAGGCCTCGGCGCGTGCCGACGGAACCGGCGTGCCGGCGAAGGGCGTCTCGGGGTCGGGCTACAGCGGCCACTACTTCTGGGACACGGAGATCTACGTCCTCCCGTTCCTCACGTACACCTCGCCGCAGTGGGCGCGCAACGCGCTGCGTGCACGCGTGCTCATGCTCCCGGCGGCCCGTCGTCGGGCGGCCCAGCTGAACGAGGCGGGGGCGCTGTTCCCCTGGCGCACGATCAACGGCGAAGAGGCGTCGGCGTACTACGCGGCGGGCACGGCGCAGTACCACATCAACGCCGACGTCAGCTTCGCGCTGGGCAAGTACGTGCGAGCCACCGGCGACGACGACTTCCTGCGCCGCGAGGGCATCGACATCGCGATCGAGACTGCGCGCCTGTGGGCGACGCTCGGCTTCTGGCGCACCTCGCGCCTCGTCGCGGACACCACGGACGACGACGGCATCGAGACGTTCCACATCCACGGCGTCACGGGCCCGGACGAGTACACGACCGTCGTGAACGACAACCTGTACACGAACGTCATGGCCCGCTACAACCTGCGCTACGCGGCGCGGGTCGTGCGGGAGGCGCAGGAGGCCAACGGCGAGGAGTTCGCCAGGGTCGTCGAGCGCACGGGGCTCGCCGAGGGCGAGGCCGAGGGCTGGGAGCGCGCGGCCGATGCGATGTTCATCCCGTTCAGCGAGAGCCTCGGCATCCATCCGCAGGACTCGCTGTTCCTCGAGCGCGAGCTCTGGGATCTCGCGCACACCCCGTCGGAGCAGCGTCCGCTGCTGCTGCACTTCCACCCGCTCGTGATCTACCGCTTCCAGGTGCTCAAGCAGGCCGACGTGGTGCTTGCGCTGTTCCTGCAGGGCAACCATTTCACGCCGGAAGAGAAGAAGGCCGACTTCGACTACTACGACCCGCTGACGACGGGCGACTCGACGCTGTCGGCGGTCGTGCAGTCGATCCTCGCGGCGGAGGTCGGATACCAGGATCTCGCGCTGCAGTACTTCCAGCAGTCGCTGTTCGTCGACCTGCACGATCTTCACCACAACGCGGCCGACGGCGTGCACGTCGCATCCGCCGGCGGCGTGTGGACGGCTCTCGTCTGCGGCTTCGGAGGCATGCGCGACTACGCGGGTGAGCTGAGCTTCGATCCCCGCCTGCCGGCGGACTGGCCGTCGCTGTCGTACCCGCTGCAGTGGCAGGGATCGGCGCTGCAGATCACCCTCACGAAGGATGCTCTGCGCGTGCAGGTTCGCACCGGCAACCCGGTGCCGTTCACGGTGCGCGAGGTCGCGTACATCGCCACCACGGACGAAGAGGTCGTCGTGCCCCTGGTCGACCAGGGGCCGTTGATCCCCGGACGCCCGTCACTGCGCCAGTTCGCCGATGCGCTCCGCGAGGACGGCACGCGCCTGTCGGCATCGGTCCCCGTCATCACCACCGCGATCCCGGTGATCGAGCCGATCGACTGACGGTGCTGATCACCGCTTCGCTGTTCGGACTCGCGCCCGCGCTGCTGCTGCTCGTCCTCGCCGTCATCGAGCGGGTGCGATCGGTGCAGCGCGTGGCGTCGCCCGGACCGCGGTTCGAACCGTCGCCCGGTGCGACGGTGCTGTACGACGCGCTGCTGCTCAACGCCGACCGCAGGGCGATCGCCGCGGCGCTGATCGACCTGGCGGTGCGCCGGAAGGTGCGGCTGCTGGTGGATGCCGAGGACGTGCCGTCCGAGGGATCGCGCAAGCGCGCGCCGATCGGCATCGAGGTCGTCGACGGCGCGACATTCACGCCGGAGGAGCTGAGCGTCCTCGAGGCGCTGTTCGGTCCGGACCACACCTCGGGTCGGGTGCGACGATTCAGCTCGGATGCTCGGGCGCTGCACCGACGAGTGCGTGGTGTGCTCGACGAGACCGAGACACGGCTCGCTTCCGCGGGGCTGATCGGCCGCGGCCGCCGCGGCTGGGCGACCTTCCTGCTGCGGGTGGCTGCCTGCCTCGTGATCGGCGTGTGTCTGCTGCTGCTCTTCGCAGCGGTCGTGGTGAGCGAACCGGGCACCGGCGTGTACGCCGTGCCGATCGCGGGTGTCGTGGTCGCCGTCGCGGTGATCGTGATCGCCCCGAGGCCATGGCGCCGGTTCCTTCCGGACGCGCGACCGCTGCGCGCGCACCTCGCCGGCATCCGGGAGTACGTCGCCCTCGCCGAGGCCGAGCCGCTGCGTTTCCTCCAGTCGGCGGACGGGGCGGATCTGCGGTCGGATGTCTCCGCCGAGGCGGCGTCCGAGAGGCTGCAGCGCTTCCTCCTGAACGAGCGGCTGCTGCCCTATGCCGTGCTGTTCGGGCTCGAGCGTTCGTGGACGGCCGCACTCCGCACGGAGTCGCAGGTGCTGCGAGCGGGGGAGGGGCTGGACAGCGCGATCGAGGTCGCCGGAGCCGTCTTCGACGTGATCGAGATCGTCGGAGGGGTCGTGCATCTCGTCGGCGCGGTCGGAGACCTGGTCGACGCGACGGGCGGCGTCGTCGAGGTGGTCGGCGGCGTGTTCGAGGCCGTCTCGTCGTGATTCGCGGCGTCGCTCCCGATATCTCGGCAGCGCGGCGCAGGGCGCTCGGTCGATCGGCCGGACCCGCCTGCCTGAACGTCCGTGGCACGCCGTAGGCTGGTGTGGTGACCACAGCCCTCTACCGCCGCTACCGCCCCGAGTCGTTCGGCGAGATGATCGGGCAGTCCCAGGTGACCGATCCGCTGATGACCGCGCTGCGCGGTGACCGCGTCGGCCACGCCTATCTCTTCTCCGGACCCCGTGGATGCGGCAAGACCACGTCTGCTCGCATCCTCGCCCGGTGCCTGAACTGCGCCGAAGGGCCCACCGACGTCCCGTGCGGCACGTGCCCGAGCTGCGTCGAGCTGTCGCGCGCGGGCGGTGGATCACTAGACGTGGTCGAGATCGACGCCGCCAGCCACAACGGCGTCGACGACGCCCGCGACCTGCGCGAGCGGGCGACATTCGCCCCCAGCCGCGACCGCTACAAGATCTTCATCCTCGACGAGGCGCACATGGTGACGCCGCAGGGGTTCAACGCGCTGCTCAAGCTCGTCGAAGAGCCGCCCGAGCACGTCAAGTTCATCTTCGCGACCACCGAGCCCGAGAAGGTGCTCGGCACGATCCGCTCGCGCACGCACCATTACCCGTTCCGGCTGGTGCCCCCGGCCGCGATGCTCGATTACGTCGAGAAGCTGTGCACCGAAGAGGGCGTGGTCGCCGAGCGCGGTGTGCTGCCTCTCGTCGTTCGTGCCGGAGGCGGCTCGCCCCGAGACACCCTGTCGCTGCTCGACCAGCTGATCGCCGGCTCCGATTCCCCCGCCGGTTCCGAGACCGTGACGGTGGCGTACGAGCGGGCAGTGGCCCTGCTCGGCTACACGCACGCCACTCTGCTCGACGAGATCGTCGACGCGCTGGCCGCCGCCGATGCCGCCGCTGCCTTCCCCGCCATCGATCGCGTCGTGCAGACCGGGCAGGACCCCCGTCGCTTCGTCGACGATCTGCTCGAGCGGCTGCGAGACCTCATCGTGATCGCGGCCGTCGGCGCCGGTGCTGCCTCGGTGCTGCGCGGAGTCGCCGAAGACGAGCTCGCCCGCATGCGCACGCAGGCCGAGTCGTTCGGCTCCGCGCGTCTGTCGCGCACGGCCGACGTCGTCAGCGCAGCCCTCGACGACATGTCCGGCGCGACATCGCCCCGACTTCACCTCGAGCTGATGGTCGCCCGTGTTCTGGCCGCAGGAGCGGAGGCCGGCGCTGCCGCCCCGCAGGCCACCTCCGTGTCCGCCGCGGCGCCTGCGCGAGTTCAGACACCGTCGGCTGCCACGCAGTCCGAGCCGCGCGCCCACGCCACCGGGTCGACAGCGGCTCCTGCCGCTGCGTCGGTCCCTGCTGCTGCGGCTGCGCCGACTGCTGCCGCTGCGGCTGCGCCGACTGCTGCCGCTGCGGCTGCGCCGACTGCTGCCGCTGCAGTTGCGCCGACTGCTGCCGTTGCAGCCGCGACGCCGCAGGACGAGGTGCCCGCGGGTGCGGCGCCCGCATCCGATGCACCTGGAGCCGTGGTATCCGACGCCGCCGCCGCTTCTGAAGCCGCTGCATCCGAAGCGGCGTCGGCCGCCGAGACCGAGGCGGCGCCCGCAGCTCCGGCCGGTCCTGTCACGTTCGACGCAATCGCCGCCGCCTGGCCCGGGGTGCTCAAGCGACTCGAAGGGCTCAGCCGCACCTCCTGGCTGCTTGCGACCGCGGTTCAGCCGCTCGCCTACGACACCGATTCCGAGGTGCTCACCCTCGGCTTCACGAGCCAGCACGACGTCGCGAAGTTCAAGGGCACGGTCCCGGGCGCAGGCCCGTCGGATCACCTCCGCATGGCGATCGAGCACGAAGTCGGCGTCAAGGTGAAGTACCGGCCTGCTCCGATGCCCGCGGGTGGGGCGCCTCGCCAGCCGGCGACCTCTTCGTCCGGTGCGCCGACAGGCGACGCCACCGCATCGGAGCCTGCGTCAGCGGGCTCACCGCGCTCTCAGACACGTAGTGCTTCTGCGGGGCCGGTGACCGAGTGGGCGGTGGCCGCCATCCCGGCATCCGCCGACCCTGCAACCTCTCCGGTCGCCGTACCGACCGCTGCTCAGCCGGCGCCGACCGCGCCGACCGCGCCGACCGCGGCAGCCCCGACCGCTCAGGCAGCCCCGACCGCTCCTGGTGCCGGCCGGCCGGTCGGAGGCGATGAGCCGCCGCCTCCGCTCGACGACGAGCCGCCGTACTTCGATGACGAGCCGCCGTACGACCCGGCGTACGAGCCGGTGCCGACACCTCAGACCGCGGCATCCGCCGGTCGCGCGCACGCGCATCCGTCGTCATCGACCCCGGCTCAGTCCGCACCCGTGCAGCCTGCTGCGCCGGTGCGCAAGGCGGCATCCGCCGCCGCAGCCCCGGTGATCACCGAGCGCACCCCTGCCGGGGGAGTCCAGCGCTACGGTGAGGCCGTGATCCGCCAGGTGCTCGGCGCGACATTCGTGCGCGAAGAGCCCTACGAGCCCCCGACGAGGTTCTCCTGATGTATGACGGAATCGTCCAGGAGCTGATCGACGAGTTCGGCCGGCTCCCCGGAATCGGCCCCAAGTCCGCGCAGCGCATCGCGTTCCACATCCTGCAGACCCCGACGTTCGACGTCGCACGTCTGTCGGAGCTGCTGGTCGAGATCCGCGTCCGCGTGCGCTTCTGCGAGGTCTGCGGCAACGTGGCAGAGCAGGAGCGCTGCACGATCTGCCGTGACCCGCGTCGCAATCCCGAGCTGATCTGCGTCGTCGAGGACGCCAAGGACGTGGCTGCCATCGAGCGCACCCGCGAGTTCCGTGGGCTGTACCACGTGCTCGGCGGGGCGATCAGTCCCATCGCCGGAATCGGACCCGACGATCTGCGCATCGCCCAGCTCATGACGCGTCTCGCCGACGGGACGGTGCAGGAGGTCATCCTCGCGACGAATCCGAACCTCGAAGGCGAGGCGACGGCGAGCTACCTCAGCCGTCTGCTCACGACCATGCAGATCACCGTGTCGCGTCTCGCCTCCGGGCTCCCGGTCGGCGGCGACCTCGAGTACGCCGACGAGGTCACCCTCGGTCGAGCATTCGAGGGTCGGCGCGTGCTGTGATCGCCGGGCGCGTGCAATGAACGCCCAGGGCGGGTTCTCCCGCCGCGGGTGGCTGCTCTTCGGGGCGATGGCCCTGCTGTGGGGCGTGCCCTACCTGTTCATCAGCATCGCGGTCGAGTCGCTCTCGCCACCCGCCATCGTGGCCGGACGTACTCTCATCGCCGCGCTGCTTCTCCTGCCGTTCGCGATTCGCGGGGGCGCGCTGCGTGCGGCGCTGAAGCACTGGCCGTGGGTTCTGGCGTTCGGCGTCGTCGAGATGGCAGGCCCCTTCGTGCTCTTGGGTCATGCAGAGATGACGCTGCCCTCGGGGATGACGGGCCTCCTCGTCGCGACGGTGCCGCTGTTCGCAGCCCTCATCGCCCTGGGCGGGGGAGACCGAGGCGTCCTTCGCCCTGCACGAGGCATCGGCCTGCTGGTGGGCTTCGTCGGTGTCGCGGTCGTCGTCGCCGGTCCAGGACTCTTCGGCGGAGAGGTCAGTCTTCTCGCCGCGGGGGAGGTGCTGCTGGTCGCCATCCTCTATGCGATCGCGCCGTTCATCGTCGCCCGCAAGCTGAACGACGTGCCCTCGCTCGGCACGATCACCCTCTCTCTGCTGATGATCGGGGTGATCTACCTTCCGATCGGACTGCTGACTCAGCATGAGACGCCGACGCTGCCCTCGATCGGCGCTCTGCTCGCTCTCGCCGTCATCTGCACGGCCGTCGCGTTCCTCGCGTTCTTCGCGCTGATCCGCGAAGTGGGCCCCGTGCGGGCGCCGCTGTTCACCTACGTCAACCCGGTGGTCGCGATCATCCTCGGAGCGATCGTGCTCGCCGAGCCGCTGACTCCCGGTCTGCTCATCGGATTCCCGCTGATCATCATCGGATGCTGGTTCGCCGCCACCGGAGGGCGGCTGCGCCCACCGGCATCCGTCGCTCCCGATCTCACACCCGCTCCACTCCCGCCCGCGCCCTGACAGGCCGTCGATCCCGTCACATGCGAAGCGGGGCATATGCGCCGATCGTAGAATGAGCGGTGGGCGGATCCGCCCGACATCCCAGGGAGTGAACGTGGCCCTCATCGTGCAGAAGTACGGCGGCTCCTCAGTCGCCGACGCAGAGAGCATCAAGCGCGTCGCCAAGCGCATCGTCGACACGCGTCGCGCCGGCCACGACGTCGTCGTCGCCGTGAGCGCGATGGGCGACACGACCGACGAACTGCTCGACCTCGCCAACGAGGTCGCGCCGATCCCGGCACCGCGCGAGCTCGACATGCTGCTCTCGAGCGGCGAGCGGATCTCGATGGCGCTTCTGGCCATGGCGATCCACTCGATGGGCTTCGAGGCGCGCTCGTTCACCGGCAGCCAGGCCGGCATGATCACCGACTCCCAGCACGGCGCCGCCCGCATCGTCGATGTCACGCCGATCCGTCTGCGCGAAGCACTCGACGAAGGCGCGATCGTCATCGTCGCCGGCTTCCAGGGGTTCAACCGCGACACCCGCGACATCACCACGCTCGGGCGCGGCGGCTCCGACACGACGGCCGTCGCTCTCGCCGCGGCTCTCGACGCCGATGTCTGCGAGATCTACAGCGATGTAGACGGCATCTTCACGGCAGACCCCCGGGTCATCCCGAAGGCGCAGAAGCTCGACCACATCGGCAGCGAGGAGATGCTCGAACTCGCCGCCAACGGCGCCAAGGTGCTCTACATCCGCGCCGTCGAGTACGCACGCCGTCACGGCGTCCTGATCCACGCCCGGTCGACCTTCTCGTCGTCCGAGGGCACATACGTTCTGGGCGAGGGCATGAAGAACCCTCGCGAAGCCGAGGGAGCAGCAGCCATGGAAGAACCGATCGTCGCCGGTGTCGCCACCGATTTCGGCCAGGCCAAGATCACCGTCGCAGGCGTGCCCGACGTGCCGGGCAAGGCAGCGGAGATCTTCAAGATCGTCGCCAAGTCGGGCGCGAACGTCGACATGATCGTGCAGAACGTCTCGGCCACGGGACGCACCGACATCTCGTTCACGGTTCCCAAGGCCGATGCGGCGGCAGCACTCAAGGCGCTGGCCGGTGAGCAGACCGAGGTCGGCTTCCAGAACCTCGTGCACGACGACCAGATCGGCAAGCTCTCGGTGGTGGGTGCCGGAATGCGCACGCACTCCGGAGTCTCGGCGGTGCTGTTCGAGGCGCTGTCCGCCGGTGGCATCAACATCGAGATGATCTCGACGTCCGAGATCCGCATCTCTGTCGTCCTTCGCGACACCGACCTCGCCGAGGCCGCCCGCACCGTGCACACCGCCTACGGTCTCGACGGCGACGCCGAGGCCACGGTCCACGCCGGCACCGGTCGCTGACCCACGCCCGCACACCGCGCGACGGTCCTCGACCACCGGGCGGCACGGTAGACTCACCGAAACCCTGACATCGGCGCCAGGCGCGGCATCCGCACCCCGACGTCGCGCCCGAAGCCTCGACTGCTGTACTGCACGACGCCAAGGAACATCATGACCCGCATCTCCGACTCAGGACTCTCCGTCGCCATCGTGGGCGCCACCGGCCAGGTGGGCACCGTGATGCGCGAGATTCTCGCCGAGAGGTCCTTCCCGATCCGTGAGCTGCGTCTGTTCTCGTCGTCGCGCTCCGCGGGCACCGCCATCGAGTTCGGTGGTGCGACGGTCATCGTCGAAGATGTCGAGACCGCGGATGCCGGGGGCATCGACATCGCCCTGTTCTCGGCCGGCGCGACCGCCAGCCGTGCCTACGCTCCCCGGTTCACCGAGGCCGGAGCCGTCGTCGTCGACAACTCCAGCGCCTGGCGCAACGACCCCGAGGTGCCGCTCGTCGTCAGCGAGGTCAACCCGCACGCGATCGACGACCGCCCCCGCGGCATCATCGCGAACCCGAACTGCACCACGATGGCCGCGATGCCCGTGTTGAAGGCGCTGCACGCCGAGGCCGGTCTCGAGCGACTCATCGTCTCGACCTATCAGGCCGTCTCCGGTTCGGGTCTCGCCGGTGCCCAGGAGCTCCTCGGTCAGGTCGAGGGTGTTCTCGCTCAGGGCGACACCCTGCGCCTCGTGCACGACGGGTCGTCGATCGATTTCCCCGAGCCCGAGAAGTACGTCGCCCCGATCGCGTTCGACGTCATCCCGTTCGCGGGCAACCTGGTCGATGACGGGCAGAACGAGACCGATGAGGAGAAGAAGCTCCGCAACGAGAGCCGCAAGATCCTCGAGCTGCCCGACCTCCGCGTCGCCGGCACCTGCGTGCGCGTCCCCGTCTTCACCGGTCACTCGCTCTCGATCAACGTCGAGTTCGCGAACGACATCACGCCGCAGCGCGCGGCCGAAGTGCTCTCGGCCGCTCCCGGTGTCGTCCTCGACGAGGTGCCCACCCCTCTGCAGGCCGCGGGCAAGGACCCGAGCTTCGTCGGACGCATCCGTGCCGACCAGTCCGCTCCCGAGAACAAGGGCCTCGTGCTGTTCATCAGCAACGACAACCTGCGCAAGGGCGCGGCGCTCAACGCCGTGCAGATCGCCGAGATCCTCGCCGAGCGCCTGGTCGCCATAGCCTGATCGCATCGCCGCCATGCGGATCCGGTCTCACGAGGCGGGTCCCCGTGGTCAGGTGTGCCGTGACCTCGAACTAGACTGTCGTGGTGACCGAAACCGTCGATGTCGTCTTGATCGGTGGTGGCATCATGAGCGCCACCCTGGGTACCCTTCTGCACGAGCTGCAGCCGGATTGGAAGATCGTCGCGTTCGAGCGACTCTCCGATGTGGCTCAGGAGTCGTCGAACCCCTGGAACAACGCGGGCACGGGCCATGCGGCGCTCTGCGAGCTGAACTACATGCCGCAGCAGAAGGGCGCACCCCTCGACCCGGCGAAGGCCGTCTCGATCAACGAGCAGTTCCAGCAGAGCCGTCAGTTCTGGTCGTCGCTGGTCGATCGGGGAGTGCTCGACGCTCCCTCGACCTTCATCAACGCCACACCGCACATGACGTTCGTGCGCGGTGAGAAGGACGTCAAGTACCTCAAGGATCGCTACGAGGTGCTCAAGAAGCAGCCGCTGTTCGACGGCATCGAGTACAGCGAGGACTCCCGCGTCATCAACAAGTGGGCGCCGCTCCTCATGCAGCAGCGCCGCAAGGGCGAGCCGTTCGCCGCGACCCGAGTGCCGGCCGGCACCGATGTCGACTTCGGCGCCCTGACGCACCAGCTCTTCGACCACCTCACCGACTCGGGCGTGACGCTGCGCACCAACCACGAGGTCAAGAGCCTGAAGAAGCAGAAGGACGGCACCTGGCTGGTCAACTACCGCACGACCATCGGGCGTACCCCGAACCAGATCAAGGCGCGGTTCGTGTTCGTCGGCGCCGGCGGCTGGGCGCTCAAGCTTCTGCAGCGCTCGGGCATCCCCGAGATCAAGGGCTACGGCGTCTTCCCGATCGGCGGTCAGTTCCTCAAGACCTCCAACCCGAAGATCGTCGCGCAGCACAAGGCCAAGGTCTATTCGCAGGCTTCCGTGGGCGCTCCGCCCATGTCCGTGCCGCACCTCGACACACGCGTGGTCGATGGCGAGGCATCGCTGATGTTCGGTCCGTTCGCGACCTTCAGCCCCAAGTTCCTCAAGAACGGCTCGATGCTCGACATCGTGTCGCAGGTGCGCACACACAACCTGTGGCCGATGCTGCGGGTCGCTTTCGCGAACCCCGACCTCATCACCTACCTCGTCGGCGAGCTGATGAAGAACCACGCCAAGAAGGTCGACAGCCTCCGCACGTTCATGCCCACGGCCAAGGACGAGGACTGGACACTGATCGATGCCGGTCAGCGTGCACAGGTGATGAAGAAGGATGCCAAGAAGGGCGGCATCCTGCAGTTCGGCACCGAGGTCGTCGCGGCGGCCGACGGATCGATCGCGGGTCTGCTCGGCGCATCGCCCGGCGCATCCACCGCCGTGCCGATCATGCTCGATCTGCTCAAGAAGTGCTTCCCCGCCGAGTACCCGGGATGGGAGTCCGAGCTGCGCGAGCTGATCCCCACGTTCGGCGAGAAGCTGAACACAGATGCCGCGCTGGCCGCGAAGTCCACCGCGGCGACTGCCGCCACGCTCGGCATCAACGAATAAGCGGCCTGTGGCGAAGCTCTACTTCCGCTACGGGGCGATGAACTCGGGCAAGTCCACTTCGCTGCTGCAGGCCGCGTACAACTACGAGGAGCGCGGGCAGCATGTGCTGCTCGCCAAGCCCGAGATCGACACCAAGGGCGCGTCAGAGATCGCGAGTCGCCTCGGCGTCACGCGTGAGGTCGACTACCTCATCGCGCCGGACGCCGACGTCCGGGCGCTCTTCGGCGAGCATCGTGAGCGAGTGCGCCGCGCCGTCGCCGGTGAACCGGTCCGCGGTGGATCGGTCGACGTCGCCTGCCTTCTGATCGACGAGGCGCAGTTCCTCACCGCCGAGCAGGTCGACGATCTCTTCCGCATCGCGATCGAAGACGGCATCCCCGTGATCGCCTACGGCATCCGCAACGACTTCCTCACCCATGCCTTCCCCGGTTCGGCTCGCCTCCTCGCCATCGCGCACTCCCTCGAGGAGCTGAAGACGATCTGCCGCTGCGGACGCAAGGCGGTCTTCAACGGTCGTGTGATCGGCGGACGCTTCGTGTTCGACGGAGACCAGGTCGCCATCGACGAGGGCGCGGACGGTTCTGTCGCGCCCGAGGTCACGACCTACGAGTCGCTCTGCGGGGCGTGCTACCTCGAAGAGTCCGGCGGACGCCTGGGCTGACAGCCTGCGACCGCCCCCGCCTGCGGGCGGTGTCCTGCCATGCCCGGATTGCGTGGTCTGACCACACACGCTACTGTGGTCAGACCACATAGCGTGCGTCGAAGGTCGACGACGCCGACGCGAACGACGAGGAGAGCGGATGCCCGAGCAGCCCGCCCGCGCCTGGCGACTCGTTCTCGAACACGTCGAGCGAGACCTGCTCGACGGTCGTCTCGGTCCCGGCGACCGACTCGCCTCGGAGCGCGACCTCGCCGCCGACCTCGGCGTAGGACGATCGAGCGTCCGCGAGGCGTTGAGGGTGCTCGAGGTCATGGGCCTCATCCGCACGGCGACGGGTTCCGGGCCCCAATCGGGCGCCATCGTCATCGCGACCCCGACCGGAGGCATGTCGACGCTGCTGCGTCTCCAGGTCGCCGCTCAGGGCTTCCCCCTGACCGATGTCGTACAGACGCGTCTGCTGCTCGAGGATGCCGTCGCCGCGGCCCTGGCCGGCCAGCAGGACCCGGATCTCTCTGCGGCGCACAGGGTCCTCGATGCGATGGATGCCGAGGGTCTGACCTCCGCCGAGTTCCTCGCTCTCGACGCGCAGCTGCACCTCGCGCTGGCTGAGTCGAGCGGCAACACGGTCGTCGCGGCGATCATGGCCGGGCTTCGCACCGCCATCGAGTCATACGTGCAGGAGGGGGCGGCATCCGTCGCCGACTGGGACGCCATGGCCGACCTCCTGCGCGCCGAGCATCGCGCGATCATCACGGCCATCGCCGCGGGTGACGCGACGACAGCGCAGGCCCTCGTGCGAGCGCACATCACCGGCTACTACACGGCGGCGGGACTCACCCGCAGCACCCGACCCACCGACTGAGAGGACACGACATGGTCCAGCGCCAGCTTCCCAATCCCGTAGAGCTGCTCGAGCTGATGAAGTTCAAGAAGCCCGAGTTCGATGGCAAGAAGCGCCGCCTCGACTCTGCGCTGACGATCGACGACCTGCGCACCATCGCCAAGCGCCGCACGCCGAAGGCGGCGTTCGACTACACCGACGGCGCTGCTGAGGGAGAGCTCTCGCTCACGCGTGCGCGCCAGGCCTTCCAGGACGTCGAGTTCCACCCCGGCATCCTGCGCCCGGCTCCCTCGGTCGACACGTCCGTCGACATCCTCGGCGGCCCGTCCGCGCTTCCCTTCGGCATCGCGCCCACGGGGTTCACGCGCCTCATGCAGACCGAGGGCGAGGTCGCGGGAGCCGGCGCCGCCGCCGCCGCAGGCATCCCGTTCACCCTGTCGACCCTGGGTACGACGTCGATCGAGGGCGTCAAGGCGGCGAACCCCCACGGCCGCAACTGGTTCCAGCTGTATGTCATGCGCGACCGCGAGATCTCGTATGAGCTGACTCGTCGGGCGGCCGCCGCCGGTTTCGACACCCTGCAGTTCACGGTCGACACCCCCGTCGCGGGCGCGCGCCTGCGGGACAAGCGCAACGGCTTCAGCATCCCGCCCCAGCTGACGCTCGGGACGATCATCAACGCCATCCCTCGTCCGTGGTGGTGGTACGACTTCCTCACGACGCCCAAGCTCGAGTTCGCGTCGTTGAGCACCACCGGCGGCACCGTCGGCGAGCTGCTCGACGCCGCGATGGACCCGACCATCAGCTACGACGACCTCGCGGTGATCCGTGACATCTGGCCCGGCAAGATCGTGATCAAGGGCGTGCAGAACGTCGAGGACTCGGTGCGACTGCGCGACGCGGGCGTCGACGGCATCGTGCTCTCGAATCACGGAGGGCGCCAGCTCGACCGTGCGCCCATCCCGTTCCACCTGCTGCCGGAGGTGCGCAAGGCGGTCGGCGACGACTTCACCGTCATGATCGACACCGGCATCATGAACGGCGCCGACATCGTCGCCGCGGTCGCGCTGGGTGCCGACTTCACGCTCATCGGCCGCGCCTACCTGTACGGCCTGATGGCCGGTGGCCGAGCGGGCGTCGACCGCACGATCAGCATCCTCCGCACCGAGATCGAGCGCACGATGCGCCTGCTCGGGGTGGCCTCGCTCGCCGAGCTCGAGCCCGCGCATGTCACGCAGCTCACGCGCCTCGTGCCCGTGACGCGCGCTGCATCCGACGCGGTGGTGCGCTGACGCGGTCCTCGATCAGGCCGCGGGCTCGGCGACGCGTCGGGTCCGCGGCGGCCAGGGGACGAGCATCGACGTGGTCCGGCGGTACTCGGCGTACGCGGGATACTTGCTCGCGGTGATCGACTCGGTGAAGATCGTGGATCCGATGAACAGGATGCTGAGCAGGAACGGCCCGATCACCGTCCAGTTCAGCGCGCCGCCGAGGAAAGCGGCACCCGAGGCGACCGCAGCCGTCGCCCCGATCGCGTAGAGCGCCCACCATTGGCTCTGCTCGAAGAAGAAGTTGGGGTGACGGCTGACGCGGAACAGCCCCTCGGTGGCGAAGCCGGGGGCCAGCGTGCCGCCCGCCTGCTTCTTGCGTCGATGAAACTCCCACTGCTGCTGGTCTGCGACGGTCTCGCCGACGAGCAGCGCCAGGAAGATCGCGGCGAACACGAGGTCCCACGCGTTCAGAGGAGCAGGATGCTGCAGGGCGATCTCTGCCGGCAGCGTGATCAGCACGAGCAGTGTCATCTGGTACCCGATGATGAACAGCAGGTTGAAGAGCTGGAACTGCCACGGCTTCATGCGTCTGCGAAGGATCGCCCACCGGTAGTCCTCCATGCCGGTGTACCCGCCCTTGCGGGCGAAGTTGTAGGTCAGACGCAGGCCCCACAGGGTCACGAGCACGGCCATGAGCACCAGACGGCTCGCGTCCTGACCGCCGGCGAGGGCCGTGCCCGCGAAGATCCACACGTAGACGACCGGCACGATCGACCAGGCGCGGTCGACCCACGAGGTGTCGCGAGTGACGAGCGACAGGATCCAGCACGCCGCGCTCGCGACGGCCGCGGTCAGGATGACGATCAGCAGCGGTTCCATACCGACATGCTAGAACTCCGTCGTCCGTGCGGGCCGGAGGCAGGGGCCGAGCGTCAGAGCGTGGGGAGGAGCGCCTCGAGCTTGTCGGCGGTGTCCTCCCAGCCCTCCACTGCCACGGAGGGCACACCGATCGCGAGCACGGGGTAATCGTTGCCGCCCTCGTCGAGACGGTCACCGTAGAACAGCATGGAGGTCAGGGGGATGCCGGTGTGCTCGGCAAGCTGCCGCATCCCGTAGGCCTTGTCGATCCCGGCGAGGGTGATGTCGATCGACGTCGAGCCGCCCGAGCGCACCTCGAGGTCGGGAAGGCGGGCGGCCACGGCATCCCGCAGCGCCTCGCGCTTCGCTCCGGACGGATCCCAGTCGCGCTTCGCATCATGCGGAGCCTTCTGCCCGAGGGCCGAGAAGGTGATCTGCGAGCCGCGGTCCTCGAGGATGTCGCCCCACGGTTCCGCCTCCCACAGCCCCAGGCGCTCGGCCTCCTCGCGCAGCGCGGTCAGCGCACCGGTCTTCTGCTCGGCAGTGAGATCCTGCGCGTACACGGGAGCGAAGTCCGCGCCGTCATGACGCAGATACCGGGTTCCGCACGTCGGAAGCAGATGCAGTCGTGCGGCCGTGGTGGCATCGATATCGCCGAGCTGGGCGATGACCTGTGAGCGGAACTGGGCCTCGTTCCCGCCCGAGATGATCGCGACGTCGACCCTCTGCATCAGCGCGAGCAGCAGCGAGGCGATGCGGGGGTCGATGGCGCCCTTGGAAGGGGCGAGGGTGTCGTCGAGATCGAAGGCTACGAGATCAGGCGAGGTCATGATGCTTCCAGATTACGGGGTGGATGGAGAGAGCTCTGAGGCGCGAACAGCAGAGTGGCGGCGATCGCGATGAAGACCCCGATCAGGGCGCCGCCCGAGTTCGCGATGACGTCGGTCACGGTGGCGGCACGATGCGGCAGTGCCACACGCTGCGCGATCTCGATCGAGAGCGACAGCGCGGGCCCCAGGATCACCGCGAGCGGCCAGAGGCGCCGAGGCACGAGCACGAACGCGAGGATGCCGACGGGTACGAACACGAGCACGTTCGCGATGATCTCGAGGCGCGTGAAGTCGAGCGACTCCCAGCCCAGCCGGTGAGCCGCCGAGAGCACGAGGTCGAGCAGATTCGGCATCGTCTCCTCGACCCGCGCGGGGGTGAGGGTGAGCAGCGCGAGCCCCGCGAGGAAAGGGATGCCGAGGACGATCGCGATGCCGCGAGTGAGGCGACGCGGGGGAGGGAACAGGGTGCTCACGCCGTCCCTTTCGCTTCGGTCCTGGTACAGAGAAGGCCGCCCGTGAGGGCGGCCTTCCGGTGTTACTGGTCGGGGTGACAGGATTTGAACCTGCGACCTCTTCGTCCCGAACGAAGCGCGCTACCAAGCTGCGCCACACCCCGTTTTGCAACCCTCCGAGTCTACAGCGAAATGCCCTCAGCGCCGAATCGAGGGGTCAACCGCGCGCCGTCAGCGTGAGCAGCGTCGCCTCGGGGCGGCACGCGAAGCGCACGGGCGCATAGATCGAGTGCCCGCAGCCGGCGCTGACATTGAGGGGCACGGTGCGCCCGCCCTGCGTCCACGTGCTCAGACCCTTGGCCTGCTTGAGCGGGATGTCGCAGTTCGCGACGAGAGCGCCGAAGCCGGGGAGGCACACCTGCCCGCCGTGCGTGTGCCCGCCGAAGATCGCATCCGCACCGAGCTCGATGTAGCGGTTCATCACGCGCTGGTACGGCGCATGCGTCACTCCGAGCACCGAGGTGCCCGGTTCCCGCGGACCGAGCGCGTCGATGGCCGTCGGCAGATCTTCGAGGCGATCCCACTGCCGGTGCGCATCGCTCACGCCGAAGAAGTCGAGCGTGTCGCCGGCGACGGTGAGCCGAGCGGCCGTGTTGTTCAGGTCCGTCCAGCCGAGCTCGTCGGTGAAGAATGCGTCCATCGCATCGGTGTCGAGGAACGTGGGCTCGTGGTGCCGCTGCGAAGGGCCGGCGAAGTAGCGGATCGGATTGCGGGGCGATGGACCGTTGACGTCGTTCGAACCGTGCACGAACACGCCGGGGATGCCGGCGAAAGGCTCGAACGCCCGACGGATCCCCTCGAGGCCGTCGCGGTGCCCGAGGTTGTCGCCGGTGTTGATGATGAGGTCGGGCTTCAGCTGCGCGAGCGAGGCGAGCCAGTCCTGCTTGCGATGCTGCCACGGCGCCATGTGCGCATCCGAGATGTGCAGCACGCGCAGCGGTGCGGATCCGGGAGCGAGAGCGGATGCCGTCGCCTCGCGCACGGTGAAGAGGTAGCGCTCGATGCCGATGCCCCACACAGCTGCCGCAGCACCAGCGGCCCCCACCGCGCCGAGCGCGATGAGGGCCGGGTGTGCCGTTCGTCCTGAGGTCACTGGCAGGTGACCGAGATCGCCGTCGACTTGTTGGTCGCGGTGTTCGCGGGCGGGTTCGTGCTCGCCACGACCGCGTTCGGCGGGTTGCACGAGTTGTCGAAGGAGATCGACGAGAACCCTGCGCCGAACAGCGCGTTCTGTGCGGCGGCCTTCGGCTGCCCGGTGATGTCCGGCACGGTCGTTCCCTGGCCGTTGCTCGGCGAGATCGTGACCGTGGCGCCGCTCGGGGCCTGACCAGAGGGGTCCTGCGCGACGATCACGTCACCGGCGGGGCCGTCGGCGGGCGCGCCGACCACGACCTGGAAGCCGGCGTTCTCGAGGGTGGCGGTCGCCGTCGCGGTGTCCATCCCGATCACGGACGGGACATCCGTCAGAACCTGCTTGCTCAGGTTCGCATCGGGCTGCGGGAACGCATCGCCGCCGTAGATGTTGTTCGCCGCGCGCTGCATGGTCTTGGCGAGCTCGTAGCGCATAGCGTTCAGGGCAGTGCCGCCCCAGCTCTGCTTGAGGATGCTGGCCTGACCCTCCGAGCGACCGACCCAGATCGCGGTGGTGACCTTGGTGCTCGACTCGATCATCATGGTTCCCCATGACTCGTGGGTACCGGTCTTGCCGATCAGCGGGGTTCCGTCGTTCGTGTTCGCCTGTCGACCGGTTCCGCCGTTGATGACGCCCTGCAGTGCGAAGGCCGCAGTCGCGGCGACTTCGGGCGAGATCACCTGCGAGCACTTCGACTCCGGGATCGGCAGGTCCTTGCCGTCGGCGTCGACCACGCGGTCGATCGCCTTCGGGGTGCAGTAGATGCCGCCGTTCGCGACGGTGGCGTAGGCGCCGGCCATGGCGAGCGGGGAGATGTACTTCGAGCCCAGGATGTCGTAGGGGGCCGGGCTGCCGTCGGTGGTCTTGCCGCCGTTGGCGAGAGTGACGCCCATGCGGTCGGCGACGGCGTTGATCTTGCAGAGGTCGAGCTTCTCGGCCATCGCGAGGTAACCGCTGTTGAGCGAGTCGGCGGTGAACTTCATGACCGTGCCGGTGTATCCGCCGGCGTTGTTGAAGTTCTGGATCTTGGTCGTGTTGCGGATCCCGTCATCGCCGCACTTGAACTTCGAGAAGACGCGGTTGGTGCCGTTCAGGGTCTCTCGCACCGAGTGGCCCTCTTCAAGCCAGTCGATGAGGGTGAAGAGCTTGTACGTCGAGCCGACCGAGAATCCGTTGGATCCACCGTGCGCCTTGTCGGTGCCGAACACCAGCGCGGTGTACGCCTGGTCGCCCTGGATCGTCTCGCTGAAGGTGGTGTTCTGCGTGATCGCGAGCACGCGACCCGTGCTGGTCTCGAGCGAGATGCCCGCCGCGCCGAAGTACTGGTTGTCGTAGTTCGCCGGAACGGTGTTCGCCATGACCTCGGCGCCCGCGCTCTGGATGTCGATGTTCATCGTCGAGTAGATCTTGAGTCCACCCTGACGAAGCAGGTCGCGGCGCTCCTGCTCGGTCTCGCCGAAGGCGGGGTCGTTGAGGACGACGGACTTCACGTACTCGCAGAAGTAGGCGCTGCGAGCCACGTTCCCGGCCGACACGCAGCCCTGCGTGGGCTGCGTGATCGCGGGAGTGATCGGGGAGGCGTCCGCCTCGTCGAACTGGGCCTGCGTGATCTTGCCGAGTGCGAGCATGCGGTCGAGCACATAGTGACGGCGATCCAGCGTCTGGGCATAGCCGTCCGCCTCGCTGTTGTGTCCGACGCCGTCCTCGTCCGTCCACGTGCCGGCGGGCCGGTCGATCCGGTACTGGTTCGGGTTCTGCACCATGCCGGCGATCGTGGCGGCCTGCGCGACCGTCAGGTTCGCAGCCGTGGTCGAGAAGTAGTAGTTGGCCGCCGACTCGATGCCGTACACCGTGCCGCCGAAGTTCGCGATGTTGAGGTACCCGAGCAGGATGTCGTTCTTCGAGTACTCCTTCTCGATCTGCAGGGCATAGCGCATCTCCTGCAGCTTGCGCTCGATGCCCTTGGCGCCGACCGCGTTGGTCGCATCGGCCCAGCACTGCTGAAGGTCGTCGGCGTAGGTGCCCGACGCGGGGTCGGCCTCCTGCTCGCACTCCTGGATCAGCACGTTCTTGACGTACTGCTGCGTGATGGTCGACGCGCCTCGGTCGTCGGTGCCGCGCAGGTTGTCGACCAGGGCCTTCGTCGTCGCGCCGACGTTGATGCCGCCGTGGCTGAAGTAGTCCTTGTCCTCACTCGAGAGGACCGCGTCGAACACGACGGGGTTGATCTGCTCGTACGTCACAGGCACGCGGTTCTGCTCGTAGAACGATGCCAGCTCGACCGGGGTCCCGTCGGATGCGGTCGCGTAAATCGTCGACTGCTCCATCGGCCGGTTCACCTGCAGGTTCGCGGGGAGGTCTTCGAAGATCGTGAGGGCCTGGGATCCGGCGATACCCGTCATTGCGAGAACAGGGGTGACGCTGGCCGCGACGAGGAGGCCGGCTACGGCGCTGAGCCCGACGAGTCCGAGGACTCCGCCGAGCGCACCTTTCACCGTGCGATTCTTTTGAGGCATACGCTTGATCGTAGGGGAGTTCCCTGAATACCGCCTTTGACGCATCCGCGCACGCGGATGCGGCCAGACAGGAGTGCCATGACCACGTGGGAGTACCTGACCACCCCGCTGCTGATCCACAACACCGCTGCGATCCTCAACAACTGGGGCAAGCAGGGCTGGGAGCTCGTGCAGGTCATCCAGGGACCGGAGGGGGGACTCGTCGCCTACTTCAAGCGTCCGGTGACCGCAGATGCCGCAGGCAACGCCGGTCTCGCAGCGGCCGCCGAGGCGTCCCGCCAGTTCGACGAGGGCGCGGCATGAGCGTCTCCGAGCGACTGAGCGAACTCGGCATCGAGCTGCCCGCGGTCGCCGCCCCCGTCGCGGCCTACGTCCCCGCGGTCGTGCACGCCGGTCTCGTCTACACCTCCGGCCAGCTGCCCTTCTCGGGTGGAGCGCTGCCCGCCACGGGCAAGGTCGGCGCCGAGGTCTCCGCCGAAGACGCGAACGCCTACGCCCGCACCTGCGCTCTCAACGCCCTCGCGGCGGCTGCGGATGCCGCAGGCGGTGTCGACCGGATCGCCGGAGTTCTCCGCGTCGGCGGCTTCGTGGCATCCACTCCCGACTTCACCGGCCAGCCCGGCGTCATCAACGGCGCGAGCCTCGTGCTCGGCGAGATCTTCGGCGATGCCGGCCGACATGTGCGCGCCGCAGTCGGGGTGCCCGTGCTGCCGCTCGACAGCCCGGTCGAGGTCGACGTCGTCTTCATCCTCGCCTGAGTCTTCATATGCAGAACGCCCCCTCCCGAATCCGGGAGAGGGCGTTCTGCATATGGGCTACTTGACCTGGGCCGAGATGATGCTCATCACGGCAGTGTCGGCCAGTGTCGTGGTGTCGCCGACCTCGCGGCCCTCTGCGACATCGCGCAGGAGGCGTCGCATGATCTTGCCCGAGCGGGTCTTCGGCAGCTCGCCGACGATGTACACATCGCGCGGTCGTGCGATCGCACCGATCTGCTCGCCCACCCACAGACGCAGCTGCTGTGCGAGGCCGGCGGGGTCGTGAGCGGAGAGGTAGCTCTCCTTGATGATGACGAACGCGACGACGGCCTGACCGGTGGTCTCGTCCGCGGCGCCGACGACCGCGGCCTCGGCGGTGGCCTCGTGCGCGACCAGCGACGACTCGATCTCGGCCGTCGAGAGGCGGTGGCCCGAGACGTTCATGACGTCGTCGACGCGACCGAGCAGCCACAGGTCGCCGTCGGCATCAAGACGCGCGCCGTCGCCCGCGAAGTAGTAGCCCTGTTTCTCGAACTTCTCCCAGTACGTCTCCGTGAAGCGCTCGGGATCGCCCCAGATGCCGCGGAGCATGCTCGGCCACGGCTCGGTGACGACCAACAGGCCGCCGTTGCCGTTGCCCACCTCGGACCCTGACTCGTCGACCACATCGATCGAGATTCCGGGAAGCGGTACCTGCGCCGAACCGGGCTTGGTCGCCGTGACGCCCGGAAGCGCCGAGACCATGATCGCGCCCGTCTCGGTCTGCCACCACGTGTCGACGATCGGGGTCTTGCCTGCGCCGATCACATCGCGGTACCAGATCCATGCCTCGGGGTTGATGGGCTCGCCCACCGAGCCGAGCAGGCGCAGCGACGACAGGTCGAACTTCGCGGGGACGCTGCGACCGATCTTCATGAACGAGCGGATCGCGGTCGGAGCGGTGTAGAAGATCGAGACCTTGTACTTCTCGATGATCTCCCACCAGCGGCCGGGGTGCGGAGCATCCGGTGTGCCTTCGTAGATGACCTGGGTCGCGCCGTTCGCGAGGGGGCCGTAGGCGACGTAGCTGTGGCCGGTGATCCAGCCGATGTCGGCCGTGCACCAGTAGACGTCGGTCTCGGGGTGCAGGTCGAACACGTATTTGTGCGAGTAGGCGGCCTGGGTGAGGTAGCCGCCGGACGTGTGCAGGATGCCCTTGGGCTTTCCGGTGGTGCCCGAGGTGTAGAGGATGAACAGAGGATTCTCGGCGGGGAACGCCTCGGCGGTGTGCTCGGAGGATGCCGCGGGGACGACCTCGTGCCACCACAGGTCGCGGCCCTCTTCCCACTCGACCTCGTTCTCGCCGCGCTTGACGACGAGCACGTGCTCGACCGTCTGCTGTTCACCGTCGCCCCGGTCGGCCAGCGCCTGGTCGACTGCGGGCTTGAGAGCGGACACTCGGCCCTTGCGGTATCCGCCGTCGGCGGTGATCACGAGCTTCGCACCGGCGTCGTCGATGCGCGAACGCAGGCTGTCTGCGCTGAATCCGCCGAACACGACGGAGTGGATGGCCCCGACGCGGGCCACCGCGAGCATCGACGCGACTGCTTCGGGGATCATCGGCAGATAGATCGCGACACGGTCGCCGTGGCCGATCCCGAGCCCCTCGAGCACATTGGCGACGCGCTTGACCTCCTCGGTCAGCTCGGCGTAGGTGATCGACCGGGAGTCCCCAGGCTCACCCTCCCAGTGCAGCGCGACGCGGTCGCCGTTGCCCGCCTCGACGTGCCGGTCGAGGCAGTTGTAGGCGACGTTGAGCTCGCCGTCGTCGAACCACTTCGCGAACGGGGGAGTCGACCAGTCGAGCACCTGCGTGAACGGCTTGTGCCACTCCAGGAGCTCGCGGGACTGCGCGGCCCAGAACGCCTCGCGGTCGGCTGCAGCGCTCTCGTACAGGGCCGGTGACGAGACCGACCGGGCGACGAACTCCTCGGACGGCGGGAACTGGCGGGTCTCATCGAGAAGATGATCGATCTGACTGCTCATCGGCAGACGCTCCTTTGCGGCATGGCAGGTACTGCGGGCGTGACCGTGCGGGGGCACGATCAGGTCAGGGCGAATCTAGTCCCGGCCACCGACGTCGCATACTGTCGAAAGTAGGTAGTGCGACCGGTTTTGTCAGGACGCTTGCCTTGCGTACACTCGACGTCAGCCGAATTCTCATTCTGGCCTTGGCGTGCCCGATTCCCCCATGAGGGACGCCGTGGGCGGCATCTCATTCCCCCCGTGAGATGCCGCCCTCTCTGTCCGGGAGCGCTCTCACGGATAGCGCGTCTCTGCGCTGTCGTGAACCGCATTCCCTCTGCACGGACGACGGCCGTCCGGGGTTGCTCACAGGGCGTGACCACATGCCTCGCGACGGTGGATGCAGGGCTGACCCCTCGCCTACTTTCGGGGGATGCCCGATCCGTTCATCCTCCAACCACGCGGTGTCTCCTCGTGGAGCGCAGAACTCCGCTCCGGCGCGCACACACCCCTGACGGTCGACCCGGTGTTCGGCCCGCTCGCGGAGCACTGCGCCGATGAGGCGGTCACCGACATCTTCGTCAACGGCGCCTCCGGACTCTTCGTCGATCGCGGTCACGGCGCCGAACCCGTCTCCGAGTGGAGTGCATCCGAACGCGAGGCGCGCGACCTCGCCGTCGCACTCGTCGGCCTCGGCGGCAGACACCTCGACGATCAGGCGCCGTGCGTCGACGTGAGGCTGGAGTCCGGCATCCGGGTGCACGCGGTGCTGGCACCGATCTCCACGAAGGGCACGGCGCTCTCGATCCGCGTGCCGCGGGTGCGCGCAGCCGACCTCGATGCGCTGGCTGCGCTCGGCTCCTTCGACGCTCGTCAGCACAGTTGGCTTCGGGGGCTCGTGGCGGAGCGCGCGAACATCCTCATCACCGGGGGCACGGGCACGGGCAAGACGACGCTGCTGTCAGCACTGCTGTCGGAGGTACCGACCGCTGAGCGCATCGTCACGATCGAAGACGTGGCCGAGCTGAGGCCGCGGCACCCTCACCATGTCGCACTCGAGGCCAGGCAGCCGAATCTCGAGGGTGCGGGCGGCATCAGCCTGGCGAGACTCGTGCGTGAATCGCTGCGCATGAGACCCGACCGGCTCGTCGTCGGCGAATGTCGGGGTGAAGAGGTCAGAGAGCTCCTCACCGCGCTGAACACCGGACATGACGGCGGCGCAGGCACCCTGCACGCCAGCGGACTGAGCGATGTGCCCGCGCGCTTGGAGGCGCTCGGTGCCCTCGCCTCGATGGACGCCACGGCGCTCGCGCGCCAGGCGGTGAGTGCGTTCACCGTGGTCCTGCATCTCGAGCGAGCGCCGGGCGGGCAGCGACGCATCGCACAGGCGGGGGAGTTCACGCTCACCGGCGATCGCCTCGGCATCGACGAGGTCCGACCGTGGTGAGCGTGCGACGGCGGGGTGTGCTCGACACCGGCGCAGACACGGCGACGTCGGTGCAGACCCTCGCGGTGCTGCTGCAGGCGGGCGCGGTGCCCGTGGTCGCGTGGCGTCATCTCGCCTCGATCGGCGACGTCCACGCCGAGTCGATCGTCGCTCGAGTCGACGCGGGTGCGTCGCTGATCGCCGCGATCGACGCCGAGGGCGGCTCGTGGCGGGATCTCGCCGCTGCGTGGGAAGTGGCAACGATCGTCGGAGCTCCGCTCGCAGAGGTGCTGAGGATGATCGCCGAGACGATTCGCGACGCGGCATCCGCCGCCGATGATGTGCGCATCGCCCTGGCCGAGCCGGCCGGCACCGCCCGATTGCTCCTCTGGATGCCGTTCGCCGGACTTCTGCTCGGGTTCGCTCTCGGATTCGACACGGTCGGCGTGATCGTGGGAACTCCGGCCGGCGCGGGCTGCGTCGTCGCCGGCCTGCTGCTCGTCCTCGCGGCGCGCGGGTGGACCGCCCGTCTGCTCAGGCGCGCTCGTCCCGAACCGGGCACTCCCGGCATGCGGGCAGAGCTCATGGCCGTCGCCCTGTCCGGCGGTGCCTCCATCTCACGCGCCCTGCGCCTCGTCGACGAGAGCCCCGCATCGCACAGGGGGGACGACGCTCGAATCAGCTCGGTGCTCGAGCTGTCGCGCTCCGCCGGCGTGCCCGCCGCCGAGCTTCTCCGTGCCTCCGCGGGACAGGAACGCCACGCGTCCCGCGTAGAGGGCCGAATGCGCGCGGCGAACCTCTCGACGAAGCTCCTCATTCCGCTCGGGGTCTGCACGCTGCCGGCCTTCCTCCTGCTCGGGGTCGCCCCTCTCCTGCTGAGCGTCCTCCGATCGACACCGTTGCCGCTGTGACGGCCGCGCCACCGGATGCTCCGAGCATCCGCCCAAAGAAAGAAGGAATCCATGAACACCGTCCCGCAACTCACCCGCAGCCGTGCAGCGTCGCTCTTCGGCGACGACAGCGGCGCTGCCACCGCCGAGTACGCGATCACGACCATGGCAGCGGTGGCCTTCGCCGGCCTCCTCGTCGTCATCATGAGATCGGACGAGGTGCGCGGCATACTCACCGACCTCGTCCGCCGGGCACTCACGGTGTCGTGATGGGCGCCGTCCGCGACGGGGAACGCGGCTCCGTCGCGGCCGAACTCGCGCTCGCACTCCCCGCGGTCGTGCTCGCACTGCTTCTCGGGGCGGGAGCGTTGGGAGCTGCGTCCCGTCAGGTCGCGCTTCAGGACGCGACGGCGGATGCCGCACGCCTGCTCGGCCGAGGCGAGGACGAGGGGGCCGCGGCGCGGGCCGTGAGCACGGCCGTCCCGGGAGCGGGGATGTCGACGAGTTCGTCCGGAGATCTCGTGTGCGTGTCCGCGCAGACGGACTTCGAGGTGGGCGGGCTTATCAGGATCGGGCTGCAGGCGTCCAGCTGCGCGCTCGCCGGAGGGCTGTGATGGGCGGCGCCGTGGGAGGGGAGGGCTGATGGCGGGCTCAGCACTCGCCGCCGGCCTCCTGTCGGTCGCCGCCGCGCTCTCGCTGGGCCTCGCCGCCGTCGGGGGAGCGGCGGTGACGGCGCAGCGCGCGGCCGGGGCGGCCGATGCGGCGGCGCTCGCCGCGGCGGACGCCACGAGCGGCGCGATTCCGACCGGCGAGGATCCGTGTGCGCTCGCCGCTCGGGTCGCCGCCGCCTCCGGCGCGACGCTCACCGAGTGCGCGGTCGACGGCTTTGTGGCGACCGTGCAGGTGAACGCGGCGTACGCTGGACTCGCTGCCGTCTCCCGAGCCCGTGCTGGGCCACCCGAGGGATCCTGACGGCGGCACGAAGCACTTTCCGGCGAAAATGCAGGCGACCACTGTGACCAACCCATCACGGCGGTGTGTATGGTGTGCTTCGAAGAAAGGACGCTCCCTTGGCTGAAGGCAAGAAGCTCGTCATCGTCGAGTCTCCGACGAAGATGCGGTCGATTCAGGGGTACCTCGGCGATGGCTACGAGGTGCTCAGCTCTGTCGGCCACATCCGCGACCTCGCAGACAAGAAGGACATCCCTGCCGCCGACAAGCAGGCATACGGGAAGTACTCGATCGACGTCGACAACGACTTCGACCCTTATTACGTGGTGTCCGATCGCAAGACGAAGACCGTCGCCGAGCTCAAGCGTGCGCTCAAGACCGCCGACGAGCTCCTGCTCGCAACCGATGAGGACCGCGAGGGCGAGGCCATCGCGTGGCACCTGCTCGAGACTCTCAAGCCCAAGGTCCCCGTCAAGCGCATGGTCTTCCACGAGATCACCAAGGACGCGATCCAGGCCGCCATCGGCAACACCCGCGAACTCGACATCGACCTCGTCGACGCGCAGGAGACCCGCCGCATCCTCGACCGGCTCTACGGCTGGGATGTCTCGCCCGTGCTCTGGTACAAGGTCAAGACCGGACTCTCGGCCGGACGCGTGCAGTCCGCCGCCACCCGCATGATCGTCGAGCGTGAGCGCGAGCGCATGGCGTTCGTCTCCGCCGAGTACTGGGACGTCGAGGCGCTCGCCTCCTCGTCCTCCGGATTCACGGTGCGCCTGGTTCGCGTCGACGGCGGCCAGCTCGCCCGTGGCACGGACTTCGACGACGACGGAAAGCTCAAGAAGGCCGTCGTCGTCCTCGATGAGAAGAAGGCCACGGCGCTCGCCCACGCGGTCGATGCGGCAGGCGCCGGTTCGGTGACCAAGGTCGAGGCGAAGCCCGGAACCCGCAGTCCCTACGCGCCCTTCACGACCTCCACCATGCAGCAGGAGGCCGGGCGCAAGCTCTCGATGAGCGCCAAGCAGGCGATGAGCGTCGCCCAGCGTCTGTACGAAAAGGGTTACATCACCTATATGCGTACCGACTCCGTGGCGCTGAGCACCCAGGCGGTGCAGGCGGCCCGCAGCCAGGCCGTCGCGCTCTACGGCGACACCGCAGTGCCGCTCAAGCCGCGCGTCTACAAGTCGAAGAGCAAGAACGCGCAGGAGGCGCACGAGGCGATCCGCCCGTCGGGAGAGACCTTCCGCACGCCGAAGTCCGTGTCGTCCGAGCTCGACCGCGAGGAGTTCCGGCTCTACGACCTCATCTGGAAGCGCACCGTCGCGAGCCAGATGGCCGATGCCAAGTACGAGACGACGACGGTCACGATCGCCGTCGATGCCGCAGGGCAGAAGGCGGAATTCACGGCATCCGGAACCGTGTACACCTTCAAGGGCTTCCTCGAGGCGTACGAAGAAGGCCGCGACGAGAAGCGCAACGACAAGGACGCCGACGAGAACCAGTCGCTCCCGATCGTCGCCGTCGGCGACGAGCTGCGCATGTCGGAGGCCGAGGCCAAGGGCCACCGCACGACGCCGAAGCCGCGCTACACCGAGGCATCGCTGGTGAAGGCGCTCGAAGAGCACGGTATCGGGCGTCCCTCGACGTTCGCCAGCATCATCGGCACCGTGATCGACCGTGGGTACGCGACCAAGCGCGGCCAGGCACTCGTGCCGACCTGGCTCGCGTTCAGCGTCGTCCGTCTGCTCGAGGAGCACTTCGCCGACCTGATCGACTATGACTTCACCGCCGCACTCGAAGACGACCTCGATGCGATCGCCCGTGGCGAGCAGAAGCGCGTCGAATGGCTGCGTTCCTTCTACTACGGGTCCGACTCGCACGTCGGACTCCGTCAGGTCGTCGACAACCTCGGCGAGATCGACGCCCGTGCTCTGAACTCGACGCCGATCACCGATAACGCGACTCTGCGGTTCGGCAAGTACGGCCCCTACCTCGAGGTCGCGAACCCCGAGGCCCCGGACGAGAAGCCGCGCATCGTCAACGTGCCCGAAGACCTCGCGCCCGACGAGCTCACGGCGGCCAAGGCGCAGGAGCTCATCGACGCTCCGGTCGCCGGCGATCGTGTGCTCGGCACCAACCCCGACAACGGCAAGATCGTCGTCGTCAAGGACGGCCGGTTCGGTCCCTACGTGCAGGAGAACGACCCGGTGTCCGAAGACGCCGCCGTCGACGAGGCGACCGGCGAGGTCGTCGAAGCGCCCAAGCCGAAGCGCGGAGCGAAGAAGGCCGCAGCACCCAAGCCGCGCACCGCCTCGCTGTTCCGTTCGATGTCGGTGGACACGATCGAGCTCGATACCGCACTGCAGCTGCTCAGCCTGCCTCGCGTCGTCGGCAACGACCCCGAGACCGGCGACGAGATCACCGCGCAGAACGGTCGCTTCGGTCCGTACCTCAAGAAGGGCACCGACTCCCGGTCGCTCGAGAGCGAATCCCAGATCTTCGACGTGACCCTCGAGAAGGCCCTCGAGATCTACGCTCAGCCCAAATACGGGGCAGGTTCCCGCCGTGCGTCGAGTGCGCTCGCCGAGTTCGAGGCCGACCCCGTCAGCGGAAAGCCGATCCGCATCCGCGACGGCCGTTTCGGTGCATACGTCACCGATGGCGAGACCAACGTGACGATCCCGCGAGGCCAGAAGGTCGAGGACATCGCGTTCGAGACCGCTGTACAGATGCTGGCGGACAAGCGGGCGAAGGGTCCTGCTCCCAAGCGGGGCGCGGCGAAGAAGCCTGCGGCGAAGAAGGCTCCTGCGAAGCCCGCAGCGAAGAAGGCCCCCGCCAAGAAGCCTGCAGCCAAGAAGCCCGCGACGGATGCCGAGAAGGCGGCCGCGCGCTCCGCGGCAGCCAAGAAGGCGGCGGCGACCCGCGCCGCGAACGCCGCGAAGAAGGCCGGTTCGTGACGTCGGACTCCGGTGTCTGGATCACGCTCGAAGGCGGAGACGGCTCAGGCAAGACCACACAGGCCGAGCTTCTCGGAGAGTGGCTGAGCGGCGCAGGCCGAACCGTCGTGCGCACTCGCGAGCCCGGAGGGTCGGAGGTCGGTCAGCTGATCCGCGACATCGTGCTGCACCATCGAGGCGACATCGCTCCGCGTGCGGAGGCTCTGCTGTATGCGGCAGACCGCGCGCACCATGTGGCCACGGTCGTCCGACCCGCGCTGGCCCGAGGCGAGGTCGTGCTGCAGGACCGCTACCTCGACTCGTCCGTGGCCTATCAGGGTGCTGGCCGCGTGCTCGACGGCGATGAGGTCCGCAACCTCTCGCTGTGGGCCGCCGAGGGGGCTTTGCCCGACCTCACGGTTCTGCTCGACCTCGATCCCGAGTCCGCTCGCGTGCGTCTCGACTCTGCGGACAAGCCCTTCGACAGGCTCGAGGCAGAGAAGACCGAGTTCCATGCGCGTGTCCGTGAATCCTTCCTCGCACTGGCGGCGGCCGAGCCCGATCGATTCCTCGTCGTCGACGCGTCGGCGACTCCGGAGGCGATCGCCGCGCAGATCCGCGAGCGCGTCGCGGCCCTCCTCGGCTGAGCACTCTCAGGCTCTTCGCATCACCCGGGAGTGACGCGCACGTCCGTGCTCCCGATTAGGCTGAGTCCATGCCCCAGACTGTCGCCGCCCCCTTCCCGTGGGCCGACGTGTGGGGGCAGGACGCCGCCGTCGAGACGCTGCGCAACGCGGCATCCGATCCGACTGCGCTCTCGCATGCGTGGCTGATCACCGGGCCTCCCGGCTCGGGGCGCTCCACCCTCGCCCACGCCTTCGCGGCCGCTCTGGTCGCCGATCACCCCGACGACGAGGCGGCGATGCGTCAGGTGCTCGCGGGTACTCATCCCGACGTGACTGCCCTGCGCACCGACAAGGTCATCATCACGATCGCCGAGGCCCGCGCCCTGGTCGAGCGTTCTTATTTCGCACCGTCTGCCGGCCGTTACCGAGTGATCGTGGTCGAAGATGCCGATCGCATGGTCGAGCGCACCTCCAACGTCCTCCTGAAGGCACTCGAGGAGCCGCCCGAGCAGACCGTCTGGATCCTCTGTGCGCCCAGCGAGGCCGATCTGCTGCCGACGATCCGCTCTCGCGTGCGCTCGCTGCGACTGCGCGAGCCCGACGTCGCAGACGTGGCGCGGCTGATCACGCTCCGCACCGGCGTCGACGAGGCGGTGGCCGAACAGGCCGCTCGTCACGCGCAACGTCACATCGGCATGGCTCAGCGTCTGGCCACCGACGACGCGGCCCGCAGGCGTCGTGACGAGACCCTGCGATCGGTACTGGGAGTCCGCGGCGTCAGCGACGCGGTCGAGGTCGCCGGGCGCATCATCCAGGCAGCCACCGACGATGCCAAGGCGCTCACCGCCGAACGCGATTCGGCCGAGCGTGCGAGTCTGCTGCGCACGGTCGGCATCGCCGAGGGCCAGGCCGTGCCCCCTGCTCTGCGTTCCCAGATCTCCGCGCTCGAAGACGATCAGAAGAAGCGTGCGACCCGCAGCCTGCGCGACGGGATCGACAGGGTGCTGACCGACCTGCAGTCGCTCTTCCGCGACGTGGTCATGCTGCAGTTCGGCCGCGATGGCGAACTGATCAATCGCGAGCTCCGCGAAGAACTGGCGGCTCTGGCTGCCGCCTGGCCCGAGACCCGTACGCTTGTCGTACTCGACCACCTTGCCGACACTCGCCAGTCGCTGGAGCGCAACGTCGCCCCGCTTCTCGCACTCGAGAGCTTGCTCGTGACTGTCACGAGCGGGAGGACACCGTGAATACTCGACCGACTTCCCGCATCCGACGCGCCGTGGCCGTGATCGCCGGTCTCGCTGCCGCATCCGTGGCGCTTTCCGGCTGCCTGTACGCGATGATCCCCGAGGGGGCTGAGCCGAAGCCTTCTGTGACCAACGCGCCGGACACAGAAGGTGTCGCAGAAGACCTGCTGCCCTTCTACGGGCAGACGCTCAGCTGGACCGAGTGCGGCACGGGCTTCGACTGCACCGACGTGACCGCCCCACTCGACTGGGAGAACCCCGGAGAGGGCGAGATCACCCTGTCGGTCGTGCGTCACCAGGCAGAGGGCACGTCGCAGGGGTCGTTGCTGACCAACCCGGGAGGTCCCGGTGCCAGCGGCGTCGAGCTGGTCCGCGACAGTCTGGACTTCGCCGTCGGTGCCGACCTGATCCAGAACTACGACGTGATCGGGTTCGACCCGCGCGGCGTCGGACAGTCGAGCGCCGTCACCTGCTTCGATGCGGCGGGCATGGACGACTATCTCTACACGATCCCCGCCGCTCCGCGGGGGAGTGCCGAGTGGGAGGCTGAGCTGCTGCAGGCGCACAAGGAGTTCGCCGACGCGTGCGAGGCGAACAGCGGCGGCATCCTGCCCTACGTCACGACGATCAATGCGGCGCGAGACATGGACTTGATCCGTGCGGTACTCGGCGACAAGCAGCTGAACTATCTCGGCTACTCGTACGGCACCTTCCTCGGTGCGACCTACGCCGATCTGTATCCCGAGAAGGCGGGGCGCCTCGTGCTCGACGGTGCCATCGATCCGGCGGTATCAGGTCTCGACGTCGGAGCGACCCAGGCGATCGGCTTCGAGTCCGCGCTCCGCGCCTACATGCAGGACTGCCTGGATTCGGGTGAGTGCCCGTTCAACGGGTCGGTCGATGAGGCGATGGCCGACCTCGGTGCACTGCTCGCGAGCGTCGACTCGTCGCCCCTCGAGAACGGCGACGGACGCATGCTGGGCGCCGACGCGCTGATGACCGGCATCATCGCTGCGCTGTACTCGGCCGACAGCTGGACCTACCTGACGCAGGCATTCGATGAGGCCCTCCAGGGCGACCCGACGACAGCGTTCTTCCTCGCCGACTTCTACAACGGTCGGGAGAACGGCAGCTACCTCGACAACTCGAGCGAGGCGTTCCGCGCGTACAACTGCATGGACTATCCGGTCGAGGACGACCCGGCGGCCGAGGCCGCCACCACGGCGAAGATCGCCGCGGGCGCACCGACCATCGCCCCCTACTGGAACGGTCCCGACTCCTGCTCGGTGTGGCCGTACCCGCCCACCGGCACCCGAGGCGAGATCACGGCAGAGGGTGCAGGGCCCATCCTCGTCGTCGGCACCACCAACGACCCGGCGACGCCGTATGAGTGGTCCGAGTCGCTCGCAGACCAGCTCGAACAGGGCGTTCTGATCACCCGCGTCGGCGAAGGCCACACCGGGTACAACAAGGGCAACACGTGCGTCGACAGCGCTGTGGAGGCCTTCCTCCTCGACGACGTCGTGCCCGAAGACGGCCTCCGCTGCGAGTGATTCGGGCTCGATTCGCGGTGCGGCCCCGGAACGGGTAATATCGATGATCGCGCCGCTTTAGCTCAGTCGGCAGAGCATTTCACTCGTAATGAAAAGGTCGTCAGTTCGATTCTGACAAGCGGCTCCAGCAGGCCCTGTGATGTGAACAACATCACAGGGCCTTTTGGTTCCCTGTGTGAAACGCGCTCCAGGCCTGCCGCAGTCGCCGGACGCGGCATGCACGGAGCCACAGTGCGTCCCTCTCGGCGTACCCTCGAGACATGAGCAGAGCGCTTCTGATCGTCGATGTGCAGAACGACTTCACCGAAGGCGGTGCGCTGGCCGTGGTCGGCGGCGATGCCGTCGCATCCGCCGTGTCCTCCTTCCTCGCCGCGCATGCCGGCGAGTACGACGTGATCGTCGCGTCGCGGGACTGGCACGATGCCTCGGGTGACAACGGGGGGCACTTCGCCGACACCCCTGACTTCGTCGACACCTGGCCCGCGCACTGCGTCGCCGGGACGCCAGGGGCGGAGTACGACCCGCTGCTGGTCACGGATGCCGTCACGCACCACGTGCAGAAGGGGCAGGGGGTGCCGGCCTATTCGATGTTCGAGGGGACGACCGAGACGGGCGACACCGTCGGAGCGATCCTGACGGGCGCGGGCGTGCTCACTGCGGATGTGGTCGGGATCGCCACCGATCACTGCGTCCGAGCATCCGCTCTCGACGCGATCGCGCACGGCGTGCGGGTGCGGATCCTCACGGATCTGATCGCAGGTGTCGCTCCCGGCCCGAGCGAGGCGGCGCTCGCCGAGCTCGCCCACGCGGGCGCCATGCTCGTCGAGAGCGGCGCTGCGTGACGCGTAGCGCGCTCCTGCTGCGTGCGGTCAACGTCTCCGGGCGCAATCGAGTGCCGATGACAGAGCTGCGTGAGGCGTTGGTCCCGGTGCTGGGCGAGGTGTCGACCTACATCGCGAGCGGGAACATCCTGTGCGAGCATCCGCACGATCCGGCATCCGCCTGTGGGGAGGTCCGCGCGCTCATCGCCCGCGAGTTCGGCGTCGACACTCCGGTGATCCTGCGGACACACGAGGCGCTCGTGCGGGCCCTGGAGTCGCATCCCTTCAGCGGTGCGACCGAGAAGCTGCTGCACGCGATGTTCCTCGAGGGTCCGGCAGCCCCCGGGGCCGTCGAGGCGCTGCAGCAGCGTCTCGTGCCGGGGGAGCGGATCGCGCTCGTCGGCGATGACCTGTGGATCGACTACGCCGAGGGCGGAGTTCACAGCACGAAGCTCACCAAGGCGGTGCTGGACCGTGCGCTCGGCGTCGCGGGCACGGCCCGCAACCTCCGAACCGTCATGAAGCTCGCCGAGCTGACCGCATGAGCGCTCAGCCCGAGGTCTCTCGACTGAGGGCAGCCGGCGGCACCTGTGCGTGAGCCTGCAGATCCACCCGGCGCGTCCCGCATCCGCTGCAGCGAACGTAGAGGACGATGCCCTCGCTGGTCGGGTGCCGTGAGTCGACGAGCCAGGAGTGCTCGTGCGCGGGGGCGGTCTGACGGGGGATCGGGAGGGTGTGCAATGGGGTCATGCATCCAGCGTGATGTAATGGCCTTATGCATCTCAACCCTTACGGCGAGTATGCGGTGCTGCTGGCCGCTTCGCTCGCCGACGACTTTCCCGCCGATCGCGCCGGAATCGAGGAGAGGACGCTCGAGATGGGCATGACGATGACGTTCCCGCCTGCGCCCGATGATCACGAACGCGTCCGTGAGGTCGTCGATGACTGGCTGCAGATCGTCGACGAGCGGGACCCCGCGGCCAGGGCCGAGGTGCTCAACGCGCAGATGGCGAAGGCCGCGGCCTATCCGCGCCTGACGAACCACGACGGCGAGGGGTGGCACCTGCACTACAGAGACGACGTGCAGTCACTGCCGTACGTGCTGCGGGCGATCTTCGCGGTGGGCACGTCGCTGCACCTCGTCACGCGAGGCATGGATCGCCTCGGACGTTGCGAGGCCTCGCCCTGCACCAATGTCGTCGTCGACGTGACGCGCAACGGGAGGCAGCGCTTCTGCTCGGTGCGCTGTGCGAACAGAGCGGCGGTCCGGCGTCACAGGGCGCGCGCGGGCGCCTGACACCGGACCGCCGGGTTCTCGGTTCAGATCACGCGGTCTGCTCGGCGTGACGCCCTTCGGCGACCTCTTCGATCAGCTTTGCGTTGAACGCGGGCAGGTCGTCGGGGGTGCGGCTCGAGACCAGGCCTTCGTCGACCACGACCTCTTCGTCGACCCAGGTCGCTCCGGCGTTGCGGAGATCTGTCGCGAGACTCGGGTAGCTCGTCAGGGTGCGTCCGTCGACGACGCCGGCCTCGATCAGAATCCACGCGCCGTGGCAGATGACCGCAACCGGCTTGTGCTGCTCGAAGAACGAGCGGGCGAGGTCGATCGATGCCTTGTCGAGACGCAGGTGGTCGGCGTTCACCACGCCGCCCGGAAGCACGAGCGCGTCGAACTCGTCGGCCTTCGCGGCATCCGAGGTGAGATCGACATGCTGGACGTGACCGTTCTTCCCGGTGATCTGCAGTCCTTCAGGTGCGATCAGCGTGGCGCTCGCGCCCTCGCTCTGCACTGCTTCCCACGGACTGGTCAGCTCGCTGTCCTCGAATCCGTCCGTGGCCAGGAATGCCACTCGGCTGTCGGTGAGAGTCGCCATGATGCGTCCTTTCGTGGAGGTGGAGGTCCCGGTGGGGATGACTCGACACTCTCGCACCCGGCGGATCCCGTGAAGGGGGTGGCCGGATGGACGCGACGATGATAACGGTGGGCCCCGTGGGGCTCGAACCCACGACCCGCGGATTAAAAGTCCGATGCTCTGCCAACTGAGCTAGAGGCCCGCCCCTCCAGTCTAGGGCGCAAAGAAGGAGCCGCTGACGACGTGTCGCCAGCGGCTCCTTCTCCATCTCACCGTCCTCCCCCTGAGTGGCGAGATGGTGTGTGCCGAGTCCTGCCTCGGCATCCCATGGCTTACTCAGCCGGGGGCATCAGCACCGAGTCGATCAGGTACACGGTGGCGTTGGCGGTCTTGACGCCACCGCAGATGACGTTCGCGTCGTTGACCATCAGCGAGTCTCCGCTGCCGGTGACCTCGAGGTCAGCGCCCTGAACGGTGGCGTGGGTGCCGTCGATGTCAGAGGGGGCGATCTGGCCGGGGACCACGTGGTACGTCAGGATCGAGCTCAGCGTGGCGCTGTCGGTCTTGAGAGCCTCGATGGTGGCGGGGTCGATCTTCGCGAAGGCGTCATCGACCGGAGCGAAGACGGTGAACTCGTCACCGTTCAGCGTGTCGACGAGGTTGACGTCGGGGTTGAGCTGGCCGCTGACTGCGGCGACCAGGGTCTTGAGCAGCGGGTTGTTGGATGCTGCGGTGGCGACCGGGTCAAGAGCCATGCCCTCGACCGAACCTGCGCCATCCGGCACTGCCTCTGCGTATGCGGCGCAACCGGGACCGACGAGGTCCGCGGCGGGATCCATCGTCTCGGGAGCGGTCGTCTCGGACGACTCCGGTGCCATCGACTCCGACGGCTCGTCGGTGGTTCCACCCATGGAACATGCGGAGAGCAGGAATGCGCTCGCAAGGCCGAGGGTGATGGCTGCGGTGACCTTCTTCTTGGTGCTGAACATCTCGAGCTCCTTCAGAACTGAGCCACGGCCTCTCCGTGGCGTTGACAGCTGTTCGGAGCCCCCCGGAGATCGGATGGGAGAAAGTTCAAAAGATTTTCCGGATCCCTCCGATCCAATCCGTTTCGAGGGCTGCTGCGAACAGCTTTCGACGAACAGCACTTAAGAGGACTCGATTCCGTCACTTTCGGGCGGCGGCTGCACGAGAAAGCAATGTGGATGCGGCATGCTGGTAGAGATGGTCATCGATGGGATGGACGTACCCGAGGACGGTACGGCAAAGGATGCTGTCGCTGACCTGCTCGTTCGCATCGGCGACGGCGATCAGCGCGCATTCGCGGAGCTCTACGACTCGCTCTCCTCGAGAGTGTTCGGTCTCATCCTCCGCGTGCTCGTCAACCGCTCGCAGAGCGAAGAGGTGCTTCAGGAAGTTTTTCTGGAGATCTGGCAATCCGCTTCCAAGTTCGCTCCGAACAAGGGGCAGGGAAGAACCTGGGTGATGACGATCGCGCACCGTCGTGCGGTCGACCGGGTACGGGCGTCCCAGTCCAGCGCGGACAGAGACGTACGGGCCGGGTTCAGGGATATCGGGGTCGCGCACGACAGCGTCGCGGAAACGGTCGAGCTGGGCATCGAGGGCGAGAAGGTCGTGAATGCTCTCTCGGGTCTTCCCGAGGCACAGCGCGAAGCTCTCGTCCTGGCCTACTACGGCGGATACAGTCAAAATGAAGTCGCGGTGCTCGTGGGGGCACCGCTGGGGACGATCAAGACACGGATGCGAGATGGGCTCTCGCGTCTCAGGACAGCCATGGGGGTGACAGCATGAACGAGCAGGAATTCGCGGAACTCGCGGCGGGAGCAGCACTCGATGCGCTGTCGCCCGATGATCAGCAGCGGTATCACGCGGCGCTCGCCCTGCACCCTGAGTGGCAGCGCATCGCCGATGAGGATGCCGACAGTGCGGCGCTCCTCTCCACCGGTGTCGCTCCGACCGTTCCCTCACCCGACATCCGCGCAGCGCTCCTCGCACGCATAGCGGTGACGCCGCAGAGCGGCGATGTGATCGTGACGGGCTCGGCGCCGGACGCTCTACCCGAGTCGGCGCCGGATGTTCTGCCCGAGTCGGCGCCGGATGCGAAGTCAGCACCGGATGTCGCTCCTGTCGTTTCCACGCAGCCCTCCTCGATCGGCGGCGAGGCGAGCCCGAAGGCTCCGGCGCACCGCCTGCGAATCCTCTTCGCACTCGCCGCGTGCCTCGCACTGCTCGTCGGTGTCGGCGTCGGTGCTGTGGCCGTCAACGAATACCTGAATCGTCCCGCGAGCGTGATCGCGCTGCAGGACATCCAGGCTTCCGGCGACGCCCAGCAGGCCAGTGTTCAGCTCGAGAGCGGGGGCACAGCCACCGCGCACTGGTCGGCGTCGCTCGGAAAGTCCGTGCTCGTCACGGACGGCGTACCCGCGCTGTCCGCGGGTGAGACGTACGAGCTCTGGTACGTCCGAGGCGAGACTCCGATCCCGGCCGGCGTGTTCGCTGTCGATGACGGAGCGGCGACCGCGGTGCTCGACGGCGAGATGCATGCCGGCGACGTGATCGCCGTCACCGTGGAGCAGGCCGGGGGTTCGCCGTCCGGGCTGCCGACGACCGACCCGGTGGTCGTCATCCCCACCGCCTGACGTCGTCGATCACGCGTACCCTGGACTGATGCCCGAGCAGTTCTCGCGTCCTGTACGCCGACCCACCAGTGCTTTCGACAACATCGTCGGCACTCACGACCCTGCGGAAGAGACGCGAGTCGCACACGCGACCGCATCCGCCCTGCTCGCACGGGTGCGCGCGGATGAGAGCGGTGTGAGCGCGGACCGTCTCGTCGCCTTCACCGCGGAGCACGGCATCGACGAGATCGCCGAGTTGTGGTCCAAGGCGCCCGCGCGGACACTGCCGGGCGCGCTGTGGCGCCTCTATCTGCTGCAGCTCGCCATCCACAGCGATCCGCAGACGGCGGCTCTGCTCTACGAGCGCGGTCGGGTCGAGTTGAGCTCCGTCGACTCGGTGGTCGCCGGCGCCCCGGTACCGGCCAATCCCGACGAGCTCGTCGCCCTCATCGACACGATTCTCCGTGGCGCGTTCCGTGGCGACTTCGCGGTCGCCCTCGACCGGGCCGCGGCCTTCTGCCGTGTACAGGCATCGGGTGCCACGCACACCGCCGACGACTACGAGCCGACCGAGCCTTCGCGTGCCAGCGAACTCACGACCAGGGCACTGCGGCTCAGCAGCTACGCACAGGACCTGTCTGCGTCGGCGGTGCTGTGGCGAACGGATGCGCTCGCCTGAGCCGGACCGGCCGTGCGGATCCGTTCGCAGACATGAAAAGACCGGGCCGCAAGAACGCCTCTCGGCGGAAGGCCGCTCATAGCGGCAAATTTTGGAGCCCGGGGTTATGCGGCCCGGCCATTCCATTGTAACAAGATCGCGCTGCGGCTATTCCCGGGAGTCTAGGCTCGAAGCATGACCCGGCGCTTTGCTCTAATGATCGACCCGGCTGCTGCGGATGCGGACCGCTCCGACTTCGCCGACACCTTCACGCTGGTCGATGCGGCAGCACCCGCCCTGAGCGTGGGGGAGCTGAGCACCCAGCGCGGTGACGGCGTCTTCGAATCGATCGGCGTCGTCGACGGGCACGCGCAGGAGGTCCTCCCTCATCTCGAGCGGCTCGCGCATTCTGCGCAGCTCTGCGACCTGCCGCTGCCGAACCAGGCCCAGTGGCGACGGGCCATCGAGCAGGCGGCCGGCCACTGCGAGCAGGGCGAGTACGTCATCAAGCTCATCCTCAGCAGAGGCGTCGAGCACGGGCCCACCCCGACCGCGTGGGTCACCGCTGCACCGGCATCCGACTTCTCGGAGGTGCGGGAACGGGGGATCCGCGTCGTCACGCTCGACCGGGGATACGATCTCGATGTCGCCGAGAACGCGCCGTGGCTGCTGCTGGGAGCCAAGACCCTTTCATACGCGGTGAACATGGCCGCGCTGCGCGAAGCACACCGGCGAGGCGCCGACGACGCGATCTTCCTCTCCCGCGACGGCTTCGTGCTCGAGGCGCCGACCGCCTCGCTGATCCTGCGCCTCGGCGACCGATTCGTCACGCCGGCGCCGAACGGTGGCATCCTGCACGGCACGACCCAGCTCAGTGTCTACGAATACCTCGCCGGCCGCGGTCTCGAGGTCGAGTACGGGCAGATCCCGGCATCCGATCTTCCTCGTGCGGATGCCGCCTGGCTGGTCTCGAGCGTCAGGCTCGCCGCTCCGATCACCGCTGTCGACGCCGTCGAGCTGCCGGTCGATCACGCTCTCACGGCCGAGCTGAACCGATACCTGCTCTCTCCTCGCGACTGAGCGTCGCCGAGCTGCTCCACCGGCCGGACGACGGAGGGCCCGATGCCGAAGCAGCGGGCCCTCAGGAGACGATGAGCGGATGCTTATCCGAAGCGACCCGAGACGTAGTCCTCGGTGGCCTGCACGGACGGGGTGGTGAACATCGTGCGGGTGTCGTCGTACTCGATGAGCTTGCCCGGCTTGCCGGTGCCGGCGATGTTGAAGAACGCCGTCTTGTCGGAGACGCGGCTGGCCTGCTGCATGTTGTGCGTCACGATGACGACCGTGTACTGGGTCTTGATCTCGGCGATGAGCTCCTCGATCGCGAAGGTAGAGATCGGGTCGAGGGCCGAGCAGGGCTCGTCCATCAGGATCACGTCGGGCGAGACGGCGATCGCGCGGGCGATGCACAGACGCTGCTGCTGTCCGCCCGAGAGGCCGGAGCCGGGGCGGTCGAGGCGGTCCTTGACCTCGTTCCAGAGGTTGGCGCCGCGCAGCGACTTCTCGACCAGGGCGTCCTGATCGCTCTTCGCCATGCGCGTGTTGTTGAGCTTGACGCCCGCGAGCACGTTCTCCTTGATCGACATCGTGGGGAACGGGTTCGGACGCTGGAACACCATGCCGACCTGGCGGCGCACGAGCACGGGGTCGACGCCGGCGCCGTAGAGGTTCTTGCCGTCGATGAGCACCTCGCCCTCGACGCGCGCGCCGGGGATGACCTCGTGCATGCGGTTGAGGGTGCGAAGGAACGTGGACTTGCCGCAGCCGGACGGGCCGATGAACGCGGTGACGGTGTTGGGCTTGATGTCGATGCTGACGCCTTCGACGGCGAGGAAGTCGCTGTAGTAGACGTTGAGGTCGTTGACTTCGATGCTCTTGGACACGAGAGGGATCCTTTGGTTCAGTCGGGTATGACGGCTCAGCGGCCGTTGATCTTGGGGGCGAAGACCTTGGCGATGATGCGTGCCACCAGGTTCAGCACCATCACGATGACGATCAGGGTGAGGGCGGCCGCCCAGGCCCTGTCGAGGTAGGCATCGACCGGGATGCCGGGGTACTTCGCCTGCATGTACGAGAACACGGGCAGGGTCGCCATCTGCCCGCTGAACATGTTCAGGTTCATGCCCTGGACGACTCCGACGGTGAGCAGCAGAGGCGCGGTCTCACCGATGACGCGCGAGATGGCCAGCATGATGCTGGTCAGGATGCCGGCGATAGCGGTGGGCAGCACGACCTTGAGGATCGTGAGCCACTTCGGCACGCCGAGTGCGTAGGCCGCTTCGCGGAGCTCATTCGGGACGATGCGCAGCAGTTCCTCGGATCCGCGCACGACGACCGGGATCATCAGCACCGAGAGCGCCAGGGAGCCCATGATGCCCATGCGGGTTCCGGGTCCGACGATCAGCGCGAACACGGAGTAGATGAACAGACCGGCGACGATCGAGGGGATGCCGGTCATGACGTCGACGAGGAACGTGATGCCCCGCGCGAGCTTGCGGCCCTCGCCGTACTCGACGAGGTAGATCGAGGTCATCAGGCCGATCGGCACCGAGATGATCGTGGCCCCGAGGGTGATCAGGAGGGTGCCCCAGATCGCATGGACCGCGCCGCCGCCCTCGCCCACGATGTTGCGCATCGAGAAGCTGAAGAACTCGCCGTCGAACCGCATGAGGCCGTTGACCACCACCGTGTAGAGCAGCGAGATCAGGGGGAGGAGGGCCACCACGAATGCGCCGGACACGAGCGCGGTCATGAGCCGATCGATCGCGTGACGGCGGCTCTCGACGACAGTGGAGATGACGAAGATGAGCGCCATGTAGAACACGAGTCCGACGACGAGCGTGAGCGCGATGTTGAAGTCGGCCGGGTCGCCGCCGGCGTTCATGAAGGCGAAGATCGTCGCGGAGATGACGAATGCGACGAGCAGCAGCGCCCACGGGGCCCACTTGGGCAGGTGGCCTGCTGAGGTGGTGTGCACCGGAGCGACGACGGACGAGGGTGACGGCGAGGGCGTGAGTGTGGCGGTCATGTCAGTTGGCTCCCGAGAACTCGGCGCGGCGCGAGACGATCCAGCGGGCCACGAAGTTGACCGCGAAGGTGACGATGAAGAGGATCAGGCCTGCCGCGATGAGCGTGTTGACACCCTCGTCGTGGGCCTCGGGGAACCGCAGTGCGATGATCGCGGGGATCGTCGTGGGGTTCTCCGGGTTGATCAGGTTGAACGTGATGATGCCGAGAGGCGAGAGCACGAGCGTCACGGCCATGGTCTCGCCGAGCGCACGGCCGAGACCGAGCATGGCGCCTGAGACCATTCCGCTGCGTGCGAAGGGGAGCACGGCCATGCGCACCATCTCCCAGCGCGTCGCGCCGAGCGCGAGCGCGGCCTCCTCGTGCAGCTTCGGAGTCTGGAGGAAGACCTCGCGGCAGATCGCGGTCATGATCGGGAGGATCATCACCGCGAGGACGAGGGATGCCGTGAGGATCGTCTTTCCGGTGCCCGAGGGCGTTCCGCTGAAGATCGGGATCCAGCCGAGGTTCGTGTTGAGCCACTTGTAGAACGGCACGAGCATCGGGGCGAAGGTGAGGGCGCCCCAGAGGCCGAAGACGACCGACGGCACAGCCGCCAGCAGATCGATGATGTAGCCGAGGAATCCGGCCAGGCGGCGCGGGGCGTAGTGCGAGATGAAGAGCGCGATCCCGATCGCGATCGGTGCGGCGATGACGAGCGCGATGAGGCTCGACCACAGCGTGCCGAAGACGAAGGGCCAGACCCAGGAGAGGAACGACTGACCTTCGAGGATGTGGTTGTTCGAGGTGTCTGCCGACAGAGCGGGGATCGCCTGCACGATGAGGAAGACGGCGACCGCTGCGAGCGTGACGAGGATGATGATTCCCGCCGCCAGAGCGGTGCCCGAGAAGACGAGGTCACCCCGTCGGCGCAGCTTCGGGCGCGTCCCGGTGGAACGGGCGGTATCGGGACCCGTTGAGGTTGTGGTCATCGGAGCGACTCCAGGCTCTGAGGGACTTTCGGGGTTTTCATGGGTGTGCCCCCGGGTGTCGGTCTTGTCCTACGACCGACACCCGGGGGCGTCGGACCGGGGCTCAGCTGTGGGCTGAGCCGTCGGTCACTCCGTGACGATCGCGTCGATCGCCGTGTTGATCTGGTCGCGCAGGCTGTCCGAGATCGGCGCGCTGCCGGCGGCCTCGGCTGCGGCATCCTGACCCTCGGCCGATGCGACGTACTCGAAGTACGCCTTCACGAGGCCCGCGGTCTCGGCGTCGTCGTAGTCGACGCAGCCGATGAGGTACGAGACGAGCGCGATCGGGTAGGAGCCGGCGGGTGCTGCGGCCGGGTCGACGGCGAACGCGAGGTCGTGGTCGGAGCGACCCTCCTCGAGCGGCGACGCCTCGACGAGCGCTGCGGCGGCCTCGGCGGAGTACGCGACGTACTCGCCCTCGACCTCGACAGCGACCTGACCGAGGTCCGCGGTGCGCGACGCGTCGGCGAAGCCGATGTAGCCGACGCCGTTCGTGATGGCGTCCACGACGCCCGAGGTGCCGTCTCCGGCCTCGCCGGTCGACAGCGGCCACTCGTCGCTGGCCTCGTAGGTCCAGACGTCGGGGGCGACGGCGCTGAGGTACTTGGTGAAGGTCTCCTGCGTGCCCGACGCGTCTGCGCGGTGCACGGGGACGATCGCCTGGTCGGGGAGCTCGACGCCCTCGTTCTGCGACGCGATGGCGGCGTCGTTCCAGTTGGTGATGGTGCCGGCGAAGATCTTGGCGATGGTCTCGCCGTCGAGGTTCAGCGTGTCGATGCCCTCGAGGTTGAAGGCGACGGCCACGGGCGAGATGTAGACGGGGATCTCGACGATCTCGTCGGAGGTGCAGGAGCCGAAGCCGCCCGCGGCGATCTCGTCGGCGTTGAACGCGCGGTCGGATCCGATGAAGTTGGACGAACCGGCGATGAAGTTCTCGCGGCCGGTTCCCGAACCCGTCGCGGTGTAGTTCACCGTGGTGTCGGGGTTGGCCGTCTGGAACGCGGCGACCCAGGACTGCTGCGCGGCCTCCTGCGAGGAGGCGCCGGTGGCCTCGATGGTGCCGGAGAGGGTGGACTCGCTCGGCGCGTCGGTGGAGCCGCCGTTGCCGCCTTCGTTCGCGGCACAGCCGGCGAGTGCGAGAGCGGCCACGGCGCCGATGGCGCCGATACGTGCGATTCGGGAGATCTTCACTGTGGATCCTTCGATCTTGGATGGGTGGGGCCCGGTGCAGGGCACACAGTGACGCTATGTGCGGCGGTTAACGAGACTCTCCCGCGCAGGTGAACGGAAGGTGAACGGCGCGCGTCTCTCTGGGGTGCGTCCCAGGCGCGCACTCGTGTCCCGAGGCCGCTCGACGAGCACTCAGATCTTGGGGATGTGCGTCTCGATCGCGATGATCCCGGACCCGGGATTGGATGCCGAGACGTGCACGACCGAGAAGGCGGCCGGCTCGAGATCGGCCGCGCTGTTGACGTACGAGCCGCGGATCGTGCCGGTCGCGAGTGCGATCTCGGTGAGGAGGCCCGGCAGCACAGGGCCGTGGCTGCAGATGACGGCCGGCTTGACCGCCCGCACTCGGCGACCGATCACCGAACGCAGGTCGTCGTGGCCGTCCTCCCAGGCATCCTGACTGATCTTCTCGGTCGTGACGACCTTGCGACCCAGAGCCTTCGCGAGCGGCTTGACCGTCTGCACGCAGCGCACAGCGTCGCTCGTGATGATCTTGCGTACACCGAAGGCGCGCAGAGGACCGACGATCGACTTCGCCTGCTCGCGCCCGCGATCGGTGAGCGGACGTGCGGCATCCGCGCCGTCCCAGTCCGAGCGGGAGAGCGCTTTGGCGTGACGCAGCGCGATGATCGGGAATGTCCGCAGCACGCCGTCATCGACGAGGTTCGCGAAGAAGTCGAGGATCTCGAGGTCGACCGGGTAGCTCAACCGGGAGCGCGCCTTCTTGACACTGACCCACTCCAGGGCCGCGATCTCCTTGTTCGGAACGAAGGTCGAGGCGCGGATCGCGTCGACGGTCGCCTCTGCCGCCCAGTAGTGCACGACCTTCTGCTTGCTCGAAGGCAAGTGGTAGCGACTCACGCCGACCGGCACGCCGAGCGTGACGCGGATGCCGGTCTCCTCGTGGACCTCGCGTACCGCGGTCTCTGCGAGCATCTCGCCGGGGTCGACCTTGCCCTTCGGGAGCGTGATGTCCTTGTACTTGGTGCGGTGGATCAGCAGGATCCGCAGTTTGCCGTCGATGAGTCGCCAGACGACGGCGCCCGCCGCGTAGACGGCTTTGTCCGTCCACTTCGAACCCGTCGCCTGGGCGCTCGACTGGGAGCTCATCGGACCGCCCGTGCTCGACGGCGTCGCTGGATCAGCCCCATCGTCTTGTCCTGCAGATCGACGAGCGGCTTGCCGTCGGCGTTCTCGGAATGCCGCGTCCAGACGCCGTCCACGCCCAGGTGCCACGAGGTGGTTCCGGGGTCCATGGCGAGATCGAAGAAGTCGAGCAGGTCCTTCATATGGCCGGGGTCCGTCACGCGCACGAGCGCCTCGACGCGGCGATCCAGGTTGCGGTGCATCATGTCGGCGCTGCCGATGTACACCTGTGCGTCGCCGTCGTTGTGGAATGCGAAGATGCGGGAGTGCTCCAGGTACCGGCCGAGGATGCTGCGGACGGTGATGTTGTCGCTGATCCCCTCGAGGTCGGTACGGAGGCTGCAGATGCCTCGCACCCATACATCGACCTTCACACCGGCCGCGCTCGCGCGGTACAGCGCGTCGATGATCTCTTCATCGACCATCGAGTTCACCTTGATGCGGATGCTCGCGGGCTTGCCGTCTTCGGCATTGCGACGCTCGTGGTCGATCTGGCGCACCAGGCCCTTGCGCAGGTGCAGTGGCGCGACGAGGAGCCGCTTGAACTTCTTCTCGATCGCGTATCCGCTGAGCTCGTTGAACAGACGGGTGAGGTCCTTCCCGACCTGCGCGTCGGTCGTGAACAGTCCGAAGTCCTCGTAGATGCGACTGGTCTTCGGGTTGTAGTTGCCCGTGCCGATGTGAGAGTAGTGGCGGAGCACCCCGTCTTCCTCTCGGATGACGAGTGCGAGCTTGCAGTGCGTCTTGAGCCCGACGAGGCCGTAGACGACGTGCACGCCGGCCTTCTCGAGCTTGCGTGCCCAGACGATGTTGTTCGCCTCGTCGAATCGGGCCTTGACCTCGACCAGCGCCAGCACCTGCTTGCCGGACTCGGCGGCGTTGATCAGCGCCTCGACGATCGGGCTGTCACCCGAGGTGCGATAGAGGGTCTGCTTGATGGCGAGCACGTGCGGATCGCGCGCGGCCTGCTCGAGGAAGGAGACGACGCTGGTGGTGAACGATTCGTACGGGTGATGGACGAGCACGTCCGACTTGCGGATCGCCTTGAAGATGTCGGCCCGCGTGTTGCTCCCTGTCGGCTGGAAGGCGACTGCCGTGGTCGGAAGATGCGGGGGGTAGCGCAGATCGGGGCGGTCGATGCGCGACAGGTCGAACAGGCCGCGCAGATCGAGCGGCCCGGGGAGCCGGTAGATCTCCTGGTCGGTGATCTCGAGCTCGCGCACGAGGAGGTCCATCGTGACCTCGTCCATGTCGTCGGTGATCTCGAGTCGGATGGGTGGACCGAAGCGGCGGCGCAGCAGCTCGGCCTCGAGGGCCTGGATGAGATTCTCGCTCTCGTCCTCCTCGATCTCGACGTCCTCGTTGCGGGTGAGGCGGAACGCGTGGTGGTCGAGCACCTCCATGCCGGGGAAGAGATCTCCGAGGTGGTTCGCGATGAGCTCCTCGAGCGTGAGGAACCGCTTGATCTCGCCGGTACCGGGCACCTCGACGAATCGCGGCAGCATGGGCGGCACCTTGAGGCGGGCGAACTCCTGGCGGCCGGTGCGCGCGTTGCGGATGCGGATGGCCAGATTGAGCGACAGGCCGGAGATGTACGGGAACGGATGCGCGGGGTCGACCGCGAGCGGCATCAGCACCGGGAACACCTGGGCGCCGAAGTACTCGGAGAGCTTGGCGCGCTCGTCATCCGTGAGCGCGGACCACTCGGTGATCTCGATGCCCGACTCCGCGAGCGCCGGACGCACGAGCGATGTCCAGGCCTCGGCGTGGCGCAGCTGCAGCGCGTGCGCCTCGCGAGCGATGTCCGCGAGGGCGTCGGCGGGGGAGCGGCCGATGTTCGTGGGGACCGCGAGCCCCGTCACGATGCGCCGCTTCAGGCCGGCGACGCGCACCATGAAGAACTCGTCGAGGTTGCTCGCGAAGATCGCGAGGAAGTTCGCCCTTTCGAGCTCCGGCAGCGACGGGTCCTCGGCGAGCTCGAGCACGCGCTGGTTGAACGCGAGCCAGCTCAGCTCGCGGTCGAGGTAGCGATGGTCGGGGAGGAGCGCATCCGGGGACTCGATGGCATCGAAGTCGTCATCTTCAGCGTCACCGAGACCAGCGTCGGCGAGAGCGGGATCGATCATGGGGTACATCTAAGCACCGTGAGGTGACGCGCGCGTGAACGGGCGTCGCATCCGTCAGCGCGTCGCCGCCACCGTCTCGTCGTCGTACACGTTGAATCGGTAGCCGACGTTGCGCACGGTGCCGATGATCTGCTCCTGGTCGCCGAGCTTCGCGCGCAGGCGACGGACATGCACGTCGACCGTCCGCGTGCCTCCGAAGTAGTCGTATCCCCACACCTCGCTGAGCAGCTGCTCGCGGGTGAACACCCGGGAGGGGTGGGTGGCGAGGAAGTGCAGCAGCTGGAACTCCTTGTACGTGAGATCCAGCGGACGGCCGCGCAGCTTCGCCGAATACGACTGCTCGTCGATCGTGACCCCGGAGGCCTGCACACGCGAGGGCTCTGCGACCTCGTCACGGCGGGCGAGCGCGAGGCGCACACGGGCATCGGTCTCGGCCGGCCCCGCGGTGGAGAGAAGAACGTCGTCGATCCCCCACTCGCCGGAGAGCGCGCTCATGCCGCCCTCGGTGACGACGAGGAGGAGCGGAGCATCCTGTCCTGTAGCGCGCAGCAGGCGGCACAGCGACTTCGCTCCGACGAGGTCGAGACGGCCGTCGACGATCACGATGTCGTAGTCGGGGGCGCTCACGAGTTGGGCGGGCTCGGCCGGGATCTGACGCACACGATGGCTGAGAAGCTCGAGCGCGGGCAGGACCTGCTCCGAGACCGGAGCATTGGTCAACACCAGGACCTGGGCCACACGCACTCCTTCCGGACGGCGGGGTACGCCGTGCGGCAATGATACCGGGCGCTGATGGGTGACAATCGTCGTCGGTGAGTCACAATGGACTCATGTCGGAACCTGCCCTCGCACCGCGTAACGCTTTCGTCGGTGTGCTCGTCGTCTGGGCCGTCGCCTTCGTCGCCTCCATCGCGGTGGGGATCTTCGTGCCCGAGGAGTGGCGCGTGCCCTGGCTGCTCGTGGCCTTCGGGGCGATCGTGCTGCTCTCTTTCGCCGTGCAGCTCTGGTACGGACGCACCCAGGGATTCATCTTCCGCGTGAGCGGAAGCACGATCGGCGCTCTGCTGCTGATGGGTGTGATCTCGGTCGGATTCGGCCTGGCGGCCCTCGTCACCTGATCTCGAGAGGCGACACCCGCGCGCACGGAGGGTAATGTGGACGGTATGGACCTCCTGGCGCTCGAACTCTTCTTCATCGGCCTCCTGGGCCTTGCGAGCCTCGCGATCGTGTTCGTCTCGGTCGTCGTGCTGCGCAACCTCTTCCGCGGCCAGCGCTGAGCGCACCGTGCTCGAGCTGCCCACAGACCTTCCCGCCGACCTCGCGCCGCTCTCGTGGCTCGTCGGAGTCTGGGAGGGAACCGGCGTCATCGACTATCCGGTCGGCGACGAACGCCTCCAGGGTGAGTTCACGCATCGCGTGAGCTTCAGCCACGACGGCGGTCCGTTCCTGAACTACTCGGCCACCGCGACGTTCACCGGCGACGACCAGGCCGTCTCGATCCCGCTCGTCGCCGAGACCGGCTTCTGGCGGCTCAGTCGTCCGGCGACCGACGCCGATCCCGGCCCCGGCCTGCTGCCGCCTCTCGCCGAGCCCGTGACGCGCGGAGTCGACGACGTCGAAGAACTGCGTGCGGCATCGGGCGGATTCCCCATCGAGGTCTCCATCGCCCACGCCGACGGCACACTCGAGCTCTACCTCGGCGAGATCAGCGGTCCGCGTATCGACATCGCCTCCGACGCGATCGTCCGCGGTGCGGGGGCCAAGGAGTACGGCGCGGCGACGCGCATGTACGGACTCGTCGACAACCACCTGCTCTGGGCCTGGGACATCGCGGCCCTCGGCACTTCCATGCGGGCGCACGCATCTGCGCGATTGGCCAAGGTCTGACATGACCGCTTTCGCCGACATCCCCGGCGCTGTGCTCGGTGACGACGGAATCGCCCACTTCGGCGATGCATTCCGCGAGCAGCGCCGCCTCGCCGCAGGCGGGGCGATCGTGCCCCTCGACGACCGTACGGTCATCGAGGTCGCAGGGCCCGAACGGCTGAGCTGGCTGGATTCGATCACCTCGCAGTCCGTGGGTCGACTCGCTCCGGGGGAGAGCACCGAGCTGCTCGTGCTCGACCCGCAGGGCCGCGTCGAGCACGCGGCCGGCGTGCTGGACGACGGATCGTCCACGTGGTTGATCGCGGACGCGGGCGACGCCGAGGCGCTCGCGACATGGCTGACGCGGATGAAGTTCCGCACGCAGGCCACGGTCGACGTGCGCCCCGACCTCGTGCTCCTCGGCTTCGTCGACGGAGGCACGGCCGCCGATCGCGCACTCGCCGCGGCATCCGCTCCTGCCGGCGCTCCTCTCGTCTGGGTCGACCCGTGGCAGCGCGTGAGCGCGGGAGGTCACCAGTATGCCGAGACTGCCGAGCACCCCGGTGCCGAGCTCGACTGGCGTGTGGCGATCGCCACGGAAGAGGCCGCAGATGCGCTCGCCGCGACCCTCGCGGCCGACGAAGTCGCCGGCCTGCTCGCCGCCGAGGCGCTGCGTGTCGCAGCCTGGCGGCCGCGGTGGTCGGCCGAGGCCGACGAGCGCTCGCTGCCGCATGAGTCCGATTGGATCCGCACCGCCGTGCATCTGAACAAGGGCTGCTACCGCGGGCAGGAGACGGTCGCGAAGGTCCACAACCTCGGGCATCCGCCCCGTCGCCTCGCGGCACTCCACCTCGACGGGAGCGAGGCCGTGCTGCCCGCCGTCGGTGATGCGGTGCTCGCCGGCGACGACGAGGTCGGTCACATCACGTCGGTCGCCCGCCACCATGAGGACGGACCCATCGCGCTCGCGATCCTGTCTCGCCGCACTCCGGTCGGCGATCTCGTCGTCCGCGCAGAGGGTGCCGACATCGCCGCGACCCAGCAGGTCATCGTGCCGGCGGATGCCGGTGCCACGGCCGACATCCCGCGCCTCACGCGATTGTCACGACGCCCGAGCGCACCGGATCCCCGCCAGGCGAGCTGAGCGCGCGAATCACGCACGCGGTGCGACAGCCTCCCACGGGAGGGTGAGCTCGCCCAGGCGCCATCGGCTTCTGCCCCCGAGCACCGGCCAGCCCTGCTCGCGCAATGCTCCGACGGCCGCGAGGAATCGCTGGGTCGCCCCGAACGTCGACAGTGGTGCGGCTCTGTCCCATTCTCGGTCGAGGTCGACGAGCAGCGCGTGCACCCGTTCGCCGGGGACGTTGCGATGGATCAGCGCCTTCGGCAGCCGTTCGGCGACGATGCTCGGATGCTCGAGATCGGCCAGTCGCAGCGAGATCGTCAATCGCTGCGGTGCGCCTGCCGGGTCGACGTCGATCCAGCTCGACACCCGACCGATCTCGTCGCAGGTGCCTTCGACGAGCAGACCGTCCGCGTCGAGGCGCCCGGCCATCGTGCGCCAGGCTCCCGGCACATCGGCCTCGTCGTACTGGCGGAGCACGTTCATCGCGCGGATCACCGCGGGGCGACGTCCGGCAGGCAGCGGCACCTCGAACCCGCCGCGAGCGAAGGACACCCGCAGGTCGGGGGAGAAGGAGGTGTTCCCCGCCTGCACCTCACCGAGCTGCCGAGTCGCCGTCGCGACCCTGACAGGGTCGATCTCGAGGCCATGCACCTCGGCATCCGCCCGCACGCGCTGCAGACGGGTCGCCAGCTCGAACGCGGTCACCCCGCTCGCCCCGTAGCCGAGGTCGATGACCAGCGGATCAGCGGCGCGCCGGAAGGCCGCACTCGCCGCGATCCATCTGTCGTTGCGTCGCAACCTGTTCGTCCCGGTGGTGCCGCGGGTCGGCCGACCGAGAGGAGATGACGCCATGCGTCAATCCTCGCAGGGCCGGGGCGTGGACGCGTCGCCCTGCGCCGATAAACTGGGGCGCATGACTGCGAACCGCACCCTGATCCTTCTCCGTCACGGCCGGAGCGAGTGGAACGAACTGAACCTCTTCACCGGCTGGGTGGACGTCCGCCTGAACGAGCAGGGTAAGAACGAGGCCCGCCGAGGCGGCGAGCTGCTGGCCGAGGCCGGCATCCTGCCGGACGTGCTGCACACCTCGTTGCTGAGCCGCGCCATCCAGACCGCCAACATCGCCCTCGATGCCGCAGACCGCCTGTGGATCCCTGTGACGCGTTCGTGGCGTCTGAACGAGCGTCACTACGGCGCCCTGCAGGGTAAGGACAAGGCGCAGACCCTCGAGGAGTTCGGCCCCGAGCAGTTCCAGCTGTGGCGTCGCTCGTTCGACGTGCCGCCGCCCCTGCTCGACGACGAGAGCGAGTTCAGCCAGGTGGGCGACGTCCGCTACGCCGACATCGACGGAGAGGTGCCGCGCACCGAGTCGCTGAAGCTCGTGATCGACCGCCTGCTGCCGTACTGGAACGACGCGATCGTCCCCGACCTCGAAGCCGGCAAGACCGTCCTCGTCACCGCCCACGGCAACTCGCTCCGCGGTCTCGTGAAGCACCTCGAGGGCATCAGCGACGACGACATCGCCGAGCTGAACATCCCCACCGGCATCCCGCTGGTGTACGAGCTCGATGAGAACAACGTCCCCACGGGCCCCGGCCGCTACCTCGACCCCGAGGCCGCCGCCGCCGGTGCCGCAGCGGTCGCCGCGCAGGGAAAGAAGTAACACCGCAGACGAAAGGGGGCGGATGCTGTCAGCATCCGCCCCCTTTCGTGGGTCTCGTGTGCCTCAGGCGTGGCCGAGCTCCTGCTGCTGCTCGATCGCGAGCGCGATGTCCTCTTCTTCGATGCGCCAGTCGCCGGTCGCCAGGTAGATGACCTTCTTCGCGACGGCGACCGCGTGGTCGGCGAAGCGCTCGTGGTAGCGACTGGCGAGCGTGGCATCGACGGTTGCGGTGGCCTCACCCTTCCAGTTGTCGCTGAGGACTTTCTCGAAGACGCTGGCGTGCAGCTCGTCGATGTCGTCATCGGTGTTGCGGATGGTGTCCGCCAGCTTCAGGTCCTGCGTCCGCAGCAGCTCGGACAGCGTGCGCGAGATCTCGACGTCCAGCTCGCCCATCTTCGTGAAGGTGCCCTTGAGGCCCTTCGGGATCGCGCGCTCGGGGAAGCGCAGGCGCGCGAGCTGGGCGATGTGCTCGGACATGTCGCCCATGCGCTCGAGCGAGGCGCTGACGCGCAGAGCCGTGACGACGACACGCAGGTCGCGCGCGACCGGCTGCTGACGGGCGAGGATCTCGATGGCCTGCTCATCGAGGGCCACGGCCAGCGCGTCGATCTTGGCGTCGTCGGCGATGACCTCTTCGGCGAGCTCGACATCGCTGGTCGCGAACGAGCGGGTCGCCTTGTCGATGGAGACCGTGACGAGGTCGGCGATCTCCACGAGCTGGGACTGCAGGTCCTCGAGGGACTGATGGAAGACTTCGCGCATGTCGGCGCAACCTTTCGTTCGGGTCTCGGCTGTGGTGTCAACGCGAGACGGCCGGGCCGTTCGCGCGAGAGGAGAGCTCAGCGCTCCCGCACAGGCCCGAAAGCGATTGTCTGCTCCGAAGGTTAACGAACGGTGCCCAGCACGTGAATAGTACTTCTCGCCTTGCCGCCGGCGCGGGTGAACCCGCCGATACGCGGGTGAACGCACTCTACGCTGGGGGTATGACCTTGCCGCAGATCGCGCTGCTCGCGTTGGCCGTCGGCCTCGTGATCGGCGTCGGCCTCTCCCTCCTCGTGGCATGGGCGTACCGCGCACGGGCGAGGGTCGCCGAGGAGACATCGCTCTCGGTGCCGGAGGGGGTCACCGCGGTGCTCGGCAGCATGGACGACGCGGCCTGTGTGGTCGATTCGTCCGGACTCGTGCTCGCGGTGTCGAAAGCGGCGACGCGCTTCGGAATCGAGGTCGGCGCTCCGCTCGAGAACCCCGAGCTGCGTCAGCTGGTGCGCGGCGGTCGGAACGAGGGCGGCTCGGCCTCCGAGTCCATGCGACTGACGCGCGGTGGCCTCAGCCTCGACCCGCGTCTGGTCTCGGCCCGCGCGAGCGTGATCAGCCCGCGGATGACACTGCTGATCATCCGCGACGTGACCGAGCAGGAGCGCCTGGACCAGATGCGCCGCGACTTCGTGGCGAACACCAGCCATGAGCTGAAGACGCCGGTCGGTGCGGTCACGCTGCTCGCCGAGGCCATCGAGTCGGCGGCGGACGACCCCGCGCAGGTGCGTCACTTCGCCACCAGGATCTCGGCGGAGGCCGCGCGTCTCGGTCAGCTCACCGGTCGCATCATGAGCCTGTCGAGGCTGCAGGCCGAGGACGCGCTGTCTGATGTGCGACCCGTCGCGATCGACGAAGTGCTCGCCACAGCGCTCGAGGCGCACGTCGTGCAGGCGGACTCGGCGGGAGTCGAGATCGCGCGCGGCGGCGACAGGGGAGTGTGGGTGCGTGGCGACTCGCAGATCCTGATCGAGGCGTTCGGCAACCTCATCGCCAACGCGATCGCGTATTCGCCGAAGGGCTCCCGGGTCGGCATCGGTGTGAAGGCAGACGAAGGCGTCGTCGAGATCGCCGTCTCCGATCAGGGCATCGGGATAGCGGAGGGCGACCGCGAGCGCATCTTCGAGCGCTTCTACCGCGCAGATGAGGCTCGATCGCGTCGCACGGGCGGCACGGGCCTCGGTCTCTCGATCGTCAAGCACGCGACGCAGAGGCACGGCGGCGAGGTGCGGCTCTGGTCGCGCCCCGGACGCGGATCGACTTTCACCATCAGGCTCCCGAGGATCGATGCTCCCCCGAGGATCGACACGGACAAGAAGAACAAGAAGAAGCGCGAGCGCAAGGCGGCGAAGGCCGCGACTCGCGTCCGAAACGGAGAGAACGCATGACCCGCATCCTTCTCGTCGAAGACGAGCCCGATCTCGCCGACCCTCTTGCGTATCTGCTGCGACGCGAGGGGTACGAGGTCGAGATCGCCGAGGACGGCCCCGGCGCTCTGACCGCATTCCGTGAGCGCGGCGCCGACGTCGTGCTCCTCGATCTCATGCTGCCGGGGATGCCGGGCACCGAGGTGTGCCGGCAGATCCGCTCCACCTCAGCCGTGCCGATCATCATGGTCACGGCCAAGGACTCGGAGGTGGACATCGTCGTCGGGCTCGAGCTCGGCGCCGACGACTACGTCACCAAGCCCTATTCGTCGCGTGAGCTGCTCGCCCGCATGCGGGCGGTGCTGCGCCGCGTGGTGCAGGCCGAGAACGAGCTCGACGAGCGGGTGCTCGACGGCGGACGCGTCTCGCTCGACATCGACCGGCACACCGTGTCGGTCGCCGGCCAGCAGATCAACATGCCGCTGAAGGAATTCGAGCTCCTCGAGGTGCTGATGCGCAACTCCGGTCGCGTGCTCACCCGTGGGCAGCTCATCGACCGCGTCTGGGGCAGCGACTACTTCGGCGACACCAAGACGCTCGACGTGCACATCAAGCGCATCCGCTCCCGCATCGAGGAGAACCCGGGGGAGCCCGTCATGCTCGTCACCGTTCGCGGACTGGGCTACCGCTTCGAGGGCTGAGCCCGCACGCGTCGCCCGGACTGCAGAAGAGGCCGGAACCCCTCGGGGTGCCGGCCTCTTCTGTCACATCGTGGTGCGGATCACTCCTGCGGAGCCGGTGCCGCCGTATCGGTCGGGACCGGCGTCGGCGTGGGCTCTTCCGCGGCGGGCACGAGATCGGCGTAGTACGGCAGAGAGCCGTCGAGCACGGGGACCTCGGTCTTGGTGCCTGCGCCGTCTCCGGACTGGAAGTGGATCTCGATCGTGGCGCCGGGCTTCGTGTCGAGGCCGTCGATGCGCAGCGGCTCCTCATCGGCGCCGAAGCTGACGGTCTTGCCCGCGGGAACCGTGACGGTGAACGGGTCGAGGCCCGCGACGGTCATCGTGAGCGTGGCCTTCTCGGTGGTCGGGTTGACGACCGCGCCGATGAAGTTGCCCACCGAGCCGTCTTCGTTCGCGACGACGAAGGCGTTGCGCACGTCGATCGGTCCGTCGGAGTCGGAGACGTTGACGCCGTCCGAGCCCGAGTACTCGATCTTGGTCGACTGTGGCGTGATGAACGTGCAGCCCGTCGCGCCGAGAAGAACGAGGGCGCTGATGGCGGCAGACGCGACAAGGCGCGATTTCACGGGTCCTCCTGAGGTCCGACGGGATATCCGCATCCCATTCTATGCGCAAGCGAGGGTGCGCCCGAGGACGTGGGGGCGCGAACCTTAGCGCATGTCTGCTGTGGTATCCTTGAGGTTGCCGAAAGGACAAGTTTTTATGCTTTTTGAGGTTGGCGAAACTGTCGTCTATCCGCACCATGGCGCTGCGACCATCATCGAGGTCAAGGAGCGCGTCATCAAGGGTGAGGCGAAGAAATACCTGAAGCTCAACGTCACGCAGGGAGACCTCATCATCGAGGTGCCCGCGGAGAACGTCGATCTTGTCGGGGTCCGCGACGTGATCGGCCGTGAGGGGCTCGACCATGTGTTCGAGGTGCTCCGCGCTCCGTTCACCGAAGAGCCCACGAACTGGTCGCGCCGTTACAAGGCGAACCTCGAGAAGCTCGCCTCCGGCGACGTGATCAAGGTGAGCGAGGTCGTGCGCGACCTGTGGCGTCGTGATCAGGACCGCGGTCTGTCGGCCGGTGAGAAGCGGATGCTGGCGAAGGCACGTCAGATCCTCATCTCCGAGCTGGCTCTCGCAGAGAAGACCGACGAAGACAAGGCGAGCGCGCTGCTCGACGAAGTCCTCGCGTCCTGAGCTGATCGAGACAAGGCGGATGCTTCGGCATCCGCCTTTTTTCGTGCGCGCCGGTAACGTGAACCGGGTGAGCATGCTTCCCGTTCCTGACACCGCGATCATCGTCGTCGCCGCCGGCTCCGGTACGCGACTGGATGCCGGCGCGCCCAAGGCGTTCGTTGGCATCGACAGCCATTCGATCCTCCGCCACGCACTCGACGCCGTCTTCGCCGCAGCCCCCGCCCAGGTGATCGTCGTCGCACCCTCGGGATTCGAGGGCGACGCCGAGACGGAGCTGCGCGCCGCAGCGGGTGACCGGATCGATCTGGCCCGAGTCGTCACCGGTGGTGACACCCGCCAGCGATCGGTGGCGGCCGGCCTCGATGCGCTCTGGGGAGATGTCACGCGCGTGCTGGTGCACGACGCGGCGCGCGCGCTGACTCCTCCCGAGGTGATCGACGCGGTCGCCACGGCCATCGACGGTGAGATCGGCATCCTCCCGACGCTTCCTGTCGTCGATACGTTGAAGCGCGTCGACGGCGACGCTGTCGTCGGACCGATCGACCGCTCGGAGCTCGCCGCGGCGCAGACGCCGCAGGGCTTCCCGCGCGCGCTGCTCGAGGCCGCATACGAGGCCGCGCTCTCGTCCGGTGTCGAGTACACCGACGATGCCGCACTCTACGCGGCCGCGGGACACGATGTCCGTCAGATCCCAGGGTCTGCGCGCGGATTCAAGATCACCACCGCAGCCGACCTCGAGCGGGCGCGTCACCTGCTCACCGCAGCCGCCGCGGCTCCGGCAGAGGCTCCCGCCGCTGCCCCGGTCTCGTGGAGCGGACCTCGAGTCGGGCTCGGGACGGACGTGCACGCCTTCGGCGGCGACGGCGATCTGTGGCTGGCGGGCCTCGAGTGGCCGGGGGAGCCGGCGCTGTCCGGGCACTCCGACGGCGACGCCGTAGCGCACGCGATCGTGGATGCCCTGCTGGGTGCCGCGGGCCTCGGCGATATCGGCGAGCACTTCGGAACAGCCCACGCTGAGTACGCCGGCGCGCACGCCGCGGTCTTCCTCGCGCGCACCAGAGAGCTGCTGGAGGAGGCGGGATTCGCGATCGGGAACGTCTCTGCGCAGTTCCAGGGCAATCGTCCTCGGTTCAGCGCCCGCCGAGCGGAGGCCGAGCGTGCGCTGTCGGCGGCGCTGGGCGGGGCGCCCGTGACGGTCACTGCGACGACCACGGACGGACTCGGGTTCCCCGGACGCGGTGAGGGGATCGCCGTCACCGCGGTCGCGATGGTGTACCCGCGCTGACGCGGTGCATCGCGAGCACGGGAATGCGCCGGCATCCACGCTCGTTGTCGGAGAGCGTCGTGCGGTCTTCGCGCGACGAAGAGGAGGAGGCATCATGAAGGTCCTGATCATCGGAGCCACCGGACAGGTGGGTCGCACGGCCGTCGACGCCCTGACGGGACACGAGGTCGTCGCGGCGTCGCGCAGCAGCGAACCGTCGGTCGACGTCACCGACTCAGCGTCCGTCGAGCGCCTCTTCGCCTCCGTCGGGCAGGTCGACGCCGTGATCGTCGCGGTCGGCGAGGTGCCGTTCCGCCCGCTCGGCGAGCTCGGCCGCGGAGACTACGAGTCGGCGTTCCGCGGCAAGGTGCTGTCACAGCTCGACGTCGTGCGCATCGGCACGCCGTACGTGCGCGACGGCGGCTCGATCACCCTCACCTCCGGCATCCTCGCGCGCGAGCCCATCGCCACCGGTGCCGCCGCGTCGCTCGTCAACGGCGCCGTCGAGTCGTTCGTGCTCGCCGCCGCCACCGAGCTGCCTCGCGGCATCCGCATCAACGCCGTGAGCCCCTCCGTGCTGGCGGACGCGCCCTCGTATCACTCGTCCTTCCCCGGTTTCGTGCCCGTGTCGTCGCATCGAGTCGGACAGGCATACGCGAAGAGCGTGCTCGGGGTGCAGACCGGGCAGGTCTTCCCCGTCGACTGAACCACGCGAGTCCGACTCGGAGCGCGCCCGAAACCGCACCCAGTCTTCGGAATCGGCGGCCCGGTAAGCTTGTGCGGTGACTCTCCGCCTCTACGACACCCGCGCACAGCAGCTGCGCGACTTCGTGCCTCTCGACTCCGAGAACATCACGATGTACGTCTGCGGACCCACGGTGCAGTCGGGCCCCCACATCGGGCACGTCCGCGCGGCTCTGAGCTTCGACCTCCTGCGCCGCTGGCTGACGCACCGATACGGGCGCGTCACCTTCGTGCGCAACGTCACCGACATCGACGACAAGGTGCTCGCGAACGCGACCGACGTCGAGCCCTGGTGGGCGCTGGCGTACCGCATGGAGCAGGAGTTCACAGCGGCATACGCCGGAGTCGGCATCCTTCCGCCGACCTACGAGCCCCGCGCGACCGCCTCCGTTCCGCAGATGCAGGAGATCATCGCGACCCTCATCGAACGCGGTCACGCGTACCCGGCACCCGATGGCTCTGGCGACGTCTACTTCGACGTGCGCTCCTGGGCGGAGTACGGGTCGCTCACGAACCAGTCGGTCGATGCCATGGAGGCGGCGGAGGATGCCGACCCCCGAGGCAAGCGCAACCCCCAGGACTTCGCGCTGTGGAAGGGCGCGAAGCGCGACGAGCAGGCGGATGCCACATGGCAGTCGCCGTGGGGTTCAGGGCGCCCCGGCTGGCACATCGAGTGCTCGGCGATGTCGAAGCGGTACCTCGGCGCGGAGTTCGACATCCACGGCGGCGGCCTCGACCTGCGCTTCCCGCATCACGAGAACGAGCTCGCCCAGTCGACTGCGGCCGGCGACGGCTTCGCGCGGTACTGGGTGCACAACGGCCTCGTGACCGTGGGCGGGCAGAAGATGTCGAAGTCCCTCGGCAACTTCACGCTCGCGAGCGATGTGCTGGAAGAGCACGATCCGCTCGTGGTCCGCTATGCACTGGCCGCCGCGCACTACCGCTCGAGCCTCGACCTGACGGAGTCGTCGTGGGCCGAGGCGGAGGCCGCGCTCGGCCGCATCCGGACTTTCGTGGAGCGCGCGGAGCGCACTCTCCCGAAGACGTTCGGGTGGGCGGAGCCGACCCCGCTGCCCGATGCCTTCGGCGCGGCGATGGATGACGACCTCGGCATCCCGCAGGCCCTCGGCGTCGTGCACGACACCGTGCGCGCAGGGAATGCGGCGCTCGATGCCGGCGACACCGACGCAGCGGCGACGGCGAGGCACGAGGTGCTCGCGATGCTCGACGTGCTCGGATTCGACCTCGTCGGCGGCGTGCAGGGCGGAGATGCCACGGCATCCGCCCTCGACGCGCTCGTGCAGACGATGATCACCCAGCGTGCGCAGGCGCGCGCTGACAAGGACTGGGCGGCGGCCGATCGCATCCGTGATGCGATCGCCGCGGCAGGAATCACGCTGGAGGACTCTCCGGCCGGAACTCATTGGAGTATCGATGGCTAAGCAGGGCAATCCCTCGGCAGGCAAGGGCAAGAAGGGTCCCACCAAGGGCTCCGGCGGCAAGGGCCGCAGCTCGCTCGAAGGCCGCGGACCGACGCCGAAGGCGGAAGATCGCGCCTGGCACCCCGCCGGCAAGCGCAAGGCCGCGGCCGAGCGCTACGCGGCATCGGGCGGAAAGGGCAAGCCGGGGCAGCGTCAGACGTCCGGCGGCAACCCGAACCGCTCGGCACGCTCGAAGGACAACACCACCGAGGTCGAGGTCGTCACCGGCCGCAACTCGGTGCTCGAGGCCCTGCGCGCGAAGATCCCTGCGTCGGCGTTCTACATCGCGCAGCGCGTCGAGATGGACGACCGCGTCAAGGAGATGCTGTCGATCGCCACGAACCGCGGCATCCCGGTTCTCGAGGTGACACGTCAGGAGCTCGACCGCATGGCCGGCTTCGACGGCGTGCACCAGGGCGTCGCCGTCAAGGTGCCGCCGTACGAGTACGCGCACCCGCAGGACCTGCTCGAAGCCGTCATCGACAAGGGCGAGGTTCCGCTGTTCGTCGCCCTCGACGGCATCACGGATCCCCGCAACCTCGGCGCGATCATCCGTTCGACCGGCGCGTTCGGCGGCCACGGCATCATCCTGCCGCAGCGCCGTTCGGCGGGTGTGAACTCGGCGGCGTGGAAGACCAGCGCCGGTGCCGCCGCGCGCGTGCCCGTCGCTCTCGCGACGAACCTGACCACGCAGCTCAAGGAGTTCAAGAAACAGGGCGTCTTCGTGCTCGGCCTCGACGGCGACGGCGACGTGCTGCTGCCCGAACTCCAGCTCGCCGATCGCCCCGTCGTGATCGTCACGGGCTCCGAGGGCAAGGGCCTGTCGCGTCTGGTCGCCGAGACGTGCGACCAGATCGTCTCGATCCCGATCTCGGCCGTGACCGAGTCGCTCAACGCCGGCATCGCGACGTCCGTCGCGCTCTACCAGGTCTCGTCGATCCGCAACGCGAAGAAGTAGGGGAGAAGCACATGGCTCGCATCGTCGTCCTCGGAGGAACCGGCTACGCCGGACGCCACATCGTCTCGGAGGCGGTGAGCCGCGGCCACGAGGTCGTCTCGGTCTCGCGCTCGGAGCCGTCGAACCCCGTGGAGGGCGCACGGAACGTGCAGGGTTCCGTGCTCGACCTCGCGAGCCTGGGCGACGTCTTCGACGGTGCGGACGCTGTCGTGTCGGCGCTGTCTCCCCGTGGCGACATGGAGGACTCGGTGCTCGACGCGCTCGGCGGCCTCGTCGAGAAGTTGAGCGGCACGAAGACCCGCATCGGCGTGGTCGGCGGAGCCGGCGGCAGCCTCGTCGCCCCCGGCGGCCCTCGGCTCTTCGACCTCGACTTCCCCGAGGAGTACAAGCACGAGGCGCAGGTCGGCATCGACTCTCTCGCGCTGCTCGAGTCGACCGACGAGTCGCTCGACTGGTTCTTCATCCACCCTGCCGAGGTCTTCGGACCCTGGGCCGAGGGGGAGCGCACCGGTCACTACCGCGACGGCGGCGACGTGCTCGTGCGGGATGCCGACGGCAAGTCGTTCATCTCGGGCGCCGACTTCGCGATCGCGGTGGTCGATGAGGTCGAGCGCGGCGCACACCGTCGCGGGCGTTTCACCGTCGGGTACTGAACCGCGCAGAGCACGCTCAGACCAGGTCGCGCCAGTCGATCTCGTCGTCGTCATCGGTGACGGGATTCGATCCGGTGATCACCGGCAGGCTCATGGTCTCGGTGGGAGGACCCATGATGGTCGCCTCGTCGCGGCGGTGCCGTAGCACCTCGTTGATGTAGCTCGTCAGCACTTCCGCAAGAGGCACGGAGCGTCCCTGCGCCTGCGACAGGTACCAGCGGTGCTCGAGCACCTGGTGGAACACCTCGGCGGGTTCGAGCTTGGCGCGCAACTCCCACGGGATCGCGCGCACGACGGGCTCGAACACGCGGGTCAGCCACTCGTGCGCGTACATCTCCTCGTCGGCCCACTGCTTGGTCGATCGGGCGCGGAACTCATCGAGGTCGTTGAGCAGGCGTCGCGCCTGGTTCTCCTCGACATCGAGTCCGGTCAGGCGGATGAGCCGGCGCTGGTGGTGCCCGGCATCCACGACCTTCGGCTGGATCTCGACGACCGTGCCGTCGGCAGTCGTCGACATCGACATCTCGTCGATGTCGAATCCGAGCGCGTTGAGACGCTCGACGCGCTCGGTGATGCGCCAGGTCTCCGCCGACGCGAAGGATTCCTGCACCGTGAGCTCCGCCCACAGTGAGCGGTAGGACGAGACGATGCCGTCGGCGATCGCGATCGCGTCGACACCGTGCTCGAGCCGGCCGCCCGCGGCGAGGTCCATGATCTCGCCGGCGATGTTCGTGCGGGCGAGGTCGAGGTCGTAGGCGCGCTGGCCGTCGGTCAGGCCCTCCTCGTGCAGCTCGCCGGTCTCGGCGTCGACGAGGTACGCGGCGTAGGCGCCGGCGTCACGCCGGAAGAGGGTGTTCGACAGCGACACGTCGCCCCAGTAGAAGCCGACGTTGTGCAGGCGCACGAGCAGCACCGCGAGGGCGTCGACGAGGCGGGTGGCGGTGTCGGGGCGCAGGACTCGGGTGAAGAGGGCACGGTACGGCATCGAGAACCGCAGATGCGACGTCACGAGCGCGGCGGGAAGCGGTTCACCCGCGGCATCCGTTCGTCCTGCGATCACCGCGACACGGTCGACGCAGGGGATGTCGAGGCGTGCGAGGTTGCCGAGCATCTCGTACTCGCGCTTCGCCATCTCATCGGTCGTCTCCTTGACGGCGACGACGCGGCCGGAGAGATCGGCGAACCGCACGAGGTGGCGGGAGAGGCCCTTCGGCAGCGACACGATCTGCTCGGACGGCCACTTGGCCAGTGTCGTCGACCAGGGGAGGGCGAGCAGCCCCGGGTCGATCGAGCTCGCGGTGATCCGCAGCGCATCCTGCATGGCTCTCCAGACGGTGTGTGGGAAAAGCAGAAGCGGCGCGGGCGACCGAAGTCAGCCCGCGCCGCGTCTGTGGATCCGATCAGGCGGAGACGATCGGCTTGTCGTTCAGGCGCACACCCGACTCGATGTCGAACGCGTGCACGTGGCCCGCGTTCGCAGCCAGCGTGACGGTCTCGCCCGCGTTGGGGTGGCTGCGACCGTCGACACGTGCGACCAGGTCGGCGCGCTTGCCGTTGATCTCGGTGTGACCGTAGAGGTAGCCGTCGGCGCCGAGCTCCTCGACGAGGTCGACGACGACCGACAGGCCCTTGCCGTCGGCGGGGCCGACGGTGATGTCCTCGGGGCGCACACCCACGGTGACCTGCGAGCCGTTGGCGCGGCCGACGGTGTCGCGGTCGAGCGGGACGACCTCGGTGCCGAAGCGCACGCCGCCGTCAGCCAGGTCCGCGCTGAACAGGTTCATGGCGGGGGAGCCGATGAAGCCGGCGACGAACACGTTCTCGGGCTTCTCGTACAGGTCGCGCGGCGAGCCGACCTGCTGGAGCAGGCCGTCCTTGAGGACGGCGATGCGGTCGCCCATGGTGAGGGCCTCGGTCTGGTCGTGCGTGACGTAGACCGTGGTGACGCCCAGGCGACGCTGCAGCGATGCGATCTGCGTACGCGTCTGGACGCGGAGCTTGGCGTCGAGGTTCGACAGCGGCTCGTCCATGAGGAAGACCTGGGGCTGACGGACGATCGCGCGGCCCATCGCGACACGCTGACGCTGACCGCCCGAGAGCGCCTTCGGCTTGCGGGTCAGGTACTCCTCGAGGTCGAGCAGCTTGGCGGCCTCGAGAACGCGGCTGGCGCGCTCTTCCTTGCCGACGCCGGCGATCTTGAGCGCGAAGCCCATGTTCTCGGCGACCGTCATGTGCGGGTACAGCGCGTAGTTCTGGAACACCATCGCGATGTCGCGGTCCTTCGGCGGCACGTCGGTGACGTCGCGGTCACCGATGAGGATGCGGCCCGCGTTGACCTCTTCGAGGCCGGCGAGCATACGCAGCGAGGTGGACTTTCCGCAGCCGGAAGGGCCGACGAGAACGAGGAATTCGCCATCGGCGACCTCGAGGTTGAGCTTGTCGACAGCCGGGCGGGTTCCGCCGGGGTAGAGGCGGGTGGCCTCGTCGAAAGTCACAGATGCCATTGTGTTTCTCCTTCACCGGCAGGTACGTGCCGGACGATCCGTAGTGATAGAGCGGCGGAGCGATCCGCCGTGACCCCTCATCGGGTCGGGATCAGTATGGCAGAAACCCGTCTATCTGGGTATTTCTCAGCCTGGCTCGTTAACATCGTTCTCGGCCGCTTAACGTGGCGTTCGCCACCCGAGTGGCGTCCGGGGCCACCCTGCCCCCCTGAGACTGTCTAGAGGAACGATGTCGAGCGACGAGACGCCGAACGTCCCCACCCCTCGCAATTCGCGTGAGGTGGTGCGGGAGAAGGCACAGAAGGTGCATGCCCAGCAGTCGAGGGCGCGCGTGATGCGACGGATCATCCTCGGTGCCATCGCCGTGGTCGCGGTGGGCGCCATCGGCACGGCCATCACTCTCGCCGTCTCGGCGCAGGTGTCGAAGCCGCAGCTCACTCCCGGCGGCATGGACGATGACGGCATCCTCGTCTCCGACATCAGCGCCACTGCTGCGTCCGATGAGGGCGTGGCAGCGCCGAGCCCCGACGATACGGAGGCCGGAGGCGAGGCGACGCCGACCCCGGCGCCCACCACGTCGAGCACGGTCGACATCCACATCTACGTCGACTACCTGTCGCCGGACGCCGGTGAGTTCGAGCGCGCGAACGCCCGCCAGCTCGTGAACTGGATCACCGAGGGCGCAGCCACCGTGACGTACCACCCGGTCGCACTGCTCACCGCCAGCTCGAACGGCACCAAGTACTCTCTGCGCTCCGCCGCGGCCGCCGCGTGCGTCGCGACGCATTCACCGGCGCAGTTCTACGCCTTCAACCACGATCTGCTCGACGATCAGCCCGAGGTGAACACCGACGGCTTCTCCGACGCGCAGCTCGCCGACATCGCCGGCGCCGTCGGCTCGGACAACGTCAAGAGCGTGCGATCCTGCATCGAGGATCAGGACTACGTGACGTGGGCGAAGGATGCCACCTCGCGCGCCCTCGAGGGCCCGCTCGTCGGCTCGGACGATCTCGTTCTGACCGCAGCGCCCATGATCGTCGTCAACGGCGAGGCCTACGTCGGTGCACTCGACGACCCGAGCGAGTTCTCCCAGTTCGTGCTGACCGTCGCGAGCGACGCGTACTACGCCACCGAGTCGCCCAGTCCGACTCCCACCCCGACCACCGCGCCGTAGTTCTCGGCACGGGCCGCCCCTCGCTAAGCTGGGTGGCGTCCGCCGACTTGGCGCAATTGGTAGCGCACCGTACTTGTAATACGGGGGTTGCAGGTTCGAGTCCTGTAGTCGGCACCACACACGAAGGTCCGTATCCCTGGAGGGCTCCAGGGATACGGACCTTCGCTCTGTCCGGGCGGAGAAGCTCCCGCTCGAGACCGCGAAGGAGCGGAGAGGCGACCTAGTCGTTCTCGCTGCGCCGCATCTGCTCCCAGACGACGGTCCAGACGAGCCCGATCATGAGACCGGCGGGAGCACCGATCGCGGCGCCGATCCCGGGGTCGCCCGCGGCAGTCCCGATGCCGAGCCCGACGACTGCGCCGACGGGGAGGCCGAGCATCAGCGGCAGGGACGCCATGCCGCCTCGAGGTTCGCGCCTGGGGTTCATCGGGCCAACGATACGCGACTGGGATGCAGGAGTTCGCCGGTCAGCGGTTCCTCGCATGACACACATCGTCATACGCGAAATAGTGCGCGGGGGTCGCGGGTTGTCACGAGTATGACTCGTATCGGAAACAGCGACCTTGACGTCTTCCCCCTCTCGCTCGGTGGCAACGTGTTCGGCTGGACGGCCGACCGCGACGCATCGTTCGCCGTGCTCGACGCGTTCGTCGACGGGGGAGGTGACTTCATCGACACCGCCGACGCGTACAGCGCGTGGGTGCCGGGCAACTCGGGCGGCGAGAGCGAGACGATCATCGGAGAGTGGCTCGCCTCGCGCAAGCCCCAGGGCGTGGTCGTCGCCACCAAGGTGAGCCAGCATCCGGAGTTCACGGGACTCGCGGCCGCGAACGTCCGCGCGGCCGCCGAAGCGTCGTTGGGCCGCCTCGGAGTCGACACGATCGACCTCTACTACGCGCACTTCGATGACGAGACCGTGCCGCTGGAAGAGACCGTCGGGGCCTTCGGCCAGCTCGTCGCCGACGGCCTGGTGCGCAACGTCGCCGTCTCGAACTACAGTGCCGACCGCATCCGCGAATGGGTCGAGATCGCCCGCCGCATCGGCGTCGCCCTGCCCGTCGCCGTGCAGCCGCACTACAACCTCGTGCACCGCAACGACGTCGAGGAGACGATCATCCCGGTGGCAGAGGAGTTCGGTCTCGGACTCGTGCCGTACTACTCGCTCGCAAGCGGATTCCTGACCGGAAAGTACCGCTCCGCCGACACCGAGGGGCAGACGTCGCCCCGTGCCTCGGGGGCAGCGAAGTATGCCACCGAAGCGGGACTGCGCATCATCGACACCCTCGAGCAGATCGGTGACGCGCACGGCGCCTCGATCGCCGCTACCTCGCTCGCATGGCTGCGCGCCCAGCCGACCGTGGCGGCGCCTATTGCCAGCGCCCGCACCGTCGAGCAGGTGCCGGATCTCCTCGCCGGTGCTCGTCTCGAGCTGACCACCGACGAGGTCGACGCGCTCGACCGTGTGTCGGAGTGGGCTCCGGCGAAGGCCTGACGGTACTCGAGCCCTGCCCGCCGGCCTACGAGTCGGAGGGCAGGGCGTCGTCGTCGATGAGCCCGAGCCGGTGGGCCAGGATGACCAGATGGATGCGGTCGCGAGCGCCGAGCTTCGCGAGCACGCGACCCACGTGCGTCTTCACCGTCGACTCGCTGACGAACAGAGCCTGCGCGATCTCGGCATTGGTCAGCCCGCGCGCGATCTCGAGGAACACGTCCCGTTCCCGATCGGTGAGGTCGGTCGTCGGATCGTCGATCGGGACGGTCGGCTGCACGGGAGAAGCGCCCAATCCCGGCGTCACATGTTCCAGCAGCATCCGGGTGACCCTCGGCGCGAGCGCCGCGTCTCCTCGGTGGATGGCGCGGATGGCCGAGATCATCTCGTGCCGCTGCGCGTCCTTCAGCAGGAAACCGCTGGCACCCGCGCGGATCGCGCCGAACGCGTACTCGTCGAGATCGAACGTGGTCAGCACGAGCACACGCGTCTCGGGGTGCGCGCGGACGATCGCCTCGGTCGCGGCGATGCCGTCGAGCCCGGGCATCCGGATGTCCATCAGCACGAGATCGGGCTGCAGCGCCGCAGCCTGAGCGATGGCCGCGTGGCCGTCCTCCGCCTCGCCGACCACCACCATGTCGGCCTCGGCTTCGAGCACCATCCGGAACCCGAGTCGGATGAGCTGCTGGTCGTCGACGAGCAGGATCGAGATCGAGTCGGTCATGGTCTGTCCTCCAGGTCGGGGGTGGTGAGTTCGCTCGGATCGGGCGTCGGGAGCTCGGCGCGCAGCATCCATCTGCCGCCCTCGAGCGGTTCGGAGACGACGGTTCCGCCGGCGTGCGCGGCGCGCTCGGCAAGACCGCGCAGTCCGAATCCCGACGTGCCGACCGGGCCAGAGGCGCCGTCGTTGACGATCTCGGCCGTCACTGCATCCGCCGTGTAGACCAGTCGGACGGCGATCGACGTCGCACCCGGTGCGTGCCGCATCGCGTTGGTGACGCCCTCCTGCACGATGCGCCCGACCGCGTGGGCGACGGCGGGGGAGAGGTCGGCGCCACCGGAGACCGAGAGCGTCACGGGGTAACCTGCGCGCTGCGCGTGTGCGACGGTCTCCTGCGGAGGCGTCGGCGCGAGGGGCGCCAGCGGCAGCGGGGAGTCGTCGGCTCGCAGGACGCCGAGCATGGCGCGCATCTCGGTGAGGGCGCTGCGGGCCGTCTCTGCCGAAGCCGTGGCCGCTGCACGCGCCTGCTCGGGGTCGGATGTGGCGGCGCCGCCCTCGGAGAGTGCGACGATCACCGTCAGCGAGTGCGAGACGATGTCGTGCATCTCGCGGGCGATGCGTGCGCGCTCGCCGGCGGCCGCGAGCTGCGCCTGCTGGTCGCGCTCGACGAGCAGCTGCCGGGACCGGTCGATCACGGCGTCGAGATAGCGCTTGCGGCCTCCCACGTTGACGCCGATGAGCGTGCCGATCAACCCGAGCACGAGCGACATGATCACGGCGTTCGCGGCGATCTGCAGCGTGATGACGCCCGAGAGCGTGAGCAGCCCGCCGAAGGCTGCGAGGGAGGCCAGTCCGATGCCGAAACCCGTCCATGCGGCCCGCGACGAGCGGTACACGGCGAGCGAGTAGCAGGTGACCAGCAGAAGCGGCGACCCGATCGGCTGCAGTGCGAAGAGGAATCCGGCCTCGAGCGCGAAGGAGGCGACGAACGGTACGAGCGGGCGCCGGCGCCGCCACAGCAGCGTCGCGCAGGCGGCGACGACCGATGCGGGAACCAGGACGGCCACCCCGATCGCGAGTGGCATCGGCAGATCGTTCGTGATGACGCCGGCGGGTACCAGCGAGAGCAGCAGGCACACCAGTGCGATCAGGACGTCGGCGACCACCGGATGCCGTGCCCAGAAGCGTCTCAGCACCCCGGGCGGACGCGGCAGCCGCAGCGCCTCGTCCTCCCGGACCGAGGTGCTGCGGCTGCGCGTTCTGCTCACCGGCCGACTCTACGCGGCTGCATCGCGGATCGTCATGGTCACGCGTCGCGCGTGCGGAGCACGGCCCACGCGGCGAGCATCCCCGCGGCGACCCAGCCGGCCAGCGTCACGTACGCGACCGGGCCCTCGAGAGCAGCGCCTTCGGGCAGGATCGCGCTCTGCGCTGCGGCCACGGGCAGGTAGTTCGCGGCATCCATCACCCAGGCCCAGCCCTCGCCGGCGATCGCGAAGAAGCTCGCTACGATCGGCAGCACGAACAGGAGTCCCACCGTCGCGGCGATCGCTCCGGCACCCGAGCGCAGGATGAAGCCGAACGCGACGCCGATCAGGGCGAACACCGCCATGGCGAGGGATGACACGACGATCGGGAGGATCGACATCGACGGGTCGCTCCAGTCGATGCTCTGATCGCGCGGGGCGACGATCGCGGAGACCGCGACAGCCGCGGCGGTGAAGATCACGAGCGACGACACGAACAGGAAGAGGCCGATCACGGTCGCCTTGGCGGCGAGCACGGATCCGCGCTTCGGGTTGGCCGCCAGCGTCGAACGGATCATCCCGGTCGAGTACTCGCCGGTCACTGAGATCGCGCCGAGGATGCCGGCGAGCAGCATCGTGAACTGGATCGGCATCACGACGGCCTGGATGGGCTCGAAGCCCGGCACGTCGACCGCCTGTGCGATGAGCACGGCGATGCCGATGGTGAGGATCGCGGCGATGCCGATCGACCACCAGGTCGAGCGCAATGTCGAGAGCTTGATCCACTCGCCGCGGACCGCCCGGACGAACGTGAGGCGTCGGCCGGTGTCGACCTGCGCGCGGGTGAGGGGAGGAGCCTGGACGGTCATGAGATCTCCTTCGTCCGGTACTCGACCGAGTCGCCGGTGAGCGCGAGGTACGCGTCTTCGAGCGATCCTGTGGTCGGGGTGAGTTCGTGCAGAGGGATGCCGCGATCCGCGGCGAGGTCGCCGATGCGCGACGCGGGCAGACCGACGATGTCCAGAAGATCGGGCGCGGAGCTCACGATCTCGACAGACGGTCCTCCGACGGCAGCCGCCAGATCGGCGGCACGAGGGGTGCGCACGCGCACGGTATTGGTGGTCCATGCGCGCACCAGCTCCTGCAGCGGAGCATCGGCGAGCACCTGGCCGCGGCCCATCACGATCACGTGGTCGGCGGTCTGCGCCATCTCGCTCATCAGGTGGCTGGACAGCAGAACCGTCCGCCCCTCGGATGCCGCGTGGCGCACGAACTGGCGTACCCAGCGCACTCCCTCGGGGTCGAGTCCGTTCACCGGCTCATCGAGGATCAGGGTGTGCGGGTCGCCGAGCAGAGCGGAGGCGATTCCGAGTCGTTGTCCCATGCCGAGCGAGAACTTGCCCGCGCGCTTGCGGGCGACGGGGCCGATGCCGGCGAGGTCGATGACCTCGTCGACGCGGGAGGCGGCGATGCCGTGGGTCGCCGCCATCGCACGCAGGTGATTTCGCGCGGTGCGGCCGGTGTGCACCGCCTTCGCGTCGAGCAGCACGCCGACTTCGGTGAGCGGTGCGCGGAGCTTCCGGTACTCCCGCCCGCCGACGGTCGCCGTGCCGGAGGTGGGCCGGTCGAGGCCGACGATCATGCGCATCGTCGTGGACTTGCCCGCGCCGTTCGGCCCGAGGAATCCCGTGACGGTGCCGGGCTTGACCGTGAACGACACGTCCTGGACGGCTGTCTTGTCTCCGAATCTCTTCGTGAGGCCTTCTGCTGTGATCATGTCTTCGACGCTACAGACGTCGCCCGGGCCCGCACGTCCTCCCGGGGTACCGTTCCGCCGATGCCGGGGGTCATCCTCGAGACGGATGCACAGTGTCCCGTGGCGCCGGCGGGCGGCAGATCCCGGTGACGTCCTACGGAGCCGGGCGTCCGAACAGATTCGGATCGACCGGGCGCTGCGCCTTCGGGAGCTTCTCGACGACCAGCCGGTACGACTCGGTGACGAGCTCGGTCACGAGGTCTTCTTCCAGAGAGGGCCCGGGCATCAGCGTGATCCAGTGCTTCTTGTTCATGTGATAGCCGGGCACGATGTCGGCGAACGTCTCGCGCAGCGCCACGGCGTCGTCAGGGTGCGACTTGAGCGTGATCCTGCCGGTGCCGTCGAGGGGGACCAACAGGAACACCCGCCCTCGCACCTTGTACACGTCCCACTCGGGCCCGAAAGGGTTCTCCCGCTCTGCGCCGGGCAGCTCTTCGGCGCGCTCTGTGGCGGCAGCGTTCAGCTGTGTCGAATCCATGGTGATCAGAACAGCCGATCGGCGCCCTTGTCATCCGTACGGGGGACGGCCTGCACGCGCTCGTCGAGCGTCATCGCGGCGAGCAGCGCCTCATCGATGATCTCCTTCGTCGGCTCGGCGGTGAGCCAGTCCTCGCTCAGCGAGGCAGGGATCAGCAGCGGCATCCGATCGTGGATGCCGGCGAGGTGCGGAGGGGCCGGGCGCATCACGATCGAATAGCAGGTGAAGGACTCGCCGTCGGCTGTGCGCCCGCGTTGGGTGACGGCTGCCATGCCGAAGAGCGCTCCGTCGTCGACGAGGAACTCGTGCCACACGCGCTCGGGCTTCTTCATCTCATACCAGCTGGTCGCGGGGACGAGCGCCCTGGTCTTCAACCCGCCGGGCCTGTCCTGCAGGCGCTCGGACCGGGTGTTGATCGACGGGAACTTCGAGGGCTCTCCGCCGATCAGGAATCCCCACCACGCGGACTCCCACACGGGCCCCGACACCGACTCGAGTGTCGGAGAGGTCTCGGGCTGCACCACGATCGGATTGAGGTTGCGGAGGTTCTTGCCGGTCGGACGCACGGTCTCGCGGGCGTTCTCCTGCGCCCACCCCCGGAGCCCCTCGAGCACCGCCTCGTCGGCCGCAGCGAGGAGCTCGGTGTCGGTGAACCGCGGATCCAGACCATAACTCGCGCACATGCCGCCAGGGTACGCCCGGCCGCCGACATCCGCCCGCTCGGCTAGGGTCGACAGGTGTCCCAGACCCGCCGACTCTCGCCGCCCGTCGCGCTCGGAGGAGCGGTGGCGATCGGCGTCATGACCGCCGTCCAGGCGCGTATCAACGGTGTGCTCGGCGTCAAGGTCGACAACGGGATCGTCGCGGGCCTCATCTCCTTCGCGGTCGGGCTCGCCGCCCTGATCGCCGTCGTCCTCTGCATCCCCTCGGCGAGGCGCGGAGTCGGGCGGCTGCGCGACGGCATCCGCGAGCGCACGATCCCGTTCTGGATGCTCCTCGGCGGCGCGTGCGGAGCCCTCACCGTCTCGACCCAGGGCGTCACGGCCGGCGTGCTCGGGGTCTCGCTGTTCACGGTCGGCGTCGTCGCGGGGCAGACCCTGCACGGCCTCGTCCTCGATCGGATCGGCTTCGGACCGGCCGGCGTCGTCGCCGTGACCCCCGGCCGCGTGCTCGGCGGAGCGCTCGCGCTTGCCGCGGTCGGTATCTCGCTCAGCGGCGATGTGCTCGCCACGGCGCCGTTGTGGATGCTCCTCCTGCCTTTCGCCGCGGGTGTCGGCATCGCGTGGCAGGCAGCGACCAACGGCCGCCTGGCCCAGCGGGTGCAGTCGCCCCTCTCGGCTACGCTCATGAGCTTCATCGCCGGGACGATCGCGCTGCTCGTCGCGGCGGGCATCAGCATTGCGGTGCGAGGCCTGCCCGAGGTGCCGCCGGCCGAGCCGTGGCTCTACCTCGGCGGATTCCTCGGCTCGGCGTACATCCTGCTCGGCGCCTTCATCGTGGCGCACACGGGTGTGCTGCTGATGGGGCTCGGGTCGGTGCTGGGGCAGCTCGCGACGTCGGTGATCATCGACATGCTGTGGCCCGCGGACGCGGGACCTGCCCCCTGGCAGATCGTCGGGATGGTGGTCGTCGCCGTGGCATCCGTCCTCGTCGCCCTGCCGCGTCGCCGACGGAGCTGACTACTTCTTCTTGGGCTGCGGCATCCGCGTCACCAGGGCGCGAGCATCGACGGGCTTGCGCCGCCCCGGCTTCTTGCCCGTCGGCTTGCCGCCGACGTAGAGCCACCCGAGCAGCTCCTCGTTCTTGCCGATTCCGTGCGCCTTGGCGACGGCCTTCGAGCGCGTGTACCGTCCGGTACGCCACAGCACGCCCCAGCCTGCCTCGTCGAGAAGCAGACTGAGCATATGCGCGACGCCGGAGGCGACGGCCTCCTGTTCCCACCGGGGCACCTTGTCGCTCTTGCGGTAGCTGGCGACCACGGCGATCAGAAGAGGTGCACGGAGGGGCTTCGATGATGGTGACGCGTCTCCCTCCGCCTTCGCGATCGCCGCGCCCAGCACCTCGCGGTCCGAACCTCGCAGCTCGATGAGCCGCCACGGACGAAGCGAGGAGTGGTCGGCGACGCGTCCCGCGGCGGCGACGAGCTTCAGCAGCTCGTCGCGTGACGGCGCCTCGTCGGTGACCTTCGACCAGGACTGTCGAGCGCGGACGGCCTCGAGAGCGTTCACGACTCTTCGGGCGTGAAGTTCAGAGCAATGGAGTTCATGCAGTACCGGTCGCCGGTGGGCGTGCCGAAGCCGTCGGGGAAGACGTGACCCAGGTGCGAGCCGCAGCTCGCGCAGCGCACCTCGGTGCGCACCATGCCGAGGGTCGTGTCCTCGATGAGCTGCACCGCGTCGGGGCGGATCGACTCGTAGAAGCTCGGCCATCCGCATCCGGAGTCGAACTTGGTGCCGCTCTTGAACAGCTCGGCGCCGCATGCGCCACAGGTGTAGAGGCCTGCGCGGCCCTCGTCGAGCAGCTCGCCCGTCCATGCACGCTCGGTCGCGGCTTCACGCAGCACGGCGTACTGCTGCTCACCGAGCTCCTCGCGCCACTGTTCTTCGGTCTTGTCCACGCTGTACGACATCGGTCCTCCTGGGGGTCTGCTCCATTCTCTCGCGTTCGAGACCCCTCGGCGCCACGAGACAATGGGTGCATGACGGATGCCGTGCAGCAGCGCTACGCGCGCTTCGCCGAGCAGGAGGCGCCAGGGCGCAGCGACCTGTATGTCGAATGGGCGGAGGGTGTCGCGGGCGACTCCGAGATGCAGGGGGTCCTCGCCCGGATCCCGGAGAACCGACGGCAGCCTCCGCTCGTGTTCGCGGTGACCCGGATGCTGGGCGCGGGTCTGGTCGGATACGGCGCCTGGCGGTCGTTCGTCGTCGCACGTGCCGACGAGATCGTCGCCGAGTGCACGGGGCGGCGGCTGCAGACGAACGAACCCCTGCGCCTGGCCCCGCTGCTTCCCGTGCTGTCGGAGATCGAGGGCCCGATCGCGCTGCTCGAGGTCGGCGCCTCCGCGGGACTCTGTCTGTACCCCGACCGGTACTCGTACCGCGTCGTCGATGCCGACGGGTGGCTGCGGACGGCGCTCGACCCCGCCGACGGCGTGTCGACCGTGATGCTCGAGAGCCGTGTCGAGGGGGCCCTTCCTCCCATGCGGATGCCGGAGGTGGTGTGGCGGGCCGGCATCGACCTCGCGCCTCTCGACGCCCGTGACGACCGCGATCGGCGCTGGCTGCAGGGACTCGTGTGGCCGGGGGAGCACGGGCGGGAGCGGCGGGTGACCGCGGCGCTCGACATCGCGGCGACCGACCCGCCCCACCTCGTCGCCGGAGACGCGATCGACCGGATCGACGCGCTCGCCGCCGAGGCGCCGCGCGACGCCACGCTCGTCGTGACGACTCCCGGCGTGCTCGTGCACATCCCCAGGGAGGCACGGGAGGTCCTCGTCGATCGCATCCGCGGGCTCGACGCGCGCTGGGTGACCATCGACCCTCCCGCGCTCCTCGACGTCTGGGATCCTCCGGTGGCCTCCCGGGGGTGGCCCGGTTTCGTCGTGGCGCTCGACGGGGAGGTGCGTGCGGCGGCGGACCCACTCGGCCGATGGTGGGAGTGGCGCGCAGGGATCGACGCGCCGGCGATCTAGTCTGATCCCATGCTGGGAGAGCTGAGCGAGCGGGATCGTGCGATCCTCGCCCTGGAGACCGCGTGGCCGCGGCACGGCGGCGCGAAAGAGGAGACCATCCGCGCCCAACTGGGTATGAGCTCGGCCCGCTACTACCAGCTCCTCGGCCGTCTGCTCGAGTCCGAGGCGGCATTGGAGTACGACCCCATGCTGGTGCGCCGCCTCCGCCGCATCCGCGACGCGCGATCGTTCCAGAGGGCGTCGCGAACCCCCGGTTTCGTCGGCTGACGGAGCTTCCCGCCACGCGCTGAGGCGCCACGATGCGGATACACGGGTCGGTGCCGTTAGCATCGAGGAGTGTCAAAGCCCAGCCGAGATCGATTCGACGACGTCCCCCGATCGTCCGGACGCGTCGGAGCGCATCGCGCCGAAGCCCCCGGGATGAACGGCTGGGTCGTCCTGCTCTGGTCCTTCGTGGCCGCACTGGTGCTGATCATCGGCGGCATCTTCGGCTCGCTGGTGGTGATGGGGCGGATCAGCCTCTTCCCCGAGGCCGTCCCGACCGCGACTCCCACGCCGGTGGAGACCGGTGTTGTCGACGTCACGTACTCGGTGATGATCCTGAACGCGTCGCCCGACGCGGGGCTGGACGAGCAGATGCGCGATGTCCTGATCAACAACGGATGGGCGGCCGACGTCGTCTTCGCCAGCGACAGCGCGAGCCAGGACTTCTCGACCACGACCGTGTACTACATCGCAGACGAGGATGAGCTGGCGGCCATCGGACTCGCGAATCTGATCGGCGGGGCGGCCGTCGAGCAGAGCGACTTCTACGCCGATCTGAACGACACCGGGGCGAAGCAGCTCACGGTCGTCATCGGACTCGACCGATCGACGAGCGCACCGGAGACTCCGGCGGAGACGCCCGCCCCGTAGACCGCCGCGCAGTCCCTCCGCACAGCTTGCACTCGAGGGGGTCGAGTGCCAGAATGGCGTTAGCACTCTCTTACTCTGAGTGCTAAACCCAACGTCTACGTCCAGGAGGGACGACAAAACTCATGGCAAAGATCATCGCTTTCGATGAGGAGGCCCGCCGCGGCCTCGAGCGCGGCCTCAACATTCTCGCCGACGCCGTCAAGGTGACGCTCGGCCCGCGCGGTCGCAACGTCGTGCTGGAGAAGAAGTGGGGCGCTCCCACGATCACGAACGACGGCGTGTCCATCGCCAAGGAGATCGAACTCGACGACCCGTACGAGAAGATCGGTGCGGAACTCGTCAAGGAGGTCGCCAAGAAGACCGACGACGTCGCCGGTGACGGAACCACCACCGCCACGGTGCTCGCTCAGGCACTCGTCCGCGAGGGCCTGCGCAACGTCGCAGCCGGCGCAGACCCCATCTCGCTCAAGCGCGGCATCGAGAAGGCCGTCGCAGCGATCACCGAGGAGCTCCTCGCCAGCGCGAAGGAGATCGACTCCAAGGAGCAGATCGCCGCGACCGCATCGATCTCCGCCGCTGACCCCGCGATCGGCGAGCTCATCGCCGAGGCGATCGACAAGGTCGGCAAGGAGGGCGTCGTCACCGTCGAGGAGTCGCAGACCTTCGGCACCGAGCTCGAGCTCACCGAGGGCATGCGCTTCGACAAGGGCTACCTGAACCCGTACTTCGTGACGGACCCGGAGCGCCAGGAGGCTGTCTTCGAAGACGCCTACATCCTCATCGCGAACCAGAAGATCTCGAACATCAAGGACCTTCTGCCCATCGTCGACAAGGTGATCCAGGACGGCAAGGAGCTCGTCATCATCGCCGAGGACGTCGAGGGCGAGGCTCTCGCGACTCTCGTGCTCAACAAGCTCAAGGGCATCTTCAAGTCGGTCGCCGTCAAGGCCCCCGGCTTCGGAGACCGTCGCAAGGCGCAGCTGCAGGACATCGCGATCCTCACCGGTGGTCAGGTCATCACCGAAGAGGTCGGTCTCAAGCTCGAGAACGCCACGCTCGACCTGCTGGGTCGTGCGCGCAAGGTCATCGTCACCAAGGACGAGACCACGATCGTCGAGGGCGCCGGTGAGGCCGACCAGATCGAGGGTCGCGTCACGCAGATCCGTCGTGAGATCGAGAACACCGACAGCGACTACGACCGTGAGAAGCTCCAGGAGCGTCTCGCCAAGCTCGCCGGTGGCGTCGCCGTCATCAAGGCGGGAGCGGCGACCGAGGTCGAGCTCAAGGAGCGCAAGCACCGCATCGAGGACGCCGTCCGCAACGCGAAGGCGGCCGTCGAGGAGGGCATCGTCCCCGGTGGTGGCGTCGCGCTGATCCAGTCGGGCACGAAGGCTCTCGACGCTCTGTCGCTCTCGGGCGACGAGGCGACCGGTGCGAACATCGTTCGCGTCGCGATCGAGGCTCCGCTCAAGCAGATCGCCCTCAACGCCGGTCTCGAGCCGGGTGTCGTCGCGAACAAGGTCTCCGAGCTTCCCTCGGGCCAGGGCCTCAACGCGGCAACGGGCGAGTACGTCGACATGTTCGCTGCAGGAATCATCGACCCGGCGAAGGTGACCCGCTCGGCGCTGCAGAACGCAGCCTCGATCGCGGCTCTCTTCCTCACCACCGAGGTCGTCGTGGCTGACAAGCCCGAGAAGGCAGCAGCTCCGATGGGTGACCCGTCGGGTGGCATGGACTTCTGATCCATCAGCACTGACAGAAACGCCCCGACCTCTCGGTCGGGGCGTTTCTGCGTTCAGGGCGAATGGACGACAAGTTCAGCGGAACAGGCTCGCCGAGTACTGGTCGGCGTCCGCATACTGGGTCGCCGCACTCCCGAGCGAGTGCCCGATCGATTCGAGCACCTGCTCGACATGCAGCTGCGCTCCGCGCCACTCTTCGGCGCAGGACTGGAACGCGGTCGATGCGGTGCCGACCCAGGACCCCTGCAGCTGGTTGAGCTGCGACATGAGCGTCGCGGACTCGGTCTGCAGGCGCCCCATGGTTGCGAGCGCTGCCGCCTGAGCGGCACCTACGGCTTCGGTGTCTACGGTGATGACGGACATGGAACTCCTCTCGGTTGGTGCTCCGACCATAGGAGAGGGGCGGATGCTGACATCCCGACGCATCCGTACGTCGACCGCTCGCTGTGCAGAACCCGCGAAGGCACGCTCTCGTGCAGTGGCGGTCAGAAGCCGGACGCCAGAAGCCAGAGGCCGGAGGTCAGAGGTCCAGAGGCTCGAGCGGCTGGGTGTCCTCGAGCAGGTGTGCCGGGGTCGCGCGCGACGGCGCGAGGGGGAACGTCACCGTGAACGTCGCGCCGCCACCCGGCGTCTCGGACACCGCGACGCTGCCGTGCAGCGCCCTGACGATCGACGAAACGATCGCGAGTCCGAGGCCGGAACCGCCCGTCTCGCGCGCGCGTGAGGTGTCGGCTCGCCAGAAACGCTCGAAGATCTGCTCGCGAATCTGCAGCGGGATGCCTTCGCCGTGATCGACGATCGAGATGCTCCCCGTGCCTCGGACCCGGTCTGCGTCGACGATGAGCTCGATCGGACTCTCTTCGGGGGAGAACCGGCGAGCATTGCCGAGCAGGTTCGTGACCACCTGTCGCACCTTGTTCTCTTCGCCGAGGACGATCGGCGGGGTGCGAACCGGGATGTCCGCGGCTTCGGTGAAGTCGATGGCGGGCACCTCCGCCGACGAGTTGCGAGGGCGCCTGCGCAGCCGCGCGAGCGTGCCGCGAGAGAGTCCCCTCGGTGCCGGGATCTGTGGGGCCGGGGTGACAGGGTTCGAGCGCGTGGTCACATCGATCAGCGGTGCCTCGACGGTGCGGTCGATCACGGACACGGTGCGAGCCGGTGCGGCCGCGCGCAGATCGAGGGCAGCGTCACGGGCGATCGGGCGGAGGTCGAGAGCTTCGATCTCGGGCTCGCGCTCCTCGTCCAGCCGGGCGAGCGCGAGGAGGTCCTCGACCAGCACGCCCATCCGGATCGCCTCCTTCTCGATGCGCTCCATGGCTCGAGCGGTGTCTTCCTCGCCCTTGATCGCGCCCATCCGATAGAGCTCGGCGTAGCCGCGGACGCTGACGAGCGGTGTGCGCAGCTCGTGGCTGGCATCGCCGATGAAGCGTCGCATGTGCTGCACGGTGCGGTCGCGCTGCGCGAGCGACCCGTCGACGCGATCCAGCATTGTGTTGATCGCGCTGTTCAGTCGGCCGACCTCGGTCGTGGGCTCGAGATCCGTCAGACGCTGGGTGAAGTCGCCGGCGGCGATCGACATGGCGGTGGATTCGACCTGTCCGAGCCTGCGGAAGGTGAGGGTGACGAGTCCTCGGGTCAGCAGGGCCGCGAGGAGGATCGTGACGAGCGCGACGGTGATGTAGATCCCGAAGTACTGGCCGATGATGCGATCGGCGTATTCCAGCGGCATCGCGACGATCTGGATCCGCAAGGATCCGTCGCCCTCGCCCGGTACTCGTGCCACAGCCGCGCGGAAGCTCGTGCCTTTCGTGCCCTCGAGCGTGAACGGGGTGTCCTCGTTGTTCTGCACAGCGAGCGGGGAGTAGGTCGAGGGGAACAGGGGCGCCCCGTTGGCGGAGTTTCCCGTGGTCGTCTGCAGCACGCCCTCCGCGTCGTAGATCGCGACGAAGAAGTCTCTGGGCGAGTCGGTGGGAGTGTAGACGGTCTTGCCGTCCTCGACCGTCACCTCGAAGTACCGATCAGCGAGATCGGCCGACACCAGGGCGGGCAGCTGGGAGTCGATGTTGTCGATGAGCGAGTTGCGAAGGATGGGTACTGTTCCGAGCCCCGCGGCCAGCAGTCCGAGGGCGAGAACGGCGACGGTGACACCCGTCACCTTCGCGCGCAGGCTGATCGATCGCCACCAGCGGGTGATCGCGTCAGGCTTGTGCGCCATGCGGACCTCCCGGGATACGGATGCTGTGCGGCGTCAGCGGACGTCGGTGAGCCGGACTACTTGCCGACCTTGAGCATGTAGCCGAAGCCGCGCTTCGTCTGGATCACGGACTCTTCGGTGTGCGGGTCGATCTTGCGGCGGAGGTACGAGATGTAGCTCTCGACGATGCCGGCGTCGCCGTTGAAGTCGTACTCCCAGACGTGGTCGAGGATCTGGGCTTTGGACAGCACCCGGTTCGGGTTGAGCATCAGGTAGCGCAGCAGCTTGAACTCGGTCGGGCTCAGCTCGATCGATTCCTTGCCGACGTGCACGTCGTGGGTGTCCTGGTCCATCGACAGCTCACCGGCCCGGATGATCGACTCCTCGTCGGCCTGCATCGTGCGCCGCAGGATCGCCTGGGCGCGCGCGACGATCTCGTCGAGGCTGAACGGCTTGGTGACGTAGTCGTCGCCGCCCGCATTGAGACCCTCGATCTTGTCGTCGGTGCCGTCCTTCGCCGTGAGGAACAGGATCGGAGCGGTGAACCCGGCGCCGCGCAGACGCTTGGTGACGCTGAAGCCGTTCATGTCGGGGAGCATGACATCGAGGATGATGAGGTCCGGTTCTTCCTCCAGCACGGCCGAGATGGTGGCGGCGCCGTTGGCGACCGTCTTCACCTGGAACCCGGCGAAGCTGAGACCTGTGGAGAGCAGGTCGCGGATGTTGGGTTCGTCGTCGACGACCAGGATGCGCGCATCAGTCATGACCCCATTATGGTGACTTCGGCCATGGGGATGCTGATTATCCTTCGGAGCGGCGGTTTCGCCCACCGCGTACCCGGCTGCCGAAGCCCCGGCGGAGCGCTCAGGCAGCGATCGCGTCGGCATCCATGATCGTGTAGCTGTAGCCCTGCTCGGCGAGGAACCGCTGGCGGTTCTGCGCGTAGTCCTGGTCGATCGTGTCGCGCGCGACCAGCGTGTAGAAGCTCGCCGTGCGGCCCGACTGCTTGGGGCGGAGGAGCCGGCCGAGTCGCTGCGCCTCCTCCTGGCGTGAGCCGAACGAGCCGGATACCTGGATCGCGACCGATGCCTCGGGGAGATCGATCGAGAAGTTCGCGACCTTCGACACGACGAGCAGCGAGATCTCTCCCTCGCGGAAGGCGCGGTACAGCTCCTCGCGCTCGTCGATGGGGGTGGAGCCGGTGATCTGCGGCGCATTCAGCGACTGCGACAGCGAGTCGAGCTGGTCGAGGTACTGTCCGATCACGAGGATCCGCTCGTCCTTGTGCTTCGCGATGAGCTCGCGCACGGCGTCGATCTTCGCCGGGGCGGATGCAGCGAGACGGTAGCGCTCGTCGTCGGTCGCCGCGGCGTACTCGAGCCGGTCGTCCGGCGGCAGATCGACCCGTACCTCGTAGCAGACGGCGGGGGAGATGAAGCCCTGAGCCTCGATCTGCTTCCAGGGCGCATCGAAGCGCTTGGGGCCGATCAGGCTGAACACGTCGCCCTCGCGGCCGTCCTCGCGGACGAGGGTGGCCGTGAGGCCGATCCGTCGCCGCGCCTGCAGGTCGGCGGTCAGCTTGAAGACGGGAGCCGGGAGCAGGTGCACCTCGTCGTACACGATGAGGCCCCAGTCGAGGGCATCCAGCAGGGCCAGGTGGGCGTACTCGCCCTTCCGCTTCGCCGTGAGGATCTGGTAGGTCGCGATCGTGACCGGCTTGACCTCCTTGGCCTGACCGGAGTACTCGCCGATCTCCTCGGGGGTGAGGCTCGTGCGCTTCAGCAGCTCGTCGCGCCACTGGCGTGCGGAGACGGTGTTGGTCACGAGGATCAGAGTGGTCGTCTTCGTCGCCGCCATCGCGCCGGCGCCCACGATCGTCTTGCCCGCGCCGCAGGGCAGCACCACGACGCCGGATCCGTCCTTCGAGAACGCGTCGACGGCATCCTGCTGGTACGGGCGGATCGCCCACCCGTCCTCGGCCAGCTCGATCTCGTGAGGGGTGCCCGGCGTGTATCCGGCGAGGTCCTCGGCGGGCCAGCCGATCTTGAGCAGCTCCTGCTTGATCTGGCCGCGCGCCCAGGCGTCGACGACGAACGTGTCGGGCGCCGGGTGGCCGATCAGCAGCGGCTGGATGCGCTTGTTGTTCGCGACCTGGGCGAGCACGGCCGGATCGGTGGAGCGCAGGATCAGGGTGCCCTCGTCGTCGCGCTCGATCACGAGTCGCCCGTAGCGGTTGACGGTCTCGCGCAGGTCGACGGCGACCGACGGGGGCACGGGGAACCGCGACCAGCGGTCGAGCGTCTCGAGCATGTCCTCGGCGGTGTGCCCGGCGGCGCGCGCGTTCCACAGGCCGAGGCGGGTGATCCGGTAGGTGTGGATGTGCTCGGGCGCGCGCTCGAGCTCGGCGAAGATCGCCAACTCGTGGCGGGCGCTCTCGGCGTCCGCGTGGGCGACTTCGAGCAGCACGGTGCGATCGCTCTGGACGATCAGGGGGCCATCAGACATAGCTGTCCAGTTTACTGCGCGATCACGGTGGCGGCGCGGATGCTCGACACCGGAAGTGTGCGCTCGACGTCTGCCGCGCGATCTCGTCCGCGCAGGCGTCCGCCGCCGAGCCCTGTCGCCTCGAGGATCAGCTCCCGCGTCGATCCGTCGGGCATTCCCACGCTGACGCGAAGCACCGCCTTCGCCCGCACCGCGGCTTCGAGCTCGCGATCGAGCCACGCAGCATCCGCATCCGGGCCCTGATGCGAGCGGAGGGCGGCGATGAGAGGCGCGTAATCGGCGGCGCTCTGGGGCGCGGCGCGGACCACCGGGTTGCGCTCGCCGGTGATCGCGGTGCCGTCCTCGGCGACGAGCGTCGCGGGATAGCGCGCATCCGTCAGCGCCCAGTACACGGTGTCGCGTCCGACCCTCGTCGAGAGCGCGGCGACGTGCTTCGTCAGCGCGAGCGACCGCAGTCCCTGGTCGACCGCCATCGCCTCGATCAGATGCGGGTCGCTGCTCTCGATGCGGGTGCGTCCGGTCTCGGAGTCGGTGGACACCCGGACCAGGCCATGTCTCTGGGAGGTCTGTGAGACGAGGTACCGCAGCGGCTGCGGGATGCCGGTGAGCGACAGCGACTCGAGGAACTCGAGGATCGATTCTTCGCTCTCGCCGGCGACGAGAGCATGGGCGATCGACTCGGGAGTGAAACGGTAGGTGGATGCCTGCGCCGCGGATTCACGGACGGCGATCGTGCGCAGACGCACGTCGAGTGCAGGGGCGAGCGGGCCGGGGGAGATCGCGCTCAGATCGTTCTGCAGGAAGATCCGATCGACCTCGCTCGGCAGCAGGTTCGTGAGTGGGGCGGACTCGATGCTCCCACCCTGCCGCAGCGATGCGGCCCATGCGGGTTCGCTGCCGTCGTCGGTGATCAGACCGAGCAGCCGCGCGCGCTCGAGAAGCGCCTCGCCGTGTTCGGCCCAGGTCGGATCCCAGGGGTGTGCCTGCGACCAGGCGGCCGTGGGGAGCCACCCGCCGTCGTCCGTGCGCACTCCGCGGGGAAGAGCGTCGCGGAACCCGGTCACCAGAGTGCTCCATCGGTCGGCCACGGACGACCTCAACCACTCCTCTGCGCGTCCCGTCGTGCGCAGGCGCCGGCCGTCGGGTGCGACCAGATCGGAGTCATCGGCGATGGCGATGAGGGCATCGACGGATTCAGCCGCGATACCGGATTCAGCCAGCAGACGCTTCTCGCCGGCGCTGACCGTGCCCCCGGTGAGCAGAGCGAAGGGCTTCTCCCGTGCGAGGAGCAGCAGATCGGCGATCGCAGCCACGGTCGTGAACGCGCGCTCTGCCGCGTGAGCCGTGTCGGCCTCGCTCGCTGCCTGTGGAGGGGAGACATCGAACGGCGTCGGTACGGCGCGGTCGGCGAGAGCATCGATCACGGGAGGGAAGGGTGAGCCGTCAGGCCCAAGAAGCGCGAGGCTCTCGAGGGTCGCACGCTTCGGCGTCCCCTCGGCGGAGGCCTCGACAGCGGCAGCGACGAGCGCCGTCGCCTCGTCGTGCGTGAGAGCGGGAAGGATGCGGGCGAGAGACCCCGGGTCGAGCAGTGCCTCAGCCGCGTCGAAGAAATCCTGCCACCCGGCATCCGGGCGCACTCGCCGAGCCGAGAAGAGCGAGGACAGCTGCTCGTCGCTCGCCGCAGACAGCCATTCGGCCAGCGGTCGGGCGTGCGTGCTCATGCCGGATCTTTCAGGGCCGCGATGCCGCGCGCCCCTTGCGGATGAAGCTCATGATCAGGAGCGCGATGATCATCACGAATGCCACGGGAAGGCCCCAATAGGGGATGGCGGCGATGAACGGCCAGACGCCCGCACCGAAGTCCTCCTGCTCCATACCGACGGCGGTGCCGATGATGATCGCGAAGAAGCAGATGATGGATGCCGCGGCGAGTCCGAGTGCCGAGAACGCCAGAATGCGATCGATACGGCGAACGGGAACCTCAGGTTCGGGACTCTTGGTACTCATCGCCCTCAGCCTACTCGCTGCGACGCCCCGCGGTTCCGCACGCCGACCTACGGATTACTCGGGCGTCGACCGGTAGGCTGGATCGGACGCACCGACGTGCGTCCGATCCAGCTCCACACCGACTCAGCGAGGTTTCTCCCATGCCCACCGGCAAGGTCAGGTTCTACGACGAAGACAAGGGTTTCGGCTTCATCGCCACAGATGACGGCCAGGACGTCTTCCTGCATGCCTCAGCCATGCCCGCAGGCGCCGCTGTGAAGGCGGGTGCACGCGTGGAGTTCGGTGTCGCCGACGGCAAGCGCGGTCTGCAGGCACTCTCGGTGCGCGTGCTCGATGCGCCCCCGAGCCTCGCGAAGGCGAAGCGCAAGCCGGCCGACGACATGGCGATCATCGTCGAGGACCTCGTGAAGCTCCTCGACGGCATGGGCGGCGACCTCCGTCGCGGCCGATACCCCTCCTCCGCTCAGGGTCGCAAGATCGCGGCAGTACTGCGCAAGGTAGCTGATGACCTCGAAGCCTGAAGTCGATCAGCGTCTGATCGACGCCCATGATCTCGCGCTCGCCGCGTTGCACGAGATCACTCCGGCGTCGACCGTCGGCCCCGCTGCCGACTACCTCCCTGAGGACGACGGGTCTGTGTCGCTGCGCTTCGAGAACCGCCTCCCCGGGTACCCGGGATGGTTCTGGACCGTCACGGTCGCCCGCGTCGACGACGAGGAGCCGACGGTCCTCGAGATCGAGCTGCTTCCCGGCGACGGTGCGCTGCTCGCTCCCGAGTGGGTGCCGTGGGCCGAGCGTCTCGCCGAGTACCGCGCTCACCAGGTGGAGCTCGCCGAGCAGGCCGCCGCGGCTGCCGCTGACGACGCGGTCGTGGGCGATGCCGACGACGCGGAGTCCGACGAGGACGACGAGCTCGACGAGGACCTCGAAGAGGACGAGGATCTCGACGACGACGACGACGACGACGACGATGACGACGATGACGACGACGATGATGACGAGCTCGACGAGGATGACCTCGCCGCGGAGCCGCGCGTGCTGCATGCGGGCGACCTCGACGGAGTCGACATCGACGAGCTCGACGACTCCGTCGTCGATGACGCGGACGACGCGGACGACGAGGACCTCGACGACGATTCCGCGGACGAGGATGAAGACGCGGACGGCGAATCCGACATCGACGACGACTCCGACGACGAGGAATGACCAGCGATCGACAGAGGTGGGAATCAGAAGAGGGGCCGCGTGAGAACGCGGCCCCTCTTCTGTTGACGTCCCGGTGTCAGGAGCCGGTGTTCGCGAGCACGTAGTCGAGCGCACGCGTCAGCTGGCGCACGTCGTCGGGCTCGATCGAGACGAAGGTCGCGACGCGCAGTTGGTTGCGGCCGAGCTTGCGATAGGGCTCGGTGTCGACGATGCCGTTGGCGCGCAGGGTCTTGGCGACGGCTGCGGCGTCGACGCTGTCGTCGAAATCGATCGTGACGACCACGGGGGAGCGGTGCGCGGCATCGGTCACGAACGGGGTGGCGACGGCGGACGCCGCAGCCCAGTCGTAGAGGATGCCGGAGGACTCCGCCGTGCGAGCGCCCGCCCATGCGAGCCCGCCGTTCGACAGGATCCAGCTCAGCTGGCTGTCGAGCAGGTGGAGGGTCGTGAGGGCCGGAGTGTTCAGCGTCTGGTTGAGACGCGAGTTGTCGACGGCGTTCTTCAGGCTGAGGAACTCGGGGATGTACCGGTCGGAGGCGGCGATGCGCTCGATGCGGTCGATCGCGGCGGGCGACACGGCCGCGAACCAGAGGCCCCCGTCGGATCCGAGGTTCTTCTGGGGCGCGAAGTAGTAGACGTCGGCCTGCGCGGCGTCGAAGTCGATGCCGGCTGCGGCACTGGTCGCGTCGATGACCGTCAGCGCGCCATCGGCGACGACGCGCTCGATGGGAGCCGCGACACCGGTGGAGGTCTCGTTGTGCGGCCAGGCGTAGACGTCGACGCCGTCGACGATCTCGGCCGCGATGCGCGAGCCAGGCTCGGACTTGCGCACGTCGGGTGCCTCGAGCCACGGAGCGGCGGCAGCGGCGGCGAACTTGCCGCCGAACTCGCCGAACACGAGGTTCTGGCTGCGCCGTTCGATCAGCCCGAATGCCGCGGCATCCCAGAACGCCGTGGATCCGCCGTTGCCGACGATGATCTCGTAGCCCTCGGGAAGGCGGAAGAGGGCGGCGAGCTGCTCGCGGACGCTGCCGACCAGGTTCTTGACCGGAGCCTGTCGGTGCGAGGTGCCGAGCAGAGTCGGCCCTGCGGCGAGCAGCGCATCGAGCTGCTCGGTGCGCACCTTCGAGGGACCGCAGCCGAAGCGGCCGTCAGCGGGCAGGAGGTCACGGGGAATCTCGATCGCCATGCGTCGATTCTACGGCGTGACCCTCCGGTCGCTTCACCGCGTGACGCCCTGATGTCCGCGCGGGAATGTAGGCTTGCCTAAGAAGACCCGGAGGGCCACATGACGGACTTGATCGACACCACGGAGATGTACCTCCGCACCATCCTCGAACTCGAGGAGGAGAACATCGTGCCGCTGCGTGCACGCATCTCCGAGCGCCTCGGCCACTCGGGTCCCACGGTCTCGCAGACTGTCGGGCGGATGGAGCGGGACGGCCTCGTCGTCGTCTCCGAAGACCGCACACTCGAGCTGACCGACGCCGGTCGACGCAAGGCCGTCGACGTCATGCGCAAGCACCGACTCGCCGAGCGCCTGCTGTCCGACGTCATCGGTCTCGACTGGGCGTACGTGCACGAAGAGGCATGCCGCTGGGAGCACGTCATGAGCGAGCAGGTCGAGCGTCGACTCGTCGAGCTGCTGGGCCACCCGACCGAGTCGCCGTACGGCAATCCGATCCCCGGCCTCGACCAGCTGGGCGACACCCCTGCGCGTACCTTCGACGAGGGCGTCATCGGTCTCGTGCAGAAGCTGAATGCCGCCGGCGCTCCGATCGAGGGCACCGTCCGCCGCCTCGCCGAGCCCGCTCAGGTCGACCCGGAGCTGCTCGAACAGCTTCGCGACGCAGGAGTGGTGCCCGGTGCCAAGGGCGACTACCGCTTCAACGAGGGCTACGTGCTGATCCAGATGGAGGGCAAGGAAGACGGGCTCGAACTTCCCGTAGAACTCGCTTCGCACATCTTCCTCGTGGGCGAGCCCGCCTGAATCCGAGCCGAGCTTCATGGGGAGATCGACCCCGAGAACCGCGTGATTCCGCCTCTCCGAGGATTGCCAGGTTCACAGGGTGACAGGATCGTTATCTTCCGGTAACCTCGGACAGGTCGTCGAAGAAGCCCGCTGACGACACCCGAGAGGATTCGCCTTCCAGGCTCGTCGCCCTCCCGGTCAAATCGCACAACGTACCCGAGCTACATGGTGCCCCGAGAGCAGAGTGCCGACGAGCCAGCGCTACCCGAGCGTGCAGGCGCAGGAGGATCAGGTTTTGGCAAAAGACATCGAATCGCCCGCGAAGACAACTGAAGATCGAACAGTCGCCCGCCGCTCCCGCGGCAGGGTCGACGCACGCAAGGTCGTGAAGCCCCTGCGTTCGGTCGCCATCTTCGGGGCCGTCGGTGCTCTCGTCGCCGCCGTCGCTCTTCCTGCCTACGCTGCGACGAAGCCCTCTGAGGCGACCGCGACAGTGCAGCAGCTCGCAGCAGTCGACGCACAGTCGCTCGTCGTCGCCTCCGATGCGACGGCCGCATCGCTCAGCCGTGGCACGTTCACCGCCACGACCCCTGACGAGATCGAGAAGAAGAAGGCGGAAGAGGCCGCAGCCGCGCGTGCTGCCGCAGCCGCCTCCGTCTCGACGGCATCGTCCAGCAGCTTCAACATCGGCAACTACGCTCTGGTCTCGCCCGGCTCGGGCGAGGTGCGTTACCCGCTTCCGCAGGGGTCGTACAGCGTCAGCCGCACCGTCGGCGGAGCCCACCAGGGTGCCGACATGCTGGCTCCGGCCGGAACCCCGATCTACGCGGCAGCCGCCGGTGTCGTCCGCGCCTCCGCTGAGAGCATCGGCGGATACGGCGTGTGCGTCATGCTCGACAGCGTCGTCGGTGGCCAGCGAGTGCAGACCACCTACGGTCACATGATCTACGGTTCGCGTCAGGTCCAGGCCGGCGAGACCGTGGCCGCCGGGCAGCTCATCGGCTTCGTCGGCAGCACCGGACGCTCGACCGCGAACCACCTCCACTTCGAGGTGCACGTCAACGGCGGGCTCATGGAGCCGATCGCCTGGCTCGCCGCCAACGCCGGCTGAGCACGGTCACCCGACGCACTCCTGTTCGGACACGCCTTCAGGCGTTCACCCGCCGTTTGGCCTTCGAGCACTCCCGATGGGTTAGCCTGAACCCGTTGTCGCATAGTCGGGAGAAGCTGATGGAGCGAATACCGAACATCCGAACCATGGATGCCCTCGGTCGTCACGTCCTTCTGCATCGTCCGCAGGGACGCCACGGTCTTGCCGTGCGCATGAGGCGCTGTCTGTAGACAGCGCCTTTTTTGCATCCCCGCGAACGCTTCCGCCCTGTGCGGCTTCGTGTGAGTCGAGAGTGCCGGGAAGCCGTCCCGGCGGATCGAGAGGATGACGATGCGCACACTTGTACTGAACGCAGGATACGAACCGCTCGCGATCGTGTCGTTCAAGAGAGCCCTGGTCCTGGTCATGAATGACAAGGCGACCGTGGTCGAACACATCGAGGACGACCCCGTCTGGGGCAGCCACGGAGTCTACGATCGCCCCGCCGTCATCGTCCTCTCGCGCTACGTCCGTATCCCGATCAGCCGGCGGGTGCCTGTGACCCGGCGGGGAGTGCTGCGTCGCGACAACCATCGCTGCGGATACTGCGGCAAAGCGGCCTCGACCATCGACCATGTGATGCCCCGTTCACGCGGGGGAGCGGACTCCTGGGAGAACCTGGTCGCCTGCTGCCTTCGCTGCAACAACACCAAGAGCGACCGCACACCGCAGGAGATGAGGTGGGAGCTGCGGTTCGCGCCTCGGCCGCCGCACGGCACCGCCTGGACTGTCCGCGGCATCGAACGCAGCGATCCTCGGTGGGAGCCGTACCTGGCACTCGCGGCATGATCGGGGAGCGAGGGTTCCTCTAGAATGGAAGCCTCGCCCCCGTAGCTCAGCAGGATAGAGCAGCCCTCTCCTAAAGGGCAGGTCGCTGGTTCGAATCCAGTCGAGGGCACCCCATCAGTCCCGGCCGCGACGCCACAGCTTCGACGGCCACCAGATGACTCGACCCAGGTCGTAGGCGAGAGCCGGCACCAGCAGCGAGCGCACCACGAACGTGTCGAGCAGCACGCCGAACGCGACGATGAACGCGAGCTGCACGAGGAACAGGATCGGGATCACCGAGAGCGCAGCGAACGTCGCCGCAAGAACCAGCCCGGCCGATGTGATGACGCCGCCCGTGATCGACAGGCCCCGGAGCACCCCCTCACGGGTTCCATGCTCGAGCGATTCCTCCCGCACCCTGGTCATCAGGAAGATGTTGTAGTCGATGCCCAGCGCCACGAGGAACACGAATCCGTAGAGCGGAACCGCGGGGTCGGCGCCCGGGAAGTCGAACACGCCGTTGAAGACCAGTGCCGAGACGCCCATCGCCGTGCCGAATGACAGCACGGTCGTGAGGATCAGCAGCACCGGTGCAAGGATCGACCGCAGCAGCAGCATCAGGATGAGCATGATGACGACCAGGATCACCGGGATGATCAGGTTGCGATCATGAATGGATGCGTCGTTCGTGTCGATGGCCGTCGCCGTGACTCCACCGACGAGAGCGTCGAGGTCGTCGAGCTGAGTGCGCAGGTCCCGAACGGTCGCGGCCGCCGCGTCGGAGTCGGCCGCGTCCGTCAGCGTTCCCTGCAACAGCACCTCGCCGTCGACGACGGTGGGCTCAGCGGCAGCTGTTCCCGGAGGGCCGACCGCTTCCAGTCCGTCCGCGGTGACCGTGGCCGAACCGCTCGGCGAATCGGCTGCCGTGACCGTCACCCCGTCGATCCCGTCGTCGGCGAGGAGCACATCGGCCGCATCCTGCAGCTGCTCCTCCGCGACCACGACGTACACCGGGCTGCCGGAGCCGCCGGGGAAGTGCTCGCCGAGCGCGACCTGACCGTCCCGGGCCTCGGACGCGCCGAGCACCAGATCGGACTGCGGAACGCCGACGGCGTTGAGCTGCAGCACACCCGCGGCACCCGCCAGCAGCACCAGCGTCGTGACGACCCAGATGATGCGAGGGCGCTTCGTGATCAGATGCGCCAGTCGTGCCCACAGGCCGGTCTTGCGCATACCGTGCTCTTCGGCCACGACCTCCGGCTCGAACTTCGGGCGCCGGGGCCAGAAGACCGCACGTCCGAACAGCAGCAGCAGTGCCGGCAGCAGGGTGAGCGCCGCGAGCATCGCGAACACGATGCCGATCGCGGCCACCGGGCCGAGCGTGCTGTTCGACTTGAGGTCGCTGAGCAGCAGGCACAGGAGCCCTGCGATCACGGTTCCGCCGGAGGCCACGATCGGCTCGAACGAGCCCTTCCAGGCGGCCAGCACGGCAGTGCCCTTGTCCTGTGCGATGCGCAGCTCTTCTCGGAACCTCGCGACGAACAGAAGGGCGTAGTCGGTGGCGGCTCCGATCACCAGGATGAACAGGATGCCCTGCGTCTGGCCGCTGAGCAGCAGCACCTCGAATTTGGCCAACCACCACACGACCAGCAGCGCCACGCACAGGGCGAACAGACTGGTCGAGAGCACGACGATCGGCAGCAGCAAGGAACGGTAGACCAGCACGAGGATGACGAGGACGGCCAGGAGGGCGACACCGAGCAGCAGGCCGTCGATACCGGCGAAGCCGGCGACGAGGTCGGCGCTGAAGCCGGCAGGTCCCGTGATGTAGACGGTGACGCCATCGGGAGCGGCGTCGCGGAGCTGCGCACCCAGCGCCTCGATCGCGTCTGCCAGCTCTGCGTCGCCCTCGATCGGAATGAACGCCTGGATCGCCTTGCCGTCCTCCGAGGTGAGCGCGGGTGACACGTCCTCGCTCACACCTTCCACGGAGGGGGCGTCCGCGACGGCATCCGAGATGGTCTGGATGTCGGACTCCGAGAGCTCGCCATCGGCGACGAAGACGGCGATGGCAGGGATCGCGTCGCTGTCGTTGAACTCCCCGAGGAGCTTCTGCACCTGCGTGGCGTCAGCAGACTCGGGCAGGTAGCTGGTCTGGTCGTTCGACGACACCTCGTCGACCTTGCCGAACAGCGGACCGCCGAGTCCTGCGCCCACCAACCAGACGAGGATCAGGACCACGGGGATGAGGACGCGGACCCAGGAGTGTCGACGCGTGCGTTCGCGGGTCGGCGGAGTGGGCGCGTGCTCAGGGCTGGACATCGGGTTCCTCTCGGGACGTGCAGGTGGGGGAGTGACGCAGGGTGATCAGGAGATCCAGGCGAGGATGAGGATCATCGTCGCGAGGAAGCCGGCGAAGTAGTTGAGTGCGATGAAGCGTCGCCAGGCGCGGTTCGTGCCGCCCGACGTCTCATCGGTGACGTTCCACCAGGGGGCGGCGTTCACGATGTAGGGCACGGCGAGCAGAGCGCCCAGCGGCCCCGGCCAGGTGGTGAACAGCATGGCCGCCCCGGCGAGGGTCCACAGAGCGATCGACAGCCGCACTGTGGCTCGTGCGCCGATGACCGTGGCGATCGAGCCGATGCCGCCCTCGCGGTCGGGGCCGATGTCCTGCACCGCGCCGAACGCGTGAGCGGCCATGCCCCACAGGAAGAAGGCGACGAGGACGATGACCGCGGTGGGGGTGATGGTCCCGGTGGCGAGGGTGAGACCGACGATCGCCGGCGTCACGAAATGCAGGCTCGAGGTCGTCGAGTCCAGGAACGGACGCTCTTTGAACCGAAGCCCGGGTGCCGAGTACGCGATCACGGCGAAGACGCTGATCGCCAGCCAGACCCACGACGCCGGGTTGCCGACGACGACGAGGTAGACGAGGAACGGGATGTTCGTCGCCGCCGCAGCCCACAGGGTGGCGCGGTGGATGCGGGGCGAGAGGAGTGCGCCCTCGATGCCTCCCTTGCGCGGGTTGGCGAGGTCGGAGGCGTAGTCGAAGACGTCGTTGATGCCGTACATCGCGAGGTTGTACGGAACGACGAAGTAGAGGGTGCCGATGATCAGCGTGAGATCGATCTCGCGTGTGCTGAGCAGGTAGGCGGCCGCGAACGGGAAGGCGGTGTTGATCCAGCTGATGGGGCGCGACGACAGGACGATCTGTGCGAAGTCGCGGCCGACGGATCCGCGGGCGGCGGGCGCGGTCATGAGGCGTCCTCGGCGGTTGCTCGTCGGTCGGCCTTCACGCGGCGGGCGCGGAGCGCGGCCCACAGGGCGGGCAGGAGGATGGCGCCTGCGATCGGATAGGCGAAGTCCTCGAGCGGGGCGAGACCGACGTGCACACCGAGGAGGTGCTCGGGAGAGTAGTGGAAGAGTCCTGTCGCGATCATCACGGTGTCGAAGACGGCGGTGAGGATGACGAGCACCGCGATGGTCACCGCGACCGCGCCCGCGTGGGCTCGATGCCGCCCGGCGAGGATCGAGAGCACTATGGCCGCCACGATCGACGCGCCGACGAACCACGCCGAGAGCTGCAGGTACGTCATGAGAGCTCCTCCACGGCGGAGCGGCGGCGGATGCTCGACAGGATGCGCACTGCGCCGGTGTAGACGATCATGGTGCACACCACGAGGAAGAGCAGGAACACCGGCTCCTCGATCGGGAGCTCGGGTGCGAGCACGATACCGGTCGCCACGGCGGCCTCACCGCGGAAGAAGATCCCCCCGGCGATCCCGGCGACATCCCAGATCAGGAAGAAGGCGAGTCCCGTCACCGTCACGACGGATGCTGAGACCGCGTCGCGCCAGAAGAACAGCCGGAAGCGCCGGTCGAGCAGAAGCATGCAGCCGAGGGTCGCGAGGAGGAGCGCCAGGTACACGAACCCCATCACGCGGTTCCGCTCTTCGCAGGGGCGGCGGTCGAGACGTCGAGAGGTCCGGACGAATGATCGCCGCGGATCCGCTTGAGCACGATCTCGGCGCTGATGAGGCACATCGGCACGCCGACGCCCGGTGCGGTGGTGGCGCCCGCGTAGTAGAGCCCCGAGACCCGGCGCGAGGCGTTCTGCGCGCGGAACATCGCACTCTGCGACAGGATGTGCGCGGGGCCCAGCATGCCGCCCCGCCACGAGTTGTAGTCGTCGCGGAAGTCCGCAGGGCCCTTCGTCTCGCGGACGACGATGCGTTCGCGGAGGTCGGGGATACCCGCCCACTGCGAGATCTGGTCGATCGCGTCGTCGGCAGCCTGCTCGATGCGTGCGGAGCCTGCGCCGTCGGATCCGCCGCCGCCGAGATCGGTGTCGGCGGGGACGGGGACCAGCACGAAGAGGTTCTCATGCCCCTCCGGCGCGACCGTGTCGTCGGTCGCGCTCGGGCGACACACGTAGGTCGACGCGGGCGAGGGGACCACGGGCTGATCGCCGAAGATGGCGTCGAAGTTGGCATCCCAGTCCTCGGTGAAGAACAGGGAGTGGTGGGGGAGCTCGGGGAGGGAGCCTCGGATGCCGAGCATCACCAGCACGGCACCGGGCCCGCTCGTGCGTCGCTGCCACCACGAGTCGGGGTAGGTGCGCAGGTGCGGCGGGAGCAGTGCCGTCTCGGTGTGGTGCAGGTCGGCTCCGGAGACCACGATGTCGGCGTCCGCGCGGCGCGCGGTTCCCTCGGCGTCGCGCCATTCGACGCCGGTCACGGATGCCGCGCCGGAGCGGATGCCGGTGCTGATCGCGGTGACGTCGGCATTCAGCACGATCCGCACGCCCGCGCCCTCTGCCAACTCGGCGATGCGCTCGACGACCCGCCAGAAGCCGCCCTGCGGATAGCTGACGCCCTCGTCGAGATCGAGTGCGCTCATGAGGTGGTACATCGCGGGCGCCGTACGCGGGTCGGTGCCCAGGAAGACGGCCGGGTACCCCAGCAGCTGCCGGATCATCGGATCGCGGAAGCGTCGTGCGGCGAACGACTGCAGGCGCGTGCCGAGCAGCGTGAACAGTCGGGGGAGGGCTCGCAGCACCTCGGGCGTCATCAGCCCGCGCAGCCGGGTGAACGGGTTGTAGAGGAAGTACCGCTCGGCCATGACGCGGGCATCGTGCGCCGAATCGAGGTATGCGTCCAGCGCCTTCGCGGCGCCGGGCTCGCGTGACTCGAACAGCCGCGACACCTCCGCGCGCCCCGAGGGCACGGTGACGGACGGCGCCGGGCTGCCGTCAGCGCCCGGTGCCTGGAAGACGCGGTAACCGGGGTCGAGGAGCGTCAGATCGAGCTGCTCCTCGGTCGAGGTGCCCATCATCGCGAAGAAGTGGTCGAAGACCTCGGGCATCAGGTACCACGACGGGCCCGAGTCGAAGCGGAAACCCTCGCGCTCGATGGTGCCCGCACGCCCTCCGACTCTGCTGTTCTTCTCGTAGACGGTCACGTCGTGGCCGTCGCGCGCGAGGAGCCCGGCGACGGCGAGGCCGGCGACGCCCGCGCCGATGACGGCGACCCGGCTCATCGGTCACGCTCCACGGACGTCACCAGCACGGATCGCGCGGCGAGCAGGGCTTTGACGGGATCGGGCACGCGGACCCTCCGCTCGTAGAGGGTGGCCGCGGGCGTCTTCGCCACACGTCGGGTCAGCGATTCGAAGAGGGCCTGCGCACTGCGCACGGCAGCGCGCGCGTCTTTCGGCAGAAGAGGGATCGAGCGCCGGGCATCGTCGAGCTGGGTCGAGATCGTGCGCACCCACGCATCTCGGTCCGCATCGCTGAGGCGTCCCGATTCGCCCAGATACCCTCGCTGCAGTCGATCGGTGTCGTCGGCGAGGTCGCGGAGGAAGTTGACGTTCTGAAAGGCCGCGCCGAGCTGTCGGGCTCCGTGCTCGAGGATCTCGCGCTCCTTCTCGGTGCGGGTCTCGTCGCGCAGGAACACCCGGAGGCACATCAACCCCACCACTTCGGCGGAGCCGTAGACGTAGCGCTCGTGCGCCTCCGCGTCGTAGGCGGTGAAGTCCGTGGCATCAGCGATGTCGGCGCCCATCGAGTCGAAGAATGGCTGGGTGAGGTCCTCGCCGATGCCGCACTCCCGAGCGGTCCGTGCGAACGCGTGCAGGACGAGGTCGGTGCTGTAGCCGACTCGGATCGCACGATGGGTCTCGGCGACGTACGAGGCGAGAGCCTCGGTCTGGGCAGAGGCGTCGAGGCCGGCCTGAGCGGCGACGCCGTCGACGATCTCGTCGGCGATTCGGACCATCGCGTAGATGTTCCGCACGTGCTGCCGGTGTCTCTGACCGAGCAGCCGCGTGGCCAGCCCGAACGACGTGGAGTAGGTGCGGATCACTTCCGTGGACGCGGTGTCGGCGGCTCGACTGAACCGCCCCAGGCTCTCCTCCGGGGCGTCGTTCGTCGGCGGGGTCATGACTGGCGGCCCTCGAGACGGGAGGCGGAGACCAGGATCGACCGCGCCGCATCCGCGCTGATCTCCCCGGCCAGTTCCGCCTGCGCGAGCAGTGCGTAGACGGCATCCAGCTGGTCGCCGATCAGGCCGACCACGAATCGCTCGGCGCCGCATTCGCGGAGTCTTTCGCGGATCTCCGCGGCATCGTGCAGGCTCAGCTCGGCCGACCCGAAGTGCGGTTCGATGCGGGGCCAGGCGCTCGTCGACCGGGCGAATGCGATGATCGCCGTCTCCTTGCCCTCGCGCAGATCCGAGAATGCGTCCTTGCCGTGCGTGCGGTGGTCGCCGAACACGCACAGGAGGTCGTCCTGCAATTGATACGCCAAGCCCAGGTGGCGTCCGACCGCCTGCAGAGTCTCCTCCGCTGACACGGGGGATCCTGCCAGCAGCGCGGCCGCCCGCAACGGAAGGGAGAAGGAGTAGGTCGCCGTCTTGTACACGCTCATGGTGAGCACGGTGTCGACGTCCGAGGCGATGATGCCGTGGCTGAGGGCGACGTCGGTGTGCTCGCCTGCGACGGTCTCGAGGATCGTCTGCTCGACCAGATCGAGGAGGCGCCCTCGAGCGTGCGCGGGCACATCAGCACGGGCGAACCCCATGATCGCCGCAGAGAGCAGCAGGTCGCCCATGAGGATCGCGCTGGACCTCGCCCAGTGCAGCGAGTCCTCCTCCGTCGAACCCGGGCTGGCCGCAGCGAGCTCGCCGATCAGGTTGGGCCGCTTGCGTCGCGTCAGGTCTCCGTCGATCACGTCGTCGTGCAGGAGGAAGGCGTAGTGCAGCAGCTCGATGTGCGTGGCGATGTCCACAGCGGCGATGCTCGGCTCGGCGCCCATGCCGGGGGCGAGTGCCCGGTGGATGTCGAGGAGCAGTCGCGGGCGCACGAGCTTTCCGCCGAGAGCATGGTCCGCCGTCGCCCGCCAGAGCGCGGCGAACTCCGCGCCGTACGTCTCCGCGTTCTCGCAGTGCACTGCGAAGCGCTGGCGCAGCACCTCTTCGACCCGGGTGCTCATCTCTTCTCGGATCGCCGTGGATGCCACGGTCATACCGCCCCGAGCTCGCGCAGCCGGGGAAGCTGCTCCACCAGCCAGGGGCTGAAAGCGAAGGGGGCGGCGGTGACGGCATCGGCGAATTCGGCCGGGTCGACCCAGGCCCACTCGGACACCTCGTCGGGGTCAGGGGAGAGCGGCCCGTCCGCGACGGCGACGTGCACAGGGCAGATCTCGTTCTCGACGATCCCGCTCGCATCCACGGCGCGGTATCGGTAGTCGGGGATCGCGAGCGAGACTTCCGCGATGCGGAGGCCGAGCTCGTCGAGCGCGCGGCGATGAACGGCGTCGGTCATGTCCTCGCCGGGGCGAGGGTGGCCGCAGAAGCTGTTCGTCCAGACGCCCGGCCACGTGCGCTTCGCGAGGGCCCGACGCGTCACCAGCAGAAGACCGTCTCTGTTGAGCACGTGGCAGGAGAAGGCCAGGTGCAGGGGAGTGTCCGTCGTGTGCACCGCGTCTTTCGCGATCACCCCGATCGCGACGCCATCCGGAGAAAGGAGGGTGACCTCATCCAACGGGAACCTCCTCGATTTCGCTAGCTTAGCTAATAATCAACATAACATGAATCCAATGGTGTGTAGCATGATGGCATGGACAACGGATCTGACGCCAGTCCCCGGGGGAACGGGGTGTCGGACGTGATCCCGCATCGGGGCTCCCACTCTCCTGACGGCCTCGCCCATTCGGCGATCTACGACGTCGAATCGAGCGATCCTCGGAGCCTGCTGGTCGATCGCTCAGGTGTCGCCGAGGAAGACCTGCGTCAGATCGCGCTGGTGATGGCGGCGCTCGGAGATCTGAGGGATGCCGAGCAGAAGCTTTCGCTCGCGTCGAGACGCTACATGCAGCTCAACGAGACAGACATGCGCGCGCTGCACTATCTGATCGTCTGCGCGAACAAGGGTGCGACGGCGACCCCCGGTGGCATCGCCACGCACCTCGGCATCTCGACGGCGTCGACGACCAAGCTTCTCGACCGCCTCGAGAAGGGCGGGCACATCCGTCGTGCACCGCACCCCACCGATCGACGCGCGCTCGCGATCACGATCACGCCCGAGACGCGCCAGGCTGCCATGGAGACCGTCGGTCGTCAGCAGGCAAAGCGCTTCTATTCAGCGGCGCGGTTGACGCCGGAAGAGCGCGACGTGGTCATCCGATTCCTCTCGGACATGGCGCAGGAGATCACGCTCCGGGATGAGCCGTGGGCCCAGGCCGGAGTCGTGTCGTCCGAGTGAGTCAGTGCGCGGCGTTGTACGCCTCGACCACGGGAGCCGGAATTCGACCCCGCTCCGACAGCGTGTAACCGTTGTCGTTCGCCCAGGCGCGGATCGCTGCAACCTCGGGATTGCGTCCTGGACGCTTTCTCGGAGCGGCAGAGCGCACGGAACCCGACGACCCCGCCCGGCGCCCGGCCGAGATGTAGGGCTCGAACGCCTTGCGCAGTTCTTCCGCGTGCGCGGTATTCAGATCGATCTCATACGACGCGCCGTTGAGCGAGAAATGAACCGTCTCGCCTTCGCCGACATCGAGTACGGATCCGTCGATGTCATCGACCAGCTGGTGCACAATTCTTCTCGCCATGGAAATGACATTACCGTGACGAGAAGAATTCCGACACGTTATCCGGGACCGGGTCGCGTATTCATTCGTGTCCGGGGTCGATGAGTTTCAGTCCGACGATGCATCCGACGAGTCCGAGCAGCAGCAGAATTCGCAGCCAGGAGATATCGCTGTCGCCGGTGACCATTGCCCAGACGACGGTGAGCGTCGCGCCGATGCCCACCCAGACGGCATATGCGGTTCCGGTGGAGATGTCGCGCATCGCGAAAGCGAGCCCGATCATCGAGAGGATCAGCCCGCCGATGAAGATGACGCTCGGCCAGAGTTTGGTGAGTCCCTCCGATTTGCCCAGGGCGGTCGCCCAGACGGCTTCGAGGACTCCGGATGCGATCAGCACGATCCACGGCATGATGGTCCTTTCGGACCAGTCTTTTCGCTCACCGGGTACTGGTCTGCCTCGTCCGGGGTCGGGGTTCACCGACCAGTGTCCATGTTAGCCACCCGGCCTGGGCAGCCACTGGGCAGCCACTGCGCAGCGCACGGGGGTCAGACGGGCCGCTCAGGGGAGGAGGCCCGCCCGCCGTGCCTTGGTCACAGCGGCATGACGGGTCGATGCGTCGAGCTTCGACATCGCGGTACCGAGATACGCCTTGACGGTCCCCTCGCGAAGGCCGAGCTGGCCACCGATCTCGGCGTTCGTCGCCCCCAGGGCCGCGCAGGCGAGCACGTCGGTCTCCCGGCGAGAGAGATGGACGATGGGAACCGGGCCGGTCGCCGGGGCGACGGCATCCTCCGCGAGCAGCACGAGGCGGCGTTCGACCTGGGCGATGCGTGCACGAAGCCCCGCGTCGTCCACGGAGGCGGCGATGCTGCGCAACTCGGCGAAGCTCTCGCGGAGCTCTTCCCGTTGGCGTGGGGCGACGGACTCGGCGGCGGGCGAGACGGAGCGCAGACGCCGGTCGACCTCATCGCGGATACGGAGCTCCTCCGCGACGGACTGCGCGACCTGCATCGCGGGTGCGGTCGTGACGCCGCCGACGGGGGTCCGCTCCCACGCCCCCGCGTAGAGCACGCCGCGCGGGCGACCGCTCACCACGATGGGCAGCGCCAACAGGGTCCGCAGCCCTTCGCCGAGGACGAACACGTCGTAGTCGTGGGTGATCTGCTGCGAGGAGCCGTAGTCGTTGGTCATTCGGGGGCGGAGTTCCATCATCGCCCGCCCGCCGAGTCCGCGCTCCGGCCGCACCCTGAGGCCGTCGAGGCTATGGGTGCGATTGCCCACGATGCTCGTGACGCTGACCACGCCCTCATCGATCAGGCCGCCGAATGCGACAGGGAACCGGGTGCGCTGAGCAAGCTCGCGCACCGCTCTGGCGACGAGCTCGGTCTCGGATTCCATCTCTGTCGACGTGCTCACGACTACCTACTTTCGGGGGTGACGGCGCTGTTCCCCGTTTCGTAGCGTCGACCCTACCATTCGCCCGGCAGATGAGGGCGAGCCGTAGACCATGAGGCAAGGAGGCCCCATGACCGACCATCCAACGGCCGATCCGGCGGGAGCGATCGACTATATCGCCGTCGAGGAATCGCCACGTTTCCGCGAGCTGAAGAAGACACAGCGTTCGTTCATCTTCCCGCTCGCGGCATTCTTCCTCATCTGGTATTTCGTCTATGTCCTGCTTGCGGCATTCGCAACGGACTTCATGTCGCAGCGGGTGTGGGGCGATATCACCGTCGGGCTCCTGATGGGACTCGGCCAATTCGTGACGACCTTCGCGATCACGATGGGATACGTCGCCTTCGCCAATAGCAAGCTCGATCCGATCGCCACGGAAGTCCGTGAAGAGCTCGAGAAGGCGGAGGCCGGCGCATGAACCTGCTTCACGCGGCGACCGAACAGCCGACCGTTGAAAGCAATCCCGTCCTCAACATCTCGATATTCGCGGCATTCGTCGCGGTGACGCTCTTCATCGTGATCCGGGCCAGCCGCAACAACAAGACGGCTGCCGACTACTATGCGGCAGGGCGTTCGTTCACCGGCCCCCAGAACGGGTTCGCGATCGCGGGAGACTACCTGTCCGCCGCGTCGTTCCTCGGAATCTGCGGCGCGATCGCGATCAACGGCTACGACGGCTTCCTCTATTCGATCGGATTCCTCGTCGCCTGGCTGGTGGCGCTGCTGCTCGTCGCCGAGATGATGCGCAACACGGGCAAGTTCACGATGGCCGACGTGCTGTCGTTCCGGCTCAAGCAGCGCCCCGTGCGGATGGCGGCGGCGATCACCACACTCGCCGTCTGCTTCTTCTATCTGCTTGCGCAGATGGCGGGCGCCGGTGGTCTGGTGTCTCTGCTGCTCGGCATCGACGGGAGGATCGGCCAGTCGATCGTGATCGCAGTCGTCGGTGTGCTGATGATCGTCTACGTGCTCATCGGCGGCATGAAGGGCACCACCTGGGTGCAGATCGTGAAGGCGTTCCTGCTCATCGGGGGCGCCATCGCGATGACGATCTGGGTGCTCGCGATCAACGGGTTCAGCCTGAACACGCTGCTCGAGGCGGCCGTCGCCAACTCCGACAAGGGCGATGCGATCCTGGGGCCGGGCCTGCAGTACGGTGCGAACCCCTGGGACTTCCTGTCGCTGGGCATGGCGCTCGTGCTCGGAACCGCCGGACTCCCGCACGTGCTGATGCGCTTCTACACGGTTCCGACGGCGAAGGAGGCCCGCCGCTCGGTGGTCTGGGCCATCTGGCTCATCGGCGGCTTCTACCTGCTGACGCTCGTGCTCGGGTACGGCGCCGGCGCTCTCGTGGGGGCGGACGTCATCGCGGCGGCTCCCGGCGGACCGAACTCCGCGGCTCCCCTCCTCGCGCTGTACCTCGGCGGTCCTGTGCTGCTGGGGTTCATCTCGGCTGTCGCCTTCGCGACGATCCTCGCCGTCGTCGCGGGGCTCACGATCACGGCAGCAGCGTCGTTCGCGCATGACATCTACGCGAACGTGATCCAGAAGGGCAGGAAGGATGCGGCCGGCAACGCCGTGGAGCCCGACCCGAACGGCGAGGTGCGGGTCGCACGACGCACGGTGGTCGTGATCGGCATCCTGGCCATCGTCGGCGGCATCGGCGCACAGGGGCAGAACATCGCCTTCCTCGTGGCGCTGGCGTTCGCCGTCGCCGCATCCGCGAATCTGCCCACGATCCTCTACTCGCTGTTCTGGCGTCGCTTCAACACCCGAGGCGCGGTGTGGAGCATGTACGGCGGGCTCGCGGCGGCGATCATCCTGATCGTGCTGTCGCCGGTGTTCTCGGGGTCGCCCACCTCGATGATCCCCGGCATCGACATCGTGCTCTGGCCGATGAACAACCCCGGAATCGTCTCGATACCGCTCGGGTTCTTCCTCGGCTGGCTCGGCACGATCACGAGTCGGCAGAAGGAGTCTCCGGCACTCGCCGCCGAGATGGAGGTGCGCTCTCTCACCGGGTTCGGTGCCGAGAAGGCGACGGATCATTGAGCGACGCAGTGCGCAGACGCCGCCACCGGCGGTGAAGAGCACGTGGACCCCGGCGGCCTACTCGTCGGGGTCCACGTCGTCTGTCGTCAGCCGTGCGACTCGAGGTCGAGCAGGAACCTCTTGCGCTCGGGATGCGCACCGTATTGTCCGGCAGTTCCGTCGGACCGCACCACGCGGTGCACCGGAACGATGACGGAGAACGGCGTGAGTCTGCAGGCCGTGCCGACCGCGCGCGCGGCTCCGGGGCGACCGGCGAGCACCGCGACTTCTCCGTAGCTGAGCGTCTGCCCCCATTCGATCGTGCTGATCGTCTGCAAGGCGGCGCGGGCGAAACCGGTGCTGAGGCGCCAGTCGAACCGCAGATGCTCGTCGAAGCGCACCGCAGCACCGTCGAAGTAGTCGTCGAGGAGGTGCGCGAGCTCGTCGGCGGCGCCGGGGTCGGGCTCGGGGACGGAGTGCAGCTGGCCGGAGACGTTCTCGAGGAGCCAGGGGACGGACGGGTCGTCGGATTCCGAGAGGTCGAATCGGACGATCCCCTCGTCGGAGAACACGGCGAGGGCGTCTCCGAAGGGGGTCGGTGCGAAGTCGTAGCGGAAGGTCATGCCTCCATACTGACCTCCGGGGCCGCCCGTCGACATGCGCGATCACGGTGCCGGGGGAGAGGCCGCCGACCCATCCCGGCCGTGCAGGAGCAGTCCTCCGAGCATCCGTGTGCCTCCGACTGCCTTCCGAGGGGCGGAAATACGGTGAAACCCGCCCGGGATACCGCCGTCTCGGCGAGGCGCGCTTAGGGTGTGAGGTGTGTGGCGACGTGAAGGCAAGGCTGCGGACGATGCAGCGACCGATGCCTCAGCGACCCTGAGTGCGCCGCCCGAGCCCGTCGTCGGCTTCGGGATCGCCCACGCCGCGGAGGCCGAGCGCACACGTCTGCGTGCCGAAGCCGCCGACCTCGGTGGCTTGTCGCCCCTCGTGACGTTCCGAGACACCGTCGAATCGGGCATCGACATCTCCAAGGCGCACCCGGGCAGCCTCCCCCAGTTCATCACCGGGAAATCGACACTCCTGTCGAACCTCTTCCGCGACGAGGTCGGGCTTCGGACCGCTCGGCTCGCGGCCGAGCGGATCACGGCGAAGAACACCGAGCTCCGCACGGTTCGCGGCATCGAGGCGGTGCATCTCGCCGTCGGCGTCGCAGGATGGCGCATCGGCGGCGCTGACTTCGCAGCTCCCGTGCTGCTCCGCCCTCTCGCGATCCGTCGCCACCACACCGACTTCGAGCTCAAGCTGCAGGGCGCCTTCGAGGTCAACCCCGAGCTGGTGCGCATCGCCCGCGAGCACTTCGGCATCACGATCGATGCCGCGGCGCTCGCGTCCCTCGCTTACGACGGCGGCATCTTCAAGCCGCAGCCCGTGATCGACAGCCTCCGAGCGACCACCCGATCGATCGACACCTTCACCGTGCTGCCCAGGCTCGTCGTCTCGACCTTCGCGGACGTGGGCGGTGCGATGGCGCGCGACGGCGGCAGCCTCGACCACATCGTGCTCAACGCGCTCGCCGGGCACGTCGGCGACCGCGAGCAGGTCTCGGCGCGCCGGCCCGACCCGCACCACACCGGCCCGGACGACCGCGCGCCGGCATCCGACAACCTCCTGTTGGACGCGGACGCCGAGCAGGAGGCGCTGCTCGCCAAGATCGCGGCCGGACACTCGCTCACCGTCGCGACGCTTCCCGGCACGGGTGGCACGCAGACCGTCATCAACGCACTCGGAGAACTGGTGCGCAACGGCAAGCGCGTGCTCGTCGTGTCGGCGAGGCGTTCGACGCTCGACGGGGTGCGGCATCGTCTGGCGGGCATCGGACTCGACAGCCTGGCCGTGTCGCCGGCCAGCGTCCGCCGCGACCTCGTGCGTGCGATCGGACGCAACGAGAAGGCCACAGCCCCGAAGGTGAGCGACGTCGACGACGCGCTGGTGCGGCTGCGCACCGTGCTGCGCGACTATCGTCAGGCGCTCACGTCTCCCGTCGCGGGAACCACATCGTCGGTCCTCGACGCCACGCGTCATCTCACCCGACTCGCGTCGCTGCCCACGCCGCCGTCGACCAGTGCGCGGCTGAGTATCGAGACCCTGCGCCGCCTGGCCGACGACCGCTCCTCGGCAGCGGCGGCCCTCGCGTACGCGGCCCGTCTCGGCGAGTTCCGCTTCGGCCCGAACGACTCGCCCTGGTATGGGGTCACGTTCTCGAGCACCGAGGCCGCGAAGTCCGCTCATCAGCTCGCCGGACGACTGCACTCCGACAGCGTCCCGGCGCTGCTCGAGCGCGGCTACGCCCTCATCGCGCAGACGCACATGCGACCGTTCTCGACCATCGACGAGCTCGGCGAGTACCTGCGACTTCTGCAGGGCATCCGCGACTCCCTCGATCGCTTCAGTCCGACCGTGTTCGAGCGGCCGCTGGGCGAGCTGATCCAGGCGCACGGCTCCCGACGCGACGCGCCCAACATGTCGGGTGCCAACCGGCGACGACTTCGTCGTCTCGCCAAGGAGTATGTCCGCCCGGGCGTGCACGTCACCGAGATGCACGAGTCGCTGCTCCGCATCCAGGCGCAGCGCACGCAGTGGCAGCGCTGTGTCGAGGCGGGCGTCGCACCGGAGGTGCCGCTCGGGCTCGCCGACGTCTACGCCTCCTGGCAGCGGGTGACGGCGGAGCTCGCCGAGCTCGATGTCGCTCTCGGTCGTAGGGAGCCGCTCTCGACCCTGCCCGTCGAGCGACTCGTGCGCACTCTGGCAGGCCTCGCCGCCAAGTCCGACGTCTTCGACAACCTCGTCGAGCGCGCACAGCTGCGCGACCGCCTCGCCGAGCTGGGGCTCGAGCCTCTGCTCGCGGAACTCTCCGTGCGCCACGTCTCCGAGGCCCGCGTGGGCGACGAGCTGGAGTTCGCCTGGTGGCAGACGCTGCTCGAGCGCGCCCTGCAGGACGACCGTGCCCTTCTGGGTGCGAACACGGCCGTGGTCGACCGCCTCGAGCGCGACTTCCGTCTCGTCGACGAGGCGCACGCGGCTATGGCGGGCCCCCTGCTCGCCTGGCAGCTCGCGAATCAGTGGAAGATCGCGATCGTCGACGAGCCGCAGGAGTCGCAGAACCTACGCCGCGCGCTGAAGCAGCCGGCGACGACGACCGCCGAGATCGTCAGCGCCGCGCCCACCCTCGTCGACGTGCTGGCGCCCGTCTGGATCTCGTCGCCCTATCTCGTGCCGCACATCCCCGATTCGGTCGAGTTCGACGCGGTGCTCCTCGTGGATGCGGCCGCGATCAACCTCGCGGAGGCGGCTCCCGCCATCCGCCGTGCGCGCCAGATCGTGGCATTCGGCGACCCTGTCACGCAGCTCCCCACCCCGTTCCACGTCGCCGTCGACCCCGGCGCCGAGTGGGAGCACGAGGTTCCCTTCGACACGGTCTCGGTGTTCGAGCGGCTGTCGGAGCTGCTCCCGGTGATGACGCTCACGCGCAGCTATCGCGCCGGCGGTGAGGATCTCGCCGAACTCATCAACGACGCGTTCTACGGCGGAGAGATCGTCTCCCTGCCGTGGGCCGGATCGTACCTGGGCCGAGGCAGCCTCGCCGTCGACTACGTCGAGGGGGGAACCGGAGCGCCCGACCCCGTCTCGGGAGCCGTGGAGAGCCCGGACGCCGAGGTCGCCCGTGTCGTCACCCTGGTCGTCGAGCATGCCGTGCACCGTCCGGACGAGTCGCTCATGGTCGTCACGGCCAGCAGACGTCACGCCGAGCGCGTGCGCGCCGCAGTCACCTCCGCGTTCGCCGGCCGTTCCGACGTCGCCGACTTCGTCGGGCGCGACACGGCCGAGCCGTTCGCGGTGCTGACGCTCGAGGAATCCGTGGCCGAGAGCCGTGACCGCGTGATCTTCTCGCTCGGATTCGGTCTCACCAAGCACGGCCGGGTCCTCAGCGACTTCGGCGACCTGTCGACGCCGGACGGCGAGCGACTGCTCACGGTCGGCATGACCAGGGCGCGCCGCTCGATGGTCATCGTCTCGTCGATCAGACCCTCTTCGTTCGACGACGGACGCCTCGAGTTCGGCGCGGCCACGCTGATGTCGATCCTCGGCGGCCTGGCCTCCCGGGGGCGCGAGGCGCGCCTCGAGGATCTCGCCGATCCGCTCACCCTCGCCCTCGCGCGCGAGCTGCGCCGCCTGGGTGCGGCCGTGGACGTCGATTACCGCGGTCTCCTGCCGCTCGTCGCCCAGCACAAGGGCAAGGCCGTCGTGATCGAATCCGACCCCGAGTCGCGAGGAGAGTCCCTGCGGGAGACGCTGCGCCTGCGCCCGCACGTGCTGCGCCGCCTCGGCTGGCATTACGTCCGGGTGCATGCCTTCGATCTCTACAGCGATCCCGTGACCGCGGCCGCCCGCATCGCCGAGGTCCTCGGCATCTCGGCATCCGCCGTCCGGGCCGAGAACGACACGCAGCCGATCGATCTGATCGATCCGCAGAATGACTGATCAGCCCGACCCGAGTGCTCCGCGGCAGAAGGTCGTGCGGGTTCCGGGATCTCGCCGCGCGCGGCTGACGCCGGTGGCCGGAACCGACACCGACCCGGAGTCGGCGGCGTCTCAGAAGCCGAGCGCATCCGCCCCGCGCGGGCCGAAAGGGCCCAAGGGCCCCAACGACGACCAGCTGATGCAGGACGTCCCGCCGCACTACTGAGGCGGAAACGACGATGCGCACGGCCCCGACGGGACCGCGCGCATCGTGCGGAATGCGGTGAGCGTCAGCTGCGGGCGTTGCGGGCGAGCAGGTCGCGGATCTCGACGAGCAGCTCGGCCTCGGTCGCGGCGGCCGGCTCCTCGGCCGGCTCTTCTGCGGCGGTGCCCTTGCGAGCCTCGACCCGAGCCTTGAACGTGTTCATCGGCAGGACGAACACGAAGTAGACGACCGCGGCGACGGCGAGGAAGCTGATGATCGCCGAGATGAGGTCGCCGATCGGGAACGTGACGTCGTCGCCGTAGAAGTTCTGGACGGTCCAGCCGAACTCGCCGGTGGCGTCCGCCTGGAAGAACAGGGCGACGAGGGGGGTGATGATGCTGTTCACGACGGCGGTGACGATGGCCGTGAACGCCGTGCCGATGACGACCGCGACAGCCAGGTCGATGATGTTGCCGCGGAGGATGAAGTCCTTGAAACCTTTGAGCATGGGAACCTCCGGAGGTCCGTTGTGTGTCAGGAAGAAGCGGTGCTCGACGCGGGCGCCGGGGTGGCGCTCTTCGTCGGCTCCGACTTCGATGATGCCGGGGCGGATGCCGAAGAGCCAGAGCCCGACCGCGAGTCGGTGCGATAGAAGCCGGATCCGTTGAACGTCACGCCGATGGATCCGTACTGCTTGCGCAGCTCTCCACCGCACTCGGGGCAGACGGTCAGTGCGTCGTCGGAGAAGCTCTGCACGGCGTCGAAGGCGTGGCCGCAGGAACGGCAGGCATAGGCATAGGTGGGCATTGCGGTCCTCGCGGGGGTCAGCGTCGCGACTGCGACAGGAGAAGGGTCTGCGTGGGCGTCACGACGCCGGTGACCGGCTGGTCGTGAACCTCCCGCGGCAGGAAGTCGAGTACCTCGGAATCATAGATGACCGCGTAGACCGGCGGGCACTTCTCCATCGATCCGATCGTCTTGTCGAAATAGCCGCGGCCCCAGCCCATGCGCATCCCGGTGCGGTCGACGGCCGCCGCGGGGATCACCATCAGGTCGACGTCGTTGACGGCGATCGGGCCGAGCACCTCGCCGGTCGGCTCCGGCAGCCCGAAGAGGCCTTCGGCGACGTCGTCGTCGTCGGTCGCCACAGCCCAGTCGAGCAGGCCGTCCGCGCGGGTGACAGGGAGGAGGACGCGGATGCCGCGGCGCACGGCGCCGGTCACGAACTCGCGCGTGCCCGGTTCCGTGGTCGTGGAGAGGAAGCACGAGATGGACCGCGCTCCGAGCGACTCGACGAGGTCGTCCAGACGCTTCGTGATCGCGGCTGCGGCGTTCTCGCGCTGCGAGTCGCTGAGCAGCTGTCGGCGTTCGCGGAGCTCCGCGCGCAGCGCGCGCTTCTCGTGCTCGACGTCGTGGGACATGCCTCCGAGTCTACGGCGGGCATCCCCACTAGGCTGTGAAGATGGGTACCCAGAAGATGAAGGCTGTCATTCCCGCCGCAGGACTGGGGACGCGATTCCTGCCGGCGACGAAGGCGATGCCGAAGGAGATGCTGCCGGTCGTCGACAAGCCGGCCATCCAGTACGTCGTCGAAGAAGCTGCGAGCGCCGGGATCGAGGACATCCTCGTCATCATCGGCCGCAACAAGAACGCCATCTCGAACCACTTCGACTCGGTTCCCGAGCTCGAGGTCAAACTCATGGAGAAGGGCGACACCGGACGTCTCGAGCGGGTCGTGCGGTCGAGCGATCTCGCCGACATCCACTTCGTCCGCCAGGGTGAGCCCAAGGGTCTCGGTCATGCGGTCCTCCGAGCGCGCACACACGTCGGAGACAGCTCGTTCGCCGTGCTGCTCGGTGACGATCTCATCGACGAGCGGGATCCGCTGCTCACCGAGATGATCGCGGAGCACGAGCGCAGCGGCGCCGCCGTCATCGCCCTCATGGAGGTCGATCCTTCGAACATCCACATGTACGGCGCCGCGGCCGTCGAGGAGATCGACGGATCCGACTCCGTGCGCGTGACGGGCCTCGTCGAGAAGCCCGCGCAGGAGGATGCACCCTCGAACCTCGCGATCATCGGCCGGTATGTCCTGCCGGCATCGATCTTCGACGTGCTCGAGCGCACCGAGCCCGGCAAGGGCGGCGAGATCCAGCTCACGGATGCTCTGCAGGAGCTGGCGACTCGGCCCGAGGGCCCCGGCGTCGTCGGCGTGATCTTCCGCGGACGCCGGTACGACACCGGTGACCGCGTCGACTACATCAAGGCGATCGTCCAGCTCGCCTCCGACCGCGAGGATCTCGGCCCCGAGCTGCGGCCGTGGCTGAAGGAGTTCGCGGAGCGCCTCTAGGCGTCCTCGCGGCGTCGGAGCGCTCGGATGGATCAGGCGACGGGAATGAGGCACGGTCCGATCGAGCTGCGTCTCGTGCGGTCTCGTGACGCCAGGCCGCTGCAGCATGAGCTGCTGAGCAACCGCTCGTGGCTGCAGCCCTGGGAGGCCACCGTCCCGTACGGATCGGTGTCGTTCGACATGCGACTCAGCATCCGCCGTCTGCTCCAGCAGTACCGAGACGGTCAGGGCTACCCGTTCGTCATGGAGTACGACGGGGAGGTCGCCGGTCAGCTCAACGTGTGGGGAGTGGCCAGGGGGTCGCTCTGCTCGGCGACCATCGGCTATTGGGTGAGCGAGCGATTCGCGGGCAAGGGCATCACGCCGACGGCGGTCGCGCTGGCGACGGACGCGTGCTTCACCGAGTACGCGCTGCATCGGATGGAGATCTGCATCCGCCCCGAGAACGCGGCGAGTCTGCGCGTCGTGCAGAAGCTCGGCTTCCGCTATGAGGGGCTTCGTCGGCGCTACATCCACATCGACGGCGACTGGCGCGACCACTACGCTTTCGCTCTCACGCGGGAGGATGTTCCCCAGGGCGTGCTGGCGCGATGGCTCAACGGTCAGGTCCCCCCGGATGCCGCGACGATCCCTCCGTCGGACCGACTCGCGATCTGAAGGCGCGACACGCCGAACTCGTCGCGACACACGCCCGGACTGAGCCGCGTGAACAGCGATGTTCCCGTACCGTTGTCGACATGGACGGGCCGGTGCTGAGCGGGGGAGTGATAGTCCTCGTCGCCGTGCTCCTGTGGATGCTCTATCTGCTGCCCTCGTGGCGCGGCCGTTTCCAGTACGACGCCGCTGAGCGCAACGCCGTCCGCCTGAACCAGGCACTGCGTGTGCTGGCTGAGACCAGCGAGACGCCCGGCGAGGTGCGCCTCGAACTGAATGCTCGAACGGCGCTCGCGCAGCAGAAGCTCGCGAAGCGGGTGCAGTCCGAGAAAGAGGCCGCCGAGCTCACCCTTCTTCGCGAGGAGCTCGCGGCCGCCAGGGCCGATCCGGTCGTCCGCCAGGCGCGTGCGCGCCGACGGGTGCGCATCGTCGCGACCTCCGCGCTTCTCCTGGGGCTCGCTCTCACGGGACTCGGCGTGTGGCAGCTCATCGCGACCCAGGCTCAACTTCTTCTCTGGCTCGGTGGCGCGACAGTGCTGGCCGGCGGATTCGCTCTTCAGCGCATGGCGTCGGTCGCGGCTCGGGCCGCTCGCCGATCGGTCGCTCCGATCGAGCAGCCCATCGCCCGCGTCGAACCGAAGCTGCACGATCAGGGACGTGCCACCTGGACGCCGCGTCCGCTTCCCGAGCCGTTGGTCTCGGTCGCGGGGTCGCGCGCGCAGGTCGCGCGGGCCGAGATGGATGCGCAGGAGGAGCGCCGTACGGCCGCCCGTCTCGCGGAGCTGCGTGAACGCGCCGAGCGGATGGCGCCCGCGACGCCCGTGCAGATCCCGGCAGCCGTGTCGCCCTTCGCGAAGATGGGTTATGTCGACGACGCCGAGATCGAGGCGCACGTGCGTGACCTGCTCGCGAAGCGCGCAGCAGGCTGATCTCAACGACACGGGCACCTCTTCCGGCGTGATAGCGTAGAAGACGTCAGGGCCTATGGCGCAGTTGGTAGCGCGCCTCGTTCGCATCGAGGAGGTCAGGGGTTCGAATCCCCTTAGGTCCACAGACGAAGAAGCCCCTCCGAGCGCGAGCACGGAGGGGCTTTCTTCATCTGCGGCTCGATTACTTGCGGTTCGTCCGGTAGTAGGCGAGAAGAGCCTTGGTCGAGGCGTCCTGCGCCTCGATCGCCGACTCGTCGCCGCCGATCGCGGGGGCGATCTGCATCGCGAGCTGCTTGCCGAGTTCGACGCCCCACTGGTCGAACGAGTTGATGCCCCAGATCGTGCCCTGGGTGAACGTGATGTGCTCGTAGAGGGCGATGAGCTGACCGAGCACCTGCGGCGTCAGAGCGGGCGCGAAGATCGACGTCGTCGGTCGGTTGCCGGCGAACGTGCGGGCGGCGACGAGAGCACCCGTGGTGCCCTCGGCCTCGACCTCCTCGGGGGTCTTGCCGAACGCGAGCGCCTTCGTCTGGGCGAGGAAGTTCGCGAGGAAGAGCTCGTGCACGTCCTGGCCGCCGTCGCTGAGCGGATACGCCGGGTTCACGAAGGCGATGAAGTCGGCGGGGATCAGCCGCGTGCCCTGGTGGATGAGCTGGTAGAACGCGTGCTGTCCGTTGGTGCCGGGCTCGCCCCAGAAGACCTCACCCGTGTCGGTCGTGACGGGCGTGCCGTCCCAGCGGACGGACTTGCCGTTGGACTCCATCGTGAGCTGCTGCAGGTACGCGGGGAACCGGCTCAGCTGCTGCGCATAGGGCAGTACCGCGTGCGACTGCGCACCGTGGAAGTTCACGTACCAGACGTTGAGCAGGCCCATCAGGATCGGCACATTGCGCTCGAGCGGAGTGGTGCGCACATGCTCGTCGACGGCGTGGAATCCGGAAAGGAGGTCGCGGAACGTGTCGGGGCCGAGAGCGATGGCGAGCGACAGGCCGATCGCGGAGTCGACCGAATACCGACCGCCCACCCAGTCCCAGAACCCGAAGGCGTTGGCGGGGTCGATGCCGAACGCGGCGACCTTGTCGAGCGCGGTCGACACGGCCACGAAATGGTGCGCCACCGCGTCGGTACGGGCATCGTCATCATCGGAGATCGCGCCGGATGTCGTGAGGCCGGCCCACAGCCAGTCGCGCGCCAGGCGGGCGTTGGTGAGCGTCTCGAGTGTCGTGAACGTCTTCGAGGCGACGATGAACAGCGTGGTCTCGGGGTCGAGATCCGCCGTCTTCTGGGCGAGGTCGGTGGGGTCGATGTTCGAGACGAACCGTGCCTCGATGCCGGCATCCGCATAGGGCTTCAGAGCTTCATAGACCATCACCGGGCCGAGGTCGGAGCCGCCGATGCCGATGTTGACGACGTGGGTGACCTTCTTGCCGGTGACCCCGAGCCACTCGCCCGCGCGGACCCGTGTCGCGAACGCGCTCAGTGCATCGAGCACCGACTGCACGTCGGCATCCACGTTCTGGCCGTCGACGACCAGGGCGGGGGAGGCCTCTGCCGGGCGGCGGAGCGCCGTGTGCAGCACGGCGCGGTCCTCGGACGTGTTGAGGTGGGCGCCCTCGAGCATCGCCGCGTAGCGTTCGGCCACGCCGGTCTGCTCTGCGAGGTGCACCAGCGCTGCGAGAACCTCGTCGGTGACGAGGTTCTTCGACAGGTCGACGTGCAGATCGGCGAGCGGGAACGAGAAGCGCTCTGCGCGATCGGCGTCGGCGGCGAACCACCCGCGCAGATCGGCGCTGATCGACTCGCGGAGCGCTGCGAGCTCGGACCAGGCGGGAGTGAGTGTCGGATCAACAGGAGCGGTCATGGATCCACGGTACTGCGACGGGCGACCCGATGAGCCCGTGATGACGCCCGGGCTCGCTCTAGGATTGCTGCGATGACCGACGCGGCCCCCGAAACCACCGCAGACCGGCGGATCAGGGCGACCGTCACCCGCCGATTCGTGCGATATCCGCTGATCGTCGGGCTCGTCCTGCTCGCCGCCGCGATCGGCTGGACGCTCGCGGGCGACGATCTCGGCTTCCTCTCTTTCCTCCTGATGCTCATCGGAGGGTGGAGCCTCGCATTCTCCTTCGTGAACGCGACCATGGAGATGCGACCCGCGCGCAACGGCGTCGTGCTGGAGCTCGGCGTGGCAGCGGTGCTGACCGCGCTCATGATCTTCGTCATCGAGTTCGGCGGCGACGACCTTCTCGAAGGCCTTCCCGAAGGCGCGCGGGCGGTGATCGTGGTGCTCCAGATCGCGGCGGCCCCTGCCACCGCATGGATCTGGCTCGGGCTGCTCTCACGGATCACCGATCTGTTCCGGCGTCGGGACGCGAAGCGGCCGGCGCCCACGCCACCTGAGTGGCAGCGGGAGGACGCCGGCGACGGATCACGAGTCGAGTTCCCGGCGCTCGACCTGCGGATGCGCTCGCTGACCCTCGGGATCATCGGAGTCGTCGTGGTCGTCGGCCTCGCGGGAACCGCCCTGCTGATCGCGTTCGACGACGCCGTGATGTCCATGGGCCCCCGTATCGCGATCATCGTGATGGGCGTCGTCGTCGGGCTTCCGGTGTATCTCCTGCTCAGGGCGGCTCTGCGACGGCGGACCCTGTGGTGCACGCTCGCGTTCGGCAATGACGAGCTGAGGATCCGCGTCGGCTCGTCGCGCCATCGCATCCCCTACTCCGACCTTCAGACGCTCGTCTGGCGGACGCGCAGCGATTACGCGCGGGTGGAGGTCGAGGGCCTCGGCGCCGACCTCTCCCTCATCGTCGGGCTCGCGAAGCCTGCGGCAGGCCGCGCGGCGGAGCTCCCCGCGCTGCCCCGTCGCGTGTTCCGTCGGCTCGAGCTCGCGGGACTCACCGCTGAGCGATCTCGTCGTGACGAGGTCGTGACGTTCCGCAGAGCCCGGTGACCTCGCGCGTGCACGCCGGAGTGCGCGCACGAGGTACGGTTTCTTTCATGGGAAGACTGCGGTATGACGGCACATCGGAGCCGATACTGATCGACGACGAGACGCTCGCTCACCTGAAGGTCATCGTGGGGACGAAGCTGCGCCGCCAGGAGAGCTTCATGATGACCTGGCTTCCTCCCGAGGGCGGCGACCCGGGACGCGTCACGGTATGGATCCACCCGGCGATCCCCCTGCAGTTCCTCTTCAGCTCAGCTGAGCCCCAGGCCATCCAGAAGCCGCGCGTCGAAGAGATCATGCACGCCCTCAACGCGACCGGGGAGCTCGTGATCGATGATTACGTGCAGGCGAAGATCGCCGACGGGAGTGCACCGAAGTCCTGAGTCACTCGGCCGGATACCCGTCGGCCTTGAGCAGTCGGGCGAGCTGAGCGGCGTTGCGGGCAGCCGTGGTCGTGGCCTCGGCGACCTTCTCGGGCGTCTCGTCGAGATCCTTGTAGTCGACGGTCTGCATCGCCTCGCCGTTCCAGTAGACCGACCCCTGCGCGGGCACGGAGTAGCCGATGTCGTTCAGCGACTGGAACAGGATCGCGGCGATATGGTGCGCGCCGTCCTCATTGCCCACGACGCCGGCGATCGCGACCTTGTCGAACAGGATCGGCCTGCCCGCATCATCCGTCTCGCTCAGCTCGGCATCGAGCCGTTCGAGCACGCGCTGAGCGACACTCGAGTGCTGCCCCATCCAGGTCGGGGTGAGGAGCACGAGGATGTCGGCGGCATGCACCTTCTCGCGCAGCGTCGGCCACTGGTCGTCCCCGCCCATGTCGGCCTCGACGCCGGGGCTGATCACGTGATCGACGGCTCGTACGATCTCTCCCGAGACGCCGTGCTCGCCGAGGGCTGTGAGGATCTGCGACCCGAGCAGGTCGGTGCTCGAGTCCGCGGGGGAGGGCTTCAGGGTGCAGGAGATGGCAAGGGCGGTCAGTTGTGCAGTCATGTCTGCACGAAACCACCATCGCCGCGGATCCCCCAGGGGGTTCCGTCACCGGGGCGTCTGCGCTAGACGGTATCCTGGATGACGGCCGTTACGACAGGAGACCCCGTGATCCTCAGCTTCATCTTCTTCATGATCCTCTTCCTCGGAGGCATCTGGCTCATGGGGTTCGCTCAGTCGCTGGAGGACTTCCAGGCGATCGTCTTCGTCGCCGGGCTCCTCATCACCAGCCTGTCGCTGGCTTTCATGATGCGCCAGCGCGGGTCGGCCACCCGCCGCAAGGACAACTGGTCGGGCAACCCCACCGAGTAGTCGACGTCGCCCGCCGGAACTCTCAGCTCCGCTTGGCGAGTCTCATCTCGAGGTTCGCCTTCACCGCGGGCCATTCGGGCTCGATGATCGAGAACTCGACGCTGTCGCGCAGAGCACCGTTGCGGTAGCGGCTCATCGCGCGCATGACCCCGTCCTGTTTCGCTCCGAGCCTCTCGATCGCGGCTCGCGACTGGAAGTTCATCCACTGCGTGGTCAGTCCCACACGGAAGACCCCGAGCTCCTCGAACGCGTGGCGGAGCAGCAGCAGCTTGGACTCCGCATTCGTGCCGGTGCCGTGCGCAGAGGGGCGATTCCAGGTGTAGCCGATGTGCAGCCGCGGGGTATCTGCATCGATGTCGTAGTACGACGTCAGGCCGAGGATGCGGCCGGACGGGTCGAACGCGGTGAAGGGGATCATCCCTCCGCTGTCGACGAGGCCGATCCGGCGATCGATCTCGGCGGCGAGACCATCCGGTGAGGGAACGGACGTGTACCACGCGTTCTTCCACAGGTCTCCTTCGAGAAGGGCGTCGAGGAGCCCGTCGTAGTGGGTGGCCTCGAGCGGGCGGAGCTCGACGAGGCGCCCGGTGAGGGTGATCGGGGCCGGCGCGGTGCGGAACGTCATGCTGTCATTCAACCAGCGGCGAGACCGGGGGAGTGTCAGGGGCTCGGCAGCCGATGCTCCCACTGACCTCTGCCCATCCGCGCCCCGACGTAGGTGGCATCGCCGACCCTCCGGAGCAGCCGCTGGTAGGCGATCACGATCTCGACCGTCACACCCAGGTCGAAGGCGAGGCTGGCGGGGTGCGGGCCTCGGGCCTTCTCTGCCGCGGCGTACGCTGCGGGGGTGATCAGCAGGCGTGCAGCCCACTCGTCGGCGCGTCGCTCCTGACGATCGCGCGCGGCGGCATCTGCCGTCGGGGTATGACCGAGCATCGCGTGCGCGAGCTCATGCGCGAGCACGCTGCAGGTCGCGCGCAGGCTCAGCCCCGGGGTCACTCGGATCGTGGCGGTGCGCGGCTCGTAGCCGCCATAAGTGCGGCCGGAGCGCTCGACCAGGTGCAGCCCGTTCTCTTCGAGCAGGCGGAGGAGGTTCTCCATGAGGCCCCCTCTTCGCCGGATCGTCAGTCGTAGAGATCGTCGGTGTCGTCGTCGTGCGCGAGGGGCGAGTCGAATGCCACCTCGGCCTCATCTTCGCGCCGGCCGCGGACATCGGTGCGGGGGCGGAGAGGCGTGACGGTCGCGGTGTGGAGACCGCCCTCGGCGCGCAGTCGTTCCTCGGCGCGGCTGAGGACGAGGTGCGGCTCGAGATCGAGCGACGCGCTGACGGCGTAGAGCACCGGGATCGGAATGGATCGTTTGCCCGTGACGTAGTTGTCGAGGGCGCTGCGGGCGATGCCGATCTCGCGCGCCATCGCCGCGATGCTGCTGCCCGCGATGCCGATCTCACCGCGGAGCTGGCGCCCGACGGCCGCGTTGTACTGCTCGCCCGGTGTCTTCACGTGAGTCACGATAGCACCGGGATGAAGCCAGGATGCCGTCATACTGGTGCGTGAAGGCCTTGCCGCGCGTCATGTGCGGCGCTACTGTCTACAAGTGACGACAGATCTGCGACGAGCGGTGGCACTGACCGTGAGAGCCGAACTCCTGGGTGCGGGCCGAACCATCCCCTGGCTCTCCCAACAGACGGGGATCGCCCTGCACGTGTTGCAGAAGCAACTGGCGATGCAGCTCGACTTCACGGTCACGGACCTGGCCGAGATCGCCGACGCCCTCTCTATCGACATCGCGCGGCTCTTGCCACGGCCCGCGAAAACGTGACAGCAGCCGATCGATCGGAGATGCCCGCGCGCCTCGCGTCGTGAGTGTCCCCGCAGTAGCGTGTCGGTATGAAGACTGTGCCGTTCGGATCTGCCACCGCCCCTGCTGTCGTCGCCGGAATGATGCGCATCGATGACAAGGATGCGGCGCAGATCCGCGAGCTGTACGACACCGCCCGGACCGCGGGGATCGACTTCTTCGATCACGCCGACATCTACGGCGGGAGCATGCACTTCTGCGAGGCGCGTTTCGCAGATGCGCTCGAACTGACTCCGGCCGAGCGCGAGGAGATCGTGCTGCAGACCAAATGCGGCATCAACCCCGCGGAGGGCTCGTTCGATTTCTCATACGAGCACATCATCCGCCAGGTCGAAGGATCCCTGAGGGCGCTGCGCACCGATCACATCGACGTCCTGCTGCTGCACCGTCCGGATGCCCTCGTCGAGCCGGAGGAGGTCGCCAGGGCGTTCGACGAGCTCGAAGCCACGGGCAAGGTGCGCTCGTTCGGCGTCTCGAATCACACGCCGCGACAGATCGATCTGCTCCGCACGGCCGTGACGCAGCCGCTCATCGCCAACCAGCTGCAGCTGTCGATCACTCACGCGCCGATCATCGCCCAGCCCGTCGCCGCCAACATGGTGGGCGAGGACCAGAGCATCGTCCGCGACGGCGGCGGAATCGTCGAGTACTGCCGTATCAACGGCATCACGATCCAGGCCTGGTCGCCGTTCCAGGGCGGATTCTTCACCGGGGTCTTCCTCGGCAACCCCGAGTACGCCGAGCTCAACGCGGTGATAGACCGTCTCGCCGCGTCGTACGGGGTCGCGCCGATCGCGATCGCCACGGCCTGGATCACGCGGCATCCTGCCAAGATGCAGGTCGTGCTGGGCACGACGACGCCCGAGCGGGTGCGCGATGCCGCGGCGGGGGCGGAGATCGAACTCAGCCGCGCCGAGTGGTACGAGCTGTTCCGGGCGGCCGGTCACCTGCTCCCGTAGCCCGGGCAGGACGCGCGCTCGTCGTCTACCCTGAACTCATGCCGTTCCTGTTCTCGATCCTCGTCATCGCGCTGATGGTCGGCGCGCTCGTGGACATCATCAAGCGCGACGACGCGCAGGTGAGATTCCTGCCCAAGATGGCGTGGATCATCATCGTCATCCTGCTGCCGTTGATCGGCAGCCTGCTGTGGTTCGCGATAGGTCGGGAGTACTCGGAGGCGGGCTTGCGCATCCCGCGCATGCGTCCGGCCGCCCGACCTGCGGCGCGTCAGCCGGACCAGCGGCCCCCCGCTGCGCCGGTCGACACCCGGAGCACCGAGCAGCAGATCGCCGACCTCGACCGGGAGATCGAGGAGTGGCGTCTACGCCAGGAGATCGAGAAGCGTCGTCGCGAGGGCGGAGACTCGCCCGCGGGGTCGGAGTCCGCTGGGGGCTAAGCGGCCGCCGCGACGTCGAAGGACTCCCGAATGGCATCTTCGAGCTTCGGGTAGGCGAACTCGAAGCCGGCGAGAGTGAGCTTCTCGGGGATCACCCATCGGCTCTTCAGGATCAGCTCGGTCTCGGTGCGGATGCCGATGGCGCCGAGCTCGAGCATCCAGCGAGGCATCGGAGGCCCGAAGCCCACGCCGAGCACTCGGCGCACGGTGGCCATGAACTCCGCGTTGTCGGACGGGTTCGGAGAGGCGGCGTTGACCGGTCCCTCCAGAGACGGAGTCTCCTCGAGGAAGTCGATGATGCGTGCGACGTCTTCGACATGCACCCAGCTGAACCGCTGCGCGCCTCGGCGCGCACCGGGGAGGTGCCCTGTGCCGGCGGCCCGTCGCGCCCGGCTCACGGGCCACGGACCGTCGTGCTGGGCGCCGCCCAGGCCGAGGCGGGCCAGGTTCTTCAGGGGCCCGAGCACGCCCCCGTGCCCGAGGACGATGGCGCTGCGCAGTGCGACCCGCCGGGTGCGCGGCAGGTCGTCGGCGAAGAGCGCACGTTCCCACGCCTTCGCCACTTCGACGGAGAACCCGGTGCCGAGGTCGCCGGACGACTCGGTCATCGGGCGGTCCTCGGCGTGGCGGTAGATCGTCGCGGTCGACGAGTTCACCCACAGCGGCGGCGGGTTCGTCGCCTTCGCGATCGCTGAGCTGAGTGACGAGGTGGTGTCGAGTCGCGAACGGAAGATGGCCGCGCGGTTCTCGGCGGTGTACCGGCAGTTCACGCTCTTGCCGGCGAGGCCGATGACCAGCGAGGAACCGTCCACGGCGCGGTCGATCGCATCCTGGTCGCCCCAGGCGATGTCGGCTCCCGAACGCGAGATCGTGATCACCTCGCGCCCAGCCGCGCTGAGGCGAGGAATCAGGTACTGGCCCATGAAACCGGTGGATCCGCCGATCACGACGGGGCCCTCGGGGGAGTGGGTGGCATCCGTCACGGGGTCTCGCTCTCGATCGCGTATTCGAAGAATCCGGTGTACTCGTACACGCGACCGAGCAGGGGAGCATCGATCGTCATGTTCACGTGGTGCCGCTCGCGGTCTTCGTCCCAGCGCTCGATGAGGCCGATGCGCGGACGCAGGAACCCCGGGGCGGCGATGCGTAGACGTCCGAACCGCATCCCGACCCGGCGGATGGTGAGCACGACCGCTCCGTCGCGGACGTCGATGTCGAAGGTCGTCACGACCGTGCGGTGAGGGCCGATCTCGTTGCGCAGGATCCGGTTCGCTCCGAGGGAGACGACATCGGGCATCACCCATGTGCGCCCGGGGAGCTCGAAATGACGCACGGCCACCGCCGTCCCGTCGATCGTGCGGTTCTCGATCCGGAACGGGACGTCCTGCTCCCATCCGGCGAACGCGACGCCGAGCGCCTCCGCGATGCGGAAGACGGGCCACAGCCACCGGTGCCGCGAACCCGCGCTCGTGAACACCCCGGTCCCGACTCCGACGTGGCCGTCGGGAATCGTGCGGAAGTACCAGGCCGTCTTCGGGTGGAGGTCGGAGATGCGCTCGCCGAGAGCCCGCTCGTAGGGCGACCCCTGTGCGGTGTCCGCTGCTGTCACTCCTTCACCCTATCGAGCGGCGGGGCGCAGCAGCCGATCGAGCAACGCCAGCGCCTCCTGCTGGGGCGCCGAGTCGTCGAGCAACCACTGCGTCTGCAGGCCGTCGGATGCCGCCACGATGAGTGCGGCGACGGCATCGGCATCCACGTCGTCGCGCATGCGTCCGCTCTCCTGCTGGCGTCGCACGACGTCCGCCATGTCTGCGCGCAGACGGGAGAACCGCGTCGTGGCGAAATCGCGTGCTGCGGGGTGGCCCTCTTCCAGCGCGGCCGACACCAGAGTCGAGTACAGCTGCACGAGACCCGGTACCGCGCGGTTCGTGCGGGCGGACTCGATCATGAGCTCGACCGGGGTCGCATCCGGCGGCAGGCGCTCCGGGGGCTGGCGTCCAGGGGCGTTGCTCTCCTGGTAGACCGCCACCAGCAGCTCCTCGAGAGAGCCGAAGTAGTGGGTCAGGGCGGAGTGCGTGACGCCGACGGCGCTCGCGATCGCGCGCAGGCTCGTGCGGTCGGCGCCGCGCGCGGCGAAGACCTCGATCGCCCTGTCGAGGATCTCCTGGCGTCGAGCGATCCCCTTCGCGTACGCGCCCCGCGGACGCGGGCGGTCCTCGTCGGCGCCGGCGGCGGCTGCGGCGGGGCGGTCGTCGGTCATGGGACGAGTGTAGCGAAGCGAAAACTTCCGCGCGGAGGTATTTGGTGGTAACGTGCTCGGACAGACGGGCCGATGAGCCCGCACGTCGCCGAAGACTGAAGGAGAGACCAGTGACGATCCAGACTTCCATCCAGCTGTTCACGATCAAGGACCAGCTGGAGGCCGACCTCGAAGGCTCCCTGAAAGAGGTCGCCGCGCGGGGCTTCACCGCCGTCGAGCCCTACGACTTCGTGCGCCGAGCGCAGCCGATGGCTGACGCCCTGCAGAGCGCGGGCCTCACTGCGCCCTCCGGCCACGCGTTCCTCGCGTCGCAGTCGTTCGTCAACCCCGACGGCAGCGGCACCACACTGCCTGTGCCGTCGCCCGCCGAGGTGTTCGCCGCGGCCAAGGTGCTCGGCATGGACACCGTGATCGACCCGTACACCGAGCCTGCCCGCTGGGAGTCGATCGAGCAGATCGAGGAGACGGCCCGTCTGCTCAACGAGGCTGCCGCCGTCGGTGCGAGCGTCGGCGTGCGCGTCGGCTACCACAACCACGCGCATGAGCTCGAGGCCGTGTTCGACGGAGTCACCGGACTCGAAGTGCTCGCCGGCCTGCTCGACGAGCGCGTCGTGCTCGAAGTCGACCTGTACTGGGTAGCCCGCGGCGGCGTCGACCCGGTCGCACTTCTGCAGCGTCTGGGCGACCGGGTCATCGCCGTGCACGCCAAGGACGGCACGCTCGATCCCTCGCTGCTGAGCGCCTACCCGCCCGCCGACCAAGTGCCTGCGGGCGAGGGCGCGGTCCCGCTCGTCGAGGCCATCGCCGCCGCTCCGGCCCTCGAGCTCGCGATCGTCGAGTTCGACCACTACGAGGGTGACCTGTGGGCCGCGATCGAGCGCAGCCGCGTCTACCTCGACGAGAAGGTGGCCGGCTGATGGCCATCGGCAACGGACCCGTCGGCGTCGGCATCATCGGCGCGGGCAACATCAGCGACCAGTACCTGTCGAACCTCACCACGTTCCCCGATGTGCGGGTGCTCGCCATCGGCGACCTGCTCGTGGAGCGTGCGAAGGCGCAGGCCGAGAAGTACGGCGTCCCGCGTGCGGGTGGCGTCGATGCGGTGCTGAACGACCCCGAGATCGACATCGTCGTGAACCTGACGATCCCGGCCGTCCACGTCGAGGTGTCCGAGGCGATCATCGCCGCGGGCAAGCACGTCTGGACCGAGAAGCCGATCGGTGTGAGCCGTGACGAGTCGCTGGGTCTGCTGCAGAAGGCGGATGCCGCGGGGCTCCGCGTCGGCGTCGCGCCCGACACCGTCCTCGGACCCGGGGTGCAGACCGCGAAGCGAGCGATCGCACGCGGCGACATCGGTCGGCCGTTGTTCGCCCAGACCACCTTCCAGTGGCAGGGGCCGGAGATCTTCCACCCGAACCCTGCGTTCCTGTACGCCAAGGGCGCGGGACCCCTGCTCGACATGGGGCCGTACTACGTGTCGGCGCTCGTGCACGTGTTCGGTCCCGTCGCGGCCGTCGCTGCCCTCGGACTGCAGGGCACACCGACGCGCACGGTGCAGGTCGGCGAGCTCGCAGGTCAGGAGTTCCCCGTCGAGATCCCGTCGACCTTGAGCGTGCTCATGGACTTCGAGCAGGGCGGACAGGCGCAGAGCCTGTACAGCACCGACTCGCCGCTGCTGCGCCAGGGCATCGTCGAGATCACCGGCACCGAGGGCACGATCGTGATCCCCGATCCGAACACGTTCGGCGGGCCCATCACGATCACTCGTCCGCTGTCGCGCGTCTTCGTGCCGCCGGAGCCGACCGTGCAGGACGTCGTCGACGTCGAGCAGGAGGGTGTGCTCTCGGGTCGCGGCGTCGGACTGCTCGACATGGCGCGCTCGATCGCTGCGGGCCGCCCGCACGTCGCCACCGGCGAGTTCGGGTACCACGTGCTCGACACGCTTCTGTCGATCGAGGAGGCGGCAGAGTCCCGCAGCTTCGTGAAGGTCGAGAGCACGCTCGACGAGGTCGGCGCGATCGACGCCGGCTTCGACCCGTTCGAGTCGACCCTCTGACAGACGCCGGTGTGGTGGTGAGGAGGCGCGGTCAGCGCGTCCTCGCCGCCACATGACGGTCGACGTTCGCCGGCGAGAGCACCTCGCGCGCGACCATGATCGCTGCACCGAGCACGGCCGCACGGTCACCGGCCTGCGACTGCACGATCGCGAGATGCTGCGTCGCGAGGGGGATCGAGCGTCGGTAGACGACCTCCCGCACCCCGGCGAGAAGGTGCTCGCCGGCTCGGGCGATGCTGCCGCCCAGCACGATGATCGACGGGTTGAGCAGATTGACGACCGTGGCGAGGACCTCGCCCACATCGCGACCCGCCTGTCGCGTCGCCTCGATGGCCACGGCATTGCCGGCGCGGACGAGGTCGACGACGTCGGCGGGACTGCTCGCCTCGTGCCCGCCCGCCCGCAGAGCCGTCGCCAGTGCGGCCCCGCTGGCGAGAGCCTCGAGGTCTCGCTCGTCGCCGGGTTCCCTGGCAGAGCCCGATCCGCTCGGGACCTGCACGTGCCCCATGTCTCCCGCCGAGCCCTGGGCGCCACGCTGAAGCTGGCCGCCCGCGATGATTCCTGCACCGATGCCGGTCGACACTTTGACGAAGATCAGGTCGTCGACGTGAGGCCAGGTCGTGGCATGCTCGCCGAGCGCGAGGATGTTGACGTCGTTGTCGACGAGCACCGGGACGTCGAAGGTGCGCTGCACGTAGCCGGGGACGTCGAAGCGGTCCCACCCGGGCATGATCGGCGGGTTGGTCGGTCGCCCCGTCGAGTGCTCGACAGGACCCGGAACCCCGATCCCGATGCCGAGCAGCGAGATCCCGGCGGATGCGGGGGTGTCGAGAAGGGCCGCGCCGTCGTCGAGGATCAGATCGAGCAGGCTCTCGGGTCCGTCGCCGATGTCGATCGTGCGTGTGCGGGAGTCGAGGATCATCCCGGCGAGGTCGGCTACCGCGACGGTCGCGTGCGTGGCGCCGAGATCGACGGCCAGCACCACTCCGGCCCGGGAGTTGAAGGCCAGTCGGGCGGGCGGGCGTCCACCGGTCGAGACCGCCTCTCCTGCCGGGCGCAGCAGACCGGCGGCGAGGAGCGCGTCCACTCGCAGGGCCACCGTCGAGCGGGCGAGGCCGGTGAGGGCCGCGAGCTCGGCCTTGGTGCGGGCGGTGCCGTCGCGGAGGATCTGGAAGATCTCTCCGGCACCGGGATTCGCCGCCGCGGCGGGGCGAAGTGCGTCAACCATTGCGTCAGTAAACCACAGCACTTACGTGTGTCCTCGATTGACTTCCGATTCGTTACAAAGAACTTTTGACAGGGGGCTAGCAGAAGTCCCGTGGGCTGTGTCAGACTCACCGGCATGACAACGGATGTCACAGACACCGGTCTCGGAACGATCCGAGCCGGCATCCTCGGCGGGGGATTCATGGCTCGCGTGCATCGCACCGCGGCTCGCGACGCAGGCGGCGAGCTGCGCGCCGTCGCCACCCGCTCCGCATCGGGAAGCAGGCACGCGGCGGACGAGCTCGGAGCCGGTCGCGCCGAGGCCGACGCCGCTGCGCTGCTGGACGCCCACGACATCGATGTCGTGCACATCTGCACCCCGAACGCCACCCATGCCGACCTCGCCCTCCGTGCGCTCGAGGCGGGCAAGCACGTCATCTGCGAGAAGCCGCTGGCCACGAACGCCGAAGACGCGAAGCGGCTCGTCGACCTCGCGGCGCGACGCGGCCGGGTCGCCGCCGTGCCTTTCGTCTACCGGTATCACCCGATGGTGCGCGAGGCGCGGACCCGCATCGCTCAGGGGGACCTCGGTGTGCTCCTCACGCTCGACTGCTCGTATCTGCAGGACTGGATGCTGCTCCCGACCGACGACGACTGGCGGGTGCGATCGGCGACCGGCGGTGCTTCCAGGGCGTTCGCCGACATCGGCTCGCACCTGTGCGACCTGATCGAGTTCGTGATCGGCGAGCGCATCCGGTCTCTGAGCGCCCGCACCCGTCGCGTGTTCGACGAGCGGGCAGGGCGGACGGTCGACACCGAGGACATCGTCGCGATCCTCGTCGAGACGGAATCGGGCGCGCTCGGCACGCTGCTCATCTCGCAGATGGCCGCAGGCCGCAAGAACGCGTTGACGCTCGAGCTGCACGGATCGCGGCAGAGCCTGCGCTTCGAGCAGGAACGCCCGGAAGAGCTGTGGGTCGGGATGCGGCAGGAATCGCGCGTCCTGCTGCGCGACCCTGCCACGGCCGCACCCGATTCGGCCCGTCTGCAGCGGGTCCCCGCAGGCCACGCGATGGGGTATCAGGACGCGTTCAACGGATTCATCGCCGACGTGTACGCGGCGATCGGCGGGTCGCATCCGACCGGGCTGCCGACATTCGAGGACGGATATCGATCTGCCGTGCTGACCGAGGCCGTTCTCGCCTCCGCTGCCACGGCCGGTCGCTGGACGGAGGTGGCGGCATGACCGCAGCAGTCGACACGCAGGCGGTGCTCGAGGTGTCGGGCATCCGCAAGTCGTTCTTCGGAGTCGAGGTGCTGAGGGGCATCGACTTCGACGTGCGCCCTGGCGAGGTGCATGGCCTGGTCGGTGAGAACGGGGCGGGAAAGTCCACGCTCATGAAGATCATCGCCGGCGTGCAGCCCGCCGACGAGGGCGTCGTGCGGTACCGCGGCGACGAGGTGCACCACACGCATCCTCGGCAGGCGATGGACGACGGGATCGTGACGGTCTTCCAGGAGTTCACGCTGCTTCCCGAGCGCACGGTCGCGCAGAACGTGTACCTCGGACGCGAGCCGCGCCGCGGCGGGTTCGTCGACCGCACGGCGATGGTCACCCGGACTGCGGAGCTCCTCGCGGATCTCGGTGTCTCCTTCATCGATCCGCAGGCGCGGGTCGGCTCGCTGACGGTCGCCGAGCAGCAGATCGTCGAGATCGTGAAGGCGCTGTCGTTCGAGGCACGGGTCATCTCGATGGATGAGCCCACGGCCGCGCTCAGCGACCGCGAGGTCGAGCTGCTCTACGCGATCATCCGTCGACTCACCTCTCGCGGTGTCGCGGTGATCTACGTCTCTCATCGGCTGAAGGAGATCTTCGACCTCTGCGACCGCATCACGATCCTCAAGGACGGCGCGCTCGTGTCGACCGACGCGACGGCGGACCTCACGACCGATGAGCTCGTGCGCCGCATGGTGGGTCGCTCGATCCAGTCGTACTTCCCGGATGCCGTCGACGGCACGGTCGTCGGCGAGCCGCGGCTCGAGCTCGAGGGCTGCGGCAATGCCTTCGTCGACGAGGTCTCGCTCACGCTCCGCGCGGGGGAGATCGTCGGGATCGCCGGTCTGCAGGGATCCGGGCGCACCGAGCTCGTGGAGGGCATCTTCGGGATCGACCCGTTCGTGCGGGGCAGCATGCGCGTCGACGGCGCATCCACGCGCATCACGAGTCCGCGAGCAGCGGTGAGGGCAGGACTCGCACTCGTCTCCGAAGACCGCAAGGCGCAAGGGCTGGCGCTGGGCCAGTCGGTGCTCGACAACTCGCTGCTCGTCATCCGGAGCGTGTTCTCCGCTCGCACGTCAGCGTCCCGCCGCGAGGTGCCGGGAGTGCTCAGCTCTCTTGAGATCAGCTCGCGCGGGCTCGACCAGGAGGTGCGCTTCCTGTCAGGCGGCAACCAGCAGAAGGTCGTGCTCGCGAAGTGGCTGCTCACGCAGCCGCAGATCGTGCTCTTCGACGAGCCGACCCGCGGTATCGACGTCGGTGCGAAGTACGCCGTCTACCAGCTGATGCGAGATCTCGCGGCACAGGGCAAGGCGGTGCTCATGGTCTCCAGCGAACTCCCCGAGGTGATCGGCATGAGCGACCGGATCCTCGTCATGCACGACGGCGAGCTCGTCATCGAACTGCCGGCGGGCTCCGCCGAGCACGAGATCCTCGGCGCCGCGACAGGGGCGATCCACCCGCACGATGAGACCACCGACGGAGGTGCACGATGAAGCGCGTGCGGATCGACTCGACGGTCATCGTCCTCGGCATCCTGATCCTCGCTCTGATCGTCGGTGCGATCCTCGTCGCGACCGTCGGGCGCAACTTCTTCAGTGCGGGCAACATCCGCGACATCCTCACCGGGATGAGCGTGCTCGGACTCGTCGCGATCGGTCAGACGCTCGTGGTGCTCGGCGCCTCGCTCGACCTCTCGGTCACCTACGTCATCAGCCTCTCGAGTCTGCTGGCCGCCACGATCATGAACGGGAGCCCAGGCAACATCCCCGCGGCGGTCGCGGTCACCCTGCTCGTCTGCGCCGGGATAGGCCTCATCAACGGCCTCATCGTCACGGTGCTCAAGGTGAACGGATTCATCGCGACCCTCGGCGTCGGCCTCATTCTGCAGGGCATCCTCAACACCAACTTCGAGGGCTCGTCCGGCAACGTGCCGTGGGAGTTCCAGCTGATCGGCGCCACCGGCGTCGGACCGATTCCCGTGTCGACCATCATCATGGTCGCGCTCGCCGTGGTCGTGTGGTTCCTGCTGAACCGCACCCGCACCGGTGCCCACCTGTACGCCGTCGGCGGGGATCCTGACATCGCCCGGCTGTCGGGGGTGCGCACCCGGCCGCCGCTGATCGCGGCCCATGTGCTGTGCTCCGTCTTCGCAGGGCTCGCGGGGCTGCTGCTCGCCAGCAGGCTCGGTGTCGGCAGCCCGACCGTCGGCCAGCAGGGCGGGTATGCGCTGCTCTCGATCGCAGCCGTCGTGCTCGGCGGCACGCTTCTGCTCGGGGGACGCGGGTCGATCTGGGGTGCGATCGGCGGTGTCGCGATCCTCGCGGTGGTCGACAGCGTGATGAGCGTCATGCAGGTGAACCCGTTCCTGAAGGACGTGGTGCGCGGCGTCGTGATCGTCGCCGCCGTCGCGGTATACAGCCGGCGAGCGATCGTCCGTCGCCGCCCGCGCTTCGGCCCAGGGGGCACGAGAACCGGGGGAGACGACGCCGCCAAGGCGGCCGAGCCCGAGATGGCGGCCGCGGCCTCCGAGCTCGCCGATACGGGCACCGCTGTGGAAGGAGGGCGCTCATGAACGCGCTGCGCTCACTCGTGAGCCCCCGGGGTGCGGTGTTCCTGCTGCTCGTGATCCTGCTCGTCGCCGTCACGATCCTCAACCCGAGCTTCGCCGAACCCGGCCAGTTCATGCGATTCATCCAGAGAGTGGCTCCGATCGCGATCGTCGCGATCGGCCAGTACTTCGTCATCATCGCCGGAGAGTTCGACCTGTCGCAGGGCTCGCTGATCACCGCGCAGGTGATCGTCGCGGGCAATCTCGTCGGGCAGGACGACTCGCGCACGATCCCCGTCCTGCTGCTCATGATCGCGTTCGGCGCCGTGGTCGGTCTCGTCAACGGAGTGATCACGACTCTGCTCAAGGTGCCCTCCTTCATCGTCACGCTCGGCATGATGCTCGCCCTTCTCGGCGGCGTCATGTGGTGGACGGGGGGAGCCGCCACCGGCAACCCGGCAGACAGCTTCCGCGAGATCGGACGCGGTGGGATCCGCGATGTGCCCCTGCTCGAGTTCATCCCCTGGGCGGTGTTCATCCTGATCGGCTGGCTCGCGCTCGGCATCTGGATCACGAAGCGACCGCTCGGCAAGCTGCTCATCGCGGTCGGCGACAACGCCACGGCGGTCGACTTCGCCGGCGCCCGCAGCACCTGGATCACGACCCGCGCGTTCATGATCTCGTCGCTCTCCGCCACGCTCTCGGCCGTGCTGCTGGTCGGCTACGCGGGTGTGCACCCCTCCGTCGGTCGCGGCTACGAGTTCGTCGCGATCACGGCCGTCGTCCTCGGCGGGGTCGTGCTCGGCGGCGGACGGGGCTGGATCGTCGCCGCCGCTGCAGGAGCCTTCGCGCTCGAGGCCCTGTTCATGCTGCTGAACATCGCCGGCGTCCCCTCGACGCTGCGCGACGCCGTGCAGGGAGTCATCATCATCGCCGCCGTCGCCTACTCCGCCGTCGCCTTCCGTGCCCGGCGCAGGCGAGGCCCCCGCACCTCTCCCGAGCTCAGCACCTCGGAGACCGCAGGAGCCGCAGAACCCGTATCCACCGCAACATCCCGCACCATCCACACAGAAACCAGAGGAGATTAGCAATGCGACGATCAATGAGGATCGCCACCGCAGGGGTGGCTCTCTTCGGCCTCATCGCGCTCGCCGGGTGTACGACAGACCCGTCAGTGGCGCCGGCCGAATCCGACAGTCCCGACGAATCGGCCGAGACCACCGAGTGGTTCGACCAGGAGCTCTTCGACAAGCAGATGGAGGAGCGGGATGTCGAGCCGCAGGGCCCGGCGGACGAGCCCTACCTCCAGCACATCAACGCCGAGATGGTCGACACGTCCGCGTTCGCGAGCGAGGGAGCGAAGAAGGCCTGCTTCGCGAACGCGTCGATCTCGAACCCGTGGCGCCAGACCGGCTGGATCACGATGAACGAGCAGCTCAAGTCGCTGCAGGAGGCGGGCGCCATCAGCGAGATGGAGACCCGCGATGCGCAGGACTCCGATGACACGCAGATCGCCGACATCGACTACTTCATCGCCGAGGGCGGCTGCGACGTCTTCCTCATCTCGCCGAACAGCACGGCGGCGATGACGCCGGCCGTCGAGCGGGCGTGTGAGACAGGCAAGCCGGTCATCGTGTTCGACCGCGGCGTGAACACCGACTGCCCCGTCACTTTCATCCACCCGATCGGCGGATTCGCGTGGGGCATCGACACCGCCGAATTCCTCATCGACAACCTCGAAGAGGGAGACAAGGTCGTGGCGCTGCGCATCCTCCCCGGTGTCGATGTGCTCGAGCACCGGTGGGCTGCCGCTGAGAAGCTCTTCGACGAGGCGGGCATCGAGGCCGTGGACTACTTCACGGGTGCCGACCCCGCCGAGATCAAGAGCATCATCAGCGACGAGCTCGCCAAGGGTGACGTGCAGGGCATCTGGATGGATGCCGGTGACGGCGCGGTCGCGGCGATCGAGGCATTCGAGGATGCCGGTGCCGACTACCCGGTCATGACCGGTGAAGACGAGATGAGCTTCCTGCGGAAGTGGAAGGAGACGGGTCTCACCGGTCTCGCGCCGGTGTACTCGAACTTCCAGTGGCGCACGCCGCTGCTCGCCGCGCAGATGGTCTTCGCGGGTGAAGAGGTGCCGAAGGAGTGGGTGCTGCCGCAGAAGCCGATCACCGAGGCGGAGCTCGACGGCTACCTCGAGGCCAATGACGGGATGCCCGACGGCCACTACGCCAAGTTCGGCGGAGAGGATCTTCCCGGCTACCCGACGGTCTGGCAGGAACGTCAGATCCCGTAACCCGCAGTGACGCTCCCGCCCTTCCCTCCGCACGCCCGCGGATGGGAGGGTGGGAGCACACGCGTCATCCCCGAAGGAGCAGGATGCCTCGCACGATCGCCGTCAACACCTGGGTGTGGACGTCTCCGTTGACCGATGCGACTCTCGAGCCCCTCGCGCGGAAGGCCGCGGAGATGGGCTACCAGGCGCTGGAGCTGCCGCTCGAGAACGTCGGCGACTGGGATCCCGGGCGCACCCGCGAGGTCCTGGACGGACTCGGACTCGGCGCGATCGTGGTCGGGGCGATGGGCCCCGGCAGGTCACTGCTCGCGAGAGCGGGAGACGTGGCCGGGACGCAGGACTATCTGCGATCGTGCATCGACGCGGCCCTCACTCTCGGGTCGGATGTCGTCGCCGGCCCGTTCTACGCACCGACCGGCGTGACCTGGCGGATGACACCCGACGAGCGCACGGAGGTCGTGCGCGAGTTGCGCGACAATCTCCGCCCCGTGGCCGAGGAGGCCGCGTCCCGGGGCATCGCGCTGGCGGTCGAGCCGCTCAATCGGTATGAGACCAGCGTGCTGAACACCGTCGAGCAGAGTCTGGATGCCCTCGAGCCTCTGCTCGGTGCCGGCGTCGGGCTCGCTCTCGACACCTACCACCTCAACATCGAGGAGAAGAAGCCCGCTGACGCCGTCCGGGCCGCGGGCTCGTCGATCTCCCATGTGCAGGTGTGCGGCAGCGATCGGGGAGCGGTCGGCGACGATCACATCGATTGGCCGGAGATGCTGAGGGCCCTCGACGATGCGGGCTACGGCGGACCGCTCGGCCTCGAGAGCTTCACCGGCGAGAACGCGACGATCGCGGTCGCCGCATCCGTCTGGCGTCCCCTCGCACCGAGTCAGGACGAGCTCGCCCGCCGCAGCATCCACGCGCTCAGGGCGCTCGGCGCCTGACACCGTCACGCGATACGAAGGAGTGTCCATGACCACGCACCCCGTCACGTTGTTCACCGGACAGTGGGCCGACCTGCCGTTCGAGGAGGTGGCCCGACTCGCGGCCGAATGGGGCTACGACGGCCTCGAGGTCGCGGCCTCGGGCGATCACCTCGATCTGCGGCGGGCTGAGGAGGACGACGCCTACGTCGCCTCCCGACTCGAGATCCTCGACAGGCATGGGCTGAAGATCTTCGCGATCTCGAACCACCTCGCCGGTCAGGCGGTCTGCGATGCGCCGATCGATTTCCGTCATGAGGCGATCCTGCGCGAGTACGTGTGGGGAGACGGCGATCCCGAGGGCGTGCGCACCCGTGCAGCGGACGACATGAAGAGGGCGGCGCGCGTGGCACGCAAGCTCGGCATCGACACGGTCGTCGGGTTCACCGGCTCATCGATCTGGCCCTATGTGGCGATGTTCCCGCCGGTGCCGGCATCGGTCATCGAGAGCGGCTTCGAGGATTTCGCCGCCCGCTGGAACCCGATCCTCGACGTGTTCGACGGCGAGGGCGTGCGCTTCGCCCACGAGGTGCACCCTGGCGAGATCGCCTACGACTACTGGTCGTCGGTGCGTGCCCTGGAAGCGATCGATCACCGGAAGACGTTCGGATTCAACTGGGACCCGTCGCACATGATGTGGCAGAACATCGACCCGGTCGGGTTCATCGTCGACTTCGCCGACCGGATCTACCACGTCGACTGCAAGGACACCCGGATGCGCCCTCACAACGGTCGTGCCGGAGTGCTCGGTTCGCACCTGCCGTGGGGCGACCCGCGCCGCGGCTGGGACTTCGTCTCGACAGGTCACGGCGACGTGCCGTGGGAAGACGCGTTCCGCGCCCTCGAGGCGATCGGCTATGCCGGACCCATCTCGATCGAATGGGAGGATGCCGGTATGGATCGGCTGCACGGAGCACCCGAGGCCCTCCACTACGTGCGGTCGCTGCTGTGGCCCGCGCCCTCGGCATCCTTCGATGCCGCCTTCAGCAACCAGGAGACCGGAGCCCCCTCATGACCATCCAGCACACTGTCGTCTTCCGCCTGGTGCACGAGGCGGGTTCGGCGGAGGAACGCGAGTTCCTCGCCACCGGACGGGCGGTGCTCACATCGATCCCCGGGGTCGAAGATTTCACGATCCGCAGGCAGGTGAGTCCGAAGAGCGACCTGGAGCACCAGTTCTCGATGGTGTTCCAGGACGTCAGTGCCTACCGGGCGTACAACGAGCACCCCGCGCACACCGCGTTCGTGTCGGAGCGATGGGTCCCCGAGGTGGCGGCGTTCCAGGAGTACGACTTCGAGGCGTGAGCTGCGCGAGACCCGACCTCGGTCAGGAGGCCGAGTCGCGCAGCTTCACCAGGCGTTCGTGTCCGGTCTCCTCGAGCTCGGCGATGTTCTCGCGCGACTTCAGGAAGTCCGAGAACGACCGGTAGCCGAGAGCCTTCTCGCTGAAGGAGGGATCCATGCGTCGCATGTGGGTCTTCACGGCCGAGCTGTGCAGCCACTCGTCGGCATCGGTCTTGTCGTGGCCCAGTCGCAGCGCCCGCTGCAGCAGTTCGGTCGCCTCGCCCTGCTCGGTGCCGTCGTTCAGGTCTTCGGCCTTCACGGGCGCCGGCGCTGCGGCCTTCGCCTTGGTGGTCTTGGCCGGCTGCCTGGACTTGGCCTTCACCGCGGGCTCGGGCTCTGCGACCGGCTCGGGGACCTCCACGGCCGCGGGAGCGGCGGCAGTGGGCTTGGTCGGTCGCACGACGCCCGGAAGCGAGTCGTACGCCTCGAACTCGTCGCACGCGGCGGCCAGCGACTTGGCGGTGGAGCCGGCGACGCCCACGCCGATGACGTAGCGGCCCAGGCGCTTGCAGCGCTGCGCGAGCGGCACGTAGTCGCTGTCTCCGGCGACGATCACGACGTGGGTGAGGTCGGGCAGACGGAACATGTCCTCGACGGCGTCGACGGCCAGTCGGATGTCGGCACCGTTCTTCGCATAGGCGGCGGCGGGGAACAGCTGCACGAGGTCGACCGCACGTGCGACGAGTTGAGAGCGGTACACCGCGTTCACCGGAGACGACCAGTCGGCGTAGGCGCGGGTGAGCACGAGAGTGCCGAACGAGGCGGCGTAGTCGATGATCGCGCCGACCTCGATCATCGCGCGGGCCAGCCGCTCGGTGACCTCGGGGTCGGAGGGGTTCTCGGTGATGCGCTGACGGTCCTTGCCGTAGGCGTTGCGTCCGTGCACCCGGTCGTACCAGGAGATGACGATGTTGTCGAAGTCGAGATAGACGGCGACGCGCGCGTCGTGTGCCTCAGCCATTGGTGTCTCCTTCGCCCGGGTACCGCACGCCGATCTGGGCGCGGATCTCGTCGAGGGTGCCCATGATGGCGACGCTCTCGGCGATCGGCAGGATGTCGCCCTCGAGCAGGCCCTCGCGCACGAGCCGCTCGGCGGCATGCGCCTGGTACTCCATGCCGCGGCCCGCGACGTCGGAGGAATACTCCTCGACGACGGTGCCGTCGGGAAGGACCACACGGAACGTCGTCGGGGCGTACCAGACCTGGTCGATGTCGATGCGCGCCTTCGTGCCGATGATGCTCGCGGCGTTCGGGCCGGCCGCCCTCGACGACGACAGGGTCGTCGAGATCGCCCCACCCTCGTGCGTCATGATCGTCGCGACCTCGGCATCTGCGCCGGTCTCGATCAGGCGGGCGACCGACTGGATGCTCGCCGGGGCACCGAGGATGTCCCACACGAACGAGATCGGGTAGATCCCGAGGTCGAGCAGCGCGCCGCCGCCGAGCTCGAGCGCGTTCAGCCGGTGCGCGGGGTCGGAGGGCAGGAGCTGCGTGTGGTCGGCGCTGACGGCGCGGATCTCGCCCAGGGTTCCCGCGGCGATGATCTCGCGGATACGGACCATGTGCGGCAGATAGCGCGTCCACATCGCCTCCATCGCGAGGAGTCCTCGTTCGGCCGCCAGGCGGTGCAGGTCTTCCGCCTCGCCCCTGTTGAGGGTGAAGGCCTTCTCGACGAGGACGTGCTTGCCCGCCTCGAGAGCCAGGCGCGCGCCCTCGTGGTGCATCGGGTGCGGTGTGGAGACGTAGATGATGTCGACATCGGGGTCGGCGACGAGCGCCGCGTACGAGGGATGCGCGCGGGCGATGTCGAAGCGGGCCGCGAAGGCATCGGCCGATTCCTGCGAGCGAGAGCCGACCGCGACGAGATCGAGCCCGGCGGTGCGCAGATCGGATGCGAACGCGGCGGCGATGCCGCCGGTCGCGAGGATTCCCCAACGAAGACCAGTCATGGTCTCAGCGTAGAGGGTGCGGCCGACAGCCGTGACGATCAGGCGAGAGCTGCGAGCGTGCGCTGCGGCACGAGAGGGAAGACCTGCTCGGCGATCCGCTCGAGCTCCTCGTCGAGCGGCGACGCCTGGATCAGCAGCAGCGTGATCCCGGCATCCGCGTAGTCGTGGATGCGCTCGGCGACCTGCGCGGCCGTGCCCACGAGGTTCGGGCGGAGCCCCCTGGTGCCGACCGAGTATTCACGGCGGGTGAGCTCGAGCGACAGCTTCGAGTTGCGCTGGAACTCCTCGAACGACGCGTACCCGGGGGAGTCGGGGTCGACGGTCGTGATGCGGTCGAGCTCGCGCCGCGCCTCGGCCTCGGTGTCTCGGACGATCACATATGCCGGCATCCCGAATTCGGCGATCGGGCGACCGTGCAGCCGCTCGGAGCGCGCGTTCATGTCGGTCACGTTGGCGCGAACCTCGTCGAGGGTGCCGCCGTGCATGACGTAGGCGTCGGCGAAGCCGGCGATCGACTCGCGCCCCGCCTCGCTCTCGCCACCGGCGAAGATCACGGGGTGACTCGACGGCTTCGGCTCGACGATCGTCCCGTCGAGGGCGTAGTGCGCACCCTGGAACGAGTACGGCGTCTGCTGCCACAGGCCGTTCAGCACCGTCACGAACTCCTCGGCCTGCACGTAGCGCTCGTCATGTGTCGTGAAGTGTCCGCCGAACTGTCGGGCCTCCTCCGCCCACCACGCGGCGACGACGTTGAGGGAGACGCGACCGGGGGCGATCTGATCCAGGGTCCCGACCGTCTTCGCGAGCACGGCCGGAAGGTGGAAGCCCGGGCGCACGGCGGTCATGACGCGCAGGCGCTCGGTGACGGCGAGGATGGCGGCCGACAGCGACCAGGCCTCGAGGCTCGGTGCATCGGTGCCCTTGCGGTCGTTGAGGTAGAGCTCCGGCACGAGCGTGGTGTGGAACCCGAGGCGGTCGGCCTTCACCGACACCTCGCGGATGTACTCCCAGGTGGCAGCCATCCGGCCCTCGTCGGTGACGTTGCGCAGGAACCCGCCGTAGACGGGGGTCCAGTATCCGAGGTCGATTGCCATGAGAGCTCCTTCTGTCAGACCAGCGCGAGCGCGTGGTCGAGGTCGGCGATGAGGTCGGCCGGGTCCTCGACCCCCGCCGACAGCCGGATCGTCGTGAGCGAGATGCCTGCGGCGACCCGCTGCTCGGCGGTGAGGTGCGAGTGCGTCATGGACGCCGGGTGGTTCACGAGGCTGCGCGCGTCGCCGATGTTCGCCACGAGACGGATGACCCGCAGCGAGTCGATCACCCGCGCGACGCTGCCCTGCGTCTCGGCATCGAGCGGGACGGCGAGATCGAACGAGAAGACCGAGGGGCCTCCTCGCGGCAGGTAGCGCCGGGCGAGCGGATGCCAGCGGTTGCCCTCGAGACCGGGGTGGTGCACGGTCGCGACCGCCGGATGCCGCTGCAGGTGCTCTGCGATCGCGAGCGCCGTGGCGGTCTGCCTGGCCACCCGCAGGTCGAGCGTCTCGACGCCCTGCAGGATCTGCCAGGCGTTGAACGGCGAGAGCGAGGGGCCGAGGTCGTGCACGTACTTCGACTTCACGAGGGCGGCGAACGCCTGACCGATGCCGAAGCGCTCCCACAGGGTGAAGTCTCCGACGCGTGCGTAGGGCTCGGTGAAGTGCGGCCAGCGTGCGGGCTCGCGGCCGAAGTCGAAGGTTCCCTGGTCGACGACCACGCCTCCGAGAGACGTGCCGTGGCCGCTGAGGAACTTCGTCGCGGAGTGCACCACGAAGTCCGCGCCGTGCTCACCCGGTCGCACCAGATACGGGGTGCCGACGGTGTTGTCGATCACGAGGGGCACACCGGCCTCGTGCGCGATGTCGGCGACGGCGCGGATGTCGAGGACCTGCGCGATCGGGTTCGCGATGGACTCGGCGAACAGCACGCGAGTCTCGGGCCGGATCGCCGCGCGCCAGGCATCGGGGTCGTCCTGATCGACGAAGGTCACCGGGATGCCGAAGTCGTCGAAGGTCTCCTGCAGCAGATCGACCGTGCCCCCGTAGAGCTGGGTGGCGGCGACGATGTGACCGCCGCGGCCCACGAGCGCGAGCAGGGTCACCGCGACCGCCGCCTGCCCCGACGCCACGGCCACCGCCGACACCCCGCCCTCGAGTGCGGCGATGCGCTCCTCGAGGATCTGCTGGGTCGGACTCGCGTTGCGGCTGTACAGATTGCCGGCGGTGCGCAGCGCGAACAGGTCTGCGGCGTCGGCGAGCGAGGCGAACTCGTACGCGGCCGTCTGATAGATCGGCGGGACGGCGCTGTTCTGCGGAGTCCCCGGGATGTAGCCCGCCTGGATCTGTCGCGTGGAGAACTCGGTCATGCGGTCGCCACCGCCGCCGTCTCATGGGTGCGGACGATCGCGGCGTGCACGTCACCGCCGCGCAGCCGTTCGAGCCACTGCACGAGCGCCGCCGCGACGCTGCGGTGCGACTGGTCGTTGAGTGCGTCGTGCAGTCCGTCGACGGTCTCGACGATCTCGAGGTCGGGAACGGCGCGCAGTGCGTCGATCACCTGGGGCAGCGGCGACACGGTGTCGGCGCCGCCGTGCACGGCGAGCACGGGGACCTCGATCGCCGCGAGGTCTGCGGGTGCCGGGAGCGGCTCGGCCGGAGTGACGTCGACGGATGCGGCCTCGGTGGCCAGCACGCCCAGGTGCAGCGGGCACGCCGTGCGCTCCTCGGCGGACGGCAGATCGATCTCGGCATCCACCAGCGTTGCGGCGACGACCGCCGCTTCGACGGAGATGCCCTGCGCAGCGAGACGCAGCACGCCGGATGCGCCGGCATCCGACCCGACGAGCACCCGCGGAGTGTCGGTGGCCTCGGAGAGCCAGGCGCTCGCGGCATCGGCATCCTCTTCGAAGACGGCGACGAGGTAGCCGTCCGAGCTCAGACGGCGGCCGAAGCGCTCGTACACGCCTGCGCGCTCGCCGCGTCCGGTGACGAGGGCGAGGGTGCCGCGGACGCGGGTGGGAGGCGTCCAGAGTGCGGGGGAGGAGGTCGTGGTCATGCCCCCATCCTGTTGTCGGCGGCGCATGGTCTCAGCCGATATTTCGCAGTGTTGCGATACGTGACCCTCCGCTTCGCAGGCGTTGTGGGCCATCACACCGCACTCCTACGTTCGCTTGCATGACCCCCCGATCTCGCCTGCCCCTGTTCGCCGCCGCGACGGCCGCGACCCTTGCCCTGGCCGGGTGCGCCGGTGCTTCCGCCGCTCCTTCCGACTCGTCCGACGGGACGTCGCTGACCTGGGGGTGGGCGCTGCCCACCAGCTGGGATCCGGTGACCTCGACCGCGGGATGGGACACTCATGCGCTCGCGCTGGTCTACGACGGTCTCACTCAGCTCGACACCGAGGGCGAGGTCGTGCCGGGTCTTGCCGAGAGCTGGGAATACAACACCGACGGCACTGCGATCACGTTCCATCTGCGAGAGGGGGCGGAATTCACGGACGGCACTCCGGTGACGGCCGATGCGGTGAAACAGAGCATCGAACGAGGACGTGATCAGGAGAACTCCACACTCGCCGGCCAGCTGCGGATCGTCGTCGGCATCGACGTGGAGGACGAGCGAACGGTGACCGTGCATCTCGATCAGGCCGACTACCAGGTGCCGTACCTTTTCGCGGGCAAGACGGGCTTCATCGTGAACCCGGCAGCATTCGACGACGTCACGACCCTCGCGACCCAGCCCGAGGGGTCCGGCCCGTTCGCTCTCACCGAGTACGTGCCCAACGCCCACGCCGACCTGGAGAAGAACGAGGACTACTGGAACGCGGACCACATCTTCATCGACGACTTCTCGATCGTCCCCGTCACCGACCCCGCGACGGTCGTCGCCGGTGTGACCTCGGGGCAGTGGGATGTGGCGCAGGTCCCGCCGGCCCAGGTCGACGGCGCGGAGGCGGCGAACCTGGAGGTCGAGACGATCCGGGCGCTCACCGTGCGGGCTCTCGACGTCAACAGCACCGTCGCACCGTTCGACGACCAGCGCGTGCTCCAAGCCATCAGTCACGCCACGGACCGGGAAGCACTCGTCGATGCGGCGTACTTCGGGCAGGGCACGCCGAACTGGCAGCCGTTCCCCGAGGGATACGTCGCACACAGCCCGGAGCTCGACGACCTGTATCCCCATGACGTGGATGTTGCGAAGGCGCTTCTCGCTGAAGCCGGTCACCCGGACGGGCTGGAGATCACCCTGTCTTTGACCGAGGACGACACGGCGCTCGCCGAGGTGCTGCAGGCGCAGTGGGCGGAGGCCGGAATCGACGTGACACTGAACGTGCTCCCTGCGGCCGCTGTCGCACAGAACTACGTGCAGCGCACACTGCCCTTCGTGCTCGACAGCTATTCGGGACGTCAGTCGCCGCTGCAGGGCCTCGAGGTGCTCTACGGCACCGAGGGGCTGATGAACCTGGGCCGTCAGACACCGCCCGAGCTCACCGAGGCGATCGACGCCGCACGCGCGACGCCCACGGATGCCGACGACTACGCCGAGAAGATCCAGAACGCTGTCGAGATCGGCGTGGAGTTGCAGCCGAACACGTTCCTCTTCAGCTGGCCGCGGATCCTCGTGCACCCCGAGAAGGTGACCGGCATCCAGCACTGGCTCGACGTGCAGCGCTGGGAAGACGTGAAGGTCGAGGGCTGAGCGGACCATGTCGACAGTGACCGCCGAGAAGGTCGCGCCGCCCGAGCGCGACGACGGGGCCGCAGTGCTCCGCGCGTGGCCCGCGCTCAGAGTGCTCCTCGCGACCCTCGTCACGGCGGCCGCCGTCTTCCTCCTCGCGACCTTCGCGACGTTCGCACTCGGTGCCGCGAGCGGTTCGAACCCCGCGGCCGTCGCCCTCGGCGAGGTCGCCACCCAGGACGACATCGACCGGCTCAACCACCAGTTCGGTCTGGATCGCCCCTTCCTCGTGCGGTATGGCGACTGGATAGCCGGCGCTGTCACCGGCGACCTCGGCACCTCGTGGTTCACGACCATCCCGGTCGCAGACAGCATCGCCCAGGCTTTCCCCGTCAGTCTGTCGATCGCGGCGGGGGCGACGTTGTTCGCCCTCGTGTTCGGGTTCGTCGGCGGGGTGGTCGCCGCGGTGAACCGGGGAGGCGTGATCGACAGGGTGGTGACCGGTCTCAGCACCGTGGCCGCCACGGTTCCCGCGTTCGTCGCGGCGATCGGATTGATCCTGCTCTTCTCCTACGCGATCCCGATCTTCCCGGTCGCCGGGTACACCCCGCCGGAGAAGGACGTCGGAGCGTGGCTCGCATGCCTCGTGCTGCCCTCGATCGCGCTCAGCCTGGACGCAGGAGCCGACATCGCCAGGCAGCTGCGGACCTCGCTCGTCGGCACGCTCGGTGAGAACTTCATCATCGGGGCGAGGGTTCACGGGCTCGGCCCCGCCCGCATCGTGTTCCGACACGCGCTGCCCATCGCCTCGGGACCCGCCCTCTCCGCGCTCGGCGTGCACGCGCCGCGGCTGGTCGGCGGGGCCGTCATCACCGAGGTGATCTTCGGGATGCCCGGGCTCGGACAGCTCGCCAACCGCGCCGCCCTGCAGGGGGACGTGCCCGTCGTGCAGGGCGTGCTCCTGGTGACGATCGCGATGATCGTGGTCGTCGGGGCTGTCCTCAACATCGTGATCTCCCGCACCGGCGGAACCGAGAGGAGCGCCGCATGAGCGTCGTCGTACCACCGGCCGCCGTGAGACTGTGGCGCGCAGGATGGAACGTCAGGCTCGCACTTCTCGTGCTGGTCGGCGTGGCACTGCTCGCCGTGGCCGGCCCCGCCCTCGCGCCGCAGGATCCGCTCGCGCAGAATGCGTCGGCGGCGCTGCAGGAGCCGAGCCTCGAGCACCTGCTCGGCACCGACTACCTCGGCAGGGATGTGCTCTCACGGCTGTTCGCCGGGGCGCCTGCGTCTCTCCTCAGCGCCATCGCCGCCGCGCTCATCGGTCTCGTGCTCGGTGCGGTGCCAGGAGCCCTGAGCGCGTTCGTCCCGAAGCTGGCCGAGTGGTTCTCGCTGCGCATCGTCGATGCGCTCCTCGCTCTGCCGTTCATCCTGTTCGCGATCGTGTTCGCGGCGCTGCTGGGCAACGGGCTCGTGCAGGCCACGCTCGCGATCGGCATCCTGGTCGCCCCCGGTTTCTTCCGCATCGCGCGTGCCGCCACCCTGCTCGTGCGCGACTCCCCATACATCGACGCGGCGGGCTATCTCGGCGCCTCCGCGTGGTGGATCCTGCGGCGGCACGTCTGGCGCCAGGTCGCGCCCAATCTGGTGGTCGCTTCCGTCTCGGCTCTCGGCGGCGCGCTTCTCGCCGTCGCCTCGCTCACCTTCCTCGGCATCGGGGTGCAGCCGCCGGCACCGACCTGGGGAGGGATGCTGTCGAGCGACCTCGGGTACCTCGGCCAGAGGCCGTGGGGCCCGCTTGCTCCGGCATTCGCGATCATCGTCACAGTCGGAGCTCTCAACGTGGTCGCCGACGCGGCACGCGACGTGCTCGGACCTCGGGTGGTCACGCCGGCGAAGCGGAAGGCGGTCGCCCATGTCTGACACCCGGTCGATCATCGAGGCACGCGGCACCACACCGAGCACTGCACCCCGCACCGCCGCCGTGCAGGGAACACCCCTGGTGCCCTCGTTCGACGAGGCGTCCCTCGCGCGCCCGGCCACGGCAGCGGTCACGGACCTCGTGATCGCCGACTCCGACGGCACGGAACTGGTGCGCGGAGTCACGGCGTCGGTGCGCCCCGGTGAGGCGCTGGGCATCGTCGGCGAATCGGGAAGCGGTAAGACCCTCACCTGCCGCGCCCTGCTCGGCATCCTGCCTGCGGGTCTCGAGGTCACCGGTGGATCGGTGCAGGTCGCCGGGATCGATCTCACCGCGGCGGATGAGCGCGCGTGGCGTCGAGTGCGCGGCACGCACATCGGCGCGGTCTTCCAAGACCCCGCGTCGTATCTCAACCCCGCGATCCCCGTCGGTGCGCAGCTCGAGGAGACGCTGCGGGTCACCGCATCGCTTCCGCGCCGACAGGCCAGGGAGCGCGCCCGCGAACTCCTCGACGACCTTGGGATACGCCGGGTCGACCTGGTGCTGCGTCAGCGGGTCGCGCAGCTCTCGGGCGGGATGCTGCAGCGTGTGCTCATCGCGATGGCGCTCGCCGCCGACCCCGCCGTGCTGATCGCCGACGAGGCGACGACGGCGCTCGACGTCACAGTGCAGGCGGAGCTGCTCGACCTGCTCGCCCGTCTTCGCAAGGAGCGCGATCTCGCGCTGATCCTGGTCTCGCACGACCTCGCCGTGGTGGCGCAGGTCTGCGAGCGTGTGCAGGTGTTCCGCGACGGACGTGTCGTCGAGGCCGGGGCGACATCGCGCGTGCTCCGCGCCCCCGCGCACCCGTACACGCGGGAGCTGCTCAGTGCGCATGCCGCGTACGGACTCGAGAGGTTCCTCGCATGACGACACCCATCCTCGCGCTCGAGAACCTGTCGGTCGATTACGGCAGGGTGCGCGTGCTCGACCGCATCTCCCTCACCGTGCGTCCGGGTGAGGTCGTCGGTGTGGTCGGCGAATCAGGCTCCGGCAAGACCACCCTCGCGAAGGCCGTGCTGCGTGCGGTCGACACCTCGGGGGGATCCCGTCTGCTCGTCGACGGACGCGACGTCACGCGCCTTCGGGGCGGTGCGCTGCGGACATGGCGCCGTGGCGGAGCCGTGCAGTACGTGTTCCAAGATCCGTTGCGCTCGCTCGACCCCGGCGTGCGCGTCGCCGACTCGATCGTCGAGGGGCTCCGCATCGCCGGCACTCCGGCCCCGGACGCCGCGCGTCGGCGGGCAGAGGCGCTCGCCGCCGTGGGGCTGGACGAGGAGCTCATCACGCGGCTTCCGGCCGGTCTCTCCGGAGGGCAGCGGCAGCGCGCGGCGATCGCTCGAGCGCTCGTCGTCGAACCGCGGCTGCTGCTGCTCGACGAGCCGGTCAGCGCCCTCGACGCCGCGAGCCGCGATCGCGTCGTGCAGGCCCTCATCGCACTGCGAGACTCCCGTGGCGCAGAGCTCGCGATGCTGGTGATCTCCCACGACATCGGCTCGCTCGCGGCCATGAGCGATCGCCTCGTCGTGCTGGATCGCGGCCGCATCGTCGAGGACGGCCCCACCAGACGCGTGATCTCGCGGCCCGAGCATCCATACACCCGCCTGCTCATCGACTCTGTCCCCCTCATCCACACCCCCCGGGCGAACCGCCCGGCGCCCGTCCCTGCCAGGAGCTGAAGAACATGCCCATCGAACTGCTCGGAATGATCGCCACGACCGCCGGATCGGAGTCGAAGGCCGTCGAAGGACCGGTCGTCGACGCTGCCTATGTTCGGGAGTTCTCCCAAGCTCATGAAGAGGCGGGGTTCGACCGTGTGCTGATCGGCTACAGCGCGAGCTCGCCCGACGGATTCGCGGTGGCGGCGGCAGCGCTGCACTCGACCGAACGGTTGAAGGTGCTCATCGCCCACCGGCCGGGCTTCGTCGCCCCGACGGTCGTCGCCCGCAAGCTCGCGACTCTCGACCACCTCACCGGCGGAGGGAGGGTCGCGATCCACCACATCAGCGGTGGAAGCGAGGCCGATCAGCGTCGGGATGGCGACTTCAGCGCGAAGGCCGACCGCTACCGGCGCACGGGCGAGTTCATCGACGTGCTTCGTCGCACACTGGAGTCCGACGAGCCGTTCGATTATCGCGGTGACTTCTACCGGGTCGAGGGGGCGTTCTCCGCGGTGAAGCCCGCAACGGATGCCGGGATCCCCGTCTTCTTCGGAGGTCTGTCTGATGGCGCGGTCGAGGTGGGGGCCAAGGGTGCCGACGTCTACATGCTCTTCGGCGAGCCCCTCGCAGACGTCGCGGAGCACATCCGCACCATTCGCGCCGCGGCTGCGCGCGAGGGCCGAACCGTCGAATTCAGTCTGTCGACCCGGCCGATCATCGCTGCGACCGAAGCCGAGGCCTGGGAGAAGGCCGATCGCATCTACGCCGAGACAGAGGCCGTGATCGCGAGCCGGGCGTCGGGCAACACCCTCACGTTCGCCCGTCCGGCGCAGCACGAGCCGGTTCCCGTGTCCGCCGACCGCCTTCAGCAGGCCGCCCGGCGCGGTGACGTGCACGACGAGCGGCTGTGGCTCGGCATCACGAGGCTCACGGGCCCGGCCGGGAACTCCACGGCACCGGTGGGCACACCCGCCCAGGTGGCCGAGGCTCTGCTGAAGTACTACGACCTGGGCGTGACGCGCTTCCTCATCCGCGGTTTCGATCCCCTCGGCGATGTGCGCGACTGGGGTGCGGAACTGGTTCCGGCACTGCGTGAAGGGGCTCGGCTGCGTGACGAGGCACGGGCCGCGCAGCGCGAGGAGCGGGTCGCCTGACGGCCGATCCGGCTACGGGATCAGGACGATCTTTCCCGAGGCGGCGCCGGACTCCACGAGTTCGTGGGCCTGTGCCGCTTCGGCGAGGGGAAGCTCGGGGCCGACCTCGATCGTGAAGTCGCCGGCCGCGAGCAGGTCGACCGTGGCCTGAAGAGCTTCGGCTCGCCAGGCGAGCTCCTGCTCGGTGAGCGGGGTGGGGGAGCCGCCGGAGAAGGCGCGGATGCCGAACGATGCGGCATCAGGGCCTCGCACGATCGTCGCGATGCGGTCGCGGTCGGCGACCAGTTCGAGCGACGTCTCGATCGCCTCGTCGGTGCCGGCGCAGTCGAGTGCGACGGTCACGCCGTCCGGAGCGGCTTCGCGCACGCGCTCGAGCAGCCCGTCCCCGTAGGAGACGGGGGTGGCGCCGAGTTCGCGCAGCTGATCGTGTCGAGCAGGGCTGGCGGTGGCGATCACGGTGGCACCCCAGGCGACGGCGAACTGCACGGCCGCCTGGCCGACGGAGCCTGAGCCGCCGTGCACGAGCAGCACGTCGCCTTGCGCGAGCCCGAGCGAGCGGAGCACCTGGTACGCGGTCCCTGCGGGGATGCCGATTCCGGCGCCCTCAGCCGAGGTGACCGCATCGGGCAGCGCGACGAGCTTCTCGACCGGCACGGCGAGCAGGCTCGAGTAGGTGCCGACCGTGTCGCGGATGGCCACGCGGTCGCCCACCGCGAAGGCGTCGACGCCGGCACCGAGAGACTCGATCACACCGGCGCCGTCGAAGCCCACGCCGCGCGGCTCGGTGATGGGCGGCGACGGGCGCTTGGCCCCACGGAGCTTCGCATCGATCGGGTTGACCCCTGCGGCTTCGATGCGCACCACCGCCTCGCCGCTCAGAGCGATCGGATCGGGGGTCTCGATCAGATGCAGCACGTCAGGGGAACCGAACTCTGTGTAGACGATCGCGCGAGCCATGTCTTCAGGCTACCCCCGTGCGGACAGCACCTTCATGATGCGCTGCGGGGAGACCGGCTGTGCGGTGCCGAGCCGCTGCGCGAACACGCTCACGCGATACTCCTCGAGCAGCCAGCGCGTCTCGACGAGCGCAGGCGGCGCATCCGGAGCGAGCGGGATCGTGCCCCCGGCATCCTCGAAGACCTTCGCCATGCGCTCGAACTCGCTCATGCGGGTGCGGTCCTTGCCGGGTTCGCTCGACAGCGTCTTCAGCCGGTCGAGCATCCCGTCGAGGTAGCGCGGGAAGTGCGCGAGACGGTCGACGCCCGCCGCCGAGACGAATCCCGGGTGCAGCAGGCCCGAGAGCTGCGTGCGGATGTCATTGAGGGGGCCGAGCAGCGCGAGCGAGTTCTGCGACTTGATGCCGCGTTCGACGTCACGCGTCTTGGTGAGGATGCGGGCGACGAGCGATACGCAGGCGAACAGCTCGTCGACGAGCGATGCCGATACGGCGTCGCGCACGCGCGCGAACTCGTCCTCGGTGCGGATGATGCCGCCGGGGTGCGCCCTGTCGATCAGGTTGTGCACGACGGCCGCTCGGCAGTCCTCGATGAGCGCCGCGGCCGACTGATAGGGAGATGCGGCGAGTGCGAGCTTCTCCTGGCTCGTGAGGTGCTGCTGCACGTAGGACGACGGCGAGGGCACGCCGAGCAGCACCAGCCGCAGGACTCCTGCGCGGGTGGCTGCGGCCGCGGCATCGGCCGTGGACTCCACGCGCACCGAGACGGTCTTGCCCTGATCGACGATCGCCGGGTAGCCGCGGACCACGCCGCCGGCGACGCGGGTGTCGAGCACGTCGGGCAGGTCGCCGAAGGTCCAGGCGGTGAGGCCGTCCTTCTCTATCGAGGCGGCGGCAGCAGCGGGCTGCGGTCCCTTCGCAGGGCCGGGGCGGCGGGGCGGTGCCGCGATCGAGCGGGCCACGCTGCTGCGTGCCCGATCGGCGAGCTCGGCCTGCAGCGCGCTGAGGTCGCGGTTCGAACCTGCGACGCGCCCGCGCTCGTCGACGGCACGGAAGTTCATGCGCAGATGCGCCGGCACCCGGTCGTCCTCGAAGTCGGCGGCAGAGACGAGCTGGTTCGCGAGCGGCTGGATCAGGCGGGCGAGTGCCTCTTTGAGCGTGCGGACGGGGAGCCCCCCGTGCGACTCCGGACCTTCTCCCGTGAGCTCGGTGCCGAACTTGTCGGCCCAGTCCGCAGCGGGGACCACGTGACGGCGGATCGCCTTCGGCAGCGCACGCAGCAGACCCGTGACGAGTTCCGCTCGGAGCCCCGGCACCTGCCAGTCGAAACCGCGGTCCTCGATCTGCGCGAGCAGCGGGAGCGGGATCACGACGCTCACGCCGTCGTCTGCGGCGCCCGGTTCGAAGCGGTACGCGAGCCCGAGCACCTGATCGCCCTGGGTCCACCTCGTGGGGAATTCGTTCTGGTCGGCCCGGCTGTCGTCGTCGAGAAGGTCGGCCTCGCGCATCACGAGCAGCTTCGGGGTCGTGGCGAGCTGCTCGCGCCACCACTTCTCGAACGAGCGCACGTCGAAGACGTCGGACGGGATGCGCTCGTCGTAGAACCGGAAGACCGCCTCATCGCCCGCGAGGATGTCGCGGCGGCGCTCCCTCTCCTCGAGCTTCTCGAGGCGCTTGCGCAGCTCGGCGTTGCTGCGCCAGAACGCGCTCACGCGCTTGTCGATGCGCGTCGGATCCCATTCGCCCTCCACCAGCGCATGCCGCACGAACATCTCGCGCGAGGCTGCGCGGTCGATCCGGGCGAACTGCACGCGACGGCGGGGGATGATCTCGACGCCGAACAGGGTCATTTTCTCGTAGGCGACGGCGGCCCCTGCATCCTTCGACCAGTGCGGCTCGGTGACCTGGCGCTTCGCGAGGTCGCCCGCGAGCGCCTCGGCCCAGGCCGGATCGATCGCGGCGACCGTGCGTGCGTAGGTGCGGGAGGTCTCGACGATCTCTGCGGCCATGACCGCCGGCGGGCTCTTCTTGCGCAGGGCCGATCCGGGGAAGATCGAGAAGCGGATGCCGCGTGCGCCGCGATACTCGGCCTGACGGCGCTTGGCATCCTTCGGCGGGGTCTTGCTCTGGCCGCGGCCGGGCGTGTTCCGCTCGTCGAGGATGCCGATCTGCGACAGGAGGCCCGCGAGCAGGGCGCGGTGGATCGCATCCGGATCCGCGGCGCCGGAGCCTCCGGCATCGTTCTCGCGGACGAGCGATCGCAGCTGGCGGTGCACGTCGAACCACTCGCGCACTCGGACGTAGTTGAGGTGCTCGGAGCGGCAGAGGCGTCGGAAGGCGCTCGAGCCGAGTTCGCGCTGCTGCTCCCTGAGGTGGTTCCAGAGGTTGAGGATCGAGAGGAAGTCGCTCGTCGGATCGGCGAAGCGCGCGTGCATCCTGTCGGCCTCGTCGCGCACGCTCTGCGGGGCATCCTGCGACGGACGCTCGCGCACGTCCTGGATCGACATCCCCGCCACGATCGCGAGCACGTCGCGCGTGACGTTCGACGACCCCGATGCGGTGCGCCCCGCCTCGATGAGCATGCGGGCGAAGCGGGGGTCGATGGGGATGCGCGAGATGTCGCGGCCGATGCGGGTGAGACGCGGAGAGTCGCCGCTGCCGCTCACCGCGCCGAGCTCGGTGAGCAGGTCGACGGCCGCCTTCACGCCGCGGGAATCGGGCGGGGTCAGGAACGGGAACGCCGTGATGTCGCCGAACCCGAGCGACAGCATCTGCAGGATGACGGAGGCGAGAGAGGTGCGCAGGATCTCGGGTTCGGTGAACTCCGCCCGCTTGTCGAAGTCCTCTTCGCTGTAGAGGCGGATCGCGATGCCGTCGCTCGTGCGACCAGCGCGGCCGGAGCGCTGGTTCGCCGAGGCCTGCGAGATCGCCTCGATCGGCAGACGCTGCACCTTCGAGCGGCTGCTGTAGCGCGAGATGCGCGCGGTGCCGGTGTCGATCACGTAGCGGATGCCCGGCACCGTGAGGCTGGTCTCGGCGACGTTCGTGGCGAGCACCACGCGGCGACGCACTCCGGCGACCCGGCTCTTCTCGAACACCCGATGCTGCTCGGCGGCCGACAGGCGCCCGTAGAGCGGCAGCACCTCGGTGGGGGAGCGGTCCTTCGAATACGCGCCGCGCACGGCATCCGCCGCATCCCGGATCTCGGCCTCGCCGGGGAGGAACACCAGCACGTCGCCCGGTTCTTCCCTGTCGAGCTCGCGCAGCGCCGCGACGATCGCGGTCACCTCGTCGGACTCCTCGGTCTCCTCCGTCTGCGCCCGGTAGCGGATCTCGACCGGATACGTGCGCCCCGACACCTCGATGACCGGCGCGGGATCTCCCTGCGGCGTCGCGAAGTGCCGGGCGAAGCTCTCGGGGTCGATCGTCGCCGACGTGATGATGACCTTGAGGTCGGGGCGCTCCGGCAGGATGCGCACGAGATACCCGAGCAGGAAGTCGACATTGAGCGAGCGCTCGTGCGCCTCGTCGATGATGATCGTGTCGTAGCGGCGGAGCAGCCGGTCGCGGTGGATCTCGTTCAGCAGGATGCCGTCGGTCATCAGCGCGATGCGCGTCTCGTCCGACACCTTGTCGGTGAAGCGCACCTTGTAACCGACGAGGGTGCCGAGCTCGACCTGCAGCTCCTCAGCGACGCGTTCGGCGATCGTGCGGGCGGCGAGTCGACGGGGCTGCGTGTGCGCGATGCGCTCGCGCCCGAGGTCGAGGCAGATCTTCGGAAGCTGAGTCGTCTTGCCCGACCCGGTGGCTCCGGCGACGATGACCACCTGGTTGTCGCGGATGGCGTCGGCGATCTCGTCCTTGGCGGCGCTGACGGGCAGCTCGGGAGGATAGATGATCACGGGGGAGGACATAGAACTCCCATCGTACGATTCATCCGTGAGCACTGTGTCGACAGCCCTTCCCGCAACGCGGTGGTTCCACGAGTTCGGGCGGGCTCCCCGCATCCTCGGTCTCGACGTCGCGAGAGGACTCGCGATCCTGGGGATGGCCGGGGCGCACATCGGCGAGACCGAGGCGTTCGACCCGTTCGATCTGTCGACCTGGACCGATCTCGTGCACGGGCGATCGTCGATCCTGTTCGCGGTGCTCGCGGGAATCTCGATCGCGCTGATGACGGGGAGAAGCACGCTGCCTGCTCCCGAGCGGATGCCGACGATCCGTCTGCAGCTCGTCGGACGCGGTGCGGTGATCTTCGTGATCGGGCTCGCGCTCGAGATGCTGAACACCCCGATCGCGGTGATCCTCACCCTGTACGGATTGCTCTACGTCGCCGTCATCCCCTTCCTGCGGTGGCAGCCCTGGAAGCTGCTGATCACCGCGGGCATCCTCGCGCTCGCGGCGCCGGCGCTGCTGGCGCTGCTCGCCGCCCTGACCCTCAACCCCTACGGCGCCGGCATCAGCCTCGTGCTCTACGGCTCGTACCCGATCACCGCATGGCTCGCCTTCGTGCTGGCGGGCATGGCCCTCGGGCGGCTGCACGTCGAGAAGCTCGAGACCGCTGCCATCACCTTCGGCGCGGGCGTCGGCCTCATGATCACCGGTTACGGACTCGGCCTCGTCGGAGCGGTCGCGGGGATCACCGGCTCGTCCTCGAAGGGAGGGTGGGCTCAGGGCTCAGGAGCGGCATCGGGATGGAGCACCTACCCGGATGCGCTCGCCGCAGCGGATCCGCTGGGGGCGGTGCTCCGAGCGATCTTCGGAGTCGATCCGCACTCCGGCGGCACGGCCGAGATCCTCGGCTCCGGCGGCTTCGCCCTGTGTGTCATCGCGCTGTGCGTGCTGCTCAGTCGTCCGCTGCGCTGGGTGCTGCTCCCGCTGGGCGCACTCGGATCCATGCCGTTGACGGCATACAGCGTTCACGTGCTCTCGGTCGCGCTGATCGGCGGACCCGGCGGGTTCTTCTCGAGCAACGCCTTCTGGGCGGCGACGGCGATCTGCCTGCTCCTGGCCACGACGCTGTGGTCGATCCTGGTGGGTCGGGGGCCCCTCGAACGGCTGGTGGGCAGGGCCGCGCAGAAGATGGCTTCGGTGCCGGCGGGCCCGCCTGTCATCACAGGGTCCTAGGGTGGGATCATGACGATTCCTGCACTCGAACTGAACGACGGCCACTCCATCCCGCAGCTCGGCTACGGGGTGTTCAAGGTTCCGGCCGACGAGACCGAGCGGGCCGTGAGCGAGGCGCTCGAGATCGGCTACCGCCACATCGACACCGCAGCCATCTACGGCAACGAGGAGGGCGTCGGCGCGGCCATCGCCGCATCGGGCATCGCCCGCGACGAGCTGTTCATCACCACGAAGCTCTGGAACGACCGTCACCACGACGACGAGCCGAATGCGGCGATCGCCGAGAGCCTCGAGAAGCTCGGCCTCGACGCCGTCGACCTGTACCTCGTGCACTGGCCGACCCCCGCGAAGGACGACTACGTGCACGCCTTCGCGAAGCTCATCGAGCTGCGCGACGCCGGTCTCACCCGCAGCATCGGCGTCTCGAACTTCCTCGTGCCGCACCTCGAGCGCGTGGTCTCCGAGACGGGCGTGACCCCCGCGGTCAACCAGATCGAGCTGCACCCGGCCTATCAGCAGCGCGACGTCGTGTCCTGGGCGACCGAGCACGGCATCCGCATCGAGTCGTGGGGTCCGCTCGGACAGGGAAAGTACGACCTGTTCGGCACTCCCGCGATCGCCGAGGCCGCTGCCGCCCACGGCGTGACCCCTGCGCAGGCGGTGCTGCGCTGGCACCTGCAGAAGGGCTTCATCGTCTTCCCGAAGTCCGTGCGCGCCGAGCGCCTGCGCGAGAACCTCGACGTGTTCGGCTTCGAGCTGACCGATGCCGAGGTCGCATCGATCGACGCCCTCGACCCGCTCGACGGCTCGGGTCGTGTCGGCTCGCACCCGAACGACGTCAACTGAGGCGTTCCGTTTCGACAGATGACGCCCCGTGTCGCTCCTCGCGACACGGGGCGTCGTCGTGAGTAGCGTCAACGGCATGACAGCTCCCTACCGCGTCGTCGCCGTGTCCGGCTCTCTGCACGAGCCCAGCAAGACCACGGCGCTCGTCCGTGCGATCGCCGCGGCCGTCGCCGAGCGTGCCGAGGTCGAGATTGAGGTCATCGAGCTCACCGACATCGGGCCTTCGCTCGCGGGGGCCCTGCGCCGTGACCGCCTTCCGGCGAATGTCGAGGAGAAGCTCCTGGCCATCGAGGCGGCAGATCTGCTGATCGTCGGCAGCCCCGTCTACCGGGCCTCGTTCACCGGCCTGTTCAAGCACCTGTTCGACTTCGTCGGTCAGTACGAGCTCGTCGGCAAGCCGGTGCTGCTCGCGGCGACCGGTGGCGGCGAGCGTCACGCGCTGATCATCGAGCACCAGCTGCGGCCGCTGTTCGCGTTCTTCCAGGCGCTGACCCTGCCGCTCGGCGTCTACGCCAGCGACACGGACTTCGACGGCTACGTGATCGCGTCGGACGTGCTGCACTCGCGCATCGCCCTTGCCACCGAACGAGCACTGCCTCTCGTCGGCTACGCGGCGTCACGGCCCGCGGAGCAGCTCCTCGTCTCCTGATCGGCGTAGCGTGAGCCCATGACCAACAGGCTCGCCGACACGCTCAGCCCGTACCTGCGGGCACACGCCGACAACCCCGTCGACTGGTATCCATGGGGGCCCGAGGCCTTCGCCGAGGCGCAGCGCCGCGACGTGCCGCTGCTGATCTCGATCGGCTACTCCACCTGCCACTGGTGCCACGTGATGGCGAGGGAGTCGTTCGCCGACCCGGCGACGGCGGCGCTGATCAACCGCGACTTCGTGGCGATCAAGGTCGACCGCGAGGAGCACCCGGACGTCGACGGCGCCTACATGGCCGCGGCATCCGCGTTCACGCAGAATCTCGGCTGGCCGCTGACGGTGTTCACGACGCCGCGAGGGCGCACCTTCTACGCCGGCACGTACTGGCCTCCCGAGGCCCGGCAGCCGATGCCGGCGTTCCGCGACGTGCTCGCGGCGGTGAACGAGGCATGGACCGTGCGCCGCGCGCAGGCCGAGGAATCGGCGGATGCGGTGACCGAGGCGCTCGCCAGGGCGGCGGCCTCGACTCCCTCCGAGCTGCCGGATGCTGCGGCCCTCGCCGCGGCCGCCGACACGATCGCCCAGCGCGAGGACTCGATGTTCGGCGGATTCGGCGGTGCGCCGAAGTTCCCGGTGGCGACGACCCTGGGGCTGCTGCAGACCCCGCTCGTGCGACGCGAGGCTCCGGATGCCGCCGCCGCGGCAGACCGGGCCCTCGCCGCGATGTCGGCATCCGATCTGCGCGATGCCGACGGCGGCTTCTTCCGCTACGCGACCCAGCGCGACTGGACCGTGCCGCACTACGAGCGGATGCTGACCGACAACGCCCAGCTGCTGCTCGTGGCGCTGGACGCGGGGGACGAGCCGACCGCGCGCGGAGTCGCGGCCTTCCTCATGGGCGCTCTGCGCCGCGACGACGGCGGATTCGGTGCCGCTCAGGATTCGGAGTCGTGGATCGACGGTCAGCGCAGCGAGGGCGGGTACTACCTGCGGCCGGTGTCGGAACGTGCGGGACTCGAGCCGCCGGCCGTCGACGGCAAGGTCATCACGGGCTGGAACGGGCTGGCCATCACAGCTCTCGCCCGGGCGGGTGCCGCGCTCGGAGAGAGCTCGTGGGTGCAGGCCGCGGTCGATGCCGCCGAGTGCGTGCTCCGGGTCAATCGGGATTCGACGGGAGCCCTCGTCCGCGCGTCTCTCGACGGTGTCGCCTCGGGTGCGGTGGCGACCACGGCCGATGTCGCGCTCCTGGCCGAGGGGCTGTTCGCTCTCGCCGCGGCCACCGGCGAGGCGGCCTGGGCGGTCGAGGCGCGCGAGCTGTTGGATGAGGCGATCGAGGGACTCGACGGCGACCCCCTGCTCGCGGCTCACGGCATCTCGGCATCGCCCGATCAGACAGACGGAGACCTGCCGTCGGATGCGGCGGCCGTAGCGGCTGCATCTCTCACGGCATGGCGTCTCGGCGCGGGGGACCGGTATCGCGAGGCGGCCGCCGAACGGGTACGGGCGCATGCCGCTCAGGCCGTGTCGCAGCCGTTCGCGCATGGCAGCCTGCTGCGCGTGGCGGCGGGTCTCGTCGATCCGCCGAGGCAGCTCGTGGTCGTCACCGAGAGACCGGAGGGCGCACTCGCCTCCGCTGCCCGCATGGCGGACGCCGATCTGATCGCGATCGTGGCACCCGCGCAGGCGAGGGCGTTCGCGGACGCCGACTTCGAGCTGTTCGAGGGCAAGGGGGACGCGAGGGAGCAGGCCTTCGACTGCCGCACGTTCGTGTGTCGACTCCCGGTGAGCGACCCCGCCGAGCTTCCCCTCTCGCGCTGACTCGTCAGCGAGCGTTGCGCGGGTGCTGCCGTGCGGTGCGCTCGTTGCCTCGGCGATAGTTGCCGGTCAGTCGTGCCATCAGCAGCTGCGCGTCGCCCTGATCCACCTGAGCCAGGAACTCGCTCGCCCTGGCTCCGCGCAGCACGGCCGCGGTGACCCCGTGATGACGGATGACCACGTCGTCGCCACGCACCGCGAACTCGAAACCTGACGGGCTGCCCATGCTGCGATCGTAGACCTGCCGCTGGACCGCGTAAGCTGTGCAGTCTGCTCAGCGGTTCGGGGATCGCACCCCGCCGGTTGCGCGCGTTGCGCACCGGATGCTGCACCGATTGCCCACCCTCCGATCTCCGGTCTAGTGTTGCTCGACAGCAGGCGCCGCCACCAGGGGCGCCGCTGGATCACAGCAAGGATGCTCTGAGAATGCCCCTCCCCACCCGTGCCGGCCTCGACGCCGTGCCCGCCTACCGCCAGGGGCGCTCCGCCCCGGCCGGCGCCTCGAAGCTCTCGTCCAACGAGTCGCCGCACCCGCCCCTCCCGTCCGTCGTCGAGGCGGTCCAGCAGCGGCTGTCATCGATGCACCGCTATCCCGACATGAGTGCCGCGACGCTCCGCGAACGGCTGGCCGCGCGCTACGACGTCGATCCCGCCGTCGTCACCGTGGGCGCGGGCTCGGTCGAGCTCGCATCCCAGCTCATCCATGCGGTCGCCGGCGACGGCGACGAGGTGATATTCGCCTGGCGGTCGTTCGAGGCCTATCCGTCGCTCGTGCGCATCGCCGGAGCGACGCCGATCGCCGTGCCGTTGGGCGACGATCACGCGCACGACCTCGATGCGATGCTCGCCGCGATCACCCCTCGTACGCGACTGATCTTCGTCTGCAACCCGAACAACCCGACCGGGACGGTCGTCGGTGCGGCTGCGCTCGAGGCTTTCGTCGCCGCAGTGCCGCACGACGTGCTGGTCGTGGTCGACGAGGCCTACGTGCACTTCGACCGCACCGAGTCCTTCGGCGCGGGCATCGAGCTGTTCCGACGGCATCCGCACGTCGCTGTGCTGCACACGTTCTCCAAGGCTTACGGACTCGCGGGCCTGCGCATCGGCTATGCGCTCGCGCCGGTCGAGATCGCCGACAACCAGCGCAAGGTCGCGGTGCCGTTCGGCGTGACCGACCTCGCGCAGACGGCGGCGCTCGCCTCGCTCGACGCCGAGGATGAGCTTTCCGCGCGCATCGACGAGGTCGTCGTGCAGCGCGATCGGCTCCACTCGCTGCTCGTCGCGGCGGGATGGCCCGCCATCGCCTCCCAGGCGAACTTCGTGTGGGTGCCCGCGGGCGACCGCACCGACGAGCTCGAGCTCCTGCTGCGCGAGGGTGGCGTCATCACTCGGGCGTTCCCCGGCGAGGGCGTGCGCATCTCCTCGGGCTCGAGCGAAGACATCGACCGCGTGCAGGCCGCGCTCTCCCTTCAGACCGCTCCGCAGGAGGCACGCGTATGACCGAGGTCCCCACCACCACGACGACGACCAAGGGGCTGCACCCGGGGCTGACCCGTCGCCAGATCTCGATGATGGGGCTCGGCGGTGCGATCGGTGCCGGCCTTTTCGTGGGTTCGGGGCAGGCGATCAGCATCGCCGGCCCTGCCGTGCTCATCTCGTATCTCGTCGCCGGCGGCATCGTTGTGCTCGTCATGGCGATGCTCGCCGAGATGGTCGCCGCCCGTCCGAGCTCCGGGGCGTTCAGCTCCTACGCCCAGAAGGCGATGGGACGCAGCGCCGGCAGCGCGGTCGGCTGGCTCTACTGGATCCAGCTCGTCGTCGTGATCGCGGCGGAGGCCACGGGGGCCGGCGGCATCATCTCGGCCTGGATCCCCGGCATCCCCGCGTGGGTGTGGGTGCTCGTCTTCGTGGTGGCGCTGACCGCGGTGAACCTCTTCGGGGTGCGCAACTACGGCACGTTCGAGTTCTGGTTCGCGGCGATCAAGGTCGCCGCGATCATCGTGTTCCTCGTCGTCGGCGTGTGCGCCATCGTGGGCTTCATCCCGGGGGTGCCGGCGACCGGCATCGGCAACCTCGTCAACAACGGCGGCTTCGCCCCGAACGGCATGACGGGCATCGCGGCCGCTCTGCTGATCGTGGTCTTCGCGTTCGGCGGCACCGAGGTGGTCGCGATCGCGGCTGCCGAGTCCGACGACCCCGCACGCAACATCCGCCGCATCGTGCGCGAGGTGCTCGTGCGCATCCTGATCTTCTACGTCGGTTCGATCTTCGTGATCGTATCGGTGCTGCCGTGGAACGACCCGGCGGTCAAGGACGGTCCCTTCTCGGCCGTGCTCGACACGCTGCAGCTGCCGGGCGTCGGACTCGTCATGGACCTCATCGTCGTGATCGCGCTGCTGTCGGCCATGAACGCGAACATCTACGGGGCATCGCGCATGGCCTACTCGCTCGGAGAGCGCGGTCTCGCACCTCTCGCGGCGACCCGCACCACCCGCAACGGCGTGCCCGTCGTGGCCGTCCTCGCCTCCGTCGCGTTCGGCTTCATCACGGTGGGCCTCAACTGGGCGTTCCCCGACGTGGTGCTCCCGGCGCTCCTCAACGTCGTCGGGTCGACGCTGCTGGTCATCTGGACCGCGACCGCGGTGTCGCAGATCATCCTTCGCCGCCGTGCCGATCGCGCGGGCGAGCCGATGCCGATGCGCATGTGGGGCTTCCCCTGGCTGTCGTGGCTGTGCCTGGCGCTGCTCGCCGGTGTCATCGCACTCACGATGATCGACGAGGCCGCACGCGTGCAGCTGCTGCTGACCGTCGGCCTCACCGCGATCCTGCTGATCGTCGCCCGACTGACGCGCGACGTCTCGCGACCGGGCGTCACCAGCGACGCCGACTGAGAGTTCAGATCCAGCCCGGCATCCAGTTGTGCAGGAGCCAGAAGTCGTAGGGCACGCTGATGCCTGTCCACACGGGGTAGAAGAAGGCGGACACCAGCACCACCACCGCGAGGAAGATGATCACGGTGCGCTCACCCGACTGCCGTCGGTGCAGGGGATCCTCTCGACGCCCCGCGATGTGACGCAGCACCACGGCCAGTCCGATCACGAGGAACGGCGCCATCGCCACCGTGTAGAACTGGAAGATCGTGCGCTCGGGGAACAGCAGCCAGGGGATGTAGGTCGCGGCCAGTCCCACCAGTGGGAACGTGAATGCCGCGCTGACCGACCGCCGTTCGATCCATCCCCGCACGAGCCGATAGAGCAGGTAGACGGCTGCAGCGACTCCGGCGTACCAGATGATCGGATTCGGGATCGTCGAGATCACGGCGATGCAGTGGTCGACGCCGCAGGGCGCCGGGTCCGTGCCCACCCACACCGCAGTCGGGCGCAGCAGCAGCGGCCACTCCCACGCGGGGCTCGCGTAGGGGTGGCCTTTGACCAGGCCGACATGGAAGTTCAGGATCGCCTCGTGGTAGTTCCACAGTGCGATCAGCGGGTTCGGGTCGCTCTGACGGGCATAGCCGCCGGAGGTCACCAACCATCCCGTCCAGCTGGCCAGATACACCCCGAGCGCGGGGAACACGAGCAGCACGAACGACACCGGACCCTGGCGGAACGCCGCGGCGGTCGGCCACAGCACGACCCCAGCGCGACGCCTCGCGAGAGCATCCGTCACCACCACGTAGAGCCCGAAGGCGGCGAGGGCGTACAGGCCCGACCACTTGACGGCGCAGGCTGCGCCGAGGGCGAGACCCGCAGCGATCAGCCACGGGCGACGCCACAGCACCGGCCCCCACATCGAGTCGGGGGAATCGGGGTCCGGGCGTTCGAGCAGCGGGATCGCGCGGTCGCGGTCGTACAGGATGAACAGCGCCCCGAGCAGCAGGAAGAAGGTCAGCGGGCCGTCGAGCAGCGCAGTGCGGCTCATCACGATGCTGAGGCCGTCGATCGCCAGCAGCGTCCCGGCGACCGTCGCCACGACGATCGATCCGGTCAGGCGTCGGGCGACCAGATAGACGAGCAGCACGGTGGCGGTTCCTAGCAGGGCGGTGGCGATCCGCCATCCGACGGTGTTGTCGGGGCCGCCGAGGGCCATGCCGAGCGCGATCAGCCACTTGCCCAGCGGCGGGTGCACGATGAACGAGCCGACGTCCGACAGAGGCAGCTGCTGCAGGGTGACGAACGCCTCGTTGGCGTCCTTGCCCCACGTGCCCTCGTAGCCCAGAGTCCACAGCGACCACGCGTCCTTGACGTAGTAGGTCTCGTCGAACGCGAGCTGGTGCGGATGGCCGAGGTTGACGAGGCGCAGCACAGCGGCCAGCGCAGTGACGACGAGCGGCGCGAACCACCGCATCATCCGCCCCCAGTCGGGGTCTCGCAGGATGCGGTCGCGCGCCTGGCCATAGCGCGTCAACCGCTCCTCGGGGGGAGGCAGCAGAGGCACGGGCGCAGTCACCGCTCCAGCCTAGACAACCTGCCTGTGGCGGCCGCCTAAGCTGGGCGGGTGATCATCCTCGCCGCAACGCCGATCGGAAACCTCGGGGATGTCTCGCGTCGCCTCGTCGAGGTGCTGGAGAACGCCGAGGTGGTCGTCGCGGAGGACACGCGCACCACCGGACGGTTGCTGCAGGCGCTGCAGATCGCCAATCGGCCGCGACTGATCGCCCTGCACGATCACAACGAGAAGCAGAAAGCCGCCGAGCTCGCGGCGCTCGCGGTCGAGACCGACGTCGTCGTCGTCAGCGATGCCGGGATGCCGGCGATCAGCGACCCCGGCTACGGGCTCGTCGCCGAGGCCGTCGCGCTGGGCGTGACCGTGACGGCGATCCCTGGGCCGAGCGCCGTGCTGATGGCGCTCTCGATCTCGGGGCTGCCGACCGACCGCTTCACGTTCGAGGGCTTCCTGCCCCGGAAGCCCGGCGAACGGCGGTCGACCCTGCGGGCGCTCGCTGCAGAACCTCGCACGATGGTCTTCTTCGAATCGCCCGCGCGTCTCGCCTCGTCGCTCGCCGACATGGGCGCAGCCTTCGGCGACGACCGCCGCATCGCCGTGTGCCGTGAGCTCACCAAGTTCTACGAGGAGGTGCGCCGCGGCACGTCGTCGGAGCTCGTCGAGTGGGCGACCGCCGGGGTCAAGGGCGAGATCGTCGTCGTGGTCGAGGGTGCGCCCCACCGCGAGGCCTCGGCGGACGACGCGCTGGCACAGGTGCAGCGGCTCGTGGCATCTGGAGTCCGCCTGAAGGAGGCGTGCGCCGAGGTCGCCGCCGCCACCGGGCTGTCGTCCCGCGACCTGTATCAGGCAGCGCTCGCCGCTCGCAGCTGATGGTGCGGGGTACGGAATCCGCGATCGGCTCCGCCTACGACGCGCGGGCAGCGGAATACGTCGAGCTGGCCGGTGCGATCGAGCAGATGGATGCCCGTGATGCGGCGGTCATCGCCGCCTGGCGCGACGCGACCCCGGGGCAGTTGCTCGATGCCGGCTGCGGGCCGGGGCACTGGACCGCGTTCCTCGGCAGAGGTGGGCGCGAGGCGCGGGGAGTCGACCTGTCGTCGGAGTTCATCGCGACCGCGAAGAATCGGCATCCCGGCACCGCCTTCGAGGTGGGCACATTCCGCGATCTGCCGTTCGAGGCGGAGTCGCTCGGCGGCATCCTCGCCTGGTACTCGCTGATCCACATCCCGCCTTCGGAGGTGCCCGAGATCCTCTCCGAGTTCGCTCGAGTGCTCGCCCCTGGCGGCAGCATCCTGATCGGGTTCTTCGACGGTGAACCGCGCGAGCCGTTCGCGCACGCCGTCGCTCCGGCATTCTTCTGGTCTGCCGACGCGCTCGCGGAGCTTCTCACCGATGCAGGCTTCGCGGTCGTGTCTAGTGAGACCCGCGGCCGGGAAGCGGGCGAGATCAGCGCCCGGCCGCATGGCTCCCTCGTCGCCCGCCGCTGACCCCGGGTACCCTGGTGCACACGCAACCGGAGGAGGACCGAGCGTGAGCAAGAAGGCGACCGTCTACGATGTCGCAGAGCGCGCAGGGGTCTCGATCGCCACGGTTTCGCGGGTGCTTCGGCAGCCGGATGCCGTGCGCCCGGCCACCCGTGAGCGCGTGCTCGACACGGTCTCCGAGCTCGGCTATGTGCCCAGCGGCAGTGCGCGCGGGTTGGCTGAACGCCGCACCGGTGTGCTGGGACTGTACTTCCCGGGTTTCGATGCGTCGGAGCATGCCCCGGTGCTCGACGTGCTCGCCGACGAGCAGGCCGACGCGCCGCCGTTCACGGTCGAGCAGGCGTCGTCGGACGCCGACGCGCCGCATCCGACCATGCTCTTCCTCGACGAGGTGCTGCGCGGTGCAGAGCTCGAGGCGTGGAAGCAGGGATTCGTGCTCATGATCGGTGTCGGCCGAGGCGACCCCGCCCGCGAGACCGTGCGCGACATCGCCGGCCGGGTCGACGGGCTGATGGTGCTGGCGCAGAGCGTGCCCGATGATGTGCTCTCTCGCCTCGCCCAGCGGATTCCGGTCGTCGTGCTCTCGGGCCCCGCCCGTGGCGACCGCTACGACCACGTCACCGTCAGCAACGCCGAGGCCATGGCCGAGCTCACCCGCCTCGTGCTCGCCCAGGCCGACCCGGGGACGATCGCCTTCCTGGGCGGCCCGGAGGACTCGCCGGACGGTGCGCAGCGCTGGGACGGCTTCGCCACCGCCGTCGCCGAGGCCGGGGTCTCGATCGACGACGTGACCGTGCTCCGAGGCGACTTCACCCGCGCCTCGGGGTATGCCGCCGCCGAGCAGCTCATCGCCCGAGGAGCGCCGTCTGTACTGGTCGCGGCCAACGACCAGATGGCTCTCGGGGCGATCGAGGCATTCGGCTCGGCGGGCATCCGTGTGCCGGACGACGTGAGGGTGACGGGCTTCGACGGGCTCGAGGCGGCCGCGCTCTCTCGCCCCACGCTCACGACCGTCCGCCAGCCGATGATCGACCTCGGTCGCGCCGCCGTGCAGCTGCTCGCGCGCCGTCTCGAGCACCCGGACGCCGATCCGATGACCGTGCGTCTGCCCCTTCAGATCCTCGTCCGCGAGAGCTCGCAGCGCCCCTGAGGAGGCCCGGGCGACGGACCGGCGTTCGCCGCTCAGGCGCGGTCGTGCAGCGTGATGCGGTAGCCGTCGGGGTCGGCGAACGTGAAGGTGCGGCCGAACGGGCCGTCGATCGGATCCGCGACGATCGTGTGCCCGTCGGCGGCGAGAGCGTCGTGGATCTCCTGCACATCGGTGGCGTGCAGCCAGATCGCGGCGCCGATCCCCGGCTGGTCGACTCCGTCGAGGTCGGTACCAGGCGCGATGTCGCGCAGCGCGAAGGCGATGGGTGTCGTCTCGAAGACCACGGCGTGCGGGGGACCGGCCTGCGAGCGGACCAGTCCGAGGTACTTCTGGTAGAACGCCTGGGACGCCGCGAGGTCGCGGGTCTGGAGGGAGACGAAGTCGGGGCCGGTGACGGGCATGGTGAGACTCTTTCCTGTTCGTGTCAGTTATCTGACACAGCTCAATGTATGTCAGAATACTGACATGAGTCAAGACGGTGCGGGCATCGACCTGGACACATCGCTCGGTTACCTGCTCAAGGAGGCTGCGAGTGCGCTCCGTGCGGCGATGGAAGAGGTGCTGCGCCCGCTCGGCATGACCATCACGCACTACTCCTGCCTCGAGCTGCTCGCACAGCGCCCCGGCCTGTCGAACTCCGAACTGGCCCGTGGCGCGTTCGTCACGAGGCAGTCGATGAATGTCCTGCTGCAGGGCCTCGAGCGCGACGGCATCGTGACGAGGCCCACGGAAGCGGTCGTCGGGAAGGCTCTCCCGACGACGCTGACCCCGCGGGGCAGGGAGCGGCTGGCGGCGGCGACGGTCGCGGTGCGATCGGTCGAGGTCGCGATGCTGGCGGGCATGACGGATGCCGAGCAGTCGGCGGCGTTCCGAGCGCTCCGGAGCATGACGCGCTCGCTGCGCGCCGATCCCGAATAGTCGGCAGTTTGGCACCGCTCCCATCCCTGTCATCGAGAGGGTTGACGGCGCTGAACGCATGTGTCAAGGGGTTGCGGATGCAAAATGTATGCGCTTACAATCACTCATGCGGCTTCGGCCGCGGGGTGCCCCGACCCGCGGGACCCCCTTCATGACACAGACGACATGAGGTGGCAGTGTGGCGAAGACGCACATGCTCCGACGCTGGCGGAGAGCCGCGATCGTGGGACTGGCGGCAGCAGCCGTCGTGCTCAGCGGTTGCAGCATCCAGATCAGTTCGCAGCCCGATCCATCGATCGGCGACGACACGATGCTCATCAATGCGGACAAGGGGAACCCGTTCTTCACGCGGAACTTCAACCCGTATCTGACCAACACGCGCACCGCATCGCGTTGGATCTATGAGCCGCTGATCCTGGTGAACCCGCTCGACGGAACCGAGAACCCGTGGCTGGCGACCGAATGGACCCAGCCCGACGCCCGCACGATCGTGATGACGATCCGCGACGACGTCGAGTGGAGCGACGGCGAGCAGCTGACGCCCGACGACGTGGCGTTCACGTTCCAGCTGCTCAAGGACAACCCCTCGCTCGACATCAAGGGCGCCTGGCAGCACCTCGAGACCGTCGAGGTCGACGGCGACGACGTCATCATGCACCTGCAGACCGATGACGCGCCGTCGCTGCCGATCCTCGGTCAGACCATGATCGTGCCCGAGCACCTCTGGTCCGACGTGAAGGATCCGGGCACCTATCGGAACGAGAACCCGGTCGGCACGGGCCCGTTCGTGCTCGGCAACTACAACGACCAGCAGTACTCGGTGGACAAGAACCCCGACTACTGGCAGGCCGACAAGATCGAGATCGAGCACATCATCCTGCCGTCCACGAACTCGCAGCTCGACACCGTCACGCGCGGTTACGACTGGGCCTACTCGTTCATCTCCGATGTCGAGGGCACATGGGGTGCGGCGAGCGATGACAACGCCTGGTGGTTCCCGCCGGGAGGCGTGATCGCGTTGATGCCGAACCTTGAGGTCGCCCCGTTCGACGACGTCAACGTGCGCCGAGGCATCGCGCTCTCACTCGACCGTGAGGAGATCGCCGAGACCGCCTCCGAGGGGTACATGGAGCCCGCAGGGCAGACCGGACTCATCCTCCCCAACCAGGAGGAGTACCTCGATCCGAGCATCCCCGACGCGGGCATGATCACGCAGGACACGGATGCCGCACTCGCGGCGTTCGCCGAAGCGGGATACACCCTCGACGGCGACCGCCTCGTCGGCGCCGACGGAGAGCAGCTCGAGTTCGCGCTGACGACCGCCAACGGCTACTCCGACTGGACCCGCGCGGCGCAGACGGTGCAGAGCCAGCTGGCGAAGGTCGGCGTCAAGGTGACCCTCAAGCTTCCGCAGCCGGCCGGCTACCAGAGCGCCATCAGCAACGGCGACTTCGAGATGGCCATCGGCGGCATGGGCAACGGCGACATCTACCAGGCGTACAACAACCTGCTCTCGAGCGAGTTCTACGTGCCCTCCGGTGAAGCCACCGCGAACAACTTCGAGCGCTACCGCTCGGATGAGGCCGACGCCCTGCTCAAGGAGTACCGCGAGACGGTGGACACCGCACGCCAGGCCGAGATCGTGAAGGAGCTGCAGGCGATCGTCTACGAGGAGATGCCGGTCATCGGCCTCTACTACGGCGGCATCTGGGGCCTGTTCAACGATTCCAAGTTCACCGGATGGCCCTCAGAGGACGACCCGTACATGATCCCGCAGAACTACGACTCGGCACCTCTGGGCATCTTCACCCGGCTCGAGCGCGTGAAGGAGGATGACCGATGAAGTACGTCCTCCAGAAGATCGGACTGTTCGTTCTCACCCTGTGGGCGGCCGTCACTCTGAACTTCTTCCTTCCGCGTCTCATGCCCGGCTCGCCGGCCGACGCCGCGATCGCGAAGCTCTCGCAGAACGGTCCGGTGTCGGATGCGACGAGGGCCGCGATCGAGGCTCAGCTCGGTGTTCCCACGGGCTCCCTGTGGGACCAGTACGTGGCCTACCTCGGTCAGGTCGCCCGACTCGACTTCGGTGTCTCGTACACGTTCTATCCGCAGAGCGTGTCGAGCATGGTCTCGACCGCGCTGCCGTACACGATCGGCCTGGTCGGCATCGTCACGATCCTCGCGTTCGTGATCGGCACACTGATCGGAACCGCCGCCGCCTGGCGCCGGGGCACGTGGCTCGATTCGCTGCCGACGCTGACCGGATCGTTCCTCAGCACCTTCCCGTACTTCTGGACGGCGCTGCTGCTGCTGTTCTTCTTCGGGTACGTGCTGCACTGGTTCCCGACGACGGGCGCCTACTCGGCGACCACCACGCCGGGCTTCACCTGGGACTTCCTCATCGACCTCGTGCAGCATGCGATCCTCCCGGCGGTCACGATCCTGTTGACCTCCCTCGGCGGATGGATCATCGGCATGCGCAACGCGATGATCAACACGCTGGGTGACGACTACGTGACCTTCGCCGAGGCGAACGGCCTGCACGGTCGCACCATCGCCCTGCGCTACGCCGCACGGAACGCGATCCTGCCGAACCTCACCGGCTTCGGGCTCACGCTCGGTGGCGTGGTCGGCGGATCGATCCTCGTGGAGCAGGTGTTCGGATATCCGGGTATCGGATACCTGCTCTTCAACGCCGTGATCGGGCAGGACTACCCGCTCATGCAGGCGCTCTTCCTGATGATCACCGTGAGCGTGCTCGTCGCCAACTTCCTCGTCGACATCCTGTACGGCGTGCTGGATCCAAGGACCCGCCGATGACCTCCACCATGAATGTCAAGGTTCCCTCCGACCGGATCGCGGCTCCCAGCCCGTGGCGCTCGTTCGCCCGGATGGTGGGCACCCTCTGGTCCAACGGCAAGGCTCGCCTCGGCCTCATCATCCTCGGGCTGTTCGTGCTGGTCGCGGTGTTCGCGCCGCTGCTCGCGCCCTACGGCCCGAAGGACAACTCGTTCGAGCGCAACGCCGACGCATCGGCCGCGCACTGGCTCGGCACCACGGCTGCGGGCGAAGACGTCCTGAGCCAGCTGATCTACGGCTCGCAGATCAGCCTGCTGGTCGGCATGGCCGCCGGAATCCTCTCCACGATCGTCGCCGTGCTGATCGGTCTCAGCTGGGGCTATATGCGCGGTTTCCTGGGGGAGGTGGTCGGCTTCATCGTCAACCTCTTCCTGGTGATCCCCGGACTCCCGCTGATGATCGTGATCGCCGCGTACCTGCAGAACGGCGGCATCCTGATGATCATCGCGGTCATCGTCGTCACCGGGTGGGCGTGGGGTGCGCGTGTGCTCCGCAGCCAGACCCAGTCGCTGCGAGGCAACGACTTCGTCACCTCGGCGCAGTTCTCGGGCGACAGCCGGGCGCGCATCGTGTTCCGCGAGATCCTGCCGAACATGACGTCGATCATCGCCGGCACGCTCTTCGGGGCGGCGACCGCGGCGATCCTCGCCGAGGCCGGACTCGAGTTCCTCGGGCTCGGCGACTCCAGCATCGTCAGCTGGGGAACGATGCTCTACTGGGCGCAGAACTCCAACTCCCTGCTCACCGGGCAGTGGCTGCTGCTGTTCGCCCCCGGTCTCTGCATCGCCCTGCTCGCTCTGAGCCTGACACTGATCAACTTCGGCGTGGACGGCATCTCCAATCCGCGCCTGCGAGAGGGGAAGGGCCGATGAGCGCCATGGAAGCGAACACCCCCGCGACCACGAACGACGTCCTGCTCGATGTCCAGGGCCTGTCCGTCGAGTACGCCTCGCCGGGGGCGACGCCGGTCACCGCCGTCGAGAACGTGTCGTTCACGCTGCGTCGGGGCGAGTTCGTCGGCCTCGTCGGCGAGTCGGGCTCGGGCAAGTCCACGCTCGGTTTCGCGCTGACACGGCTGCAGAAGCCGCCGGCTCGCATCAGTGGCGGGCGGATCCTGTTCGACGGCCGCGACATCCGCGAACTGGACGCCGAGGAGCTGCGTCGCCAGCGCCAGGGCGGATTCGCGATGGTGCTGCAATCGGGCATGAACGCGCTGAACCCCGTCCGCACGATCGGCAATCACTTCCGCGACATCTTCGCCGCGCACGGGCATGTGGCCCGAGACGCCCGGGATGCGAGGGCGAAGGAACTGGTCGGCAAGGTCGGTCTCGACCCCGTGGTGCTCTCCCGATACCCGAGTGAGCTCTCGGGCGGTATGCGCCAGCGCGCCTCGATCGCGCTCGCTCTATCGCTCGAGCCGCAGCTGATGGTGTTCGACGAGCCGACGACGGCTCTCGATGTGCTCGTGCAGCACGCCGTCATGGACACGATCAAGGATCTCCAGCGCTCCGAGCACTTCACCGCGATCCTCATCAGCCACGACCTGGGCATCGTTCTCGAGGCGACCGATCGCGTGATGGTGATGCACGAGGGGCGGATCGTCGAAGACGCACCGAGCCTCGACATCCTGCACCGGCCGCAGGACGAGTACACGCGGATGCTGCTGAGCCACTACGCCGACCCCAGGGCCGAGTCGATCTCGATCCCCGGGTTCGTGGATCTCGGCACCCGGCGCCGCGAGGGACACTCGCGCACCGACCTCACCGAGACTCTGCCCACGGTGTCGCAGCGCGACACCCGACGGGCTGATGCCGCGATCGTGGTCGAGGGCGTGTCCAAGCGCTACGCGGCTCCCCGTCGAGGGGAGAAGCCGGTGGTCGCCGTCGACGATGTCTCCTTCCGGCTCGAACCGGGCGAGGCTCTGGCTCTCGTCGGCGCCTCGGGATCGGGCAAGTCGACGATCGCGAAGCTCATCACCGGAGTCGAGAAGCCGACCGAGGGCACCGTGCGCTTCGGAGACGTCGACGTCGCGACCCTGCGACGCAAGGGTCTGCGCGACCTGCGCAAGGACGTGCAGATGGTGTTCCAGGATCCGTATGCGGCGCTGAACCCGCTGCACACGGTGGAGTACGCACTGAGCCGGCCGATCCGCAACTACACCCCGCTCCGCGGTGAGGAGGCGAGGGCCCGCGTGCTCGAGCTCCTCGAGACGGTGGGGCTGACACCCGTCGAGCAGTTCGCGGCCAAGCTGCCGCATCAGCTGTCGGGTGGCCAGCGCCAGCGCGTGGTCATCGCCCGGGCGCTCGCGAGCGATCCGCAGGTGCTGATCGCCGACGAGCCCGTATCGATGCTCGACGTGTCGCTGCGAGCCGGCGTGCTCGCCCTGCTCGAGGACCTGCGCGAGAGGTGGGGCATCAGCATGCTCTACATCACGCACGACCTGCTCAGCGCGCGTCTGGTCACCGAGAACATCCTCGTGCTCAACAGCGGTCGCGTCGTCGAACGCGGCGAGACCTCGCAGGTGCTTCAGCATCCGGAGGACGAGTACACCGTGCAGCTGCTCGACGCCGTGCCGAATCCGGCACGCGCCGAACGCTGACCGAAGACCCATCGCAAGACGAAAGGAGCACTCGTGCTCACATTCCCTGACGGCTTTCTCTGGGGCGCTGCGACCGCAGCCCATCAGGTGGAGGGGAACAACACGACCAGCAACTGGTGGGCCATGGAGCATGCTCCGGGCTCGCCGATGGTCGAGCCCTCGGGCGACGCCGCCGACCACTTCCACCGGTATCCGGAGGACATGCGTCTGCTGGCGGAGGCCGGTCTGAACTCGTACCGCTTCTCGATGGAGTGGGCCCGTATCGAACCGGAGCGCGGCTTCGTGTCTCGCGCCATGCTGGATCACTACCGACGCATGATCGACACGGCACGCGAGAACGGGCTCGACCCGACGGTGACCCTGATGCACTTCACGGTGCCGCAGTGGTTCCAGAAGGACGGCTTCTGGCGCGCGGACGACGCGGTCGACCTGTTCTCCCGCTACGTCGAGACGGTTCTCCCGATCCTCGAGGGCGTGACCTACGTCTGCACGATCAACGAGCCGAACATCGCGGCGATGCTCGCCGGGGGAGAGGATGCGGCGAACCTCGTCGCGTTCGGCCTGCCGAACCCCGACCTCGCGGTCGCCGACACCCTCCTCGACGCGCACCACCGCGCCTCCGAGATCCTGCACTCCGTCTCTGGTGTGCAGGCCGGATGGACGATCGCGACGCAGGCGTTCCACTCCACAGGAGAGCCGGGGGCCGACGAGATGCTCGCCGAGTACGGCGACCCGCGCGACCACTGGTACCTCGACCAGTCGGCCGGCGACGACTTCGTCGGCGTGCAGGCGTACACACGAACCTTCATCGGTCCCGAGGGCCCCCGACCCGTCGCGGACGATGTCGAGACGACGCTCACCGGGTGGGAGTTCTTCCCGGAGGCGCTCGAGATGGGCGTGCGCAGTGCGTGGGAGCGCAGCGGTGGCGTGCCGGTGCTCGTGACAGAGAACGGCATCGCGACCGGCGACGACACCAGGCGCATCGCCTACACGCAGGGCGCCCTCGAGGGGCTGCACCGGGCGATCTCCGACGGCATCGAGGTCAAGGCGTACCAGCACTGGAGCGCGCTCGACAATTACGAGTGGGCGAGCGGATTCCGACCGACCTTCGGTCTGATCGGCTTCGACCACCAGACTTTCGAGCGCTCCCCGAAGCCCTCGCTCGCCTGGCTCGGCGAGGTCGCACGTCGCAACGGGCTCTGAGCGGATGACCCCGGGGCGCTGCCCCGGGGTTACCCTCGGATCATGAGCCATGCAACCCGTCCGACGCGCGGTGACAGGCTCCGATCGGCGGCCGCCGGGCTGAGCGCGGCGGTCGCCGCGGTCGGCCTGGCGGAGCTCGTCGCGGCGGTCGTCGAGCCGAGCGCCAGCCCGTTCGCGGTGATCGGCAGCGGACTCATCGACCTCGCGCCCAGCTGGGCGAAGGATGCGGCCATCGCGCTGTTCGGCACCGGCGACAAGGTGGCGCTGATCACCGGCATCGCCGTGGTGCTCGTGGGTGTTGCGGCGCTCGCCGGCATCCTGGAGTCCCGCCGGGCGGGCGTGGGGTCGGCGATCCTCGGCGCCCTCGGTGTGCTCGCCCTGGTGGCGGCGATGATCCGCCCGGGCGCCGGCCCCTTCGCCTGGCTTCCCGGACTCGTCGCGGGAGTCACCGCGGTGGTCGCCCTCAGACTGCTCATGCGCGTCGTGCATCCGATTCCGTATCTGCGCGCCGAGCACGAGGAGCGCAGGCGGTTCCTGCTCTGGACCGCTGGCGTGGCCGCCGCAGGAGTCGCGGCGCTCGTCATCGGCACCGCCGCACGCGGTGCCACCCGATCGATCGAGGCTGTGCGCACGATGCTCCGGCTGCCTGCGCCGACGACGGCGGCTCCCGCCGTGCCTGCCGGCGCCGAGCTGGGGATCCCCGGTCTCGCCTCGGTCGTCACCTCGAACACCGAGTTCTACCGCATCGACACCGCGCTCATCGTCCCGCGGATCGACCCGGCAGACTGGTCTCTGCGCATCCACGGGATGGTCGAGCGTGAAGTCGTGATCTCGTGGGACGAGCTGCTGACCCTGCCGATGACGGAGTCGCACGTGACGCTCGCGTGCGTGTCGAACGAGGTCGGCGGCGATCTGATCGGCAACGCCCGCTGGCTCGGCCACCCGATCCGCGAACTGCTCGCCCGCGCGGGAGTCGACTCGGATGCCGACATGGTGCTGTCCCGGTCATCCGACGGGTTCACGGCGTCGACGCCGATCGAGGCGCTCACCGACGACCGCGACGCGCTGCTCGCCATCGGGATGAACGGCGAGCCGCTGCCGATCGAGCACGGCTTCCCGGTGCGCATGGTGGTGCCTGGTCTCTACGGCTACGTGTCGGCGACCAAGTGGGTGACCGAGCTGGAGGTCACCAGGTTCGATCGGGCTTCCGCGTACTGGACCGACCGCGGGTGGTCCGAGCGCGGCCCCGTCAAGCTGCAGTCGCGCATCGACGTGCCCCGGCGCGGCGCGCGGGTCGAGGCGGGTGACGCGGTCATCGCGGGCATGGCCTGGCAGCAGCACGTGGGGATCGACGGGGTCGAGGTGCGGATCGACGAGGGGCCGTGGCGCCGCGCCGAGCTCGCTGACGCCATCTCGGCCGACACCTGGGTGCAGTGGCGTCTGCCGTGGATGGCGGAGAGTGGAGCGCACACGATCGAGTGCCGGGCGCTCAGCGCTGAGGGCGAGACGCAGACCTCGGATCCTGCGGGAGTGGTGCCCGACGGCGCCCAGGGCTGGCACCGCATCGAGGTGTCGGTCGCCTGAGCGTAACGACCCTCGCCATCGCACCTAGAATTGTCCCCATGCCCGCAGGCGAATCGTTCTACATCACCACGCCCATCTACTACCCCTCCGATGTGCCTCACATCGGCCACGGGTACACCTCGGTGGCTGTCGACGCGCTCGCGCGCTGGCACCGTCAGGGCGGCGATGACACGTGGATGCTCACGGGCACCGACGAGCACGGCCAGAAGATGCTCCGCGCGGCGGCGGCGAACGACGTCACCCCGCAGGAATGGGTCGACAAGCTCGTGACCGAGGCGTGGTTCCCTCTGCTGGAGACCCTCGACGTGGCGAACGACGACTTCATCCGCACCACGCAGGAGCGGCACGAGACGAACGCTCAGAAGTTCTGGCAGACGATCTACGACCGCGGCTACATCTACGCGGGCGAGTACGAGGCGCTCTACTGCGTGGGCTGTGAAGAGTTCAAGCCCGAGTCCGAGATCCTCGACGGCACCGGTCCCTTCGAGGGGCTGAAGGTCTGCGCGATCCACTCCAAGCCTCTCGAACTGCTGCAGGAGAAGAACTACTTCTTCAAGCTCAGCGAGTTCCAGGACCGCCTGCTCGAGCTGTACAAGACACAGCCCGACTTCATCCGCCCGGAGTCCGCTCGCAACGAAGTCGTCTCGTTCGTTCGCCAGGGCTTGAAGGATCTCTCGATCTCGCGCTCGTCGTTCGACTGGGGCATCCCCATCCCGTGGGACACCTCGCACGTGCTGTACGTCTGGATCGATGCGCTGCTCAATTACGTCACCGGCGTCGGCTACGGCGCGGATGAGGACACCTTCGACCGCCGGTGGCCCGCGTATCACGTGGTCGGAAAAGACATCCTGCGCTTCCACGCCGTGATCTGGCCAGCCATGCTGATGGCAGCGGGCCTCGATGTTCCGAAGGGCGTGTTCGCGCACGGGTGGCTGCTCGTCGGCGGCGAGAAGATGTCGAAGTCGAAGCTCACCGGCATCGCTCCGACCGAGATCACCGACGTCTTCGGCTCCGACGCCTACCGCTACTACTTCCTCTCCGCGATCGCGTTCGGGCAGGACGGCTCGTTCTCGTGGGAAGACCTATCTGCCCGCTATCAGGCCGAGCTCGCCAACGGCTTCGGCAACCTCGCCTCGCGCACCACGGCGATGATCGAGAAGTACTTCGAGGGTGTCGTGCCGCCGCCCGCCGAATACACCGAGAACGACCTCGCGATCCAGAAGATCGTGGCGGATGCCGCATCGAACGCGGATGCCGCGATCGAGCAGTTCCGCATCGACGAGGCCATCTCGTCGATCTGGACCATCGTCGATGCCCTGAACGGCTACATCACCGCGAACGAGCCGTGGGCGCTGGCCAAGCAGGCGAACAGCGGAGACGAGGCTCAGCGCGGCCGTCTGGGAACGGTGCTCTACACGTGCGCCGAGGGCCTGCGCGCCCTCGCTGTGCTGCTCTCGCCGGTCATGCCGCAGTCGACCGAGAAGCTGTGGGTCGCCCTCGGAGCCGCCGAGAGCCTCGGACGCCTGCAGGACCAGCCGATCCGTGAGGCCGGAGCCTGGGGCGTGCTGCGCCCGGGTACCAGCGTCAACGGCCTCAGCCCGCTGTTCCCGCGCGTGGAGTCCGCTTCCTGAGCATGACCTACGTGCAGCAGCGAGACGGCGAGGGACGCAAGAACCTGCGGTATCCGGCGGCCCCCGAGCCGCTCGCCGTGCCCGTCTACGACAACCATGCGCACCTCGAGATCCTCGACGGCGACGAGCCTCTGTCGCTGACCGAGCAGCTCGATCGTGCCCAGGCCGTGGGCATCGCCGGGGTGGTGCAGGCGTCGGGTGACATCGAGTCGTCTCGCTGGGCGGTCGAGGCCGCGGAGTCGGACTCCCGGGTGCTCGCAGCGGTTGCGATCCACCCGAACGACGCGCCCGCGTACGCCGAAGAGGGGCGCCTCGATGAGGCCATCGCTGTGATCGACGAGCTCGCCGCGCACCCGCGGACGCGGGCGATCGGCGAGACGGGGCTCGACTTCTTCCGCACCGAGCCCGAGCGCCGGGCACCGCAGTTCGAGTCTTTCGAGGCGCATATCGCCCTCGCCAAGAAGCACGGCATCGCGATGCAGATCCACGACCGCGACGCGCACGACGCGGTGCTCGAGACTCTGACCCGGGTGGGGGCGCCGGACAAGACGGTGTTCCACTGCTTCTCGGGCGACGACGCGATGGCTCGGATCTGTGCAGACGCGGGGTATCACCTGTCCTTCGCCGGAAACGTCACGTTCAAGAACGCGCAGAACCTGCGCGATGCCCTGAAGGTGACGCCGCTCGATCGCATCCTCATCGAGACCGACGCCCCGTTCCTCACCCCGACGCCGCTGCGCGGCAGGCCCAACGCCCCGTACCTCGTACCGATCACGGTGCGGTTCATGGCAGCCGAGCTCGGCATCGAGGTCGACGAGCTGTCGGCTCAGCTCGCCGCCAACACGCTGCGGGTCTACGGCTCGTTCAGCGACTGATCCGCAGGGACTGCTGAGACGATCTGCGAGATCGGCTTCCAGACGAGCAGCAGCGTGAGCGCCGCGCCCACGAAGGCGAACCACCAGGGGGCCGTGAGCCCCCAGACCTGGGCGATCACGCCGCCGAGCGCCTGGCCGATCACCATGCCGCCGAACACGCCGACCATGTTGACCGAGGCGACCCGGCCCTGCAGTTCGGGCGGCACGAGGCGCTGACGGACCGTCGTCGAGATCGTGCCCCAGATGAACGCATAGGCGCCGAAGACGAACATGATCACGAGTGCGACCCACCCGGTGCTGGTGAGAGCGAAGGCGAGGTGCATCAGCACTTCGAGAGACAGCACGACGCGCATGAGCGTCGCGAACGACACGTGCCGTTCGAGCCACCCGAAGCACAGGGTGGCGAGGATGCCGCCGGCGGCGGACGCCGTGGTCAGCGCTCCATAGCCCACGGCGCCCATGTTCAGGTGCTCGGTGGCGTAGAGCACCAGCACGCCCCACGGGGCCGCCCAGGTCACGTTGAAGACCAGGATGATGAGCACCAGCATCCGCACCGGCGGGTTCTGCCACAGCCAGCGCAGCCCCTCGGCGATGTCGGTGTGCACGTGCGACTCGACACCCTCGCCTGCGGCCCGCGGAGGTACGGGCGTGCGCGCCATGCGCGAGATCAGGACGACGGCGAGCAGCACGCAGAGGATCTCGACCAGGAACGGCCAGGCCGTGCCTGCAGCGAAGAGGAACGCGCCGAGCGGGGGACCGGCGAACTGATTCGCGACCAGGTATCCCGCCTGCAGTCGCGCGTTGCCGACGCCGAGATCGGCGGGCTTGACGAGCATCGGCAGCAGCGTGCTGCCCGCCGTGTCGACGAACACCTCTGCCGTGCCGTAGAGGAACGCCACAGCCAGCACGATCCAGATGTTCGCGGTGCCCGTGAGCAGGAACGCGCAGAGACCCGCGAGCACCACGGCCCGGCCGGCGTTGGCGAACATCACCAGTCGTCGGCGGTCGAAGCGGTCGGCGATCGCGCCGGCGTGCAGGCCGAACAGCAGCCACGGGAGGAACTGCATGATGGCGCCGGCCGCGACGAGGATCGGCGACGACGTCATCGAGGCGATGAGCAGGGGAGCCGCTGCGAGGGCGACACCGTCTCCGACGTTGCTCGTCCACGACGACGCGAGCAGCCAGCGGAAGTCCCTGCCCATCCGGCGGGGCGCGATCAGTTCACCGAGGGAAGGCACCACAGAAGACTAGTGGGCGGCTCGGACACCGGTGGCGGCGTCGAACGCAGAGGCAGTGGGGGACAATGGAGCAATGACAGTCACCCTGCTCGGCGCCACCGAGATCCGCCGACTCGCCGCCGAGCTCGATGTCACCCCGACCAAGAAGCTGGGACAGAACTTCGTCGTCGACGCGAACACGGTCCGCAAGATCGTGCATGCGGCGCGGGTGCAGCCGGGGGAGCGGGTCGTCGAGGTCGGGCCGGGGCTCGGCTCTCTCACCCTCGCGATCCTCGAGGCGGGGGCGTCCGTCACCGCCGTCGAGATCGATCACCGGCTCGCCGCCCGACTCTCGCAGACGGCGGTCGAGCACGGAGTGCCGGCTGAGATGCTCACGGTCGTCGACGCCGACGCGCTGCGCATCACCGAGTTGCCCGGCGAACCCACCGTGCTCGTGGCCAATCTGCCCTACAACGTCTCGGTCCCGGTGCTGCTGCACTTCCTCGAGAACTTCTCGTACCTGAAGCGCGGTGTCGTGATGGTGCAGGCCGAGGTCGCTGAGCGCATCGCGGCCAAGCCCGGCTCCAAGATCTACGGCACCCCGAGCGTCAAGGCAGCCTGGTACGGCGAGTGGAAGCTGTCGGGCACCGTGTCTCGTCAGGTCTTCTGGCCCGTCCCCAACGTCGACAGCCTCCTTGTCGGCTTCGACCGGTCGGAGGGCGAGCGCGGCACGGAGGACGAACGCCGACTCACCTTCAAGATCGTGGATGCCGCCTTCAACCAGCGCCGCAAGATGCTGCGACAGGCGCTGTCCGACCTCTTCGGCAGCTCAGCCGCGGCATCCGAGGTCCTGATCGCGGCAGGAGTCGCCCCGACCGCTCGTGGCGAGGACCTCACGGTCGATGACTATCACCGTATTGCGCGGCACGTCGCTCAGATCGAAGACGCCGTCGTCACCGACTAACCTGGCACCGTGACCGACTCTCCCCGCTTCCGTCCGAACATCCCCGAGCTGCACCGGCCGTACGCCGCCGACGAGAGCCGCTACCAGCAGTTCGAGTACCGCCAGGTGGGCACCTCAGGCCTGTTCCTGCCGCCGATCTCGCTGGGGCTGTGGTGGAACTTCGGCGACAACATCCCGCTCGACAACCAGCGTGCGCTGCTGCGCCATGCGTTCGACCGCGGCATCACGCACTTCGACCTCGCGAACAACTACGGCCCGCCCTACGGGTCGGCCGAGAAGAACTTCGGGCGCATCTTCGCCGAGGACTTCCGCCCCTACCGCGATGAGCTGATCATCTCGTCGAAGGCCGGCTGGGACATGTGGCCCGGACCCTACGGCGACTTCGCGAGCCGGAAGTACATCCTCGCAAGCGCCGAGCAGTCGCTGACCCGTATGGGCCTCGACTACGTCGACATCTTCTACTCGCACCGCGCCGACCCCGTGACGCCGGTCGCCGAGACGGTCGCGGCGCTCGACACCCTCGTGCGCCAGGGCAAGGCCCTCTACGTCGGCATCTCGTCGTACAGCGCCGAGCGCACGGCAGAGGCCGTCGCCGTCGCCACCGAGCTCGGCACGCCGCTCGTGATCCACCAGCCCGCGTACTCGATCCTCAACCGCTGGGTGGAGGACGGTCTCACCGAGACCCTCGAGCAGGCGGGAGTGGGCGCGATCGCGTTCACGCCGCTCGCCCAGGGGCTGCTCACCGACAAGTACCTCGGCGACGGCACCGCGGCGCGCGCGCAGAAGCGCGGGTCGCTTCCCGAGGCTCCGCTGTCGGATGCCGCGGTCGAGACGCTCCGCTCACTGAACGAGATCGCGAAGGAGCGTGGGCAGTCGCTCGCGCAGCTGGCGATCCAGTGGACGCTGCGCAACCCCGTGGTCGCCTCAGCGCTGGTCGGTGCGTCGCGCCCCGAGCAGCTCGACGAGAACATCGCCGCGGTGAACGGTCCCGCCTTCACCGACGAGCAGCTCACCCGCATCGACGAGGCCGCAGGCTCCATCGACGTCGACCTGTGGGCGTCGTCCACGGAGCTGTGACGGGAGCACCCAGATGAGCTTCGCCGCCCCCGTCGACTCGGTGCACGTCCGAGCTCCGGGAAAGATCAACGTCTATCTCGGAGTGGGTGGTCGTCACGACGACGGCTACCACGCGCTCGCGACGGTGTTCCAGGCGGTGTCGTTGTACGAGGACGTGATCGCCAGGCACGCCGACGACTTCTCGATCACGGTGTCGGGTGTCGACGACCCCGACTCCGTGCCGTTGGACGATCGGAACCTCGCCATGCGGGCCGCGAAGCTCCTCGCCACGGCGGCGGAGTACGACGGCGGGGTCGCGCTCGAGATCCGCAAGAGCGTGCCGGTCGCCGGCGGCATGGGCGGCGGATCGGCGGATGCGGCCGCAGCCCTCGTCGCGTGCGATGCCCTGTGGGGCACCGGCTTCTCGACGGCGCGTCTGCACGAGCTCGGCGCTCGTCTCGGCGCCGACGTGCCGTTCGCGCTGCACGGCGGCACCGCTGTCGGCACCGGTCGCGGTGACCAGCTGAACCCGGCGCTGGCCCGCGGCCGCTTCGACTGGGTGCTCGTCCAGAGCGATGAGGGGCTCTCGACGCCGGTGGTCTATGCCCGGCTCGACGCCCTGCGCGATGACGAGGGCGCTCTCGCCGACGACCCGCCCCTCTCCCTGGAGGTGCCGGCACCGGTGCTCCAGGCGCTGCGCTCGGGAGATCCGGATCTGCTGGCCGAGAGCATCTACAACGATCTGCAGGAAGCCGCTCTCTACGAGCGCCCTGAGCTCGAGACGACGATCCTGCGCGGCATCCATGCCGGAGCCCTGCAGGGGATCGTGTCGGGCTCCGGCCCGACGGTCGCGCTGCTGTGCGCGAGCCCCGAGGGCGCGCAGGAGGTGCAGTCGCTGCTGCGCGAGCACGGCCTCGAGTCGCTGCATGTGCATGGCCCTGTGCAGGGCGCCCGCATCATCTCCTGAGCGGTCGCGGTATCCGCTCGACACACGCGCGGCACCGGCTCGGCGTGCGCTCGGCGTGCCTGGCATACATAATGTAGAGACGATGTGACCGTGCACATACGAGGAGGTCTGTGATGTCGACGGCCTCCGAGCGTGCCCGCATGCCCAGCATCCGCGACGTCGCGCGCCTCGCAGGAGTGTCGCATCAGACCGTCTCCCGAGTGCTGAACGACCACCCGAGCATCCGCCCTGAGACCAAGGCCAAGGTGCTCGACGCCATCGCGGTGCTCGACTACCGCCCGAATCTCGCTGCCAGGGCGTTGGTGACGAGCAAGTCCAACATGCTCGGCATCCTCGCGGCGACGGTCGGCGAGTTCGGCCCCACCTCCTCGATCGTCGGCATCGAGGATGCGGCGCGCGAGGAGGGGTATTCGGTCTCGACGCTGAACCTCTCGGCCACGACTCCCGAGGCCATCGGGAGTGCGCTGAGACAGCTGGCTCGAGAGCAGGTCGACGGCATCGTGGTGCTGGCACCGCAGGTGCGAGCGTTCCATGTGCTTCGTGGAATGGCGGTGGAGATCCCGTTCGTGTCGCTGCAGACCGCGTCCGGCTCCGACGGGGTGAGCCTGTCGGCCGACCAGGTTGCCGGTGCACGCAAGGCCACCGAGCACCTGATCGGGCTCGGGCACAGCGACATCATCCACATCGCGGGCCCGCAGGACTGGATCGAGGCGGAGTCGCGCATGCGCGGCTACCTGGATGCCCTGCGCGAGGCCGACCTGCCGACCTTCCCGCCCATCCGCGGAGACTGGACGGCGGATTTCGGCTACTTCGCAGGGCAGGAGCTGTCGCGTCGTCGTGACTTCACCGCGGTGTTCGTCGCGAACGACCAGATGGCGATCGGTCTGCTGCACGGTTTCCGTGACGCCGGCATCCGTGTGCCGGAGGACGTGAGCGTCGTCGGGTTCGACGACATCCCGGTCGCGGCCCATGTCGCGCCGACGCTCAGCACGGTGCACCAGGACTTCCCCGAACTCGGCCGCCGGGCCGTGCGTCTGCTGCTCGCCCAGATCCGCGGAGAGCAGACGCCGCAGTTCGGGCCGCTGCAGACGACTCTGCGCACCAGGGAATCATCGGCCGCTCGATAAGGCCACAATTTCGCTCGTGGTCTTGACACCGCCTGAGCGAGCGTAGACTATGTAATCCAATGTGAACGGTCACATCGAGTGTGACCGCCCGTCGCGAGGAAGATCTTGTGAGCACCACAGCAACGTTGCCGGTCGTGTCAGGCCCCATCCTGGAGATGCGCAGCATCACCAAGGAGTTCCCGGGAGTCAAGGCGCTGTCCGACGTGTCCATCACCGTCCGCGCAGGAGAGATCCATGCGATCTGCGGGGAGAACGGTGCCGGGAAGTCGACTCTGATGAAGGTCCTCTCCGGCGTGTACCCCTACGGCACGTACGACGGGGAGATCCTGCTCTACGGCGAGGAGCAGCGCTACCGCGACATCGCGGCCAGCGAGCAGGCGGGAATCGCGATCATCCACCAGGAGCTCGCGCTGATCCCCGAGCTCTCGATCACCGAGAACATCTTCCTCGGCAACGAGATCCGTCACTTCGGCCGTATCGACTGGCAGGCGCAGCGCCAGCGCACGGTCGAGCTGCTCGCCCGTGTCGGTCTGCGTGAAGACCCCGATGTGGCGATCAAGACGCTCGGTGTCGGCAAGCAGCAGCTGATCGAGATCGCGAAGGCGCTCAACAAGGACGTCAAGCTGCTCATCCTCGACGAGCCGACCGCGGCGCTGAACGAGAACGACTCGCAGCACCTGCTCGACCTGATCCTCGGACTCAAGGCCAAGGGGATCGCATCGATCATGATCAGTCACAAGCTCAACGAGATCGAGCAGATCGCCGACGAGATCACGATCATCCGCGACGGCCGCACGGTCGAGACCCTCGACATCTCGCGCGGCGAGATCAACGAGGACCGCATCATCCGCGGCATGGTCGGCCGCTCGCTCGAGAGCCGCTACCCCGACCGCACGCCCGAGATCGGCGAGGTCTTCTTCGAGGTCAAGGACTGGTGGGTGCAGCACCCAACGGTCTCCGAGCGCATGGTCGTAAAGGGTTCGAGCATCAATGTCCGCCGCGGCGAGGTCGTCGGCATCGCAGGCCTCATGGGCGCCGGTCGCACCGAGTTCATGATGAGCCTGTTCGGTCGCTCGTACGGCACGTTCCTGGGCGGCCAGGTCGTCAAGGACGGCCAGGAGATCTCGATGCCCGACGTCGCATCCGCGATCAAGCACGGCCTCGCCTACGTCAGCGAGGACCGCAAGGTGCTCGGTCTCAACCTGCTCGACACCATCAAGCGCTCGGTCGTCGCGGCGAAGCTGTCGAAGATCTCGAAGCGCGGCGTGGTCGACGAGCGCCAGGAGTTCTCGATCGCCGAGCAGTACCGCAAGGCGCTGCGCATCAAGGCGCCGAGTGTCGAGGAGGGCGTCGGCAAGCTGTCCGGCGGAAACCAGCAGAAGGTCGTGCTGGCGCGGTGGATGTTCACCGACCCCGACCTGCTGATCCTCGACGAGCCGACCCGAGGCATCGACGTCGGAGCGAAGTACGAGATCTACGCGATCATCAACGAGCTCGCCTCCCAGGGCAAGGGAGTGATCGTCATCTCCAGTGAGCTGCCCGAGCTCCTCGGCATCTCCGACCGCATCTACACAGTCTTCGAAGGTCGGGTCACCGACTGCATCCCGGCCGACCAGGCGACACCCGAGGCACTCATGCGCAGCATGACCTCCGCGAACCAGAAAGCATCCGCATGACCACCGACCTCACGACAACGAAGCGTGGCTTCCACTTCAGCGACATCCGCAAGATGTTCGGAAGCAACGGCACTTCGTCGCTGCGCCAGTTCGGCATCCTGGGCAGCCTCATCGTCATCATCCTGTTCTTCGAGGTCATGACGCTGCTGAAGAACCCGGCCGGCGCGACGCTGACCCCGGGCAACCTGATCAACGTCATCAACCAGTACTCGTTCATCCTGATCCTGGCGATCGGCATGGTGATGGTCATCATCATGGGCCACATCGACCTGTCGGTCGGATCCGTCGCGGCCTTCACCGGCATCATCGTGGCGAAGTCGATGACCGACTGGAACCTCCCCTGGCCGCTGGCGATCCTGCTCGGCCTGGGCGTGGGAGCTCTGGTCGGTGCCTGGCAGGGATTCTGGGTCGCCTACGTCGGCGTGCCGGCGTTCATCGTGACGCTCGCCGGAATGCTCTTCTTCCGCGGCGCCCAGCAGTTCATCGGTGACGCGCAGACGATCCCGGTGCCCAAGGGCTTCCAGTACATCGGAACCGGATACCTTCCCGAGGTCGGCCTGCCGCTGCCGTTCAACGTGCCGACGATGATCCTCGCGCTGCTCGGTGTCGCCTGGCTCGTCTTCTGGGAGATCCGGACCCGCCGCATCCAGCACAAGATGGGTTCCGACAGTGCGCCAGTGTGGGTGAGCGCGGTCAAGGTCGTGCTGCTCTCGGTCGTCGTCCTCGCCGCGGGCTGGATGTTCGCCACCGGTCGCCCCGGCACGAGCTTCCCGGTGCCGGGCATCATCCTGCTCGCGCTCGTGGTCATCTACTCGTTCGTCACCCGCAACACGGTCTTTGGCCGTCACATCTACGCCGTGGGTGGCAACCGTCAGGCCGCACGCCTCTCGGGTGTGAAGGACCGCTGGGTCGACTTCTTCGTCATGATGAACATGTCGATGATGGCCGCTCTCGCCGGAATGATCTTCGTCGCCCGTTCGCAGGCATCCGGCCCGAACGACGGCACCGGCTGGGAGCTGGACGCGATCGCCTCCGTCTTCATCGGTGGCGCTGCCGTCGCCGGTGGTATCGGAACGGTCATCGGGTCGATCATCGGTGGTCTCGTCATGGCCTTCCTCAACAACGGTCTGGCCCTTCTCGGTCAGGGCGCCGACGTCGTCTCGATGATCAAGGGCCTCGTGCTGCTGCTCGCGGTCGGCATCGACGTCTGGAACAAGCAGCAGGGTCGCCCGTCGCTGATCGGCTTCATGATGCGTCGTTCGAATCGCAAGGACGACCCGGAGGCAACGCCGACCTTCGAACCCAACAGGACTTACCAAGCCCCGCCCGTCGACAAGACGAGGGCCGAGTAAGCGGACTCTCCGCGCAGTGCTCGCACGCAGAATCCGTCACATCACACAGAAAGAGATCACATGAAGAAGATCATCGTCACAGCGACAGCGCTCGTCGCGACGGCTGCCTTCGCCCTCACCGGCTGCTCGGCAGAGCGCGGTGGAGACGCCGGCTCGGGCTCCGGCGACGAGGCCGCAGCGGGCTTCGCCGCTGACTCCTCGATCGGCGTCGCGCTTCCCGACAAGACCAGTGAGAACTGGGTCCTCGCCGGTCAGCTGTTCACGGACGGACTGGAGAAGGCCGGCTTCAAGGCCGACGTCCAGTACGCTCCCGCGAGCAACACCGTCGCCGAGCAGCAGAACCAGATCCAGGCCATGGTCACCAACGGTGCCAAGGTCATCATCATCGGCGCCAAGGACGGCAAGCAGCTCGCCACGCAGGTGCAGGCGGCCAAGGACGCCGGCGCGTACGTGATCGCGTACGACCGTCTCATCGAGAACACCGAGGCTGTCGACTACTACGTCGCGTTCGACAACTTCAAGGTCGGCCAGCTGCAGGGCCAGGCTCTGCTCGACGGCCTCGCCGAGCGTGCGGGTCACGAGGCTCCGTACAACATCGAGCTCTTCTCGGGTTCGCCTGATGACGCCAACTCGAAGGTCTTCTTCGATGGCGCCATGGACGTCCTGCAGCCGGAGATCGACAACGGCAACCTGGTCGTCGTCTCGGGTCAGACCGAGATCGCGCAGACCGCGACCGAGGGCTGGCTCGCGGAGAACGCGCAGAACCGCATGGACACGCTGCTCACCGGTTCGTACAGCGGTAACACGGTCCTCGACGGTGTGCTTTCCCCGAACGACACCCTTGCTCGCGCCATCATCACCTCGGTGCAGCAGGCCGGCAAGCCGGTTCCGGTCGTCACGGGTCAGGACTCCGAGGTCGAGTCGGTGAAGTCGATCATGGAGGGCATCCAGTACTCCACGATCAACAAGGACACCGCGCTGCTCGTCGAGCAGTCGATCAAGATGGTCGGCCAGCTGCAGAAGGGCGAGGACGTCGACGTCAACGACGAGGAGTCGTACGACAACGGCGCCAAGGTCGTTCCGGCATACCTGCTCGACCCGATCATCGTCACCAAGGAGAACGCGGCCGAGGCATACGCCAACGTGCCGAGCCTCCTCGAGATCGTGAAGTCGTACCAGTAAGCGATTCCGCTCGAACAACGACGAGCCGTCCGGACCTTCGGGTCCGGGCGGCTCTTTGTCATCTCGGGTGGACTTTTCACGCCTCGCGCGGGCGAGCCGCTGGCGGGAAGCGGACGTCCTGTCGGAGGACGTCCGCACACGGTGCGCTAGCCCCAGAGGGGGTCGTCGGGATCGGGAGAGTCTGTGCCGTCGGCATCTGTCATGATTCGCGCTTCAGCGATCCACGACGTCAGAGGGCGATCGCGGAGGAGATGAGGTCGCGGTGTGTCGAGCAAAACGGAGGCGGTCACCTTGTCCAGCGGCTCATCGCTCGCGAAAATGACGACGTTGCCGAGTGGCCCTTCCGCATCTTCCGGCTCTGCGTCGAGCACGACAGCGACGTGATCGAACACGGTGCTCAGGGTCGCGGCCTGTCGTCGTGAGTATTCGAACGGATGCCCGTCGAGCAGGTTCACGGCGACCACGCCCGCTGCTGCGGAGCGCGCGGCGACCCGGCGATAGAACTCCTGGCTGGCCACACGATGCCGGATGACGGCGGCATCCCAGAGATCGACGACGGTGAAGCACGCCTCCATCCAATCGGTGTCGATTGCGGTGCGATAACTCGTTGCGTCGTCAAGTCCGGGGGATGGAGATGACTGCACCGGCGACATCTTCTCATTCGGAAAAGCGGCGTCCGCGACCGTCCGAGCGTCACCGAGGATGACTCGTATGTCAGACCCGGGAGGCAATGGCAACGCGTCGATGACGGCGGCGTAGAGCGCGGGTTCGAACTCCACCACCAGCTGAGGTGATCCGGCGCGCGTCGCCTGGACGTAGCGTGCCAGCGTGAGTGCTCCGGCCCCCAGATGCACGGCGAACAGCGGCGCACCCGGCTCGGCGGCGGCATCCATTGCGCGGGCGATGTGTCGGGTGTAGCTGTACTCGAGGGCGGTGGGTTCGGTCATCGAGACGACGGACTGCGGAATTCCATCCACGCTGAGCTCGAAGCGACCGGGTCGCCTTCTCGACTGCACCAGCTTTGCCTGGCGGTTGGCTAGTGAGAGCGAGAACACCCGGCGACTCCATGGCACGTGTCTAGTTTATGCCGGAGGGGATCGGTCGGCGGCTGCCTCTCGAGGAGCAGAGCGCCGTGGGCGAATCTGCTCTCGGAAGGCCGAGCCTCCTCGAGATCGTCGAGTCGTACGAGACAGCGATCAACGATCTGGCAGAACAGGGCCGCTCGGACCTTCGGGGCCGGGGGCTCGTTCTTGTTGGCGTGCTGCTGTGGTGCGTTCCTCAGCAGCCGACGCCGGCCGGGTTCTCGTCGCAGGTGTGGGCGACGAGCGCGGTGCGGGCCTCGAGGATGCGGATCTCCTGCGTGGCGCCGTTGGTCGTGAGCTGCCCGGGAATGTCGATCCATCCGCCGCCGAGGTCCACCTGTGCGGTGTACCGGATGTCCACGCGGGCCGGGTACACGCCCGGTTTGCGGTAGACGTGGCTGGTCGGGGTCGGCGTGAACTGTGCTTGGCCGAGCGCCTCCCAGGTCTGCCCTGGCGTCGTGAGTGTCGCGGAGCTGCCGTCGCCGTAGGTGTAGTCGTATCCGGCCGGGACGAATCGCACGCGCAGTGGCACGCCGAACAGCTCGCCGCCTTGGACCTGCGGTGTCGCAGCAGCGGTGAAGTTGGTCGGCATCCCGGCGATTCCGACGTTTCCGGGTTCGGCGGTGGCGAGGACGGATGCGGGGGCGAACCGCGCGAGGTCGGAGATGACGATCGTCGGAGTGCCCGTCGCCAGCGGGGTCGTCGCCGGGGCAGCGGGCCGGTTCAGACGGGGTGCGCATCGCGTGGTGCCCGAGTCATCCATGCACGCCGCGAGATCGATCGCCTCCTGGCTCGGCCCCGATGGTGCGCTGGGGTCGGAGGGGCCGCCCGGGCCCCCATTAGTTCGACGTGTGTCCGTGTTCGGGTTGGTACCCTGCTGCTGTTGCGTGCCGGAGATCGTAAGAGACGAGCCGTCGGTTGAACCGCAGAGGCCCATCATTTGCGAGGACGTGGTGCAGCCCGAACTAGCCCGAGTGGCAGCGTTAGGCATCGCCAGCACTATTGCGACGGCCATCAAGGCCGTCGCTGTTCTGGTTAGCATGTTTCCCCATCTGCGGAGTCCTCGTGAGCGATCAGCAGGTTATCGCCGTCTCCGGAGAATTCCACGAGCTGCGCGACAACGTCGCCTCGGTCAGGAGGGGTTACGTCGATGCCGCCCGCATCAACGACTCGAAACTCAGATACGTCGATGCACACCATTCCTTCGACTTTCCCGGTCGGCTCGCCAACACTTGCCTCTGTCCCGCGGAAAGACAGGATCTTCGCCTCCCCGCTGGCCCGTAGCCCCCATTCACGTAGTGACCTTTGAGCCTCGATGTCGCTTTCGAGCGCGAGAGACGTAAGAAACTCTTGTGGGTCAGGCTCAGAATCACCACGTGCCCGAGCGCTTAGGGCGTCAAAGTATGCCCGGTACACCTCTTCCGCCGCCGCGAACGCCTCTTCCTCGCTGGCGAAGGCGGGCGTCGGCGTGGGCACCGGTGCCGGCTCCGGTGCGCACCCCAGCAGTGAGCTGAGCGCGAACGCAACCAGCACGACAGCCACACTTCTTGTGCGCGTCGTCATCGGTCGGGGAGCGGGCGAGGGTCGCAAGCGAGGAGGGGTCACCGCGCCACCGTAGTCAACGTGCGGTCGGTGCCGCCGCAGTTATCCACAGCACCAGACGTCGACCAGCACTTCGCTCAGAACGGCGCGCGGGCTGCATCGTCGGCCACGGTGAAGGTGACCGTGTTCGGTGCAGGAGGAGTGTCGATGTAGGTGCGACCGGTGGGGCTCGTCCACTCCATGACCCCGCCCGGCTTCTGTCCCACGTGCCAGGGGGAGTGGTGTTTCAGGACGTGATGTCGCCGACAGAACGCGGCGAGGTTCGTCTCGCAGGTCGCGCCACCCGCCGATGCTGCGTGATTGTGGTCGAGGTCGCATTTCCGCGCCGCGATCCCGCACCCGGGGAATCGACAACGTTGGTCTCTCGCTCGAAGATGTCGTCGTAGGTGCTTGCCGGGCCTGTATCGGTCGACTGCGAGTACCCGCCCGCTGATCGGATGAGTCATCACTCGATCCCACCCCGTGGCCGTGCCTGCGAGCTTCCGCGCGGTGTCGGTATCGATGGGGATCACGCCATCGAGTTCGGCTGGCGGAGTCGCGGAGCCGTCACCGGTCGGGATCTGGTCGCCCGACGCCGGGCTCGCATCATCGGCCATCAGGGTCGTCACCGGAACCGTGACCTCGATGCGAGCCATGATCTGTGCGAGCAGCCCGTCTTCGGTGTCATGCCCGGTCGGAGTGCCGCTGAGCACCAGATCGGTGAGCAGATCGGCGCGGATCTCATCGACCGTTCGGTCGTCGGCCTCGAACTCTCGTCCTTCTCGCTTAGCCTCCCGCCTCGCGCGGAGGTTCTCGTCGCGCAGCGCATGCGCCATCTGCGAGAGGCGGTCGAACATGCCGTGGATCAGCGCCGCGGGCGCGTGCACGTGCAACCCGGCCATCCCGTCTTCGCCGTCAGTCACCCAGACGCGCCGCTGAGCGCGCGCCTTGCGGTGTCGCTCCGTCACGGTCGTGGGCGCGAATCGCTCGGCCACTCGACGCGCCAGCGCCCGCAGCCGATTGGGCGACTCGACCTCGGCGAGAGGGAGCATGATCGTCGCGTACGCCTGGCGGGCGCTCGGCGACTCGATGTGCGACCCGGCATCGACGATGACCCGGGAATGCGCGGCGCTGATGCGCCCCTGGCCCTGCGCCTCCCACACGGTGGGGAAGAGGTCGATCATCATTCCCGCAGCTGCCATCCGTCGCTCGATGGTGCGATCGCTGACGTGCTGCACGGTCGCGATCTCGGCGGCGATCGTGCGGATCGAGTGGTCGCCGCGATCAGGATGGTCGCCCTGTTTCGCGATGTCGATCGCCAGTCGCCCGGCGATCGCGAGAAGGCCGTCGCGAGCCGCCATCATGCTGCTCACCGTCGCCTCCGCGATCTGCAGCGACGACACCAGATCGGCGAGTGTCGCCATCTGGGAGTCCGTCGCGTCGAGCAGCGCTGTCATGCATTAAGTAGATCAGGGACCACCGACATTCGAAGAAAGATTCGACATATTCCCGATATGCAATGCGGCGATAAGCCGCAGATTCTCGAGCAGAGACAGCAACGCTGCCATAGCCTCGACCCATGGCGACGGCACTCTCACCCTCACGCGCCGCGCTCGCCGAGTTCGGAATCGGGAGCGCGCACCACTCGGAACCTCTGAATCTTCCCGGCGGTCGAGGGTTGACCTGGCGGGCCGGCGACACGGTGCTGCGCCCGTCGGCAGGCGACGGCGAGACGGTATGGAAGGCGAACGTCCTCTCGACGCTGCCCCACTCCGCGGGGTTCCGCACTCCCCGTCCGATCGCCACCCGATCCGGAGCGTGGACGCTCGACGGGTGGGAGGCCTGGCGGTGGCTCCCGGGTGCCGCGGATGAGACGCGCGTGACCGACGTGCTCGACGCGGGGGACGCGTTCCACCAGGCGGTCCGAGGCCTCGACCGCCCCGACTTCCTCGATCATGCTGACGATCCGTGGGCGAGATCCGACAGAATCGCCTGGCAGGAAGACGAGCCACCAGCGGCGAATGCTACCCTCCATCGTCTGATCGCCGCCTTCCGCCCGGTCTCGGCGACAGCGCAGATCATCCACGCAGATCTTCTCGGCAACGTGATGTTCGAGCCGGGACAGCCCCCGGTGGTCATCGACTGGGCACCCTACTGGCGTCCGGTCGGCTTCGCCGATGCGATCGTCCTCGCCGACGCCGTGTGCTGGCACGGCCTCGACCCCGCCGATATGATCCGGCTCGCAGACGCCAGGAACGTGGACCGGCAGTTCCTGATCCGCGCTCTCGCCTTCCGGATCGCGACGTTCGAACTCCTCGGGCACTGGGACGACCGGATGCAGGCGAGGCATGCTCCTGCGATCGAGGTCGCCCTAGTCTGACCGGCTCACCCAGCGCGCCCGACTACCCTGGGAAGCAACATGGCACATCTTCTCGGGGCAGAAGCCCTTCACCTCGAATATCCGACGAGGGTCGTCTTCGACTCCGTGACCCTCGGCATCGAAGAGGGCGACCGCATCGGCATCGTCGGCCGCAACGGCGACGGCAAGTCGAGCCTCCTGGGCATGCTGGCCGGAACCAAGGAGCCGAATTCGGGCCGCGTCACCGTGCGCGGCGGCACGACCATCGGCGTCCTCGACCAGGCCGACACCCTCAGCGACGACCTGACCATCAGCGCTGCGGTGGTCGGTGACACCCCGGAGTACGAGTGGGCCGGCGATCCGCGCATCCGCGATGTGATCGAGGGTCTGCTGAAGGATCTGCCCTGGGACGCCGAGATCGGCTCCCTCAGCGGTGGCCAGCGTCGTCGTGTCTCGCTCGCCAAGCTGCTCACCGGCGACTGGGACGTCATCGCCCTCGATGAGCCCACCAACCACCTCGACGTCGAAGCCATCACGTGGCTTGCCGGGCACCTCAAGAAGCGCTGGAGTGCGAACTCGGGCGCCCTCATGGTCGTGACTCACGACCGGTGGTTCCTCGACGAGATCTGCACCGAGACCTGGGAGGTGCACGACCGCATCGTCGAGCCCTTCGAGGGCGGCTATGCGGCCTACATCCTGCAGCGCGTGGAGCGCGACCGGATGGCGGCCGCGACCGAGGCCAAGCGACAGAACCTCGCCAAGAAGGAGCTCGCCTGGCTGCGCCGAGGCGCACCGGCCCGAACCGCGAAGCCGAAGTTCCGTATCGACGCGGCCAACGAGCTCATCGCCGACGTGCCCGAGATCCGCGACAAGATCTCGCTGCAGTCGCTCGCCGTCTCACGCCTCGGCAAGGACGTCGTGGACCTGCTCGACGTCGGAGTGACCTACCCGACCGCCGACGGTGGCACGCGCGAGGTGCTCCGCGACGTCGAATGGCGCATCGCACCGGGGGAGCGCACCGGAATCCTCGGCGTCAACGGTGCGGGCAAGTCGACGCTACTCGGGCTCATCTCGGGCACGGTCGAGCCCACCGTCGGCCGCGTGAAGCGCGGCACGACCGTCAAGGTCAAGACCCTCACCCAGCGCCTCGACGAGCTGGAGGACGTGCGGCGCGAGCCGGTGCGCGTCGTGATCTCGCGTCTGCGCACGTCCTACACGATGGGCGCGGGATCCAAGGCGCAGGAACTCACCCCCGGGCAGCTGCTCGAGCGGCTCGGCTTCGACTCGGCGCAGCTCTCGACTCCGGTGAAAGACCTCTCGGGCGGTCAACAGCGTCGCCTCCAGCTGCTGCTCGTGCTCCTCGACCAGCCCAACGTGCTCATCCTCGACGAGCCGACCAACGATCTCGACACCGACATGCTCGCGGCGATCGAGGACCTGCTCGATTCGTGGTCGGGAACCCTGCTGGTCGTCAGCCACGACCGGTACTTCCTCGAGCGCGTGACGGATCAGCAGTTCGCGATCCTGGACGGTCACCTGCGGCACCTTCCCGGAGGGGTCGACGAGTATCTGCGCTTGCGTCAGCTGCAGACGTCGGCCCCCGGCAAGTCCCAGACCGCCGTCAACACCGAGAAGAAGGCCCCCAGCCTCGACGGTGCCGCCCTGCGCGCAGCGCAGAAGGAGGTCGCCTCGCTCGAGCGTCGCATCCAGAAGCTCACGCAGCAGGTCGACAAGGCGAAGACCGCTCTGGCGGATCACGATCAGTCGGACTTCGCAGGCCTCGGCGACAAGATGAAGGCGATCAGCGATCAGCAGGCGGAGATCGAGGAGCTCGAACTCCGCTGGTTCGAGCTGACGGAAGAGCTCGACTGAACTGACCCCTCGCGATCCGGCCTCCGTGGGAATACGGTGGCACTGCGATGCGCTGTGCTCTGGGCGGGGTTCGATGCCATCCGGGATCGCACAGCTTGATCCTGCGGTACCCGGGAGGTTCAGATGGAAGGACTCGAGGTCACCGTCCTGATCGGACTCACGATCCTCGTCGGGACGCTGCTCGCGCCCAGAGTGAGGCTGGCGCTGCCCCTGGTGCTCGTCATCATGGGCCTGCTGCTCGGCTTCGTGCCGCAGCTGCGTGAGATCCAGCTCCCGCCCGAGACCGTGCTGCTGCTCTTCCTCCCGGTGATGCTGTTCTGGGAGAGCCTGACGACGTCGCTGCGGTCGATCCGCCGCGACTTCCGTTACATCCTGCCGATGAGCACGCTGCTCGTCGTGGCATCCGCCTTCGCCGTCGCCGGCATCGGGCTGCTGTTCGGGATGCCGTGGGAGACCGCCCTCATTCTCGGCGCTGCCGTCGCCCCGCCGGACGCCACGGCCGTCGCCGCCCTCGGACGCCTGCTGCCGACGCGCATGTTCATGAAGCTCAAGGCGGAGAGCCTGACGAACGACGGCACCGCCCTGGTGCTCTACGCGATCGCCATCTCGCTGGCCCTCGGCGGAAACGTGACGCCGCTGTCGGTGACCATGTCGGTGCTCACCTCGTACATCGGAGGCATCGCCGCCGGTGTCGTGGTCGCCGCCCTCGGATACCTGCTGCTGCGTCGCACCTCCTCGACGATCGTCATCAACGTCACACTTCTGCTGATCCCGTTCTCGGCGTTCCTGCTGGCCGAGATCGTGCACGCCTCCGGCGTCCTCGCCGTCGTGGTCGCCGGCCTGATAGTCGCCTATGTGTCGCCTCGGGTGACGACCGCCTCTTCTCGACGTCAGGTCGCGGCGGCCTGGCCCTTCGGGGTCTTCCTGCTCAACGGCGCGCTCTTCGTCCTGATCGGGCTCGAGGTGCAGTTCGTCGCGCACGAGATCTCGGCAGCGGCGATCGGCCGTCTGGTGCTGATCACGCTCGCCGTGTGGATGACACTGCTCGTCGTGCGCTACCTCTTCCAGGTGATGAACGCCCCGTTCCAGCGACGCAACCCCGCGCGCCCGTCGCGCGGTGCGCGGGCGCGTTCGATGGCGGTGTCGACCGTCGCAGGCATGCGAGGTGCGGTCTCGCTCGCTATCGCGCTGTCCGTGCCTGCCGCCAGTGCGACCGAAGGCGAGATCGCGGGGCGTGACGAGATCGTCTTCGTCACCGCCGGGGTGATCCTGCTGAGCCTGCTCGTGCAGGGGCCGCTCCTTCCGGCCATCGTGCGCTGGGCCCGATTCCCGGTCGACCACGCCGAAGACGAGGAGTACGAGCTGGCCGAGCGCACCATCTCGGGCGCGGCACTCGCAGCCCTCGATGACCTCGCGGTCGAGCACGGCGTCGGACAGGAGATCCGCGACAAGGTGCGCGCCGAGGGCTATCAGATGCTCGAGTTCTCGAACGCGCGAGCGCTGGCCCGCGAACAGGCGATCGTCGACGCCGAGGCGCAGGCGCTCGATGTGCTGCTCGACGAACCGGATCCCCTCGGCCGCGGCTCGATATCCGAGGCGGGGGACGCAGGAGCGGATGCTGCGCCGACGACGGTGCGGATGCCGGATGCGACGCGCATCGCCGACGATGAAGACGGCTCAGAGGGCGAGGTGAGGACTCTGCAGATGCTCGCGACCTCGGTCGACGTCGACGTCATGCAGCGCTCACCGCTGCTGCGCCACGAGGAGCACACACGTCTCAAGCTCGCCCTCCTCGACCGCAAGCGCGAGGTGCTCCTCGGGCTCCGCAGAGAGGGAACAGTCGACGATCTCGTCGTGCGCCGGATCTCGGCGCGGCTCGACCTCGAGCAGGTCCGGCTGCAGGGCATCGAGGAGTACGACTGAGAGCTGTGACGCTCTGTGACACTCGATTGTCGCCTGCGGCATCGCGCTGCCTAACGTATTCGAGTCCCCCAAGAGAGGAACCCGAACACTCATGTCCATCACAGCATCCCGTCGGACCACATCCGTCATCGCCGCGCTCGCCGCGGTCCCGCTCTTCGTCGCACTCGCAGGCTGCGCCACCGCATCATCCGACGCCGGCGCAGGCGGCGGTGACTCCGAGAACGAGACCGTCAAGATCGGGGTCGTCGGCAAGGGAGACGCGCAGTGGGCTCCTTTCGTCGAGGCAGCCGCTGACGAGGGCATCACGGTCGAGCTCGTCGACTTCGGCTCCTACGAGCAGCCGAACCCCGCACTCACCGAGGGCGAGATCGACCTCAACCAGTTCCAGCACATCGTGTACCTGGCCGAGTACAACAGCGCCTCGGGCTCCGACCTAACGCCGATCGGCTCGACCGCGATCTACCCGCTGGGTCTGTACTCCAAGAAGTACGACGACGTCGACAGCATCCCCGAGGGCGAGACCGTCGCCGTCCCGGATGATGCCTCGAACCAGGCGCGCGCACTCCTCGTGCTGCAGTCGGCCGGTCTCATCGAGCTCAAGAGCGGCGGAACGATCTTCTCCGACCTCGCCGATGTCGACACCGACAAGTCCAAGGTGAAGGTCACCGCCCTCGAGGCCGCCCTGATCCCGACGTCGCTGCCGGATGTCGCCGCGGCGATCATCAACAACGACTTCGTCGAGGATTCCGGTCTCACCTTCGACGACGCGATCGCACAGGACGACCCGGAGGACCCGAACGCGCTGCCGTACGTGAACATCTTCGCGTCGCGCGCCGAGGACGCCGACAACGAGACGTACCTCAAGCTCGTCGAGATCTTCCAGACGAACGAGGACGTGCAGGCCGGTCTGATCGAGTCGTCGGGTAACACCGCGGTTCCGCTGCAGACTCCGGTCGAGGACCTCGTCGCCTCGCTGAAGAAGGTCCAGGAGGACACCGAGGCCAAGAAGTAGGACGCCCGGGTGCAGGACACCCCCGTCCGATGAGGGAGAATCGGGTGGCGCTTCGTGCGTCACCCGATTCTTCGTTCCCGAAGCAGACCGGAGCACCACATGCCGATCGTCACCCTGACGAACGTCTCGAAGACCTACCCCTCCCGCACCCGTGAAGACGCCGAGGTCGTGGCCGTCGACGACGTCACCCTCTCGATCGAGAAGGGCGATGTCTTCGGCATCATCGGATACTCCGGTGCGGGTAAATCGACCCTCGTACGGCTGATCAACGCCCTCGAACCGGCGACCAGCGGCACCATCACGGTCGACGACGTGGACATCACCTCTCTCCGGGAGAGCGAGCTGCGCAAGGTCCGCGGGGGGATCGGCATGATCTTCCAGCAGTTCAACCTGTTCGCCTCGCGCAGCGTCAAGGCGAACATCGCGTACCCGCTCAAGCTCGCCGGCTGGTCGAAGGCCGACATCGAGACGCGGGTCGCCGAGCTCCTCACCTTCGTGGGCCTCGCCGACAAGGCCAAGGCCTACCCCGAGCAGCTCTCCGGCGGTCAGAAGCAGCGCGTCGGCATCGCCCGTGCCTTGGCCACCGGCCCCGCCATCCTGCTCGCCGACGAGGCCACCAGCGCCCTCGACCCGCAGACCACGCACGAGGTGCTGGATCTGCTCAAGCGGGTCAACCGGGAGCAGGGCGTCACGATCGTCGTGATCACGCACGAGATGGACGTCATCCAGACCATCGCCACGAAGGTCGCAGTCATGGAGAACGGTCGCGTGATCGAGCAGGGCGATGTCTTCGACGTCTTCTCCGCTCCGCAGAACCCCGCGTCGCAGCGCTTCGTCGGCACGGTCGTGAAGGGCATCCCCTCGCCGTCCGAGCTCGGTGTGCTGCGCGAGCGCCACCGAGGCCGCCTCGTCACGTTCTCGTTCCGCGACGGCGACTCGTCGCAAGCGCAGGTCTTCCTCGATCTCGCCGGGGCCGGCCTCGACTTCGAGCTCGTGTACGGCGGGATCAACGACATCCGCGGGCGGGCCTTCGGCCACCTCACGCTCGCGATCCGCGGCGAGAGCGCCGTGATCGACCGCACCCTCGGGGAGATCTCGCAGCGCGTCGAAGTCACCGAGATCGCCGGAGAGGAGGCGCGCTGATGGACCGTCTGAACGAACTGTGGCCCGAATTCTGGAAGGCCGCGCTCGAAACCCTCTACATGACGTCGTTCGCACTCGTGCTCGGCGGCATCCTCGGTCTCGCGATCGGCGTCATCCTCTACGTCTCCCGCCCCGGCGGGCTCGCGCAGAACAGACCCGTCTCGGTCGTCGCGAACCTCGCGGTGAACTTCTTCCGCCCGATCCCGTTCGTGATCTTCATGGCCGTCGCGCAGCCCTTCGCCCGCGTGGTGGTCGGCACCGGCATCGGCACCACGGCCGGCGCGTTCATCATCGGTCTCGCCGCGGCCTTCGCGATCGGCCGCATCGTCGAGCAGCACCTCGTCTCGGTCTCGCCCGGGGTCATCGAGGCCGCCCGCGCGATGGGCGCCGGCCCCTGGCGCATCCTGTTCACCGTGGCGATCCCCGAATCGCTCGGACCGCTCATCCTCGGCTACACGTTCATCGTCGTCGCGCTCATCGACATGACGGCGATGGCCGGTCTCATCGGCGGCGGCGGTCTCGGAGCGTTCGCGCAGATCTACGGCTTCCGTCAGTTCGAGCCGCTCGTGATGTGGGCGGCGATCGTTCTGATCGTGGTGTTCGTGCACCTCGTGCAGATGCTCGGCACGAGGCTCGCGCGCAAGATCATGCGCCGCTGACGGGCGCTTCCTGCAGCGTGCGCGTCGTGGAGAACACCCGCGGCGCGCCGCTCAGCGGATCGACGAAGTGCAGCTCACGCGCGAGCAGCTGCATGGGGTGATCGAAGTCGTCGGGGCGCTCGCCGCGCAGCTCGGGGTAGAACGGGTCGTTCAGGATGCCGAGGCCGAGAGCTGCGAGGTGCACCCGCAGCTGATGCATCTTGCCGCTGTGCGGGCGCAGCAGAGTGTGCACGACGCGGTCGTCGGCATCGAGGACCTCGATCAGCGTCTCGGCGTTGGGCTCGCGTTCGTCGTCGACCTGGACCTTCAGCTCGTTGCGGAGCTTCACGATGTGGTTGCGGTAGACGAGGGGGTATCGCGACGTATCCCAGTCGGCCGGACGCGCGGAGACCGCCTCGTAGACCTTCTGCACCTGCCTGGTCTCGAACAGGAGCTGGTACGGGCCTCTGGTGGCCGGACGCGCCGAGAACATGAGCACCCCGGCGGTCGCCCGATCGAGTCGGTGGATCGGTGCGAGCTCGTCGTTGCCGAGCAGGTTGCGGAGGCGGATCAGCGCCGAGTTCTGCAGGAACTTTCCGCCGGGGATGGTCGGCAGGAAGTGCGGCTTGTCGATCACCACCAGGTCGTCGTCCTGATGGATCACCTCGATCTCCACGGGGAGCCGGGTCTCGACAGGGGGATCGCGGTAGTACCAGATGAACTCCTCGACGCCCAGGGGGGTGTCCCGAGCCAGGGGAGTGCCGTCGCGGGCCACGATCTCGCCGCGGTCGAAACGGCTGAGCAGGCCTTCGGGATCGAGGTGGAAGAAGCGGTCGATCATGTAGGCGCCCACGGTCGGCCATTCGCCGTGCATCGGAACGTGCAGGCGCGTGGCGCCGACGCCGTCGCGCACCGGAAGAGGGGAGAGCATCGCCATGTCGTCAGCCCCTCACGCGTCGAAACTGAGGCTCAGCTTGCGCAGCAGCGCGGCGAGGCGGTCGCGATCGCCTCTGGAGAGGGCCTGGAGCAGGTCGTCCTCGACGTCGACGAGGCGCGTGATCGCGGCATCCACCCTGATCCGCCCGTCATCCGTGAGCGTGACGAGCACGCTGCGGCCATCGGCCGGATCGCCCTCGCGTCGCACGAAACGACGGCCGACCAGTCGGTCGATGCGGTTGGTCATGGTTCCGCTCGACACCAGAGTCTGCTGCAGCAGCTGCTTGGGGGAGAGCTGGAAGGGAGCCCCTGCACGGCGCAACGCCGACAGCACATCCCACTCCCAGGCTTCGAGATCGCTGCGGCGGAACACGTCGCGCCGGGCGCGGTCGAGCAGGCGCGTCAGCCGGTCCATCCGAGAGAGGACCTCGAGGGGCGAGAAGTCGAGGTCGGGGCGCTGGGTGTTCCAGGCGCCGACGATCCGATCAACCTCATCAGCCTCTGTCATCCGTCCATTATCGCCGGTAGCACGCAGGCGGACGTGGCAGACTTGATCCGCGGCTCCCTCGAGGGCCGCGGTCCGCCGTGGTGTAATGGCAGCACGACAGCCTTTGGAGCTGTTAGGTCTAGGTTCGAGTCCTGGCGGCGGAGCATGACTGGGAACAATCTCGCGATCATCATCCTCGCCGCAGGCCAGGGAACTCGCATGCGCTCGCGCCTGCCCAAGGTGCTGCACCCGATCGGGGGACGACCGCTCGTCGGACACGTCCTCACGACCGCCGGTCTGCTCGAGGCCTCCCACGTCGAGGTCGTCGTGCGGCACGAGCGCGACCAGGTCGTCGCTGCTCTCGAGGCGGATTACCCGGATGCCGTGTTCATCGATCAGGACGAGGTGCCAGGGACCGGACGCGCCGTGCAGGTCGCGGTCGACGCTCTCCCGGCATCCTTCGACGGAGACGTCCTCGTGCTCTCCGGCGACTGCCCGCTGGCGGATGCCGACACGCTGCGTTCCTTCCTCGACGCCCATCGCGAGGCGGACGCCGAGGCGACTCTGATGACCGCGGTCGTCGACGACCCGAACGGCTACGGACGTGTCATCCGCGATGCCGAGGGCGGCGTCGACCGCATCGTCGAGCAGAAGGATGCCAGTGCCGATGAGGCCGCGGTTCGCGAGATCAACGCCGGTATGTACGTGTTCCGCGTCGGCACGCTGCGCAAGTACCTCCCGTCGGTGGGCGTCGACAACGCACAGGGCGAGATGTATCTGACGGACGTTCCCGGGCTGCTCCGCCGCGACGGCAGCCGTGTCGCGGCATCCGTCGTCTCCGACGTCACGGTCACCTACGGCGTCAACGATCGCGCTCAGCTCGCCGAGGTCGGTCGCCTCCTCAACCGCCGGATCGTGCGGCGCTGGCAGCTCGAGGGCGTCACCGTCATCGATCCGGCGACGACCTGGATCGATGACGACGCGACGCTCGCACCCGACGTCACGATCCTCCCGAACACCCACATCCTGCGAGCCACGACGATCGCCGAGGGCGCCATCGTCGGGCCCGACACGACGCTCGTCGACTGCGAGGTGGGAGAAGATGCGATCGTCCGCCGCACCGACGCCACGCTCGCGGTGATCGGCGCCGAGGCCACTGTCGGACCCTTCTCGTTCCTCCGCCCAGGTACCGTGCTCGGCGCCAGAGGCAAGATCGGCGCCTATGTCGAGACGAAGAACGCCGAGATCGGCGAGGGCAGCAAGGTCCCGCACCTGTCATACGTCGGCGACGCGACCATCGGGCGCGGAGTCAACCTCGGAGCGAGCACCATCACCGCGAACTACGACGATGTGAACAAGCACCGCACGGTGGTGGAGGACGAGGTGCACACCGGGTCGCACACGACCCTCGTCGCGCCCGTTAGGCTGGGAGCTGGCGCCAAGACAGGTGCCGGCGCCACAGTCCGCAAGGACGTTCCTGCCGGTTCCCTTGCCATGAGCGTCGCCCCTCAGCGCAACATCGAGGGTTGGGTCGAGAAGAACAGGGCAGGCACGGGCGCGGCAGACGCCGCAGCCCGATCCCGAGTGGCGGAATAGGCGAAAACGATGGCGCGCAAGAAGAAGACTGTCGATCTGGACCGGGACAACGGCATCGCCCCCGGACTCGTCGCCAAGACCAAGAAGCGGCTCGTGGTCGCGGGCGGGCGTTCCCACCCCGAGCTCACCGCCGCGGTCGCCGCGTCGCTGGGCACCGAGGTCGTGCCCACCGAGCACCGCACGTTCGCGTCGGGAGAGATCTACGCCCGGTTCGACGTCTCGATCCGCGGTTGCGATCTCTTCCTGATCCAGACCTTCGGCGAGCCGGTGAACGAGTGGCTCATGGAAGCGCTCATCATGATCGACGCCGCGAAGCGCGCATCGGCCAAGCGCATCACCGTCGTCGCCCCGTACTATCCGTACTCGCGCCAGGACAAGAAGGGCCGCGGTCGCGAGCCGATCAGCGCCCGACTGGTCGCCGACCTGCTCAAGACAGCGGGCGCTGACCGCGTCATGAGCGTCGACCTGCACGCCGCGCAGATCCAGGGCTTCTTCGACGGTCCCGTCGACCACCTGTTCGCCAAGCCGGTGCTGCTGGACTACTTCGAGCGCACGCTGAGCGCGGAGGACCGAGAGATCCTCACGGTCGTCTCTCCCGACATGGGGCGCGTCCGCGTCGCCGACACGTGGTCCGACAGCCTCGGTGCGCCGCTGGCCATCATCCACAAGCGCCGTGACCCGAAGGTCGCCAACCAGGTCTCGGTGCACGAGATCGTCGGAGCCGTCGAGGGACGCACCTGCCTCCTCGTCGACGACATGATCGACACCGGTGGCACCATCGTCAAGGCGGCCCAGGCGCTCAAGGCGAACGGCGCGCACCGCGTGATCGTCGCCGCGACGCACGCGATCTTCAGCGACCCTGCCTCGGAGCGTCTGCAGGATGCCTCGATCGACGAGGTCGTCATCACCGACACGATCCCCCTGACCGAGTCCCGCCGCTGGGACAAGCTGACGATCCTCCCGATCGCCCCGCTTCTGGGTCGCGCGATCCGTGAGGTCTTCGAAGACGGATCCGTCACGAGCATGTTCGGCGGAGACGCCTGAGCGACTCATATATCGGGCACAGCCCGCGCATAGATCATGTCCCTACGGTCGAATCAACATATCGATCAAGGCCGGGAGGACCATCATGATCCGCACGACTGTACCGACTTCTGTTCGCAAGGGCGCAGCTCTCGCCGGCGTCGCAGGACTCCTCGTCCTCGCGGGCTGCTCCGGCACCGCTGGCGCTGAAGACCAGTCCACCGACACCGGGACCGACACGAGCACCGAATCGACCGATTCGGGAGCGTCGACCGGTGACTACGCCGACGGCACGTACACGGCCGACGGGTCGTACCAGACGCCCGAGACGGTCGAGTCGATCAGCGTGACCCTCACGATCGCCGACGGCGTCGTGAGCGAGGTCGAGGTGACGGGCGACCCGAAGGCCCGCGAGACCGAGCAGTACCAGGGCCAGTTCATCGAGGGCATCTCGGATGAGGTCGTGGGCAAGTCGCTCGATGAGCTGAACGTCAGCCGCGTCGCCGGCTCGTCGCTCACCAGCGGCGGGTTCAACGAGGCCGTCGACTCGATCAAGGAGCAGGCTGCCGCCTGAGGCGCCTGACACGGCCATGGCGATCTGGCGCTTCGACGCGATCGGCACGACCTGGGAGATCGAGACCACCAGCGAGCTCGGCGCCGAGGAAAGACAGTCCGTCGGCGCCGAGATCGAGCGGTTCGACCGGGAGTGGTCCCGGTTCCGGGACGATTCCGCGGTCACCCGTGTGGGTCACGATGGCGGGCTCATCTCCTCGCCGGATGCCGGGGCGATGCTCGACGCCTATGTCGAGCTCTCGAACGCGAGCGCAGGAGCGGTGAATCCGCTCGTCGCCGACAGCCTCGCAGCGCTCGGATACGACGCGTCGTACTCGCTCATCGCGGGCGATCCGATCGCCGCCCCTCGGAACTGGACCGATCGCCTCCGATGGACGGCGGGCGAGGCCACGGCATCCTCTCCCGCACTCCTCGACGTGGGGGCACTCGGCAAGGGGCGTCTCGTCGACATCGTCACCGACGTCCTCGCCGACGTGCCCGGTGATCTCGTCGTCGACGCGGGCGGTGACATGAGGGTGCGCGGCAGCGCGGTGCGCATCGGCCTCGAGCATCCGTATGATGCGACCAAGGCGATCGGTGTCATCGAGCTGCAGGACGCGGCGCTGTGCGCCTCGGCGGTCAATCGTCGCGCGTGGGGTGACGGCCTGCACCACGTGCTCGACGCCCGCACAGGAGTCCCGGTGCGCACCTGGGCTGCGACCTGGGCGATCGCGCCTGCGGCGATGAGGGCGGATGCCGTCGCCACCGCGCTCTTCTTCGACGGCGGCCCCGAGCTTGCAGCGGCGTGGGGCGTCGAATGGGTGCGGATGTCGACGGACGGCCGCGCCGAACGCTCGACCGGATGCCCGGCGCAGCTGTTCACCGCACGCCCCTGAGCCTCCGAAGTAGGGAAGAGTAGACCCGTGATCACCTCCATCACCGCCCTGCGCCAGCGCGTTCTGGCGCTGCTCGGCGGCATCTCGATGTACCGCCTGGTGCTGTTCTCGCTGCTGACGCTCACTCTCATCGCCCTCGTGCTGTCTGCGCTCGGCGTGATCGTGTCGCCCGCACCGCTCGAGATCATCGCCTCGTTCGTCGTCCTCGCGGTCGTGATCTCGCTCGTGGATGCGGCGGCCCAGCGAATCCTGCGCCTGCCCTGGCGCATCGAGTCGTCGCTGGTCACCGCGCTGATCCTCCTGTTCGTCCTGCGACCGGGGATCGAGCCGACCGCGCTGCTGGGTCTCGCTATCGCCGGTGCCGTCGCGAGCCTGTCGAAGTACCTGATCGCCTGGCGCGGGCGGCACATCCTCAACCCGGCGGCCTTCGGCGCCGCCGTGGTGTCGATCCTCGGTTCCTTCGGAGCCTTCGAGTGGCTCGGCACGTCGTCGTCCTGGTGGGTCGGCACCCCGTCGCTCTTCATCCCCGTCCTGATCCTGGGGCTCGCCGTGCTGTGGCGCACCGAGAAGGTGCGGATCGCCGTGATCTTCCTCCTCGTCGCGGTCGCCGTGTCGGTGCTGCGGCAGGCGGTGCAGGCGCAGGAGTTCGCGATCGCCTTCGACCTCGGCTCCGCTCTCTCGTTCGCGGTGCTGCAGTCGCCGTTCCTGTTCCTCGGGGCGTTCATGCTGTCGGAGCCGCTGACCCTGCCGCCTCGTCGCTGGCAGCAGTTCTCCGTGGCCGCGCTCGTCGGCGTCCTCGCCGGGTGGCCGATCGAGGTCGCCGGGCTCTTCACCCTCGGCCAGGAGCGCGCGCTGCTCATCGGCAACCTCCTCGCGTTCGCCTTCGCGCTGCGGGGGGCGGTGCGCCTGGTGCTCGAGAAGCGGCAGTTCATCACGCCGACCGCACAGGAGCTCACGTTCCGGGCCAAGGGCAAGGTCCGCTTCCTCCCCGGCCAGTACCTGGAGCTGGACGTGCCGCATCACCGGCCGGATGCGCGAGGCACCCGCCGCGAGTTCAGCATCGTCTCGGCACCCGCCGATCTCCCGACGCTGCGGATCGCGTACAAGGACGGCGATCAGACGCATCCCTCGAGCTACAAGCGCGCTCTCGCCGCCGCAGAGCCCGGATCCGCGCTTGCCGTCACGGGCACGTGGGGAGACTTCCTTCTGCCACGTTCGGAGAGCCCCGTGCTCATGGTCGCCGCAGGGATCGGCGTCACGCCGTTCGTGTCGCAGCTGCGTCAGCTGCAGCTGACGGGGCAGCAGCGCGACGTCGTCCTCGTCTACGTCGCATCCGACAGCTCGGAGCTCGCGTTCCGCGACGAGCTCGCCGCGACGGGTGCCCGGGTCGTCGTCTTCACCCGTGACGAGCCGGCCGATCTGCCCGCGCACTGGACGTGGGCGCAGGGTGCCCGTCTCGATGCCGCGGGACTCGAGCGCCACGTTCCCGACCTCGGCGATCGGCACTCGTTCATCTCCGGCCCGCCGCGTCTGATCGCCGACCTCGCCCCGGCTCTGCAGAAGGCCCGGTCTCTCACGACCGACGCATTCGCGGGGTACTGAGCTCGGGGTCCTGCTCGGTGGGCCGGGAGTCACCGCCGTACAGCGCGGGGGTCGCTCCGGCGCCGTGCCCCGTCTGCGGGTGAGGGCGGTTCAGGGCCGAACGAATCCCGAGGGCGTTACGGGCCGGGTGTCGAACTTCCCTGTGGGGCCACTTCCGCACGGGATCTACCGTGCGGGACCACTTCCGCACGGGAACCGCCTGGTCCCGGTGCGATAGTGACCCCGCTGAGACGGGAGGGCCGCGCGACCAGCCCGCGACCTCAGTCCGCGGCCCGAGCCGGGCTGATCGGGATGCGCACGGTGAATGTCGTGTCTCCGGGCTCGCTCGCCACGGTGATATGTCCGCCGTGTCCTTCGACGATCGCCTTCGCGATCGCGAGTCCGAGGCCCGTGCCACCGGTCTGCCGGGCGCGGGAGCTGTCGCCGCGTGCGAAGCGGGCGAAGAGCTCGTCGCGCACCCCGGGGTCGATGCCGGGGCCGTCGTCGTGCACGCGAAGCACGGCCTCGTCGCCTTCGCGGCTCACGCTGAGCGTGATCGAGGTGCCTGCCGGGGTGTGCGTCCGCGCATTGGCGAGGAGGTTCGCGACGACCTGGTGCATCCGTCCGGCGTCGCCGATGATGACGATCGGCTCTTCGGGGGCCTCGATGTTCCAGTGATGATCGGCGGCGGTCGGACGCGCGTCCGAGAGGCCTTCCAGGGCGAGCTGCGTGAGGTCGACGGTCCCGTGCACCAGCTCTCGACCCTCGTCGAGGCGGGCGAGGAGCAGCAGGTCCTCGACCAGGCTCGTCATCCGCAGCGACTGGGCCTGGATGCGCTCCAGCGACGTGGTCGTCCCCTCGATGGCGGCCGGGCCGCCCTGCTGCTTCAGAGCGCGCAACGACAGCTCGGAGTACCCGCGGATGGACGAGAGCGGAGTCCGCAGCTCATGGCTGGCGTCGGCGACGAACCGCCGCATCCGCTCCTCGTTCTTCTGGCGGGCGGCCAGCGAGGTGTTCACGTGGTCGAGGAGGGTATTGAGCGACGCCCCGACGAGACCGGTCTCGGTACGAGGGTCGGCTTCGGCTGCCGGCACGCGTTCGGTGATCTGCACTTCGCCTCGGTCCAGCGGCTGGTTTGCGACGCGCGTGGCGGTCGCAGCCACCGCCCTCAGCGGTCTGAGTCCGACACGGATCGTGATGGCCGTCGTGAGCGCGAGGAGGATCAATCCGCCGACGGTCGCCAGAGCGATCACGGTGAGAAGAGTCGCCAACTGGTTCTGGATCTCGGTGCGGGGCAGGCCCGTCACGACGTTCACTCCGTTGGGGGCCTGCCTCACGACGACGAGATACGAACCGAAGTCGTCCAAGGTCACAGTAGCGCTCGCGCGCCCGCCGAGCGCCGCATCGATGCGGTCGAGGTCGGCGCTCGTCAGTGGCTGAGACACTCCACTCCATTGTCCCTTCGTGTCGGGGAAGACGACCCCGCCGGTGCCGCCTTCGGAGCTGGACACGGCGAGCAGAATGCCGGGCACAGGGTTTGTGCCCTCGACGACATAGTCGATGGTCGCGATCTGGGCTGGCACCCGGCTCACCAGCTTCGCGACGTCGAGGGAATAACCGTTCAGTCGATCTTCCAGTTGGCGTTCCAGGGTCGCGCCGAGCGTCGCACTGGTGATGACGGCGACGATCACGAGGATGAGCGAGACGAAGCCGATCACGGCTGTCATCAGCCGCGTCTGCAGGCTCATCGGCCGTCGCGTCATCCTCGTCGAGCTCACTGAGGCGCCTTGATCATGTAGCCGACGCCTCGCACGGTGTGCAGCAGAGGGGTGCGTCCGGCGTCGATCTTCTTGCGGAGGTACGAGATGTACAGCTCGACCACCGAGGACTTGCCGCCGAAGTCGTAGCTCCAGACGCGGTCGAGGATCTGGGCCTTCGACAGCACACGGCGCTCATTGCGCATCAGGTAGCGGAGCAGTTCGAACTCGGTCGCGGTCAGCTCGATCTCGGTGCCGTCGCGCACGACCTCGTGGCTGTCCTCGTTGAGGGTGAGGTCGGCGACTCGGAGGATCGACTGGCCGTCGTCGGCCGTCGCGTGCCCCGTACGGCGGATGATCGCACGCAGACGCGCGATGACCTCTTCGAGGCTGAAGGGCTTCGTGACATAGTCGTCTCCACCCGCGGTGAGTCCGGCCACTCGATCGCCGACGGCATCCTTCGCGGTGAGGAAGAGCACGGGAACGAGGCTGCCGGACTCGCGCAGACGCCGCAGCACGGCCATGCCGTCGAGGTCGGGCATCATGATGTCGAGCACGAGCGCGTCGGGTTCGAACTCGCGTGCGACCTGAAGGGCTTCGAGGCCGGACGAAGCGGTTCGCACCTCCCAGCCCTCCATGCGCAGCGCCATCGCCAGCAGGTCGGTGAGCATCTGCTCGTCGTCGACGGCGAGGATGCGCAGGGGCGAGCCGTCGGGGCGGCGCAGTTCGGGGAGATCGGAGCTCATGAGTACATTCTGCGGAATCACCTATGGGGTTTCTATGGAGAGCGCTATGCGTCTCCTGTGAGATGCGCGCTCCATAGGCTTCTCATCACTCCGCCCTCGATCTCGCAAAACTGCGCTCTTTAGCGTCGTGATCGGCCCGCGAACGGCGCGGCGTAAGGAGACACATGTACGGGACATATCTGCGGCGAGAGTTGGCGGGCCGCAAGAAGCAGACGTGGATCGTCGCGATCGGACTCGCGATCGCGATCGCTCTGGTGATCATCGTCAACGCCCTCACAGCGGGAGTGCGCGATGCGCAGGCACAGGCCCTGGAGTCGGTGTACGGAGTCGGCACCGACCTCACGGTGACCGGTGCCGCGGCGGAACCGGGGGAGGGCGGCGGGCAGCGCTTCGACTTCGGATCCGAAGACGGAGCCACGGACGGAGACACGACCACTCTCAGCCAGTCGACGCTGATGACGGACTTCATGCGTGGGACGCTCGAGTCGTCCGTTCTCGACACGGTCACCTCGACCGAGGGCGTGACCGCAGCATCCGCGGCCCTGAGCCTCACCAACTCGACCTTCTCGGGCGAGCTTCCGAGCGGTGGGTTCGGCGCGCAGGACGGCGCGACCGAGGGAACCGCGCCGACCGAGGGCCAGACTCCGCCGCAGGGCGGCACGGACGGCGCCGGCGGCGGATCGTTCGGCGTCGACTCGTTCACCGTTCTCGGGATCGACCCCGCCGTGACCTCAGTGGGGCCACTCGCCTCCGTCGCGATCAGTGACGGTCGCGCTCTCGACACCGATGATGCCGGTGCCCTCGTCGCCCTCGTCGATTCCACCTACGCGACCACGAACGAGATCGCGGTCGGCGACACCATCGATGTCGCCGGCTCCGATGTCGAGGTCGTCGGGGTCGTGGCCTCCACCTCCGACTCCGCCGACACCGCGGCGAACGTGTATCTGCCGCTCGACACCGCTCAGCAGCTCTCCGGTGCCGGCGATGTCATCTCGACCGTGTACGTCCAGGCGGAGTCCGCATCGTCGATCGACACGGTGCAGGGCGCCCTCGCCGACGAGCTGCCGGACGCGACGATCACGTCGCAGTCGGAGCTCGCCTCGACCGTCTCGGGGTCGCTGTCCAGCGCCACCTCGCTGATCACGAACCTCGGCACGTGGCTGTCGATCATCGTGCTCGCGGTGGCCGTGCTGCTCTCGGTGCTGCTGACCCTGTCCGGGGTCTCCCGCCGCACCCGCGAGTTCGGCACTCTCAAGGCGATCGGCTGGTCGAACGGACGCGTCGTGCGCCAGGTCGCGGGTGAGTCCATGGTCCAGGGGCTGATCGGAGGCGCCGTGGGACTGGCGCTCGGGATCGCCGGGATCGTCGTCATCAACCTCGTGAAGCCGACGGTCGCCGCCGCGGCCGCGGGCAACGCGGAAGGCGGCCCCGGGGGCATGGGCGGCGGCCCGACCGGGGGAGGCGGCATGTTCCAGACCCAGCAGGCGGCCGACATCGTGCTGCAGGCTCCGTTCACACTGTGGGTGCTGGTCGCCGCGGTCGGTCTCGCAGTGCTCGGTGGCCTTGTGGCCGGAGCGTTCGGGGGCTGGCGCGCTGCGCGTCTCAGCCCGGCAGAAGCCCTGCGATCCGTCGCCTGACGGACTCGCGAACACACGTCACAGACAAGGAGACACGGACATGACCATCGCAGATATCGCTCCGGCCGCGAACGGCACGGATGCCACGGCACCGCTGTACCGCGCGCAGGATGTCACACGCACCTACACGCAGAAGGGGCGCACGGTGAAGGCCCTGACGGGCGTCGACCTCACCATCCACCCCGGTGAGTTCGTCACGATCCAGGGCCCGACCGGAGGGGGCAAGTCGACTCTGCTGCAGATGCTCGGTGCGCTCGACAAGCCGTCGTCCGGTTCTCTGAAGCTCGGTGACATCGAGCTGGCCTCGGCATCCGCGCGCGAGCTCAGTCGCATCCGCGCCGAGGAGATCGGCTTCGTCTTCCAGGGATTCAACCTGATTCCCACGCTGACGGCGGCGGAGAACGTGAACATGGCTCTCGAGCCGACCGAGCTGAGCCGCACCGAGCGCGCGACTCGGGTCGCCGAAGCTCTCGCTCATGTGGGGCTCGCCGACCGCGGCGACCACCTGCCCACCGAGCTGTCGGGCGGTCAGCAGCAGCGCGTGGCGATCGCGCGTGCGATCGTGAAGCGGCCCCGCGTGCTGCTCGCGGACGAACCCACGGGCAATCTCGACGAGAGCATGCGCGATGAGATCCTCGCGCTGCTCGAGGGGCTGTGCGCGGAGGGGATCACCATGATCGTGGTCACACACGACTCGGCGGTCGCCCGCAGGGCCACCAGGCGCCTGCGGCTCGCGAAGGGGACGGTGCAGGACATCACCCGATGAGACATGACGAAGGCCCCGGCGGAATCGCCGGGGCCTTCGTCATGTGCGAGACGCGCTCAGTGAGTGTCCTCGGCTTCGATCTCGGTGCGGTCGCCCGACCACTGCGTGTGGAACGTGCCGGGCTTGTCGATGCGCTTGTAGGTGTGCGCGCCGAAGAAGTCGCGCTGCCCCTGAACGAGGGCGGCGGGCAGGCGGTCGGCGCGGATGCCGTCGTAGTACGACAGCGACGACGAGAACGCCGGAGCCGGGATGCCGGCCTGTGCCGCCGCGACGACGACGCGACGCCACGCCGCCTGAGCGCGCGTGATCGCCTCGGTGAAGTACGGAGCGGTCAGCAGCACGGGCAGGCCGGGCTCTGCCGCGTACGCGTCGGCGATGCGGTTGAGGAACTGGGCGCGGATGATGCAGCCTCCGCGCCAGATCTTGCTGATCGCGCCGAGGTCGATGTTCCAGCCGTACTCGGCTGCGCCCGCGCGGATCTCGTCGAAGCCCTGCGAGTAGGCGACGATCTTCGACGCGTACAGCGCGAGACGGACGTCCTCGATGAAGGCGGCCTGGTCGGCGACGACGAACTCCTCGTCGGGGCCGGGGAGCGAACCCGCGACCTCGCGCTGCTCGGGGTGCGACGACAGAGAGCGGGCGAAGGTGGCCTCGGCGATGCCCGAGACGGGGACGCCGAGCGACAGCGCCGTCTGCACGGTCCACGCGCCGGTGCCCTTGGCGCCGGCCTGGTCGAGGATGACGTCGACGAGGGGCTTGCCGGTCTCGGCATCCACCTGGCGGAGCACCTCTGCGGTGATCTCGATCAGGTAGGACTCGAGCTCGCCCTTGTTCCACTCGGCGAAGATCTCGGCGATCTCGGCGGGGGACTTGCCGGTGCCGCGGCGGATGAGGTCGTAGGCCTCGGCGATCAGCTGCATGTCGGCGTACTCGATGCCGTTGTGCACCATCTTGACGAAGTGTCCGGCGCCGTCGTGGCCGACGTGCGTCACGCACGGCTCGCCCTCGGCGACGGCGGCGATCGACTTGAGGATCGGGCCGAGGGTGATCCAGGACTCGTCCGAGCCGCCGGGCATGATCGACGGGCCGGTGAGCGCGCCCTCTTCGCCACCGGAGATGCCTGCGCCGACGAAGTTGATGCCGGTCTCGCGAACGGCCTTCTCGCGGCGGATGGTGTCGGGGAAGTAGGCGTTGCCGCCGTCGACGATGATGTCGCCCGGCTCGAAGACCTCGACGAGTGAGTCGATCACGGCGTCGGTCGGGCCGCCGGCCTTGACCATGATGATCGCGGTGCGCGGCTTCTGCAGCGAGTCTGCGAACTCCTGGTACGTCTTGGCGGCGACGAAGCCGGCCTCAGGGTGCTCGGAGACGAGGGTCTCGGTCTTCTCGTAGCTGCGGTTGAAGATCGACACCGTGTTGCCCTCGCGGCTGGCGAGGTTGCGGGCGAGGTTCGACCCCATGACGGCGAGTCCGACGACTCCGATGTTCGCTGATGCTTCGGGCACAGATGGCTCCTAGATCGAGAAGAAAGGGATGCATCCAGATTATCGCGACGTCAGGGGTGCTTCTCCCGTGTGTCGCCGGAATGCGTCTCTCGCGAGCGCGCGGTGACCGTCCGAGTGGGGGAGATCAGTCCTTGCGGTAGCCCGAGCGGCCGAGAGAGAAGAGCGCGGCGAACGTGAAGCCGGCAGCGCACACGGTCATGGCGCCGATGAGCCAGGCGATCGCGTGGGAGAAGAAGACGCCGTCGAGCATGAGAAGAACTCCGTGTTCTGCAGAGAGGGATCGGTGTCCTCAGCCTACCGGCTCGTTTGGTACCATCGGAGGAGTACCTCGGCGAGGGATGCTTCTGCGCGTGCGCTGGCATCCGTTATCGACGCGGCGAAGCAAGCCGGTGGCTTTCCTCACGTGTCTGCGTTCGAGAACAATTCCAAGACCACCGCGTAGCTGTCGCTGCGTGCCCCGAAGGAGAACCCCATGTCTGAAGACACCAAGGTCAAGGCCGAGCTCCGCGAGAGCTTCGGCAAGGGCTTCGCCCGTCGTCTGCGCGCCGCAGGCAAGATCCCCGCCGTCATCTACGGTCACGGCACCGACCCCGTGCACGTCGCGCTGCCGGGCCACCAGGTCTCGCTCATCATCCGCCGCGCCAACGCGCTGCTCGAGCTCGACATCGAGGGCACGCCTCAGCTCGCCCTGGTCAAGGACGTCCAGAAGGACCCCGTGCACCAGATCATCGAGCACATCGACCTGCTCGTCGTGAAGAAGGGCGAGAAGGTCGCGATCGACCTTCCCGTCATCGTGACCGGCGAGTCGGCTCCCGGCACGATCGTCAACCAGGACGCGAACACCCTGTCGATCGAGGCCGAGGCCACGCACCTCCCGCAGAACGTCGAGGTCTCTGTCGACGGTCTCGAAGACGGTGCTCACATCACCGCCGCCGACGTCAAGCTCCCCAAGGGCTCGACGCTGCTGACCGACCCCGAGGTCCTGGTCGTCGCGATCTCGATCCCGGCGGAGGAGTCGCTCGAAGAGGACGAGGCCGGAGCCGACGAGGCTGCCGCCGAGGAGGCGCCCGCCGCGGAGTGATCTCCGCAGGCGCAGCTTCACCGCTGACTGCATCACAGAGGGGGCGCGAGCAGATCGCGCCCCCTCTGTCGTATTCTGACCCGGGAACCGCACGGCGCCCGCATCCGAGAGGACGAGGACATGGCATCCACCTGGCTCGTGGTGGGGCTCGGCAACCCCGGCCCGCGATATGAGGCGACGAGGCACAACATCGGCCAGATGGTGGTCGATGAGCTGGCTGCGCGACGGGGCGAGAGCTTCCGTGAGCACAAGGGCGGCGCGCGTGTCGTCGAGACCTGGCTGCGCCCCGGTGGCGACAAGCTCGTGCTGGCCAAGCCCAACACCTTCATGAACGTCTCGGGCACGCCGGTCGCCGCTCTGGCGCGGTTCTACTCCGTGCCGGCCGAGCAGATCATCGTCGTCCACGACGAACTCGACATCCCCTTCGACACCGTCAAGCTCAAGATCGGCGGCGGCCACGGTGGGCACAATGGGGTGCGCGATATCGCTCGCGCCATCACCACCCCGGAGTTCCCCCGGGTGCGCGTCGGCATCGGTCGACCGGTGGGTCGACAGGATCCCGCGGACTGGGTGCTCTCACCGTTCGGCAAGGATGAACGCGCGAACCTGCCTATCCTCGTGTCCGACGGGGCTGACGCCGTCGAGCTCCTCGTCGCTGAGGGGCTGCTGGCCGCGCAGCAGAAGCATCACGCTCCACGCTGACAGCCGGTCGATGCACGCCGACCTGATCGCGACATCTCAGGGGAGGAAGCCCGCCGCGGTGCCGGTGGAGACGGCGACGAAGAGCACGACCCAGAAGATGATGGGTCCGAGCACGGCGACGACCAGCGCGCCGATGCCGGCGCCCCGCGCCTGCTTCTTGCGGATGGCGAGGATGCCGATCACGATCGCGGCGATGCCGAGGATGGTGCCCGTCCAGAACGAGAGCTCGGCCCACAGCACCTGATCGCGTGCGGGGGAGAGGATCGAGAGGAAGTCGGGATCCGTCGTATCGAGTCCGCCGGGGATCCGGCGTCCGATCTCGAACCCCGCGATTCCGGCGACGATCGGAGTGACGACAGCGGCGACGATCGCGAAGATCAATGCGAGAAGGCCGAGGAGGCCGGACTTCTTCGGCTCCATCGACGGCGCCTGGTACGCACCCTCTGGGGCCGCATAACCTCCGACGGGCACCTGATATGCGCCGGGAGGGGCGGCCTGGTAGGGGGGAACGCCGGGCTGGGCTGCGGGAGCTGAAGCGGGGTACATCGGGCTCCCCGCCGGTGCGGGATACGCCGGTGCGGGCGGGGCCGGGAAAGCGGGCTCGGGCTGCGCGTACGGGGCCGCCGGGGGTGCGGGCTGGTACGCCGGCGGAGCCGCCTGATAGGCGGGCGGAGCCGGAGGAGCGGGCGGCGCAGGAGCGTATGCGGGAGGCGCGACAGGTGGCTGCTGGTCAGCGGGCTGGGGCGCAGCGGGCTGGGGTGCCGGTGGCACGGGAGGAACGGCACCGGACGGGGGCAGCTGCGGATCAGTCACGCCCCCATCCTATGGCCGGTCGTGTCAGATGCGACGAAGCAGACCGACGCGGTCGTACACGGCGGCGAGAGTCGCGTCGGCGACCGCGTCGGCCCTGGCGGCATTCGCCGCGAGGATCCGATCGAGTTCAGCGGGATCGTCGAGGAGCTCGAGTGCGCGGGCGCGGACCGGCTCGAACTCGTTCACCACGACCTCGGCGAGCCCCTTCTTGAAGTCTCCGTATCCGCGACCTGCGTACTCGTCTTCGATGGCCGGCACCTGGCGACCCGACAGGGCGGCGTAGATCGTGAGCAGATTCGAGACACCGGGCTTGTTCTCGCGGTCGAAGCGCACGGAGCCCTCGTTGTCGGTGACGGCACGCATGATCTTCTTGGCCGACTTCGCCGGGTCGTCGAGCATCCAGAGCACGCCCGCGTCGCTCTCGGCGGACTTCGACATCTTCGAGGTCGGATTCTGCAGATCGTAGATGCGCGCCGTGTCCTTCTGGATCACCGGTCGCGGCACGACGAACGTCTCGCCGAAGCGCGAGTTGAACCGTTCGGCGAGATCACGGGTGAGTTCGACATGCTGCTTCTGGTCGTCGCCGACGGGCACCACATCGGTCTGGTAGAGCAGGATGTCGGCAGCCATCAGGACGGGGTACGTGAACAGGCCGACGCTCGTGGCGTCGGCGCCGTAGCGGGCGGACTTGTCCTTGAACTGCGTCATCCGTCCGGCCTCGCCGAACCCGGTGATCGTGGAGAGGATCCAGGCGAGCTCGGCGTGGGCGCGCACGTGCGACTGCACGTAGAGCGTCGACAGGGACGGCTCGATGCCCGCGGCGATGTACTGCGCGGCGGTGCGGCGGGTCTTCTCGCGAAGCTCCGCCGGGTCCTGCGCGACGGTCAGCGCATGCAGGTCGACCACGGAGAAATACGCGTCGTAGGAGCTCTGCAGGTCTCGCCACTGCAGGAGCGCCCCGATGTAGTTGCCGATCTGCAGAGAGTCGGCGGAGGGCTGCATTCCTGAGTAGAGGCGAGGTTTCGTCACGGTATCAATCCTATGGGGGTGGTGGTGATGCGCGAGCCCGCGGGGGAGACTCGCCTCATGACGACCGCTCCTGAACCCGCCGGCGTCCCCGGGGACCGTCGGGATGTCCTCTCCCGCATCATCGGCGTGGTGCTCACGGTGCTGTTCGGCGGACCCTTCGTGCTGCTCGCGTGGATGGCGCTGAGCAGCCGGTTCGGGTGGACGAGCGGAGACCCGCACGGCTACGGGATGATCTTCGGCACATTCCTCGCGCTCGTCACCGGGATCCTCGTCGCGATCGCGGTTCCGCTCGTCTTCCCTCGCGCGCACCGCGGAGCGGCCTATCTGTGGAGCATGCTCTGTTACCTCGCGGTCGCGGCCGGGTTGATCGTCGCTCTGGTCACGGCCTGATCTCCGCCCGAAGTCGCAGACATTCGCCGTGCAGGTCGTCAGTAGGTGTAGTCGACCACGACCGGCGCGTGGTCGCTCCACCGCTGGTCGTACGCGGCCGCGCGAGCGACGTGATAGGCGGTCGCACGCTCTGCGAGCGCCGGGGTCGCAAGGTGGTAATCGATCCGCCACCCGGAGTCGTTGTCGAAAGCCTGGCCGCGCATCGACCACCAGGTGTACGGCCCCTCGACGTCGCCGTGGAAGGCGCGTCCGACGTCGATCCAGCCGAGTCCGGTGCCGGTGGATCCGTCGACTCCCTCGACGGCCTCTCCTGCCGCACCGAGGAACCGGTCGAAGTAGGCGCGTTCGCGGGGCAGGAATCCGGCCTTCTTGCGATTGCCGCGCCAGTTCTTGATGTCGAGCTCGCGGTGCCCGACGTTCAGATCGCCGGTGACGAGGGCGAGCGCGTCGTCAGCCTGGCCGAGCTCTGCGAGCCGGATGCCGAAAGCATCGAGGAACTTCCACTTCTCCTCCTGCTTCGGAGTGTCGGCCTCGCCGCTGTGCACGTAGGCGCTGACCACGGTGAGCGGGCGATCGCCGATCTGGAAGTCGGCCTCGATCCACCGGCCCTTCGAGTCGAAGTCGACGTCGCCGAAGTCGGTACGGGAGGCGAGCGCCGGGACGCGGCTCGCGATCGCCACACCGGCGCGGCCCTTCGCCGTCGCCTCGTCGTGCACGAACGTCCAGCCGGGGAGGGCGGCCTCGAGGTGCTCGTCCTGCCCGCGGACCTCCTGCAGGGTCAGGATGTCGACATCGGCCGCATCGAGCCAGCCGCTCATGCCGTTGCGAGCCGCCGCTCGGATTCCGTTGACATTGACCGAGGCGATACGCAGATGAGGCATGCTCACCAGCCTAACGAGGGCCGCCGACATCCTTGGACGGACGCTGCAGCTCCGCGAGGAGACGCTGGGCGAAGGGGGCGCTCTCGTCGACGGGAGGGGGAGCGGAGGCCTTGAGGGACTCGAGTTCCCTTTCGGCCGCACGCAGGGCGCGTTCGCTCTGCCACGAGCGGTACCAGGGTGCCTCGTCGCGATCGGCCTGCGCCTCGCGCACCCGGATCCGTGCTGCCTCCAGCAGCGTCTGATACTCCGCCAGCCGTCGCTCCGCCTCGGTCTGGGACAGCAGCGGGAGGTCCCTGTCCTGCGCGCTGACCGCGATCCACGACGACGCCACCAGCATCACCACGCCGTTGACCCGGAACCACAGCAGAAGGCCGATGAAGATCGCGAATGTGGCGAGCAGCGGATTCGACGGGGTGTAGCTCAGCAGGAACCCCGCGCCGAACTGGAGGATCGTCATCGCCCCGCCCCCGAGGAGGGCGCCGGGCCAGATCGTGCCCCAGTGCAGAGACGTGCCTGTGAGGAAGCGGACCATCGCCGCGAGTGCGCCCGACAGCAGCGCGAACGACACCAGCACGGTCCCGATGCGGATGCTGGTCAGGCCGTCGAGGGCCGCACCCCAGCCGAGGAGGCTGAGGATCCAGCTCAGTGCGACCGCGCTGGCGGAGCTGAGCAGCGAGCCCGCGAGAAGTGAGGCCCCGAAGATCAGCGCGGCCAGCAGGTCCCGCGCCTTCAGGATGACGTAGCTGCGACGGTCGGGCGGCAGGCCGAAGATGTCACGCGTCGCGCGGCGCGAGAACGTGACCCAGCCGATGGCCGTCCAGATCACTGTTCCGAGCGCGATCAGACCGGTGATGCTCAGGAGCCCGGTCGTGCTGACCGCGATCTCCTGCACCTGCTGCGGGGTGAACACCCCGCCCTCGTCCTGGATCAGATTCGGGATGTAGCTGTTGATGATGTCGATCATGCCGTCGACCGCTTCGCTGCTGCCGCCGAGCCAGAGGCCCGCGATCGCGAAGGCGAGATAGATCGCCGCGAAGATCGCGAAGAGGGCCTGATAGCTCACACCCGCAGCGAGCAGGAAGCCGTTGTGCTGCAAGAAATGCCGCCAGACCCGCACGGGGAACAGCCCGAGTGTGCGCTGCGTCAGCGCGGTGGCCCGTTCGACGGCCGCGTCGAGGCGGCGGGGCTCGCTCTCAGCACCAGCGGGATCAGACACATCCTCACCCTATCCACCTGACGAGAACGGGCGGGCTCCCGTGAAGGAGCCCGCCCGTCGTCGTCAGTGCGCGGAGGTCAGGGACGCCCGCGCAGCACGGCCTGCTTGACCTCGGCGATGGCCTTGGTGACCTCGATGCCACGGGGGCACGCCTCGGAGCAGTTGAAGGTCGTGCGGCAGCGCCACACTCCCTCCTTGTCGTTGAGGATGTCGAGGCGTACAGCGGCGTTGTCGTCACGCGAGTCGAAGATGAAGCGGTGCGCGTTCACGATCGCGGCCGGGCCGAAGTACTGGCCGTCGGTCCAGAAGACGGGGCACGACGACGTGCACGCGGCGCACAGGATGCACTTGGTCGTGTCGTCGAAGATCTCGCGATCGGCGATCGTCTGCACGCGCTCCTTGCCCTTCTCGGGCACCGAGTTGGCGACGAGGAAGGGCTGCACTTCGCGGTAGGAGGCGAAGAACGGTTCCATGTCGACGACGAGGTCCTTCTCGAGGGGCAGACCCTTGATCGCCTCGACGTAGATCGGCTTCGAGATGTCGAGGTCCTTGATCAGCGTCTTGCAGGCGAGGCGGTTGCGTCCGTTGATGCGCATGGCGTCGGAGCCGCAGATGCCGTGGGCGCAGGAGCGGCGGAACGTGAGCGAGCCGTCGACCTCCCACTTGATCTTGTGCAGCGCGTCGAGCACGCGGTCGGTCGAGTAGAGCTCCACGTCGTAGTCGACCCAGTGCGGCTCGGCGTCGACCTCGGGGTCGAACCGGCGGATGTTGAACGTGACGATGAAGGACTGGATACCGGTCTCTTCGGTCGTGTCAGCGGGAGCTTCAGCGATGGCGTTGGACATGCTCAGTACTTCCTCTCCATCGGCGGGTAGTTCAATTCGCCCTGGTCGTTCTTGGTGAAGACGACGGGCTTCCAGTCGAGCTTGATGTGGTCGCTCGGGGTGGAGGAGTGCGGATCGCCCGTCAGGTAGGCCATCGTGTGCTTCATGTACTTCTCGTCGTCGCGCGTCGGGAAGTCGTCGCGCATGTGGCCGCCACGGCTCTCCTCGCGGTTCTGCGCGGCGTAGACGACGACCTCGGCGATGTCGAGGAGGAAGCCCAGCTCGACGGCCTCGAGCAGGTCGGTGTTGAACCGCTTGCCCTTGTCGTCTACATGCACGTTCTTGTAGCGCTCGCGCAGCTCGGCGATGACGCCGAGCACGTGCTGGAGGGAGTCGTGCGTGCGGAACACCTGCGCGCCCTTGTCCATCTCGTCCTGCAGCGCCTTGCGGAGCACCGCGATGCGCTCGGTGCCCTGGTTGTTGCGCAGACCCTCGAGCATGTCGGACACGAAGGCGGCCGGGTTCTCCGGGAGCGGCACGAACTCGGCGGTCTTGACGTACTCGACCGCGTTGCGACCCGAGCGCTTGCCGAACACGTTGATGTCGAGCAGCGAGTTGGTGCCGAGGCGGTTGGCGCCGTGCACCGAGACGCAGGCGCACTCGCCCGCGGCGTACAGGCCGGGGACGACGGTGTCGTTGTCGGCGAGGACCTCGCCGTTGTTGTTGGTCGGGATGCCGCCCATGGCGTAGTGCGCGGTGGGCATGACCGGCACGGGCTCGACGACCGGGTCGACGCCCAGGTAGGTGCGGGCGAACTCGGTGATGTCGGGCAGCTTGGTCTCGAGGACCTCGGCGCCCAGGTGCGTGCAGTCCAGCAGCACGTAATCCTTGTGGGGGCCTGCGCCGCGACCCTCCGCGACCTCCTGGACCATGCAGCGCGCGACGATGTCACGGGGAGCGAGGTCCTTGATGGTCGGGGCGTAGCGCTCCATGAAGCGCTCGCCCGAGGCGTTGCGCAGGATCGCGCCCTCTCCTCGCGCGCCCTCCGTGAGGAGGATGCCGAGGCCGGCGAGTCCGGTGGGATGGAACTGGAAGAACTCGAGGTCCTCGAGGGGGAGGCCCTTGCGCCAGACGATGCCGACGCCGTCACCGGTGAGGGTGTGGGCGTTCGAGGTCGTCTTGAAGATCTTTCCGAAACCGCCGGTCGCGAAGATGACGGCCTTGGCCTGGAAGACGTGCAGCTCGCCGGTCGAGAGGTCGTAGGCGACGACGCCCGAGACCTGGGTCTTTCCGTCGGCGTCCTTCACCGTGAGCAGGTCGAGCACGTAGAACTCGTTGAAGAAGTTGATGCCGAGCTTGACGCAGTTCTGGAACAGCGTCTGCAGGATCATGTGACCGGTGCGGTCGGCCGCGTAGCAGGCGCGGCGGACCGGGGTCTTGCCGTGCTGGGCGGTGTGACCGCCGAAGCGGCGCTGGTCGATCTTGCCCTCGGGCGTGCGGTTGAACGGCAGACCCATGTTCTCGAGGTCGATGACCGCGTCGATCGCTTCCTTCGCGAGGATCTCCGCAGCGTCCTGGTCGACGAGGTAGTCGCCGCCCTTGACGGTGTCGAAGGTGTGCCACTCCCAGCTGTCCTCCTCGACGTTCGCGAGCGCAGCCGCCATGCCGCCCTGCGCCGCACCGGTGTGCGAACGCGTCGGGTACAGCTTGGAGATCACCGCGGTCTTCGCGCCGGGGCCGGCCTCGATCGCCGCGCGCATGCCGGCGCCGCCGGCGCCCACGATGACGATGTCGAACTGGTGATAATGCACACCGTCGCGCACGACGGAATCCTGGGTCTCGGTAGTCACTTCTCGTATGCCTTCTCTTCTACTTGCCCAGCGTCTGGCACTGTTCCCACAGCGTGCTCGTCTCGGTCACGCCGAGGCACGGGTCGAAGGTGAAGACGACCAGGGTGCCGAGGATGATGAGCAGGGCGGCTGCGAGGCCCAGGGCCCACGTCAGAGCCTTGCGAGCGGTGTTGTTCGTGACGTAGTCATTGACGATCGTCCGCATGCCGTTGGCGCCGTGGATCAGGGCCAGCCAGAGCATGATGACGTCCCACCACTGCCAGAACGGCGTGGCGAACTTGCCCGCGATGAACGCGAAGTCGAGGGCGTGGATGCCCTCTCCGACCATCAGGTTGATGAACAGGTGGCCGAAGATGAGCACGACCAGGACGACGCCGGAGCCGCGCATGAAGAGCCAGCCCCACTTCTCGAGGTTGAATCCGCGCTGACGGCGGACGGGAGCGGCGACAGTCTGAGCGGTCATCAGTGTCCTCCTCCGAATCCGGCGAACGCGAGTGCGAGGTGACGCGGCACGAAGCCGGCCATGATCACGACCCACACCGCGAGCACACCCCAGAACAGCTGGCGCTGGTACTTGGCGCCCTTCGACCAGAAGTCGACGGCGATGATGCGGAGGCCGTTCATCGCATGGAACACGATGCCGGCGACCAGCACGACCTCGCCGAGGGCCATGATCGGGTTCTTGTAGGTGCCGATGACGGCGTTGTACGCCTCGGGGGACACCCTGATGAGTGCAGTGTCGAGCACATGCACCAACAGGAAGAAGAAGATGGCGACTCCGGTGATGCGATGAAGCACCCACGACCACATGCCTTCGCGACCCCGGTAGAGGGTGCCTCGAGGTGTCTTGGAAGTGGTTTCCGAAATCGACGGTGTCAAGCGAGCGCTTGTGGACACGGTCGTCCTCCCTGGATCGATGTGACTCGGTCGCGTGCGATGCGTGGTCCAAGCATGAGCCTGCTGCCAGGCACGGCCGATCGGACACCATCCTATTCCCGTGTGGCGCCCGTGGGCGACGAAGGGGAGCCTAAGTATCTCGATGTCGAGATGTTCCGTCGGGATACTCTGACAGGGTGAGCCAACCCATCAAGGACTTCTACGCAGTGATCCCCGCCGGCGGCATCGGCAGCCGTCTGTGGCCTCTGTCCCGTGCCGACGCCCCGAAGTTCCTGCACGATCTCACGGGTTCCGGGCATTCGCTGCTCCGCGACACGTGGGACAGGCTCGAGCCGCTCGCCGGGCACGACCGCATCGCCGTGGTCACCGGACGGGCCCACCGGGCCGCGGTGGAGGCCGAGCTGCCCGGCATCGCGGATCTGAACGTCTTCCTCGAGTCGGAGCCCCGCGAGTCCGCGGCGGCCATCGGACTCGCGGCGGCGGTCCTGCATCGTCGTGACCCCGACGTGATCATCGGCTCGTTCAGCGCCGACCACGTCATCCGCAGCACCCGCGTGTTCGAGTTCGCCGTCCGCGACGCGGTCGAGGTCGCCCGTGAAGGGTACATCTGCACGATCGGCATCTCTCCCACCGAGCCCGCGACCGGCTTCGGCTACATCAAGAAGGGGCCGGAACTCGTCGTCGACGGAGCCCGCGAGGCCGCCCTCGTCGAGAGCTTCGTGGAGAAGCCCGACCTCGAGACCGCCCAGGCCTATCTCGCCGACCGCGACTATCTCTGGAACGCCGGCATGTTCATCGCCAAGGCGAGCGTGCTCCTCGACGAACTCGCCGCGAACGAGCCCGCCCTGCATGCAGGGCTCCTGGAACTCGCCGAGGCGTGGGACGACCGTGAGCGGCGCGGCCCGGCGGTGGACCGGATCTGGCCAGGACTCAAGAAGATCGCGATCGACTACGCGGTGGCCGAGCCCGCTGCGCGCCGAGGGCGCCTCGCCGTCGTGCCCGGCCACTTCGACTGGGACGACGTGGGGGACTTCGCCTCGCTCACGAAGCTCATCAACAACGGCCGCAAGAACGACCTCGCGGTGCTCGGTCCGAAAGCCCGCGTGCTCTCGGATGCCGCCAGCGGCATCCTGGTCAGTCAGACGTCCCGCGTGATCAGCCTCATCGGTGTGCAGGACATCGTCGTCGTCGACACCCCGGACGCTCTGCTGGTCACCACCGTGCAGCACGCGCAGCGGGTGAAGGGCGTCGTGGAGTCGCTCAAGCTCACCGGGCGGGGCGACGTGCTCTGATGAGCAGCGACCGCCGCTCATCGGCTGTCTTGGTTTCAGCTTTGTAACCATTCGATTGCCGCTCGGGTGCTGGCATGCACAAAAGTCGAAACAGTAGGTAACTTTGAGCGATCCGCGAGGGCCGCGGGATCGTTGAGGGAGGCATGAGTTGACCATCTCCACCACCAAGAAGCTGCTCGGCGCGACCATCGCCGCGGGCGTCGTCTTCGCACTCGCCGGCTGTGGCCAGGCTCCGACCGAATCGGGCGGCAACGGGGGCGGGGATGCAGCATCCGACTTCCTCCCCTGCCTCGTCTCCGACGCCGGCGGTTGGAACGACAAGTCGTTCAACCAGTCCGCCAAGGAGGGCATGGACGCCGCCGCTGACGAGCTCGGCGTGAAGCCGCTCGAGTTCGAGTCGGCCAATGACAACGACTACGCGCCGAACCTCGAGACCGCGGTCTCGGAGGGCTGCTCCCTGATCGTCTCGGTCGGGTTCAAGCTCTCGGCCGCGACCGTCGAGTCGGCACTCGCCAACCCCGAGATCAACTACGCGATCATCGACGACTACGCGGACAACGACTTCGACGGCACCACCGATGCCCCGAACATCAAGCCGCTCGTCTTCGACACCGCTCAGGCCGCCTACCTCGGTGGCTACGCCGCCGCGAGCTGGTCGTCGGCCGCAGGCGTGAACAAGGTCGGCACCTTCGGCGGAATGCAGATCCCGTCGGTCGCCGTGTTCATGGACGGCTTCCAGCTCGGTGTCGAGAAGTACAACGAGGACAAGTCGGGTGCGGTCGAGGTCTTCGGCTGGGACACCGCCACGCAGAAGGGCTCCTTCACCGGCGGCTTCGACGCGAACGACACGGCCAAGCAGACGGCTCAGGGCGTGCTCGACCAGGGCGTCGACGTCATCCTCCCGGTCGGCGGTCCCGTCTACCAGAGCGCGGCTGCGGCGATCGCCGACAGCGGCAAGGACACGCTGCTCATCGGCGTCGACAGCGACCTCGCCGTCGCTGACGAGTCCGTGGCCGACGTCACGCTCTTCTCGATCATGAAGGCGATCGATGTCGCAGTCCAGGATGCGACGATCGCAGCCTCGAAGGGCGACTTCGACCCGGCTCCGTACGTCGGCACCCTCGAGAACGAGGGCGTGAAGCTCTCGGGCTTCGGCTCGTTCGAGGGCGACCTGCCCGACGGCCTTCTCGACGAGATCGCCGCTCTGCAGAAGCAGATCATCGACGGCGACATCACGGTGGAGTCCCCGAACTCCCCGTAAATCATCGAGTTCCAGCGCGGGGCGAGTGGTGCAAGCGGCCACTCGCCCCGCGCCGTGGACGGACGACGATGACTGTTCACGGCGCACCCGGGCGATCCCCGGGGGATGCGCCGCAGATTCTTCAGACTCTTCTGGATGACACTTCTGGATAAGGTGCAGATATGAAGCTCGAACTCCGCGGAATCACCAAGCGGTTCGGAACCCTGGTGGCCAACGACCACATCGACCTGATCGTCGAGCCGGGGCAGATCCATGCGCTGCTCGGTGAGAACGGTGCAGGCAAGTCGACCCTGATGAACGTCCTCTACGGGCTGTACCAGGCCGACGAGGGAGAGATCCTCCTGGACGACGTCGTCCAGCGGTTCCGTGGCCCGGGCGACGCCATGAACGCCGGCATCGGCATGGTGCACCAGCACTTCATGCTGGTCCCCGTGTTCACGGTGGCCGAGAACGTCATGCTCGGTCACGAGCAGACGAAGGGCGTCGGCACCCTCGACATCGCGAAGGCGCGTGAGCACGTGCGCTCCGTCGCCGCGCGCTTCGGCTTCGACATCGACCCTGACGCGATCGTCGGCGACCTGCCTGTCGGAGTGCAGCAGCGCGTCGAGATCATCAAGGCCCTCTCGCGCGACGCGAAGGTGCTCGTGTTCGACGAGCCCACCGCCGTGCTCACCCCTCAGGAGACGGACGAGCTGATGGGCATCATGCGCCAGCTCCGCGACGAGGGCACCGCGATCGTCTTCATCACCCACAAACTGCGTGAGGTCCGCGAGGTCGCGGACACCATCACGATCGTTCGCCTCGGCCGCATCGTCGGCGAGGCATCGCCCACCGCGACGAACGGCGAGCTGGCCTCGCTCATGGTCGGACGTGCGGTGGAGCTCACCGTGCACAAGGACGCTCCGCGCCTGGGCGACGGCGGCCTCGAGGTGAAGGGCCTGCGGGTCCTGACCGCCGCGGGCGCGATCGTCGTCGATGACGTCGACTTCACCGTGCGACCCGGCGAGGTGCTCGCCGTCGCCGGCGTGCAGGGCAACGGACAGACCGAGCTGGTCGAGGCCATCGTCGGCCTTGCGGCCCGCGTCGAAGGATCCATCTCGCTCGACGGCACCCAGCTCGTCGGAAAGAGCGTGCGAGCGATCCTCGACGCCGGTGTCGGCTTCGTCCCCGAGGACCGCACGGAAGACGGCCTCGTCGCCGCCTTCTCCGTCGCCGAGAACCTCATCCTCGATCGCTCAGGCGACCCCGAGTTCAGCCGCGGCGGCACTCTGCGCCGCGCAGCGCTCGAGGAGTTCGCCCACGCGCGCATCAAGGAGTACGACATCCGCGCGCAGGGTCCGCACACTCCGGCGGGGACTCTCTCCGGCGGAAACCAGCAGAAGGTCGTGATCGCTCGCGAGATGAGTCGCGAACTGCGTCTGCTCGTCGCGGCGCAGCCGACCCGCGGAGTCGACGTGGGCTCGATCGAGTTCATCCACAAGCGCATCATCGAGACGCGTGACGCCGGCATCCCCGTCGTCGTGGTCTCGACCGAGCTCGACGAAGTCGCAGCTCTCGCCGACCGCATCGCGGTCATGTACCGAGGCACGATCGTCGGGATCGTTCCGGGCGACACCCCGCGCGAGACGCTGGGACTGATGATGGCGGGCGCCGCCGAGGGAGAGGTGGCCGCATGAGCGGTACGACGCCACAGGGCGACGGATCGAACGGGAACTCGGGCGACCAGCTCTCGGTGAACACGACGACGACGCTGCGTGACCCGGTCGACGCTCCGCCGCCCCCGCGCGGCAACGTGATCCTCAAGGAGATGCTGCGCGGCAGTGCGGTGACCACGATCCTGGCGATCTTCCTCGCGCTCGTGGTCGGAGGCATCCTGATCGCCTTCACCAACGAAGACGTGATCGAGGCCTCCGGGTATTTCTTCTCGCGTCCGACCGACACGATCGCCGCAGCATGGAACGCCGTCTACAACGGCTATGAGGCCCTGTTCCGCGGAGCGATCTTCAATGCGCGAGGTGCCGACTTCGCCGCGCAGATCCGTCCGCTCACGAACACCCTCGGATTCGCGGCCCCGCTGATCGCCGCCGGTCTCGGTGTGGCACTCGCGTTCCGTGTCGGCCTCTTCAACATCGGTGCACGCGGCCAGATGCTGATCGGTGTCGCCGTGGCAGGTCTCCTGACCTTCCAGCTCGACCTGCCGTTCTGGCTGCACATCCCCGTCACGCTGATCGCCGGCATCGCCGGCGGTGCTCTCTGGGGAGCGATCGCCGGTCTGCTCAAGGCGAAGACCGGCGCCCACGAGGTGATCCTCACGATCATGCTCAACTACGTCGCCTACTACCTGCTCCTGTGGATGATCCGCACCCCCGGGCTGCTGCAGAAGCCGGGCACGAACCAGGCGCTCGGATACGCGACCCCCGAGAGCGCGCAGTTCCCCTCGCTCCTCGGCCCGCAGTTCCCCCTGCTCGACCTCGGATTCGTGATCGTCATCATCGCGACCCTGTTCGTGTGGTGGCTCATCGAGCGCTCGTCGCTCGGCATGCGCATGCGCGCCGTGGGTGAGAACCCGCACGCAGCGCGCGCCGCGGGCATCAGCGTGCAGCGCGTCTACGTGTACGCCATGCTGCTCGCCGGTGCTCTCGCAGGTCTCGCCGGCATGAACCAGGTGCAGGGTGCGGTCACGACGGGCATCACGGAGACGATCGACGCCGGTATCGGCTTCGACGCGATCACCGTCGCCCTGCTCGGGCGCAGCCGCGCCTGGGGCACCTTCGCCGCCGGCATCCTGTTCGGTGCGCTGAAGGCCGGATCGTTCTCGATGCAGGCGCAGGACATCCCCGTCGACATCGTGCTCGTCGTGCAGTCGCTCGTCGTGCTGTTCATCGCCGCGCCGCCGCTGCTGCGCACGGTGTTCTTCCTCCCGAAGTCCGACCTCGAGAAGGCGGCCAAGGCGAGAGCCAAGGCAGCGAAGAAGGCGGTGACCGCATGACCTCCCTCGTCCAGAGCGAAGCCGCCGACGGAACCGTGCAGCTCGCCACAGTGCGTGAGCGGCACCTGAAGGCTCCGATCGTCCTCGCCGCAGCGACCGTGCTGCTGGCGCTCCTGTTCCTGCTGGTGCCGCGCACCGGCACCAGCAGCTTCCGGCTCAACGACCCGTCGTCGCCGTTCGCGCTGCCCGATGTCGCGCTGCCGACCGGGCCGACCAGCTGGGTCGTCATCGTGATCCTGGCGCTGCTGTCGGTTCTCGCGTTCCTGCGGGCCTGGGCGTATCGCAAGGCGTCGATGTGGTTGGTGATCGCGTTCAGCGTGCTCGCCGTCTTCGGGTTCCTCGTGTGGGCCGGTGCCGGCGGGCTCGTGCCTGTCAGCAGCCTGCTCTTCGGAGCGGTCTCGCTCTCGGTCCCGCTCGTGTTCGGTGCGCTCGGCGGCGTCATCGGCGAGCGTGCCGGTGTCGTCAACGTCGCGATCGAAGGACAGCTGCTCCTCGGAGCGTTCTCGGCGGCGCTCCTCTCGAGTGTCACCGGGAGCCCCTTCATCGGCCTGCTGGGCGCCATGCTCGGCGGCGTGCTCGTGGCCGCCGTGCTCGCGGCATTCGCCATCAAGTACCTCGTCGAGCAGGTCATCGTCGGTGTGGTGCTCAACGTCCTCGTCAGCGGTCTCACCGGGTTCCTCTACGGGGCGCTGCTCGCACCGAACGAGGCCGCCCTCAACACGCCGGTGCGCTTCAGCCGCATCGAGATCCCGCTGCTCAGCGACATCCCGATCATCGGGCCGGTGCTGTTCAACCAGACGTTCATCGTCTACCTGATGTTCGTCACCGTCGCGATCGTCGCCTGGGGTCTGTACCGCACGAAGTGGGGACTCCGGGTCCGTGCCGTGGGCGAGCACCCGCAGGCCGCAGACACCGTGGGCATCAAGGTGAACGCGACGCGATTCTGGAACGTGCTCCTCGCGGGTGCGATCGCCGGCATCGGAGGAGCGTACTTCACGCTCGTCTCGGTGCCGCAGTTCGGCAAGGACATGACGGCAGGGCTCGGCTTCATCGCCCTCGCCGCGGTGATCTTCGGACGCTGGGACCCGATCCGCGCGACGCTCGCCGCTCTGCTGTTCGGCTTCGCGACGAACCTACAGAACCTGCTGTCGATCCTGAAGACGCCGATCCCCGGCGAGTTCATGCTGATGCTGCCGTACGTCGTCACGCTTCTCGCGGTCGCAGGCTTCGCCGGCCAGATCCGCGGACCCGCCGCCAGCGGCAAGCCGTACATCAAGTCCTAGGAGCGACATGACAGACATCGACTGGGATGAACTCCGCCAGGTGGCGACCGACGCCATGACGAAGGCGTACGCGCCGTACTCCCGTTACCGGGTGGGCGCGGCCGCTCTCGTCGGAGACGGGCGCATCGTCGCGGGCTGCAACGTCGAGAACGCCTCCTACGGCGTGACGCTGTGCGCCGAGTGCGCGCTCGTCGGAGACCTGCACATGTCGGGCGGCGGCCAGCTCGTCGCCTTCGTGTGCGTCAACAACGACGGGCAGACGATCATGCCGTGCGGCCGGTGCCGCCAGCTGCTCTACGAACACGCGATGCCGGGAATGCTGCTGGAGACCGTCTCCGGCATCCGGACCATCGACGAAGTACTGCCGGACGCGTTCGGCCCCCGAGATCTGGAGGACGCCCGATGAGCGTTGAGCCCTTCGACGCCGTCGATGTGATCCGTGCCAAGCGCGACGGAGGCGTGGTGCCCGAGAAGGCGCTGCGCTGGATGGTCGACGCGTACACGCGCGGCTACGTGTCGGACGCGCAGATGGCGTCGTTCGCGATGGCCGTGTTCCAGCGGGGCATGGAGCGCGATGAGATCCGCGTGCTCACCGACGCGATGATCGCGTCGGGGGAGCGGATGAGCTTCGCGACGCTCGGCAAGAAGACCGTCGACAAGCACTCCACCGGCGGTGTCGGCGACAAGATCACCCTGCCGCTCGCGCCGCTGGTCGCTGTCTTCGGCGTCGCCGTGCCGCAGCTCTCGGGTCGCGGCCTCGGTCACACCGGCGGGACGCTCGACAAGCTCGAGTCGATCCCCGGCTGGCGCGCCGCGCTCAGCAACGAGGAGATGTTCGCCCAGATGCAGGGCGACGTCGGCGCCGTCATCTGCGCCGCGGGCTCCGGCCTCGCGCCCGCCGACAAGAAGCTCTACGCGCTGCGCGATGTCACGGGCACGGTCGAGGCGATCCCGCTGATCGCATCGAGCATCATGTCCAAGAAGATCGCCGAGGGCACCGACGCCCTGGTGCTCGACGTGAAGTTCGGCTCCGGTGCCTTCATGCAGGACATCGATCGCGCCCGCGAGCTGGCGCGCACGATGGTCGCTCTCGGCACCGACTCGGGTGTCGCCACGACCGCGCTGCTCACCGACATGAACGTGCCCCTCGGCCTCGCGATCGGCAACGCGAACGAGGTTCGCGAATCCGTCGAGGTCCTCGGCGGAGGAGGCCCCTCGGACGTCCGCGAGCTGACGATCGCCCTGGCTCGCGAGATGCTCTCGCTGGCAGGACAGCCGGATGCCGATGTCGAGGCCGCTCTCGACGACGGCCGCGCGATGGACAGCTGGAAGGCCATGATCCGCGCGCAGGACGGTGACCCGGATGCCCCGCTGCCGACCGCCCGGGAGACCCATGTGGTCACGGCTCCGTCCGACGGTGTCGTGTCGCAGATGGACGCGTTGCCGTTCGGCATCGCCGCCTGGCGTCTCGGTGCGGGACGCGCGCGGGCGGAGGACCCCGTGGTCTTCGAGGCCGGCATCGATCTGCACGCGAAGCCCGGCGACCGCGTCGTCGCGGGGCAGCCCCTGTTCACGCTCTCCGCTGCCGACGAGGCGCGGTTCCCGCGGGCACTCGAGGCGCTGGAGGGCTCTTGGGCGATCGGCGACGAGGCTCCGGCCGCGGGCCACATCGTGCGCGATCGCATCACGGCCTGAGCCGCTGACCGCTAGCCTGAACTGAGCGAATCAGCGACCGAGAGGATTTTCATGTCGATCGACGCGAACGGTGATGTCACCATCCAGGGAGCATCCCTGCGCAGCCTGCCCAAGGTGTCGCTGCACGACCACCTGGACGGCGCCGTACGTCCGTCGACGATCATCGAGCTGGCGGATGCGATCGGTCTCGAGGTCCCGGAGTCGAAGCCCGCAGCGCTCGGCAAGTGGTTCGCGAAGAAGAGCGACTCCGGTTCGCTCGTCGAGTACCTGAAGACCTTCGACCTCACGACCGCCGTCATGCAGACGACGGAGGGGCTGACCCGCGTCGCGCGCGAGTTCGTGCAGGACCTCGCGTCCGACGGCGTGATCTACGGCGAGGTGCGCTGGGCTCCCGAGCAGCACCTCACCCGTGGGCTCACTCTCGAGCAGACCGTCGAGGCCGTGCAGCAGGGCATCGAAGAGGGCGAGGATGCCGCTGATCGCGCCGGCCACAGCATCCGCGTCGGCCAGCTGATCACCGCGATGCGCCACACCGACCGCTCGCTCGAGATCGCAGAGCTCGCAGTGAGCTTCCGCGGTCGCGGAGCGGTCGGCTTCGACATCGCGGGCCCGGAGGACGGTTTTCCCGCCTCGAACCACCGCAAGGCCTTCGACTACCTCGCCGAGAACTTCTTCCCCGTGACGGTGCACGCCGGTGAGGCCGCCGGCCCCGCGTCGATCCGCTCGGCCCTGCTCGACGGACGGGCGCTGCGTCTCGGCCATGGTGTGCGTATCGCGGAGGACCTGCAGGTCATCACGCAGGAGGGCGATGAGGTGCAGGTGCAGTTCGGCGACCTCGCGCGATGGGTGCGCGACCGTGAGATCCCGCTCGAGCTGTCGCCGTCGTCGAACCTCCAGACCGGAGCGATCGCGGCATGGGGCGACTCGCTCGCAGACCACCCGTTCGACCTGCTCTACCAGCTCGGCTTCGCCGTCACGGTCAACGTCGACAACCGCACGATGAGTGCGACCTCGCTCACGCGTGAGCTCGCGAACCTGGTCGAGACGTTCGAGTACGACCTCGACGATCTCGAGACCTTCCAGTTCAACGCCGCGGCAGCGGCCTTCCTGCCCGTCGAGGAGCGCGAGGAGCTCGTCGAGATGATCGCAGAAGGATTCGACATCTGAGACATGGACGACTGAGTCATGGCTTCCGGGGGGAAGCGACGCCGAGCAGGCATCGCAGTGGTCATCAGTGCCGTCATCGTGCTCGCAGGAGGTGCGGCCGCAGCCTACGCGTGGTTCACCCGCGCGACTGAGGAGATCGCCCCGAGGACGACCGCGGCGGTCATCGAGCGTCCGCTGACGAAGGCCGAGCAGCTCGTCGCCGACACGAACGATCCGCTGGCGTGCGCGGTGAGCTTCCTCGGCGAGGGTGCGCCGGAGGACCCGATGCTGCAGTGGCAGAACGCTCTCTACGCCGGCCTCCCGATCCCGGAGCAGGACGGACGCGTGTTCGCGGGGTGGTACGCGAGCGAGGCGGATGCGGCGGGGTTCACGGTCGCCGCGCGGATCAACGGAGCCGACCCCGTCGTCTGCGTCGATCAGCAGGTCGACCTGTTCGCGGGGTGGACGACTCCGGAGGCGAACGCCGCGGCCGCAGTGCAGGTGTCGATCCTGATGTACCACCAGTTCACCGCGAACCCCGACGGCGAGACGGGCTGGCTGCGCGGCAACTACGCGTACATCGGCGACTTCGATGCCCAGATGAACCACATCGCGACGACCGGGTTCTACCTCCCGACCTGGGACGAGCTCAGCGCGTTCATCGACGGTCGGCTCTCGCTGCCCGCGCGTTCGGTGATCATCACCGACGATGACGCCGATCAGACCTGGTTCGATCTGGCCGTGCCCGTGATCGACAGGTACAAGCTGCTCTCGACGTCATTCATGATCACCGCCTACCGTCAGGATCCGCCGCCGTCGATCTACGTGCTCCGACGATCGCACACGAACGACATGCATCAGGCCGGCGAGAACGGCAAGGGCCGGATGGTGAACTGGACGGCCGACGAGATCGCCGCAGACCTCAACGCCTCGGCTGACGTGCTCGGGGTGCGCGAGGTGATCGCGTATCCGTTCGGCCACTACAACGACACCGCGAAGCAGGGCGTCGCCCAGGCCGGGTTCGAGATGGCCCGCACCATCGAACCCGGGTACGTTGAGATCGGGACGGACAAGCTCGCGCTGCCGGTCGTGCGCATCGACTACGGCATGGGGCTGGACTCGCTGATCAAGCGGATCGGCTGACTCGGCGCGTGGACGCGGCAGGATGGAGCCCATGACCGCATCCGTCTTCATCGCCGGCCCCGCCTCGTGGAACTCGATCGTCGTGCTCGACAGGCTTCCTGAACCCGTGCCGCACATGCAGTTCGCGGAGGAGAGCTGGGAGACCCTCGGCGGCACCAGCGCGGGCAAGGCCCTCAGCCTCACGGCTCTCGGCCGCCCGACGGTGCTGTATGCACTGACGGCTGCGGATGAGTCGGGGGAGCGCGTGCGCGGCGCACTCGACAGGGCAGGCGTGGGCACCGTGTGGGGTGACGGCGATGCCACCGAGCGACACCTCAACCTGATGACGCGGGAGGGCGGCAGGGTGTCGCTCTACCTCGCGTCGCCGTCGGCCACGGACGGCGCCGATGACGCTGCTCTGGTCTCTGCGATGCGAGAGGCCGACGTGATCGTGCTCGACCTCGCCGCGGAGCCGCTGAGGCTTCTCCCCGCGGCGAAGTCCACCGGTCTCCCGATCTGGGTCGACGTGCACGACTACGACGGCGAGGCCGACTTCCACCGTCCGTTCCTCGCCGCGGCCGACGCGGTGTTCTGCAATGCCGACCACCTCGACGATCCGGTCGCGTTCCTCCGCTCGCGCATCGGGGCCGGTGCATCGCTCGCGGTGTGCACCCTGGGTGCGCGGGGCGCGGTGGCGATCGACGCAGACGGCACGGAGCACCGGGTCGCGGCGCTGCCCGCCGATATCGTCGACACGAACGGCGCCGGCGATGCCTTCCTCGCCGGGGTGCTCGACGCCCGGCTCTCCGGCGCCGACGTGCGGTCCGCGCTCACGGCGGGCGCGCGGACGGCGGCAGAGGTGCTCGGCACGCGTCACCTGCATCCGCTGCTCGATGCCGTCATCGTCTGAGATGGAGGGCGGCTGAGACGACGCGCGGCTGAGCGGAGGTCAGCCCTGGGGGAGCCCAGCCATGAAGGGGTTCAGGATCTCGGCGACCTCGGCGTGCATCTCGTCGTCCGCGATGGTCGGCGTCCCGTCGCCGGCCTGAGGGCCGTAGTCGCCGAACGATGCGTGGGATGCGCCCTCGATCTCGACCATCTCGGCGTCGGCGGGGAGCAGGTCGCGGGCCGCGTCGATCTTCTCGGGCGTCGAGAGCCCGTCTTCGCTGCCCGAGATGCTCAGCACTGCGAGGTCGGTGTCGGAGACATTGTTCGAGCAGTACGACCCGAACAGCACGAGCGCATCGGCGTCTGCGGCGAGCTGGCACGCGCGCACGCCGCCCAGCGAGTGACCTCCGACCGCCCACTCGTCGATGTCGGGAGCCGCCGACGTGAGGGAATCCAGGCCGCGCAGGTCGAAGAACGCGAGGTTCAGCCACGGGCGGGTGATCACGACCGTCACGCCCTCCTCGGCGAGGCTCTGCAGGATCGCGGCGTACGCCCACGGGTCCACTTTCGCCCCGGGGATGAACACGAGGCCCGTCTCGGACTCGCCGTCGGCGGGGGTGAGGACGATTCCCTGCTCGGCGTCTTCGACGTGGACAGCGGGGTTCTCGCGGACGCTCGCGAGCGGTGCCTTTTCGGCGGGCATCACCCCGATCTGGCTCCAGGCGACGATGCCGCCGATTCCGAGCACGAGGACGGCGACGAGCGCCCAGACGATCACTTTCAGGACACGACGGCCACGCTTCTTCTGCACGGGATCAACGTTAGGGCCGGTGCATGTGAACAGCATCGGGGCCGAGGATCACCCACGACGGTGAGGCACAGGGCTCTCGAGCGCTTCCCGCTCGCGGCGGACCGCAGCGCGGTAGGCGTCCTTGTTGACGTAGTACGCCATGCGCGCGAGCCCGAGGTACCGGTAGCCGCCGGTGACATCCGGCCACGGCTTGGCGGTCACCCGGTCGCGGAACCGTGCCGCACTGGCCGCATCGTTGTCCACGGCATCGAGATAGGTGGCGAGCAGATCCGCCTGCTCGTAGCGGCCCTGCCAGCCGATGCCGGAGGCCTCGATCATGCCCATCACGTACAGGCCGTTGAACGAGGACGGGAACATGTTGAGGAAGAGTCGGGGGGCTGCGCCCTGCCACTGCAGATGCCGTCGATCCACGAACGGGTAGTCGAGGGTGTAGCCGGTCGCGAGCAGCACGAGGTCGTAGTCGTCGGCTGTGCCGTCGCGGAACCGCACGGTCGGTCCGTCGAAGCGGTCGATGTCCGGACGGATGCGCAGATCGCCCTGCCCCAGGTGGTTGAGGACCATGGTGTTGACGATCGGGTGCGCCTCGTAGATGCGGTAGTCGGGCTTCGGGAACCCGAAGCGCACGGGGTCGCCCGTGAACGCCTTGAGCACCCGGCTGTCGACGGCCTGCTTGATGCGGGCGGGAAGCGGTCTGCCCTGATTCAAGGTGTCGCTGGGCCGTCCGAACAGGTAGCGCGGCACGAAGTAGTAGCCGCGGCGCACGCTCATGTCGACCGCGGCTGCATGGTGCACGGCATCGACCGCGATGTCGCATCCGGAGTTGCCCGCGCCGATCACGAGCACCCTCTTGCCGGCGAGCTGTGCGGGGGACCTGTAGGAGCTCGTGTGCATGAGCTCGCCGCTGAAGGAGCCGGCGAATGCGGGGGTGTTCGGCTCGGCCAGGGTGCCGTTCGCGAGCACGACTCCCGCGTACCACTGCGTCTGCTCGCCCTGAGGTCCCGCGCTGGTGAGGTCCCACCCGCCGTCACGCGGTTCGAGTCGGGTGACGGTGGTCTCGAACCGGAACAGCTCGGTGAGCCCGAAGTGCTCGGCGTAGTCCTCGAAGTACTCCCGCAGCGCGCGGTGACCCGGGTAGTCGACCGTCGAGCGCATCGGGAACTCGGTGAACTCGGTGGTGGTGCGGGAAGAGATCAGGTGCGCGGACTCGTACATGGTGCTGCGCGGGTTGTCGATGTCCCAGAGTCCACCGACCCCTGCAGAGGCCTCGTATCCGTCGACGCCGATCCCACGTCTCGTGAGCGCGCGGGCGGCAGCGAGTCCTGACGGCCCCGCGCCGATGACGGCGTATCTGTTCATGCTGCTCCCGCACCTCGCTGCGCGCGCACCTGCGCCCTCCGCCGATCGTATCGGCAGAGGGCGTGGGCGATGCGTGCAGCGGCGCTCAGGAGGCGTTCAGAGCCGTCTGACGCGAGACGACGGCATCGCGAACCGCAGGGAACAGCGGATGCTCGGGATCCAGTCCCGTCGTGCGCGAGGTGAAGGCGAGAGCGTCTTCGGTGCGCAGGGCCTCCTGCATCTCGACCGCCTGCTCGTCGTCGGGCGATTCGAACTCGAGCGCGGCGGTGACGGCGCCGACCAGTGCGATGGTGGAGAGTCCTCGCTCGGCGGCCATCGCCGCGGGGCCGATGAACCGCTCGTGCCGCGAGATCTTGCGCAGCGGCTGGCGGCCGACGCGCTGCACGGTGTCGACGAGCGCGGGATTGCGGAACCGCTCGAGGATCGTCGCGCGGTACTGGGCGAGCTCGGCGGGGTCGAGGCCGTGCTCGGCGACCAGGACCGCGGAGGTCTCTTCGAGCGCAGCCGACACGCGAGCGGCGATGTCGGGATCCGCCAGCGCATCCGAGATGCGCTCGATGCCGGCACGAGCGCCGAAGTACGCCGTCGCGGCGTGCCCGGTGTTCACCGTGAAGAGCTTGCGCTCGATGTACGGCGCGAGGTTCTCGACGAAATGCGCTCCGGGGATCTTCGGCAACGCGCCGCCGAAGGCCTCCGACTCGATCGCCCACTCGAAGTACGGCTCTACAGTGACGTCCACTCCGCCGTCCGCGGGCTGTCCTGGCACGATGCGGTCGACTGCGGTGTTCGCGAACACCGCGCGGGAGAGCAGCTCTTCCGCATCCACTCCCGCCGCGTTCTCGATCTCGGCGCGAAGGGTGTCGGTCGCGCCGATCGCGTTCTCGCACGCCATCACCTGCAGCGGAGCGGCGCCGGCCGAGCGGCGGGCGAGGCCCGCGACGATCGTCGGAGCGACGAATCGCAGCACGGTGGGCCCGACCGCGGTGGTGACCACATCGGCGGTCGCGACCTCGTCGGCCACAGCATCCGGGTCCGTCTTGCTGTTCACCGCACGGAATCCGGTGACGACGTGATCGGTGCCACCCGGACCGGCTTCGTGCACGGTGTACGAGTCGACAGCGTTGATCGCATCGACCAGGGCGTCGACAACGTCCGAGAAGACGACCTCGTAGCCGCCCTCGTGCAACAGCAGGCCGACGAAACCGCGGCCGATGTTGCCCGCTCCGAAGTGGACGGCCTTCATCAGTCGTTCACCGCCGAGAGGAGTGCGTACAGCTCGTCCGGGGTCTGCGCCGCATTCAGCTTGGCGACGTCGTCCTCGTCGGAGAAGAGGATCGCGATCTGCGAGAGGATCTCGAGGTGCTCGTCGCCGCGTCCGGCGATGCCGATCACGAAGGTCGCGGGCTCGCCGGCCCAGTCGACGCCGCCGTCGTAGCGCACGACCGAGAGAGCCGAGGCGAGGATCGCATCCTTGGTGTCGTTCGTGCCGTGCGGAATCGCCAGACCGTTGCCCATGTAGGTCGAGACGGTCTCTTCGCGCTGACGCATCGCGTCGACGTAGGCGGGAGTGACGGCATCGACGGATACGAGGATGTCGGTCGCCTCCTGCAGCGCCTCCTGCTGAGTGCTGGAGCCTGCGTGGATGCGGACCTGGTCGAGGGTGAGAACGCTCATGGTGATTCCTTCTTTCTGAGAATGTGGGGGCGGGGCGGATGCCGTGGCACCCGCCCCGCCCGGTCTGTCACGCGTCGGAGTCGCGCTGCTCGCGCACCATCTCGACGACCTCTTCGTACTTCGGAGAGTTCATGAAGTTGTCGACGGACACGTGGATCGAGTTCGGCGACTGCGCCTTCGCGCGGTCGGTCAGCTGCTGCTGCGTGATCACGAGATCGGCGCTGCCGTCGAGATTCGCGATCGCCTGGTTGGTGACCGTGACCCCATCGATCTCGGCCTTCTTGAACTTGTTGCGCAGGACGCTCGCGCCCATCGCCGACGAGCCCATGCCGGCGTCGCAGGCGAACACGATGTTCGCGATACGACGGTCGGTGGCCACGCCTGCACCGGTGGCTGCCGCGCCCGCGGCGCCCGCACCCGAGGAGGCCCGGAGCGCGTCCATCGCGGCGGAGGACTTGCCCTTGTTCGCCTCGGTCTGCGCGATCGCGTCGCCGAAGCTGTCGCCCTCGGCCTCGAGGTCGCGCTTGCGCGAAGCCCGGAGGATGACGCCGGTGATGAGGAAGGTGACGACGGCGGCGATGACCACCGAGAGGTACACGACCAGCAGGTTGCCGACACCGCCTCCGACGGCCGCGGCCGTGACGGCGATGATGCTGCCGGGGGCTGCCGGGAAGGCGAGACCGCCACCGAGGACCATGTTCGTCGTGACACCGGCCGCGCCACCCGCGATCAGCGCGAGGATGGTGGTCGGCTTGCTCAGTGCGTACGGGAAGTAGATCTCGTGGATGCCACCGAAGAACTGGATGATGGCCGCACCCGGTGCCGAGGCCTTCGCCGCACCGACGCCGAAGAAGGTGAAGGCGAGCAGGAGTCCGAGGCCGGGGCCGGGGTTCGCCTCGATGAGGAACAGGATCGACTTGCCGGTCTCAGCGGCCTGCTCGATGCCGAGCGGGGTGAACACGCCGTGGTTGATGGCATTGTTGAGGAACAGCACCTTGGCGGGCTCGACGATGATCGAGACCAGCGGGAGCAGGTTCAGCGAGACGAGCCAGTCGACTGCCCCGCCGAGCACCGCGCTGATGCCGAGCATGACAGGGCCGAAGGCGAAGAATCCGACGATCGCCAGGACCATGCCGAGGATTCCGGCGGAGAAGTTGTTCACCAGCATCTCGAAGCCGGGCCGGATCTTGCCGTCCCACAGCCGGTCCATGCGCTTGGTGATCCAGGCTGCGATCGGTCCCATGATCATGGCACCGAGGAACATCGGGATGTTCGTGCCGACGATGACACCCATCGTCGCGATCGTCGCGACGACGCCGCCGCGCTCGCCGTAGACCATGCGGCCCGCTGTGTTGGCGATGAGGAGAGGGAGCAGGTACGTGACCATCGGGCCGACGAGGCCCACATACGCGAGGATGTTGCCGTCAGCGCCTTCGGCGACCGCGGTCATCGCACCCTGCCAGCCGAGGACGGCCGAATCGCCACCCCCGCCGACGATCTCGGCGACGCCGGCCCAGTGCCAGCCGAAGGGGCTCTCCGCCCCGAAGAAGCCCTTCGGGATGAACAGCATGGTGATGAATCCCCACGCGATGAACGCGGCGATGTTGGGCATGATCATTCCGGACAGGAACGTGCCGAAGCGCTGCACGCCCGTTCGGAGGCCGCCTGCCTTCGTGGCGGCCGGTGACGTCGTCGTCATGATGTCGTCTCTTTCTGGTGAGGGGGAAGGGTTGCTGTGGCATCGGCCACGGCGAGGCGGGCTCCGGCGGCGTCGTCGGCCGCCAGCGCCAGTTCGGCGAGGTTGCGGGCCTCGTCGAGGGTTCGGGTGGAGAGCATCTGACGCACGTCCGCGAGCGCCGACGGAGCCATCGAGAGGCTCGTAGCACCGAGTCCGACGAGCACCACGGCGAGCATCGGGTCTGCCGCGGCCTCGCCGCAGATGCCGACCGGCTTTCCGAGTCGGGCACCGGCGGCACCGACCTCGCGCACGAGCCTGAGCACGGCGGGGTGCCACGGGTCCTGGAATCCGGCGACGGAACCCAGCATGCGGTCGGCGGCCATCGTGTACTGCGTCAGGTCGTTCGTGCCGATCGATGCGAAGTCCGCATGCGCGAGGATCCGGTCGGCGAGCAGGGCACTGGACGGGATCTCGACCATGACGCCGGCGGTCTTGAGGCCGTACTCGCGGGCGAGCGCGGTGAAGTACTCGGTCTCCTCGACGGTCGCGACCATGGGCGCCATGACCCAGAGGTCGGCCTCGGTCGCGGCATCCGCCTCGGCGAGAGCGGTCAGCTGCTCGCGCAGGATGTCCTCGCTCGCGCGGAGGGCCCTGAGGCCGCGCAGGCCCAGTGCCGGATTCTCCTCGTGCGCGTCGTTGAGGAAAGCCAGCGGCTTGTCGGCCCCGGCGTCCAGCATCCGCACGACGACCTTCTTGCCCGGGAAGGCTGCGAGCAGCTCCAGGTACGACTCGCGCTGCTGCTCCACCGTCGGCGCCTGGGCCGACGAGAGGAACAGGAACTCGGTGCGGAACAGCCCGACGCCCTCGGCCCCGCGTTCGACGGCATCGGATGCGTCTGCAGGTTTCCCCAGATTCGCCAGCAGCGGGATCAGCGTGCCGTCGGCGAGGGCGCCGGGGGTCAGTGGTGCGTCGTCCGCGGATCGTCGAGCGGCGGCGCGCTGTTCGGCGCGCTCCTTCTCGTCGTCGGTCGGATCCAGGGTCACGAGTCCGGCGGCCGCATCGACGATCACGGACTGGCCCGTGGCGAGGGAAGATGCCGAGGCCGCGCCGACGATCGCGACGATGCCCTTCTCGCGGGCGAGGATCGCCGTGTGCGACGTGGGGCCGCCGTCGAAGGTGATGAGTGCGAGCACCTGGTCGAGGTTCAGCAGCGCCGTGTCGGCCGGGGCGAGGTCACGCGCGACCAGGACGAAAGGATGCCCCGGGTCGGGCACACCGGGCGCATCCACGCCCCGAAGCCGTGCGAGCACGCGCTGGGCGATGTCGTCGAGATCGGCCGCGCGCTCGCCGAGGTAGCCCCCGACCGCCTCGAGCGTGGCGCGGAACCCGGCGAAGGCGTCGTGCACGGCCCACTCGGCGGTGGCGCCGTCATCGATCCTGGCGTCGACCTCGTCCTGCAGCGTGGGGTCCTCGGCGATCATCGCCTGGGCCTCGAGAACCTCCCGGGCCGAGCCTCCGGCTGCCTCCCCTCGGGCGGTCAGCTCCTGAGCCACCGCGGCGACGGCCTCGCGCACCCTGGTGCGCTCGGCATCGATGCCCTGCGTGCTCGGTGTGTTCTCCGGAGCGGGCAGCGCTTCGGTCATCCGCACGACGACGCCCTGGGCGACGCCGAGACCGATCCCGACTCCTCGCAGTTCGCTCACGCGCCGGCATCCTGATCGTGGTCGGTCGTCAACAGCTCTGTGAGCGTGTCGAGCACGCCTTCGGCGCTGTCGCCGTCCGCGGTGAGCGTGACGTAGTCGCCGTACTCGATCGCGAGCGCGATGACGCCGAGGATGCTGGCTGCGTTGACCGCCTTGCCGGAGTCCTTCGCGATGGTCACGGCGATGCCCGAGTCCTTGGCCGCCTGTGCGAACAGCTTCGCGGGGCGGGCGTGGAGTCCGTGGGATGAGCCGATGCGTACGGTGCGGGAGACGGTCATGATGTTCCTTTCGGGGTGTTCCTGGCGTCGGCGAGGATCGAGCGGGCGAGCGCGAGGGTGCGGGTGCCGTCGCGGTCGGCGAAGACGTCCTCCGGGAGGACGAACACGGGCACGGCGGCCGCATCGCGGATGGCGTCGAGGCGGCCGGCGAGATGAGGGCCGACGAGGACGAGGTCGTGATCGCCGCCGGTGACGGAGTGCTCCATGCCGGCTGCCGCGTCCCAGTCGAGTCCGGCGTCGGAGGCCGCTCTGCGCAGTCGCTGTGCGACGAATGTGCTCGACGCGCCGGCGCCGCACACCACAAGGATCTTCATCGATGCCCACTACCTTTCCTGAGAACAGTCTGGGAACCGGTGCGTGCGCTCGCCAACAGGTTCCTTTCCGCCCCTGCGGAACATCGGTTTCGGAGCGGGGCCACGCGCTTCCTGACATCATGGAAGTCACGTCAGGACAGTGCAGTCGGCACGGAAGAGGGGGAGGATCATGTCGCGTCAGCGCCAGGACCAGCTCCTTTCGACCCTGCTCCGCCAGGGCGACTGGGCGACGGCCGCGAGCCTCGCCGATCAGCTCGGGGTCACCCCCCGCAGCATCCGCTCGTACGTGGCGGCGCTGAACGCTCGGACGGGCGGTGCGGATGCCGTCGAGTCAGGGCCCGCGGGCTACCGGGCGGGCTCAGCGGCGCGCGATGCGCTGCGTGCCAGGCAGGGCGGCGAATCCGCTCCCAGAGACCGGCTGCACGGCATAGTCCGCACACTGCTCGACCTGCCGCGCGGCGTCGACGTGTTCGCGATGGCCGACGAGCTGCACGTGAGTGAGGCGACTCTCGAATCCGACCTCACCCGGGTCCGCGGGCTGCTGGACGGCACCGAGCTGACTCTGGAGCGCGACCGTGAGATCGTGCGCCTGCGCGGCAACGAGGCGGCACAGCGCCGCCTTCTCAGCCGGCTCGCGCACGACGAGATGGACGCCGCGTCCTTCCACCCCGAGACCTTCCGCCGAGCCCTCGCCGGCACCGCCGTCGCCGCAGGGTCCGTCGCCCCCTTCAAGTCCGAGCTGGTGCGCGAGCTCGGCGAGCTGGGCTACTACGTCAACGAGCTCGCGATCTCGGACGTCCTTCTGCACATCGCGATCGCGGCCGAGCGGGTCGCCGCCGGTCACTCGCTCGAGGCCGGTCCTGCCGGCGCGCGCGAGGAGATACCGAGAGTCGGCGCGATCATCGCCCGCCTCGCCCAGGAGCACTTCTCCGTCGCGCTGGGCGACGGCGACAGCGGTCACCTGGCGTCCCTCGTCCTCACCCGCATCGTGGCCCCGGGGGAGGACGCCGCCGGCGATGTCGCTCGCAGCGGCGTCGCTCCTGCCGTGGAGGCCGCGGTCCGTGCAGAGATCGCCAGGGCCGCCGACGACTTCCAGGTCGACCTGGTCGACGAGACCTTCGTGCTGCGCCTCGCCCTGCACGTGCAGAACCTGCTGCGCCGCGCCGAGGAGAGCGCCCTCACCCGCAATCCGCTCACGCGGTCGCTGAAGACCTCCTATCCGATGATCTTCGAGGTGGCGGTGTCGATCGCGAGCGGTCTGCACGACCGGCTGGGGACGCCTATCCACGACGACGAGATCGCCTACATCGCGATGCACGTCGGCGGACGCCTCGAGCGCAGCCGCAAGGCCGAGTCGATCCTCACGGCGACCATCGTGTGCCCCGGTTACTACGAACTGCATGAGCTGCTCCGCTCCAGCGTCGACCGGTCCCTGGGATCCGCCATCGAGGTCACCAGCGTCGTCACGAACGTCGACCCGGAATGGGCCTCCTTCGACACCGATCTGGTGCTCAGCACGATCGAGCCAGGTGCGACCGGTGACCGGTTCGTGCGCATCCAGCCGTTCCTCACCGATGCCGATGTCGATCGCATCCAGCAGGCCGCGGCACGGGTCAGAAGAGGGAGGCGCCTGACGCGCCTTCGTGCAGAGCTCGCACGGTACTTCGTCGCGGATGCGTTCGTCTATCCGCTCCCCGACGAGGGTGAGGAGGCGATCATCCGGCGCCTCGGGGGACTGCTCGTGAGCGCAGGGCTCATCGGCGAGGACTACGTCGAGAACACGATCCTGCGCGAACGGATGTCGTCGACGGCGTTCACGGACGCCCTCGCTGTGCCCCATGCGCTGCAGATGACGGCGTCGAGGACAGCGATCGCGATCGGCGTCGCCGACGGTTCGGCGGCCTGGGGGGAGGGCAGGGTGCAGGTGGTCGCGCTCGCCGCGTTCAGCGAGAGCGACCGGGCCGCATTCCAGACCGTCTTCGAGCAGCTCGTCGAGGTGTTCAGCGAGCGCGACAGCGTGCAGCGCATCGTTCGCCGTGGCACCAGCTTCGAGGCTTTTCTCGACGAGCTCGTGGCCGTCATCGACGGCTGACCGCTCAGGTCCGGGCTCGAGGGTGCAACTCAGCGCCGAGGGTCGAGCACACCGGCCAGCGCGTCGAGCACGGAGTCGGCGTCTGCCGACTCCGCCGTCTCGAGCACCACGGCGTCGCCGGGCGCGAGTGCGAGGTCCATCAGCGCGAGGACGCTGCTGAGGTCCACGACCGCGCCCGACGACGTGCGCAGGGTCACCGTGTGCGGATGCGCCTGCACGACGCGCACCAGCTCGGCGACGGGGCGCGCGTGCACCCCGTTGTGCGCGCTGATGACGACGTGTCTTCTCGGCATGCGGCCTACGATCGTTCTTCCAGGAGGCTCCGCACGGCGGCTTCGAGCTCGCGCACGATCTCGGCGGCGCGCTCGGCCGACTCGGCCTTCGCGTCGATGTAGACCTTGAGCTTGGGCTCGGTGCCGCTGGGGCGCACGATGATCCGGGATCCGTCGGTGAGGCGGTAACGCAGCACGTCGCCCGACGGCTGCCCTGGGTCCGCCTGCAGCAGATCCTCCGCCGAGGCGATGGTGTGCCCGCCGAACTGCGACGGAGGCAGCGTGCGCAGCGACAGCATCACGGTGCCGATCACCGAGAGGTCGTCGACGCGCACCGACACCTGGCCGCTGGCGAAGTGGCCGTAGGTGTCGCCGAGCTCCGTCAGGAGATCTGCCAGCGACTTCCCTCGCTCGTGCGCCTCGGCGGCGAGGCCGAGGATCGCCACGGCTGCCGAGATACCGTCCTTGTCGCGAACCGTCTCGGGGTTCACGAGGTAGCCGAGGGCCTCCTCGAATCCGAACACGATACCGGGGGCACGCGAGATCCACTTGAAGCCCGTGAGCGTCTCGTGGAAGTCGAGGCCGTGGTGCGCCGCGACCGCGCCGAGACCGGGGGAGGAGACGAGCGAGCAGGCCAGGGACGCGCCGGGCGCGCCTGCGGCCGCCTTCGCGGCGCGCGCTCCGAGCAGGAGGCCCACCTCGTTGCCGGTGAGGCGACGCCAGCCGTTCTCAGACGACGCGTCGGGGATCGCCACCGCGAGGCGGTCGGCGTCTGGATCGTTCGCCAGGATGAAATCCGCCTGGACCCGCCGGGCCCGGGCGAACGACAGGTCCATCGCCCCTGGCTCCTCCGGGTTGGGGAACGACACGGTGCGGAACGTGGCGTCGGGTTTCAGCTGCTCCTCGACGACCATGGGCTGGGGGTAGCCGGCGGCGGCGGCGATCTTCGACAGGGTCTCCCATCCGACGCCGTGCATCGCGGTGTAGACCCACCGGATGTCCGACGCGGATGCGGGAGCAGGGGCCACCGCGGCGGTCGCCGCGACATACGCGTCGACGACGTCCTCGCCTGCCGTCTCGTAGGCGCTCGACCGGGGGAGAACAGTGACGTCATCCGCATCGGCGATCCGCTGGATGTGGGAGGCGATCTCGGCGTCCGCCGGCGCGACGATCTGCGACCCCTGATCCGCGCCGCCCAGGTAGACCTTGTAGCCGTTGTCGTTCGGCGGGTTGTGCGAGGCCGTGACCATGACCCCGGCATCCGCTCCGAGGTGCCGTACCGCGAAGGCGAGCACCGGGGTGGGCAGAAGGCGCGGGAGCAGGATCGCGCGGAGCCCGGCACCGGCGAACAGCTCGGCGGAGTCGGTGGCGAACACCCGGGAGTTGCGGCGACCGTCGTAGCCGATGATCACGGTCGGAATGCCGCCGTGCGCCCGCTCGCGCAGGTACGAGGCGAACCCGGCCGCCGCCTGGGCGACGAGCACGCGATTCATGCGGTTGCTGCCCGCCCCGAGAGCGCCGCGGAGCCCTGCGGTGCCGAATGCGAGGCGCGTGCTGAAGCGATCGTCGAGGTCGGCGATCGCGGTCTCGTCGCCTGCCGCCGCGCGGGTGATGACCGCCGCGAGTTCGTCGCGCGTCTGGGGGTCGGGGTCCTGCCTCATCCAGGCGCGAGCCTGTGCGAGGCGCTCGGCGCTCACAGCGCCTCGACCACGCGAGCGAGCAGAGCCGAGATCACAGGCTCCGCCTCGCGACCGGCCTCGATGACCTCGGCATGGCTGAGCGGCGTCTTCTGGATGCCGGCGGCGAGGTTCGTGATGAGCGAGAAGCCGAGGATCTCCATGCCGGCCTCGCGGGCGGCGATCGCCTCGAGTGCGGTCGACATGCCCACGATGTCGCCGCCGATGCGCTTCGCCATCTGCACCTCGGCCGGCGTCTCGTAGTGCGGGCCGCGGAACTGCGTGTAGACGCCCTCGTCGAGCGTGGGGTCGACGCTGCGAGCGATGTCGCGCAGGCGCGTCGCGTAGAGATCGGTCAGGTCGATGAAGGTCGCGCCCTCGAGCGGAGAGTCGGCCGTGAGGTTGATGTGGTCGCTGATCAGCACCGGCTGTCCCGGCGTCCAGGTCTCGCGGACGCCGCCGGCACCGTTGGTGAGTACCATGATCTTCGCCCCCGTGGCCGCGGCGGTGCGGACCGAGTGCACGACACGGCGGACGCCGTGGCCCTCGTAGTAGTGGGTGCGGGCGCCGATGACGAGCACGTTCTTGCCGTCAGGGGTGCGGATGCTGCGAAGGGTCCCGACGTGGCCCTCGAGAGCGGGCTTCGAGAAGCCGGTGACCTCGGTGGCGGGGATGGTCGCGATCGTCTCGCCGATGATGTCGGCGGCCTTGCCCCAGCCACTGCCGAGCGTGAGGGCGATGTCGTGCTTCTCGACTCCGGTCAGGCGCGCGATGTCGGCGGCTGCGTCGGCTGCGACCTCGAACGGATTCGCATTCGGGTCGTCGAGGGGGTTGCTGTGTGTTTCGGACATGGATCCACTCTAGGAAGGTGCAGGCTCCGGGGCCAGGATTGCGGAAGAATGGAGATCATGTCTTCCACCCCTTTTGAGCGCACTCAGCGCGTCGCCGTCCTCGGTGGCGGTCCCGGCGGTTACGAAGCGGCACTCGCAGCCGCTCAGCTCGGAGCCGAGGTGACCCTGGTCGAGCGCGTCGGCGTGGGTGGTGCGGCAGTGCTCACCGACGTCGTCCCCTCGAAGAGCCTGATCGCCACGGCGGACGCCGCGGTCGCGATCTCCGAGGCCTCGGATCTCGGTGTCCAGTTCTACGCCAAGGGCGAGCACGGCAAGCCGCTCAAGCCCGAGATCGCGATCAACCTCGCAGCCGTGAACAAGCGCCTCATCGCCCTCGCCGGTCAGCAGTCCGAGGACATGCGCACCACTCTGCTCGAGGCCGGTGTGCGCATCCTCTCCGGCCACGGTCGGCTCGAGGGTCCGAACGCGATCATCGTGTCCACGGGGCAGAAGGGCACCGACTTCGACCGCATCGAGGCCGACACGATCATCGTCGCGGTCGGTGCCTCGCCGCGCGAGCTGGATTCGGCGAAGCCCGACGGCAAGCGCATCCTCACCTGGACGCAGCTCTACGACATGAAGGCGCTTCCCGAGCACCTCATCGTCGTCGGCTCCGGTGTGACCGGTGCGGAGTTCGCCTCCGCCTACATGAACCTCGGCGCGAAGGTGACGCTCATCTCCAGCCGCGACCAGGTGCTGCCGGGCGAGGACCAGGATGCTGCACGCGTGCTCGAGAAGGTCTTCAAGCGCGGCGGAATGACGGTGCTCTCCAAGGCTCGAGCCGAGAAGGTCGAGGTCACGAAGGACGGTGTGACGGCCACGCTCTCCGACGGTCGCACGGTCGACGGCAGCCACTGCCTCATGGCCGTCGGCTCGATCCCCAACACCGCGGGCATCGGCCTCGAGGATGCGGGAGTCGAACTCGACGAGACCGGGCACGTCCGCGTCAACCGCGTGGCTCGCACCTCGGTGCCGAACGTCTACGCCGTCGGCGACTGCACGAACTTCTTCCCCCTCGCATCCGTCGCGTCGATGCAGGGCCGCACAGCCGTGTTCCACGCTCTGGGCGACATCGTGATCCCGCTCGAGCTGATCAAGATCACCTCGAACATCTTCACGGCTCCCGAGATCGCGACGGTCGGCTACTCGGAGAAGGACGTCGAAGACGGTGTCGCGGACGGACTCGTCTTCAAGCTGCCGCTGGCCGCGAACCCGCGCGCCAAGATGATGGGCATCAAGGACGGCTTCGTGAAGCTGATCGCACGCAAGGGCTCGGGCACGGTCATCGGCGGCGTGATCGTCGCACCGAAGGCCTCCGAGCTGATCTATCCGATCGCCGTCGCCGTCGAGCGGCGTCTGACGGTCGACCAGGTCTCGCGCGTGTTCGCGGCGTACCCTTCGCTCTCGAGCAGCATCACCGATGCGAGCCGGGCGATGCACCTCGTCAACGCGAACATCTCCTAGGTGCCGGTGATCGTGCTGTCTGCCGATCCCGTGGTGCCGTTCGGCTTCGCGGGGGAGGCGCAGTGACGGATCCGTTCGCGTCGCCACCGCTGCAGGGATGGCCGGCGACGTGGGGTGAACGTCGCCCCCGGCGCAACACCGGCATGCTCTGGCTGGGCGTCGTCCTCTTCGCAGCCGCGGCCGCCATGATCGGATTCTCGGGCGGCGCAGCCGGCCCGCTGTGGTCGGGTGCGTTCGTCGCGCTGTTCGGTGTCACGGCCCTCGCGGTCGCGGCCCGCACACCTTTCGCCGAGGGGCGCGCGCGTCTGGTCGACGCGGCGACTCTGACGCGCGGGCGGATATCGACCCCGGATGCACGCATGCATTTCGTGCCGGAGCGGCGGCCGGGCGTCCTCACCCTGACGCTGTGCGTCGTGTGGGCGCTCGTGCTCATCGCGGCTGCGATCGTGGCGGTCGGAATCGGGCTGACCGGCCGACCCGAGGCCTTCCTCGGAGTCGCGGTGCTCGCGGCGACCGCCGCCCTGTTCGTCTATACGGCGGTTCGTGCGGCCATCACGCAGTACCGCTCCGATTCCTTCGGTCGTCGGCCGATGGGGCTGGGCATCGGCCACGACGGGGTGATCCTGATCCGTGCCACAGAGACCCTGTACCTGCCGTGGACCTCTATCCGCGGCGTGGAGCCAGACCTGACGGAACCGCGTCGCGGCATGGTCGAGCTCCCCGTGATCCGGCTTCGCGTGGATCCGAGCCGTGTGACCGCGTCCCACGGGATGCGTGTCGCCGCCACGGTCACCGTGGCCCCGGCGATGCTGAAGACGCACCCGCAGGTCGTCTGGTCCGCGCTGCGGGAGTTCCACGATTCGCCGGCGGCACGCGCCACCCTCGGCACATCGACAGGGCAGCGACTGCTCGATGAATGGTGCGCTTCTGCCCCGGCGGACTGAATCGCCGACGAAGGCCCCCGCCTCGCGGCGGGGGCCTTCGTCCTGAGACTGTCTGCGGTCAGCTGATCGTGAGCAGCTGATGGCCGGCGGCGACGGTCGCTCCCGCGGTGGCCGCGATGCTGCCGACCGTGCCGTCCTTGTGCGCCTGCAGCGGCTGTTCCATCTTCATCGCCTCGAGCACGACGACCAGGTCGCCCTTGACTACCTGCTGCCCCTCTTCGACGGCGACCTTGACCACGGTGGCCTGCATCGGCGACTTCACGGCGTCACCGGAGGCTCCGGCGCTGACCGAGGTGGCGTGGCTGCGACGAGACGGCGGCACGGCGGCCGGTCGTCCCGCGGTTCCTGCGGCGACCGCGACACGGTCGGGCAGGCTCACCTCGAGCCGTTTGCCGGCGACCTCGACGACCACGGTGTGGCGGTTCTCGGCGGCGGCCGGAGACTCGAGCTCGCCGTCCCACGCGGGGATGTCGTTCTCGAACTCGGTCTCGATCCATCGGGTGAAGATGCCGAACTCGCCGTTGTCGGCGGTGAAGGCCGGGTCGCGGACGACCTTGCGGTGGAACGGCAAAACGGTCGGAAGACCCGCGACCTCGAACTCGTCGAGCGCCCGGCGCGAGCGCTCGAGGGCCTCGGCGCGGTCCTTGCCCGTGACGATGATCTTCGCGAGCAGCGAGTCGAACGCTCCCGAGACGGAGTCGCCGGCGGTGACGCCGGAGTCGAGACGGATGCCGGGGCCGCCGAAGGTCTTGAAGACGTGGATCGGACCCGGCTGGGGGAGGAAACCGCGACCAGGGTCTTCGCCGTTGATGCGGAACTCGATCGAGTGTCCGGTCGGCTTCGGGTCGTCGTAGTCGATGGTGCCGCCGGCCGCGATCCGGAACTGCTCGCGCACAAGGTCGATGCCGGTGACCTCTTCGGAGACGGGGTGCTCGACCTGCAGGCGGGTGTTGACCTCGAGGAACGAGACAGTGCCGTCGGCGCCGATCAGGAACTCGCAGGTTCCCGCGCCGACATAGCCGACCTCCTTGAGGATGGCCTTCGACGCCGAGTACAGCAGGTCGTTCTGCTCGTCGGTGAGGAACGGCGCAGGCGCCTCCTCGACGAGCTTCTGGTGACGGCGCTGCAGCGAGCAGTCGCGGGTCGAGATGACGACGACGTTGCCCGCGGAGTCCGCCAGGCACTGCGTCTCGACGTGGCGGGGCTTGTCGAGGTACTTCTCGACGAAGCACTCGCCGCGGCCGAAGGCGGTGACGGCCTCACGTGTCGCGGATTCGAACAGCTCGGCGACCTCGTCGAGTTCGCGAGCGACCTTGAGCCCGCGTCCGCCGCCACCGTAGGCGGCCTTGATCGCGATCGGCAGGCCGAACTCCTTCGCGAACGCGACGACCTCGTCTGCGCCGGCCACGGGGCCGGGAGTCCCGGGCGCGAGCGGGGCGCCCACCTTCTCGGCGACGTGACGAGCGGTGACCTTGTCTCCGAGCGCCTCGATGGCCTCGGGGGAGGGGCCGATCCAGGTCATCCCGGCACCGATGACGGCGCGGGCGAACTCGGCGTTCTCGGCGAGGAAGCCGTACCCCGGGTGCACGGCGTCTGCGCCGGCACGGCGGGCGATCGAGAGGATCTTCTCGATCTGCAGGTAGGTCTCGGCGCTCGTCGCTCCGCCGAGGGCGTAGGCCTCGTCGGCGAGGCGGGTGTGCAGAGCGTCGCGATCCTGGTCGGCGTACACGGCGACTGAGGCGATCCCCGAGTCACGAGCGGCACGGATGATGCGGACGGCGATCTCGCCGCGGTTGGCGATGAGCACCTTGGCGATATCAGGCATGGTTGCCAGCCTAGCGAGAAGGAACTCGATCTCTTTGACGACTCTCCACAAGAAAGAGGGAGAAACGTCGATGAGACCCTACGACCAGAGGTCGGTCCACGCGACGCCCAGATCCGTGGCCAGGCGTCGCACGGTCGACAGGGACATCCCCACCACGGTCGACGGATCCCCGTCGACGCGGGTGATGAAGGCCCCGCCCAGGCTGTCGACCGTGAATGCGCCCGCGACGTGCAGAGGCTCGCCGGACGCGACGTAGGCGGCGATCTCGGCATCCGTGATGTCGTCGGCGAACGTCACAGAGGCTTCTGCGGTCGCGGTCGCCTCGACGGGCGCGGCACCGGGGGACACCCGGAACACCGAGTGTCCGGAGTGCAGGATGCCGGTGGCGCCGCGCATCTCGTGCCAGCGCCGGGTGGCCTCCTCGGGGGTGTAGGGCTTGCCGTACACGCGGCCCCCGAGTGCGAACATCGAGTCGCCGCCGATCACGATGCCGTCGAAGAGGCCTTCCGCGGCGAGCTTGTGCGCGACGTCGGCGGCCTTCGCTCGGGCGAGCAGCAGCACGAGTTCGGCCGGGGGCAGTGCGGTGCCGCGCGCTGCCGCGGCGACGGCCGCCACGGCATCCTCATCCACGGCCGGCGACTGCGTGAGCGGCTCGATTCCTGCCTGCCGCAGCAGCATCAGGCGGGCAGGGGAGGTGGAGGCGAGGCAGACGCGCATGTGCACCACCGTATCCTCGAAGGATGACTTCTTCCGCAGCCCTGCTCGATCTCGACATCACCGGCATCGCGCACGGCGGTACGTTCATCGCCCGCCACGAGGGACGCGTCGTGTTCGTCTCCGATGCGATCCCCGGAGAGCGGGTGCGTGCGAGGCTGACCGAGGACTCGATGGACGAGTCGAAGAGCTTCTGGCGCGCGGAGACGGTCGAGGTCCTCGAGGCGTCCCCGCACCGCCGACCGCACATCTGGTCGGAGGCCGACGTCTCCCGTGCTCCGGAAGACCGCCCGGGAGGTGCAGACCTCGGACACATCGACCTCGGGCATCAGCGGGTCCTGAAGCGCCAGGTGCTGACCGAGGCCCTCGACCGGTTCGCGGGTGCGGGGCTCGAGGCCCCCGAGATCGAGGCGGTCGACTCCTCCGACGGAACCGGATGGCGAACCAGGGTCACGCTGCACGTCGACGATGACGGACAGGTCGGCCCCTATGCCGCGCGCAGTCACCGCGTGATCCCCGTCGGCTCGCATCCCCTGGCGCGTCCGGCGATCGCCCGGGCCGCGCTCGCGCTCGTCGGCGGCGAGCCAGGCAGCGTCGACCTGGTCGAACCCGGCGACGGCAAGGTCCGGATCATCCGTCGTGAGCGGCTCGATGAGCGTCCCGCGCGAGGACAGGGCCGACGCCCCGCGCCCGAGGTCGTCTACGAGCAGGTGGGCGATCGACGCTTCCAGGTCGATGCCGGCGGCTTCTGGCAGGTGCATCCGCGCGCCGCATCGGTGCTCGACGGTGCCGTGTACGGCATCCTCGACGGCCATGTCGACCCCGAGAAGAAGCACTTCGACCTGTACGGAGGCGTGGGGCTCTTCGCCGCATCGCTCGCGGACCTCGGCGGCACCGACATCGTCACGGTCGAATCCAGCAGGCGCGCTACGGCTCACGCGCAGCAGAACCTCGCGCAGCTCGGCGTCAGCGCGGTGACCGCGCGCGTCGACCGCTACATCGCGGGAGCGCCCGCGGGAACGAACGCGGGTGCTGTGGTCCTGGATCCGCCCAGGGCCGGAGCCGGTCGCGCGGTGGTCGAGGCCCTCGACGCACTCGCCCCCGAGGCGATCGCCTACGTCGCCTGCGACCCGGTCGCCCTGGCGCGCGACCTCGGCACCTTCCGTGAGCGCGGGTGGAACGTGGGGACTCTCCGCGGCTTCGACCTGTTCCCGCACTCGCATCATTTCGAGGTCGTCGCTCTGCTCACGCGGTGACGGGAATCGACACCCGCGCGAATCACTAGGCTGGGTGGATGAGCAGGGTCGCACTCATCGACGATCACGAATCCGTCCGCCTCGGTCTGGAGGCCGCGTTCGCCCGTGACGGCGGGCAGACGGTGGTCTTCTCCGGCAGCACTGTCGTGTCGTACCTCGAGTGGCGATCGGCGTCCGCGGCTCCGCCCGCAGACGTGGTCGTGCTGGACCTCACTCTGGGTGACGGCACGACGGTCACCGAGAACGTCAGATCGCTCGTCACCGACGGTGCGAGCGTCGTGATCCACAGCGTCGCCGACCGTCCGGCGGCCGTTCGCGAGGCGCTCGCCGCGGGTGCCGCCGGAGTCGTCAGCAAGTCCTCGGCGCTCGACGACGTGCTCGATGCGATCCGCACGGTCGCCGACGGCGAGGCGCTCAACAACGTCGAATGGGCGAGTGCCGTCGACGGCGACCGTGACTTCGCGGATGCGCAGCTCTCCTCTCGCGAGCGCGATGTGCTGCGCCTGTACGCGGCGGGTCTGCCGCTGAAGGCTGTGGCCGAGCGTCTCGGCGTCGCCTACTCGACCGCCAAGGAGAACATCACGCGGATCAGGGTGAAGTACGTCGAGGTCGGGCGCCCGGCGCCGACCAAGGTCGATCTCCTCCGCCGCGCGATGGAGGACGGGATCGTCGCCGCAGACGGGGCACCGAGTGCCCACTGACCCGCTCAGCATCCGCGATGCGTGGAGCAAGATCCCTTCCCCGGGGAGCGTCGAGACCGAATTCGAGCGATTCACGGGCAAGCGCATGGAGCGCATCCTCGCGACGGTGGTCGCGATCGGATCGGCGATCCTCGGAGCCCAGGCGCTGATCGCCGGCATCACGACGATGTCGTGGTCGGATCCTGCGAGGATCGCGATGCTTCTGGTGGTGTTCACACCACTCGTGGTGATGCTGATCGCCTGCGTGGTCGGCCGAGGGGTGCGCACCGCGTCAGGTGTCTTCGCGATCGTCTACACCCTTGCACTCGGAGCCTGGCCGAGCTTCGTCGACCCCGTGGGCAAGGCGGCCGATCAGCCGTGGATCTTCTTCCTCGTCAACGTCGGCGTCGTCGCCGCGATGCTCGCCTTCCCGCTATGGCTGCAGTTCGCCTGGGCAGTGGGCCTCCCTTTCGTCTACGGGTACGTCCGGCTGGTCGAGGGGGAGTTCTCGCGGGACTTCTGGGTGACCACGGCGTTCGACGTGTCGTTCACACTGATCCTCGGCATCGTGATCATCGCGCTGGGCTGGATGTTCCGATCCGTCGCAGCCGGCGTCGACGAAGCCCGCGCGCACGCTGTGGAATCCTATGCATCGGCCGCTGCGGCTGCCGCTGCGGAGGAGGAGCGTGCGACGATGTCGGCGCTCATGCACGACAGCGTCCTCGCTGCTCTCATCGCTGCGGAGCGGGCAGAGGGGGAACGAGCACAGGAGCTCGCCGTCGGCATGGCGCGCGAGGCGCTGACCCGGCTCGCGAACACCGAAGCCGCGGTGGCGCAGGAGGGGAGCGATGAGCCGGTCGGAATCGCACAGATCGTCGTGGAGCTGCGGCGGGCGCTCTCCGAGCTCGGAGCGGATGCGATCGTCGAAGAGCGAGGGGGGATCGGACTGATCCCGGGTCGTGCCGCGCGGGCGCTCGTGCTCGCCGCCCGACAGGCCCTCGGCAACGCCGTGACGCACGCGAACGGACGGGGGCTGCACATTCTCGCCGAGGGCAGGGGTGACGAGGGGATCAGCGTGACGATCACCGACACCGGTCCCGGGTTCGACCTCCAGGCCATCGGTGCTGACCGCCTCGGCATCAGCGCGTCGATCCTTGCGCGCATGGCCGGCGTGGCTGGGACGGCGAAGATCGACTCGAGCGAGTGCGGCACCACCGTGACGCTCGGCTGGGAGCGTCCATGAATCGGACGGTGCGCAGCGTCGCGACCTCTCTCGCAGTCGGGTTCGCGATGTACTTCGCCGCCAGAGGCGTCTGGTGGATCGAGCAGCCCACCGGGCCGCTGCTGATGGTGGCAGCGATCGGTCTGTATCTCGTGGTCGTGAACGCGGCGATCCTCTGGGACTCCGCGACGTCGGTGCGGATGCCCCTGTGGGTCGCCCTCGTCACGCTGGCATCCAGCGTGCTGATCCCCATCCTCGTGACACTCTCGCTCGATCCGCTGACTCTGACCGCGCCATTCGCCACGTGGTACATCGGTGCGCTCGGGCTGGTGGGCATCGTATGCATCGTGCGCCGCCGATTCGTGATCGGCTGGCTCGTCGTCCTGGTCCTCGTGGTCGCCTCGTCGGCCTATCTCGGGTTCTTCGTGGCGCTGTCGCTCGGCCTGGTCGGATCCTTCATGTGGGTCGCGGTGGCCCACCTGCTGGTGATGTTCTGGGATCGGGCGGTGCGTGACACCGAGCGCCTCGCCGGCATCCAGCAGGCGGTATCCGCGTGGCACGCGACGCAGCAGGTGCGGCAGAAGGAGCGGCGCCTGCGCACGCAGTTCGCGCTCGCCGTCGCCGGACCTGTGCTCAGCCGCGCCGTCGCGTCCCGCGGTGCGCTCGACGCCGAGGAACGGCTCCAGGCGAGGCTGGCCGAGGGGCGGCTCCGCGACGAGCTGCGCGGCGCCGACCTGCTCAACGATGCGGTGCGGGATGCGATCGAGGATGCCCGGCGGCACGGTGCCGCCGTGACCGTCTTCGACGAGGGCGGTCTGGACGATGTCGACGAAGCGCGGCGAGCCGTGATCCGTGACGAGCTCGCTAGGGTGCTTCGTGACGCCGACGCCGAGCGCTGGATCATCCGTGCCGCACGGGATCCGGTGACCGCGGTGACGGTGGTCGGTCGCGCCGGCGCCGGCGGGCAGAGCGATGACGACGCCGTGGATGTCTTCCACGAGATCCCCCGCGAGGCACCCGAGCACTGAGAGGCGGTCCTTGCCCTCGGCTCTGGCCGGGGGAGGAGGTCAGAGTCGAGGTCAGACAGAGTGGGCGAGGGGCGGCGAATCCGCCAGCCCCTCGCCATGCGGACAGTTACCCGAAAACCATCCGCTGGTGGCCGGTCTGCGTCTGTCTACCCTGGGACGGAGAGACCAGCCGAACGCGAAGCGTCTTACTCAGTCTCGTGGTTATTCAAGTCGTTGTCTGTAGGTATTTTGGGGGACACAGGAATGGCTCCCATGCGAGAAGATGGGGCATGGGAATGCGCCGAGGAACCAACCTCCCCCGAATGGGCGACTTCAACCAGTCGGTGATCCTCGAGGCCATCCGCCGCTCGGCCGAGGGGCTCAGTCGCATCGAGCTCGTCGAGGCGACGGGGCTCTCCGCCCAGACGATCACGAACATCACCCGACGGCTGCTCGACGACGGATTCATCGCCGAGGCGGGGCGGACGATCAACGGACCCGGCAAGCCTCGTGTCACTCTTCGCCTGGTGGCGGAGAGCCGCTTCTCGGTGGGTGTGCACCTCGACCCGGCGGTGATCACCTTCGTACTGCTGAACATGTCGGGCGGTGTGATCCACCGACTCGTGGTTCGGACGCCTGACAAGGATCCCCGCCGCATCGTCGAGACCATGGCCCAGACGATCGATGCGCTGATCGACGAGGCCGGAGTCGACCGTGCTCTCGTCGCGGGTGTCGGGGTGGCCGCTCCCGGTCCGCTCGACGCGCAGAAGGGCACGGTGATAGACCCGCCGAAGCTGCACGGCTGGCATCGAGTTCCGCTGCGTTCGGTGCTCGCTGCGGCCACCGGGTTCGACGTCACTCTCGAGAAGGACACGACGGCCGCCGCCGTGGGCGAGCTCTGGACGGGTACCGATTCCACCGAGGGCTCGTTCCTGTTCATCTACCTCGGAACGGGGCTCGGCGCCTCCGCGGTGCGCGGGGGCGGTGTCATCACGGGCAGTTCTCATAACTTCGGCGAGATCGGTCACATCATGGTCGATCCGGAGGGGCCGGCATGCTCGTGCGGATCACGCGGATGCGTGGAGGTGGTGTGCACGCCGCAGGCGATCGTCGAGCAGGCGGAGACCGCGGGAGTGTTCGACGATGATCGAGATGCTGACGACGAGCGTGCCGTAGAGGCGCGTTTCTCACTCCTCTGCGAGCGGGCCGGTGCCGGCGATTCGCCTGCGCTCGCGGTGCTGCGCCGGGCGGCGGGCCACCTCGCGGTCCTGATCTCGGCGCTGACCAACGTGCTCGACGTCGACCGTGTCGTGTTGGGTGGGCCGTTCTGGGGCCGCCTGGCCGAGGTGTACCTGCGCGAGCTCCCCGAGCAGCTGAACAGGCGAAGCGCCACGCGCGCAGTGCATCTTCTCCCTGTCGAGGGCACCGTGGTGGGAGACGATGTGGGTGCCGTCGGAGCTGCATGCGTCGTTCTCGACGCCGTTCTCACCCCGAGGGCATCCGATCTCTACCTTGACGACTGAACGAGCATCCAACTGCCATACCGGTATATCGGTTTTCGGAGTGGGTGGTTAATTCCAATCGATGTACTATCGAAGGGATGCGCCGACTGGGGTGCTCCGATTGCTGGGACGACGGTCCCGCGTCGACCGGGGGAGACTGTCTGCGTGGCCCGGAAGCTGGGGGGCTCCGGGTCTCGCAGGCGCCTCGTCCGCCTCGCGTTCAGCGACGCGCGATCAGCCCGAGAAGCGGCCCCACGGGATGTCCCGTCGAAGAGGTCTCCGCAGCGGACGCTGCGTGCGAGTCCACGCGGAGACGCGGGGCACGTCCGCGACGGCATCCGCCGACTCCTGCGCGTACGCATCGCTCACGACCGCGATGAGCGCCGCGAGCTCCTCTTCCGTGGCCGAGCCGCGCGTGATCTCGATCGTCGGCGGACGCTCTGCCCCCGCCGGCGTCTCCGGTGCGTCCTGCGCGCTCACAGGGGAATGTTCCCGTGCTTCTTGGGTGGCAGCTCCGCCCGCTTGCCGCGCAGGGCGCGGAGGGCCTTGGCGATGGAGACGCGGGTGTTCGCCGGTTCGATGATGCCGTCGATCTCGCCGCGCTCGGCCGCGAGGAACGGTGAGGTCACGCTGTACGTGTACTCGTTCGCAAGGCGGGTTCGCACGGCTGCGACGTCTTCGCCTGCCTCTTCGGCGCGCTTGATCTCGCCGCGGTAGAGGATGTTGACCGCACCCTGACCGCCCATGACGGCGATCTCGGCGGTGGGCCAGGCGAGGTTCACATCGGCGCCGAGCTGCTTCGAGCCCATGACGATGTACGCGCCGCCGTAGGCCTTGCGGAGGATCACGGTGACCAGCGGCACCGTCGCCTCGGCATACGCGTAGATGAGCTTCGCGCCGCGGCGGATCACACCGGTCCACTCCTGATCGGTGCCTGGCAGATAGCCGGGCACATCGACGAGCGTGACGATCGGGATCGAGAACGCATCGCAGAACCGCACGAACCGGCTGGCCTTCTCGCCGGCTTCGATGTTGAGGGTTCCTGCCATCTGCGACGGCTGGTTGGCGATGATGCCGACCGAGCGGCCCTCGACGCGTCCGAAGCCGATCACGATGTTGGGCGCGAAGAGCGGCTGGACCTCGATGAAGTCCCCGGAGTCGACGACGTGCTCGATGACCGTGTGGATGTCGTACGGCTGATTGGGGGAGTCCGGGATGATCGCGTTCAGCGTGCGATCGGCATCCGTGGTCTCCCACTCGAACCCGCTCTCGTAGCCGGGGATCTCCGCCATGTTGTTGTCGGGGAGGAAACCCAGAAGCGTGCGCGCATAGTCGATCGCATCGTCCTCGTCTTCGGCGAGGTAGTGCGCGACGCCGGAGCGGGTGTTGTGCGTGAGGGCCCCACCGAGCTCCTCCATGCCGACATCCTCGCCGGTGACCGTCTTGATCACGTCAGGGCCGGTGACGAACATCTGGCTGGTCTTGTCGACCATGATGACGAAGTCCGTCAGGGCGGGGCCGTACACGGCACCACCGGCGGCCGGGCCCATGATGATCGAGATCTGCGGGATGACACCGGACGAACGGGTGTTCAGTCGGAAGATCTCGCCGTACTTGCTGAGCGCGAGCACCCCCTCCTGGATCCGCGCACCGCCCGAGTCGAGGATGCCGATGATCGGCATGCCGCCGGAGAGCGCGAACTCCATGATCTTGATGATCTTGTCGCCGGACACCTCGCCGAGCGAGCCGCCGAACGTGGTGAAGTCCTGCGAGTACACCGCGACTGTCCGCCCGTGGATCGTGCCGACGCCCGTGACGACCGAGTCTCCGTAGGGGCGGTTCTTGTCCATCCCGAAGGCCGTGGTGCGGTGGCGCACGTACTCGTCGAACTCGACGAAGCTTCCTGGATCGACGAGCAGCTCGATGCGCTCGCGGGCGGTCATCTTGCCCTTGGCGTGCTGCTTGTCGTGCGCGACCTTCTCAGCGTCGACAACGGCTTCGTTGTAGCGAGCGCGGAGGTCTGCGATCCTGCCGGCGGTGGTCGAGAGTTCGGGCTTGTCCGTCACGGATTCCACCCTATCGTCGGGTCGGCCTCGTCCGTTGGATGCTCGCCACAACGGGTCGCCGGATCCTTTGGCGTCTCTCTCGTGTTCGGCGATCCGCGCGGACTCAGTCGCTGCGAGGGGGACGCGCGTCTGTGCCGAGCTCGCCCGACAGGTCGTGCGTGCCCGACCGCTCGCCCGCGCCGCTCTCGATCTCGGACGTTCCCTGCCTGCGCCCACGACCCACCGACGTGATCTTCCGTCCGGCCCAGCCGACACCGCGCGCCGCGGAACCGGCCGCTCCCGCGATGGCGCCGCCGACGAACTGCGCGCCGTGCAGCATCCGCAGCTCGACCTTCTCGGCACCGTCGACCGGTTCGAGATCGAGGGGCAGATCCATGGGAGCCGCGCCGAACGCGCGGTGCGAGGTGGTGAGCACACGGCGTCCGAGGATGTGGTTGCCCGCCCCGCCGACGGCTGCGCCGACACCGAACGGCAGCGCTTTGCCGATGAAGGAGGCTCCTCCCTTTGCGGCGAACTGCTTCACGAACATGCTCTTGAGTCGGTCGACGAGCGGTCCGACCGCGGCCCGGGGGAGTGACTTCGTCACCATCTCGCCCCAATAGGACGAACGGGTGCCGCCTTTGCCGGTCGCCTCTCCGGCGAGCTGGCCGACCAGCGCCACGCCCTCCTTGCCGAGCATGAGCGTCATGACGAGAGCTCTGGCCCTGTCGGGATTCGAGACCGCGATGCCGTGCACCTCGGCGACCGACTGAGCGAAGAGAGCGGTCGACTCGACGAAGCCGACGGTCTCGACGCCGGATAGCGCGAGCGTGATGCCCGTGCCGATGCCGGGGACGACAGCCGTCGCACCGACGGCTGCGCCGCCCGTGGTGACCGCCGCCAGATAGCGGCGTTCGAGGATGCGGATGATCTGCTCGGGCGATGCGTGGGGGTTGCGCAGACGGATGCTGCGGATGTGTGCGAGCACGAGCGGTCGTTGGATCGCGAGAACTCGATCGAGGCCCCGCACCATGAACGGATGCTCGGCGGAACCCACCGGCGGCACGCCCCTGTCCCACGGGGAGTCATCGGGGAGGGAGTGGATCTTGTGCACCTTGGGGGCCATGGATCGATCCTAGGAACACAGCCCGCGAAAACGCCGAAAGCCCGGCACCCTTGACGGGGCCGGGCTTTCGTGAAAAGAGATCAGACGAACAGGTTCGCCCGCTCCAGGTCTTCGGCGAAGTCGACCTCGACCGCGTAGAGGTCGGAGACGTCCATCGGCTCGAGCAGGAGGCCGTCCTCGGCGATCGCGAGTTCGAGTCCGCGCTCGAAGTAGTCCTGGTCCTCGACGCGCTGCAGCTGGCGCATGAACGCCTTCTTGTTCGCGGAGGAGATGTAGTTGATACCCACGGCCTCGCCGAGTCCGCCCTTGACGGTCTTGGAGAGCTCGTTGATGAAGCCCTCGGCCGTGACCGTGTACTTCACCTCTTCGTCGCTCACCTTCGAGGTGTTCACCGTGACGAACGACTGGTCGCGCTCGATGTAGGCCGCGGCACGGCCCAGGATCATCGGGTCGAAGACGACGTCGCCGTTCATCCAGAGCACGCCGGACTTGCCGGTCGCGCCCAGCGCGCGCAGCAGGCTCTTCGACGTGTTCGTCTCGTCGTAGCGCTCGTTGTGCACGTAGTTGACGTTCGGGAAGGCCTCGATGATGGTCTCGGCGCGGTAGCCGACGACGGAGGTGATGCGTGCGTCGGTGCCGAAGGCGGCGCGGATGTTGTCGTGCTGCTGACGCATGATCGTGCGGCCGTCGCTGAGCTCGGTGAGCGGCTTCGGCAGCGCGCGGCCCAGGCGTGAGCCCATTCCTGCTGCGAGGATGACGGTCTGAAGAGTCACGAGTGCTCCTAAAGGAAGTATGTGTTCACGGTCGGTTCACCGACCAGACACTTCGTCGTGCCGAGGGTCATGCTAGCGATCCAGCCTGGGAACCCCCGGGGGTTGTGGTCCCTGTTGCCAATTCGTGATCCAGTACACACCCAACACTCAGATTCGTCCAGATCGGCCCCGTACGGGGTCCGATCTGTGATTCCGGGGCCAATTGTTGCGGCGACCCTGAGAAAGTGGGTACCCGTTGATACCGTAGGACGGTGACTGCTTCCCCCGACGACCGCACCGATCAGGTGGCCGACGCCGCGCCCTCGACCGCCAAGAAGACGCCGGCTCGGAAGACGCCCGCCAAGAAGGCGACGAGCGCGCGAACGCCCACGAAGTCAGCCGCTGACAAGGCTGCCGCGACGATCGAGGTGGTGGCGGAGCCCGCGCTGAAGATCGACCGGAGCGTCGATGCTGCGGCGTCGCGTTCCGCCGCGCCGAAGAAGACCACGTCGGCCGCGGCACGCACCGCCGCAGCGAAGAACTCGGCTCGCCCGACGACTGCGCGAAGTACTGCCGCGAAGACCACCGCAGCGCGATCGACGACGGCCAAGTCGAGTGCCGCGAAGACGACGGCGGCGAAGACGACGGCGGCGAAGACGACGGCCGCGAAGACGACGGCCGCGAAGACGACGGCCGCGAAGACGACGGCCGCGAAGACGACCGCCGCGAAGACGGCTGCGGCGAAGGCTGCGGCCGAGAAGAGCGCCGCGGCGAAGTCCACCGCCCGTACGTCTGCCGCAAAGACGGCTTCGGCGAGGACGGTGGCCGCGAAGACCGCCGCTGCGAAGACGGCTGCGGCCAAGGCCGCCGCTGCGAAGGCCGCGGAGGCTGAGGCGGAGGAGGCGAAGGCCGCCGAGGCTCGGGCCGCGGAGGAGACCGCGGCTGCGGCCGCTGCGGAGTCGAAGGGTGCTGCGGAGTCGAAGGCCGCTGCGGAGGCGGAGTCGAAGGGTGCTGCGGAGGCGAAGTCCGCTGAAGCGACCGTGGCCGCTCCTGCCGTGGCTGATCCTGTGGCGGACGGCGCGGACGACGTGTCTCCCGTGATCGAACGACCCCGCGTCGACGACGTCGACACGCCGTCGATCGAGTCCCCGACGGCTGACGCCGCTTCGACCGATGGCGCGGCCTCCGACGTCGTCGAGGTCCTCGAAGACGCTGCAGCGGATGAGCCCGCAGACGAAAGTCCGGTGTCCGACGTCGTCGACGCCGTCTCCGATGCGGATGCGACGGAAGAGGCCGTCAGCGGAGTCGAGGCTGCATCGGCCTCCGAGGCGATCCGCATCCGCGGTCTGGTGAAGAGCTTCGGCGACCACACGGCGGTCAACGGCATCGATCTGACCGTACCCGCCGGGTCGTTCTATGGAATCGTCGGGCCCAACGGCGCGGGCAAGACGACGACGCTCTCGATCGTCGCAGGGCTCCTGCGCGCCGACGAGGGGAACGTCGTGATCTGCGGCATCGACCAGGCGGCCAAGCCGCTCGCGGCGAAGCGGATGATGGGTGTGCTGCCCGATCGGCTGCGCACGTTCGATCGCCTCACCGGCCGTCAGCTTCTCTACTACTACGGCCTGCTGCGAGGTCTCGCATCGAACGTCATCGAGAAGCGCGTCGGCGACCTCGCGCGCGCTTTCGACCTCGGCGAGGCGCTGAACCGCGTCGTCTCCGACTACTCGGCCGGTATGACGAAGAAGATCATGCTCGCGGGAGCGATGATCCACTCGCCTCGCGTCCTGGTGCTCGACGAGCCCTTCGAGGCGGTCGATCCCGTATCGTCCGCGGTCATCCTCGACATCCTGCGTGCATACGTCGACCATGGCGGAACGGTCATCCTCTCCAGCCACGGCATGGATCTCGTCGCGCGCGTCTGCTCGCGCGTCGCGATCATCGTCGGGGGAGAGGTGCTCGCCGAGGGCACGATCGATGAGGTGCGCGCAGGCCAGACGCTCGAGGCGCGATTCGTCGAGCTCTCCGGTGGCATCAGCGAGGTGGAGGGGCTCGAGTGGCTGCACACGTTCTCCGACTGAGGGCGGCGCTCCTGATCGGATCGCTCCGCGGCGAACGTCGGCTGCGCACGGTGATCATGCTCGCCGTGATCGTCGTTCTCACTTCCGTGGTCTGCGCTGCGGTCCTGAGCCTCGACGACGCGCCGGTCGCCGTCGCGCGCACCGTCATCGTGCTCGGCAGCGCCGCGCTGCTGCTCGGATTCCTGGTCGGCCCGATCCTCGTGGGTGCGGTCGACCAGCTCGACCCCCGGCGGTTCGCCGTGTTCGGGGTCGACGAGCGGCAGATGCCGTGGATCCTCGCCCTCGCCTCGTTCATCAGCGTCCCGAGTCTGGCGCTGCTCGCGGTGAACATCAGCGTCTGCGTCGTCGCTATCAGGCTGGGCGCCCCGTGGCTCCTCGCTGTAGTGATGAGCTTCGTGAGCCTCATGTCGACGATCCTGGCGGCGAGGGTCGGAATGGCCGTCAACGCGCTGGTCCTGCCCGAACGCCGATCACGCGAGCTCACCGCCCTCTTCGCTCTGGCCGTTATCGTGATCGCATTCCCCGTGGCCGTCTTCCTCGCATCCCTCAAGTGGGACGGCGAGGTGCCCGCTGCGGTCGGCACCCTCGCGGCAGCCGTCGGTGTCACGCCCTTCGCGGCATCGTCGCGCTTCCTCTTCTCGTTCGCGACGGACGACAACACCGGCGCCTGGATCAGCGGTGTCGTGGCGTTCGCGACCGCCGCGGTCCTCTGGGCGCTGTGGACGTGGCTCGTGCGTCGGCTGCTGACCACCACGGAGCGGCCTGTCACATCGCGCGAGCGATCCGGACTCGGCTGGTTCGGTCTGCTCCCGTCGAACGCCTTCGGCGCGATCGCGTCGCGGAGCCTCGTCTACTGGCTGCGCGACCGTCGGTACATCATGAACCTGATCGTGGTCCCCGTGGCCGGCGCACTCACGGTGCTCCCTCTCCTCGTCGCGGGCGTGCCGCTCGAGATCGCGGCGCTCGTCCCGGTCCCCGTGATGGCCCTGTTCTTCGGATGGCTTCCGCACAACGACGTCGCCTACGACTCGACCGCGCTGTGGACCCACGTCGCGAGCGGCGTGCGCGGTATCCCCGATCGCCTGGGACGATTGGTGCCGGTCGTGCTGGTCGCCGTGCCCGTGTTGGCGATCTCCGTGCCGTTGACGCTGCTGTGGATCGACGACTGGCGTCTTCTGCTCCCGCTCACCGGGCTGGGGGCCAGCCTGCTGCTGTCGGCGCTCGGGTTCTCGAGCATCGTGTCGGTGATCGCGCCCTATGCTGTGTCGCGCCCGGGAGACAGCCCGTTCCAGCAGCCCCAGCGCCCCACCTCGCGCGGGGCTTATGGCCCGGCCGCGGCGTTCCTCGGCGCCATCGTCGTGAGCATCCCGACCATCTGGCTGCTGGTGCTCACGATGCTCGAGGGCTCGCAGTTCGCTCCGGCGACGTTCTGGGCCGGAATCGCCACCGGCGTCGTCATGCTCGCCGTCGGCGTGACGGTCGGCGGTCGCATCTTCGAGCGTGGGGGCGAGCGCCTGATGGAGTTCGTCGAGACCGCGTGACAGCCGCCCACCAGCGGCTGTGCACGGCTAGACTCTCGGCATGAGTACTCCGCTGGACAGCCCCGATCAGGGCGGCGTGGCAACGCTTGATCGCGAACTGGAAGAGCTCCTCCGGGAGGAGAATCTCGAACCGGGCGACCACGAGCGCTTCTCGCATTACGTGAAGAAGGACAAGATCCTCGAGTCCGCCATCACCGGCAAGCCGGTGCGCGCGCTGTGCGGCAAGAAGTGGACCCCGGGTCGCGACCCGGAGAAGTTCCCGATCTGCCCCACGTGCAAGGAGATCTACGAGTCGATGATCAGCTGAGCCGCGCAGGCTCAGCGGCGCATCAGCTCGCGTCGACGAACACGGTCGGGATGGCCGGGTCGGACTTGCTCAGGGCGAGGGCTCTGACCGGAAGCTCTTCACGCACGCGCAGGTGATGCTCCCGAGCGGATGCCGTGCCCTCCGGCCCTTCGAAAGCGGTGTCGATCTCACCGGCCTCGACGAACGTGATCTGCAGTGCGCGACCCTCCGGGTGCTCCGCCGGGGTGTCCAACTGCTCGAAGCCGTCCGAGACCACGACGGTCTCGGCCTCGGCCACGCCGTCGACGAGAGTGCGGAATGCGGCTTTGCGGCCGCCCTGCGATGCTTTGTCAGTCGAGGCCTTCGCGACTCCGATCCATGCTCCTGTCGGATCCTGCCGCGCGACGAGCTTGTAGACCATGCTTGCGGTGGGGTATCCGGAGCCCGTGACGACCGAGGTGCCGACGCCGTAGGCGTCGACCGGCGATGCCGCCAGCGCAGCGATGGCATACTCGTCGAGGTCGCTCGTGACCGTGATCCGCGTGCTCGTCGCTCCGAGCTCGTCGAGCTGAGCGCGTACCTCCGCCGCGACGATCGGCAGGTCGCCAGAGTCGATCCGCACACCGCCGAGGCCGGTGCCGGCCACGCGAACGGCTGTCTCGACGCCGGTGCGGATGTCGTAGGTGTCGACGAGCAGGGTCGTGTCGGTGCCGAGGCTGTCGATCTGCGATCGGAAGGCCTCTTCCTCGGTCTCGTGCAGAAGGGTCCACGAGTGCGCCGCGGTGCCCATCGTCGGGATTCCCCATCGGCGTCCGGCCTCGAGGTTGCTCGTCGCACGGAAGCCGGCGATGTAGGCAGCGCGCGCGGCGGCCACGGCGGACTGCTCGGCGGCGCGGCGGGAACCCATCTCAGCCAGCGGGCGCTCGCCTGCGGCGATGCTCATGCGCGATGCGGCGGTGGCGACGGCCGAGTCGTGGTTCAGAACGCTGAGCGCGAGGGTCTCGAGCACGACGGCGTCGGCGAACGTGCCCTCGACGGTCAGGATCGGCGAACCGGGGAAGTACAGCTCGCCCTCGCGATACCCGCGGATGGAGCCGGTGAAGCGGTAGTTCTCCAGGTAGGTCAGCGACTCGGAATCCACCACGTCGTTGTCGCGCAGGAAGCGCAGCTCGTCGTCGCCGAAGCGGAACTCGCGCAGCAGCGAGAGCAGGCGTCCCGTGCCCGCGACGACGCCGAATCGGCGCCCGCCGGACAGCCGCCGTGAGAAGAGCTCGAACACGCTCGGCCGTGAGGCCGTTCCGTCGCGCAGCGCGGCGGCGAGCATCGTGAGTTCGTAACGGTCGGTCAGAAGCGCCGTGGACGTCGTCATGCGCTCAGCTTAGTGACGACATCCGCCCGGGTTGCTGAGCGTGACGCGGGGTGCGCGCGGGTAGGCTGGTGAGTCATGAACGACGCCCCGATCGGAATCTTCGACTCCGGTGTCGGCGGACTCACGGTGGCCAGGGCCATCCGAGCCCAGCTGCCCCGGGAATCGTTCGTCTACATCGGCGACACCGCGCACTCGCCGTACGGCCCGAAGCCGATCGCCGATGTGCGTCGCTACAGCCTCGAGGTGCTCGACACGCTGGTCGATCAGGGCGTCAAGATGCTCGTGATCGCCTGCAACACGGCGTCCGCGGCCATGCTGCGCGACGCGCGGGAGCGCTACGACGTCCCCGTCGTCGAGGTCATCGGCCCTGCCGTGCGCCGGGCCGTGTCGACCACGCGCAACGGGCGGGTGGGCGTCATCGGCACTGTCGGGACGATCGGCTCACGTGCCTACCAGGACATGCTCGAGGTGAACGAGCGTCTCGAGGTCTTCACCGCGGCGTGCCCCCGCTTCGTCGAGTTCGTCGAGGGTGGCATCACCGGCACGCCCGAGGTCCTCGCCACCGCCGAGGAGTACCTCGCGCCGCTGCGAGACGCAGGTGTCGACACCCTGGTGCTCGGATGCACGCACTACCCTTTCCTCCGCGGTGCGATCAGCTACGTGATGGGCGAGGGCGTCACCCTCGTGTCGAGCGACGACGAGACCGCGGGAGACGTGTATCGCCAGCTGGTCCGCGGCGACCTTCTCGCGTCGCCCGATGCCACCGCGTCGTACGTCTACGAGGCGACCGGCGACTCGACCACCGAGTTCACCGCCCTCGCCAACCGTCTGATGGGCCGGGAGGTGCGCGACGTGCAGCTCGTGCAGACCGGCGTCATCACTCTTCCGGAATCAGCCGCAGGGCTCTGACTCCTCCGCAGCATCCATCCGCTTCTTCCACCCCCACCGAAGGAACCCCATGACCAGCATCGTCCGCGCCGACGGCCGCTCCACCGACCAGCTCCGTGAGATAACGATCGAGCGAGGCTGGAGCAGCCACGCCGAGGGATCGGCACTGATCAGCTTCGGCGGCACCAAGGTGCTGTGCACCGCATCGTTCACGAACGGCGTGCCCCGCTGGCTCACCGGCAAGGGCAAGGGCTGGGTCACGGCCGAGTACTCGATGCTTCCCCGTGCGACCAACAGCCGAAACGACCGCGAGAGCGTCAAGGGTCGCATCGGTGGACGCACGCACGAGATCTCGCGCCTGATCGGCCGAGCCCTGCGCGCCGTCGTCGACACCAAGGCTCTCGGCGAGAACACGATCGTCATCGACTGCGACGTGCTGCAGGCCGACGGCGGAACGCGCACCGCCGCGATCACCGGTGCCTACGTGGCCCTGGCGGATGCGATCGAGTGGGGCAGGGAGAAGAAGTTCATCGGCAAGAACTCGACGCCGCTGCTCGACTCCGTCGCCGCCGTCTCGGTCGGGATCATCGACGGCGCGCCCATGCTCGATCTCGCATATGTCGAGGATGTCCGCGCCGAGACCGACATGAACATCGTCGTGACCGGTCGTGGCCTCTTCGTCGAGGTGCAGGGCACCGCCGAGGGGGCACCGTTCGACAAGCGCGAGCTCGATGCGCTTCTCGAACTCGGCGTCGCAGGCTGCGCCGATCTGAAGGATCAGCAGCTGAAGGCGCTCGCGGGCTGATGAAGGTCGTCCTCGCCACCCACAATCCGCACAAGGTCGCGGAGTTCCAGCAGATCGTCGCGGCCACGCGCCCCGATCTCGAGGTCGTCGGATACGACGGCCCGGAGCCGGTCGAGGACGGTGTGACCTTCGCCGAGAATGCGCTCATCAAGGCGCGTGCTGCATCGCTGCACACGGGTCTCGCGGCCCTCGCCGACGACTCCGGCATCTGCGTCGACGTGCTCGGAGGATCGCCCGGGGTGTTCTCCGCCTACTGGGCGGGGCAGAAGAAGGATGCTGCGGCGAACCTCGAACTGCTGCTCGACCAGCTGCGTGACATCGCGGATCCACACCGCACCGCCCACTTCAACTCGACCATCGCGCTGGTGACGCCCGAGGGAGCCGAGCACGTGGTCGTGGGGAACTGGCCGGGGCGCCTGGCCACCGAGGCATCCGGCGGGGGCGGGTTCGGCTACGACCCGATCTTCATCCCGGATGGACAGCCGGAGGGCGCCGAGCGCACCGTGGGCGACTTCACGGCCGACGAGAAGCAGGAGCAGTCGCACCGCGCCCGCGCGTTCGCAGAACTGGTGCCGCTGCTCGCCGATCTCTGACCCACCGAGCAGTAACCACTACTCTTGACGTACTTCATACGTAGTGGTTACTGTGGTCGACATGCGAGAACTCACCTACTACATCGGCGTGACCCTCGACGGGTTCATCGCGGGGCCGGCCGACGAGGTCGACTTCTATCCGGTGACCCCGGCATTCGCCGAACTGCTCGGCACGGAACTCTCCGACATCCAGCCCGCATTCGTCCGAGCCGATCGGGGAGGCGCCGACGAGCCGCTCACTCGTTTCGACACCGTGGTGATGGGGCGTCGCACCTACGAGCCAGCACTGCAGGCCGGCATCACCGATCCGTACTCGCAGTTGCGCACCATTGTGTTCAGCCGCTCGCTGGACGACCCGGGCGAGCCGAACGTCGAGATCGTCCGCACGGATCCCGTCGCGCGGATGCGTGAGCTCAAGGCGGAGCCCGGTCTCGGCATCTACCTGGCTGGCGGTGCCGTGCTCGCCGGCGTACTCCTCGATGAGATCGACAGGCTGATCGTCAAGAAGTACCCGGTGATCGCGGGGTCCGGCATCCCGATGACGAGCCACCCCTTCGCCCCGACGCAGTTCGGCCTCGATCGGATGCGCTCGTTCGACAACGGCTGCGTCGTGCTCGAGTACACCCGAGCGCGCTGAAGGGCGCGGCTACTGAGAATCATCACCATTCCCGACTGCGCGCAGACCCGCCGAGCGGCACGATCGCCCGTCTAGCCTGGAAGCATGCACGATCACGCGCCCGCCTCCGGCGGCATCCGCTCTGCGAGTCATCGCCGTCTTCTGGCGATATCGCTGAGCCTGACCGCGACCATCATGGTGGTGCAGGTCGTGGGCGCGATCCTCACAGGCTCGCTCGCGCTGTTGGCGGACGCGGCGCACATGTTCACCGACGCCTCGGCACTCGTGATCGCGTTGATCGCCGCCGCGGTCGCCGCGCGACCGGCCGACGACCGCCGTACGTTCGGGTATCAGCGCGCCGAGGTGTTCGGGGCGCTGATCAACGCGATCATCCTGATCCTCCTCGCCGGATGGGTCGGGATCGAGGCCGTCGGTCGGCTGATCGATCCGGGCGAGACCGAGGTCGCCGGAGGGCTGATGCTCGTCGTCGCGGTCGTCGGACTCGTGGCCAATGCGATCTCGATGTGGCTTCTGAGCCGTGCCCAGCGCACCAGCATCAACGTCCGCGGCGCGTACCTCGAGGTGATGGGCGACCTGATCGGCTCGGCGATGGTGATCATCGCCGCGATCGTGATCGTGACGACGGGATGGATGCCGGCAGACGCGCTCGCGTCGATCATGATCGCCGTGCTGATCATCCCGCGCGCGATCGCGCTGCTGCGCGAGGTCTTCTCGGTGCTGTCGGAATCGGCGCCGGCAGGCACGGCGGTCAGCGACATCCGCCAGCACCTGCTCGACTACGACGGTGTCGTCGGAGTGCACGATGTGCACGTGTGGCAGCTGACCCGCGGCGCTCCGGTGTTCAGCGCGCACGTCAGCGTCGAACCTGCGCTTCTCGCCGACGGGCGATCCGCGAAGCTGCTGAGCGACCTGCAGTCGTGTCTCGCCCATCACTTCGACGTGGAGCATTCGACCTTCCAGATCGAACCCGCTGAGCAGTCGGACTGCGAACCGCATCACGCGTGACGGGTCAGCTCTCGACCACGACCTCGTCGGGCGATTTGTCGGGGCGGAGCCCGCGCCAGCGGGAGTGACGAAGGACGCCGTCGGGGGTCCAGTTGGCGAACTCGACCTCGCCGACCAGCTCCGGCTCCACCCACAGCGCGTCCGATGCGTCGAGAGCGGGTACTCCGTCCACGGCGGCTGATCCGATGCGCAACGGCGCGAGGCGCGAGAGCAGATCGCGCAGCATCCGGTCGGTGAAGCCGGTGCCGACGCGTCCGACGTACCGCAGCCGGCCGGAGTCCGGAACCGCGAGCAGCAGGGAACCGAACGTGCCCTCGCGCTCGCCTTTCCCCGGACGGATGCCGACGATCACGACCTCCTGCATCCGAGTCAGCTTGAGCTTGAGCCAGGCGGGGGAGCGCTGCCCTGCGCGATAGCGGGACGCGGGGTCTTTCACGACCACGCCCTCGAGACCGAACTCGTCGCTCGCGGCCAGCGCGGCGTCGACGTCGTCGAACACGGGCGGCACCTGCATCGGGGCCTCCAGATCCGAGACCACCTCTTCGAGCAGAGTGCGCCGCTGTGACAGCGGCATCGAGCTGAGGTCGTGCCCGTCGAGGCGCAGCAGGTCGAAGACCATGTAGACGATCGGGGTGCGAACGACCTCGCGTTCGATCTCACGGGGCCGAGTGAGGTGCATCCGATTCTGCAGCAGCGAGAAGCTCGGCCGGCTGTGCGCGTCGAATGCGACGATCTCTCCGTCGATGATCGCATCGGCGACCGGCAGGAAGGGAGCGCCGTCCGCGGTGAGCTCAGGGTAGCGGGCGGTGATGTCCGTGCCGCTGCGGGCATGCAGCAGCATCCGTCCGTCGGCCCAGGTGCCGATCGCGCGGATGCCGTCCCACTTCACCTCGACCCAGGAGGGGGAGCTCAGGCGGCGGGCGATCGCGGGCGTGCCGTTCTCGGCGAGCATCGGCGAGACGGACGCGGGGGAGACGGATGTCGGGGCGTTCGCCGCGCCGGAGATCCGCGGGCGGCGTCGCGCAGATGCGGCGGGCTGCGCGGAGGCGGCGTCCTCATCGGATGCTGCGGCGCTCGGGGTCTGCACCCGCGGTGCATGTTCGGTGCGCAGCGGCGAGATCGGATCGATCCCGGAGTCCGCGCGTTCCAGGACGGTCGCGAAGTCGAGCTGCGCCAGATCGGGGTCGTCGAGCTCTTCCCAGGTGCGGGGTGCGGCCACCCAGGGCTGTGCGCGGCCGCGCATCGAGTACGGCGAGATGGTCGTCTTCTTGCCGTTGTTCTGGCTCCAGTCGAGAAACACCTTGCCGCCGCGGGCGGCCTTCGCCATGGTGCTGGTGGCGAGATCAGGATTCTCGGTCTCGATGAGCCGGGCGATCTCCTTCACCACTGCCGAGATCTCGTCGCTGGTCTGCTGGCCGGGAAGAGCGGCGTAGAGGTGGATGCCTTTGCTGCCGCTGGTGACGGGAACGGGGTCGAGTCCGATGTCGGTGAGCAGTCCGCGGGCGATCCGGGCGACGTCCGCGCACTGAGCGAGACCGACCCCGGGGCCGGGGTCGAGGTCGAGCACGAGTCGGTCGGGGTTTCCGGGGAGGCCGTCCGGGGCGAAGCGCCACTGCGGCACGTGCAGCTCAATCGCGGCGACCTGCGCGAGCCAGACGAGGGTCGGCACGTCATCGACGAGCGGATACTCTTTCGGGCCGTCGGAGTGACGGATCTCGTGCCGCGGGATCCAGCTCGGCGCTCCGGGCTCGAGCTGCTTCGTGAAGAAGGAATCGGCGGGATGCTGAGAGGTTCCGACCCCCTCGACCCAGCGCTTGCGGGTGACCGGGCGGCCCTTGAGGAGGGGGAGGATGTGGGGCGCGATCGCCGTGTAGTAGGCGATGATCTCGCCCTTGGTCGTGCCGGTGTCGGGGTAGACGACCTTGTCGAGGTTGGTGATGCGCAGGCGGCGGCCGTCGATCTGCACGTTCTGCGCCTCGGCAACCATGACGCCCAGCGTAGTCAAGGTACTGGCCGCGACCGGGGCGCCTGGTGTTCACTGGGGGCATGAGAACGATCTGGAAGGGCGCGCTGACCTTCGGCCTCGTGAATGTGCCGGTCAAGGTGTACTCCGCGGCGGAGGACCACGACGTGCCGCTGCATCAGGTGCACGAGAAGGATGGCGGTCGCATCCGGTATCAGCGCACGTGCGAGGTGTGCGGCGAGACCGTGGCATATGCCGACATCGATCGCGCGTACGTCGACGAGGGGCAGACGGTCGTGCTCACGAAGGACGACCTGGCAGCGCTGCCCGCCGAGAAGAGCCGCGAGATCGACGTCGTCGAGTTCGTGCCGTCCGACCAGGTCGATCTGCTGACTCTCGACAAGCCGTACTATCTCGAGCCCGACTCGAAGTCGCCCAAGGCCTATGTGCTGCTGCGCAAGACGCTCGAGCAGACCGACCGCACGGCGATCGTGCGGTTCACACTGCGGCAGAAGACCCGCCTCGCCGCGCTCAGGGTGCGCGGCAAGGTGCTGGTGCTGCAGACGCTGCTGTGGGCCGACGAGGTGCGCGAGGCCGAGTTCCCGGCGCTGGATGAAGACGTGCGGATCTCGAAGAAGGAGCTCGAGCTCTCGGCATCCCTGGTCGACAGCTACTCAGCCGACTTCGACCCCGAGTCCTTCGTCGACGAGTACCAGAGGGAGCTGCGCACTCTGATCGACGCCAAGATCGAGGCGGGTGACACGTTCGACGTGTCGGAGACGTTCGGCGAGGCCGAGGGTGACGCCAAGAGCGGCGAGGTGATCGATCTCATGGAGGCGCTGCGAGCCAGCGTCGCGCGCACGAAGGCCGCTCGGTCGGATTCGTCGGATTCGTCCGATCAGAAGGCGAGCACCAAGAAGACCCCGAGCAAGAAGAAGGCGGGCTGAGAGCTCAGCCCGCCCCCATCTCACTCGTTCGAGGTCAGTGCTTGCCGTCTCCGTCGAAGTCGGGAGCGCGGTCGAACACCTCGGGGTCGAGCGCGAGTTCTTCCGCCTCGGCGGCGTCGGTCTCGCCTTCGCCGGCAGCGGCCTCCTTCTTGGCCTTGTGGCGCTCGGAGAGGTAGTGCCAGAGCGTGACGAGCGCGGTACCGCCGACGGCGGCGAGCAGGATCAGGTCGATGTAGCTCTCGACGAAGTGCGCGACCGGAGGGATGAATCCGATGGCGTAGCCGAACATCGTGAGCCCGAAGCCCCAGAGGATCGCTCCGATCAGGTTGTAGAGCGTGTAGCGGCGCCACGGCATGTGGCCGACGCCGGCAGCGACCGGCGCGAACGTGCGGACGATCGGCACGAAGCGGGCGAGGATGACGGTGATGCCGCCGAAGCGCTCGAAGAACGCGTTGGTGCGCTCGACGTTCTTCTTGCTGAAGAGGCCGGATTCCTTGCGTTCGAAGACCGCGGGCCCGCCCTTGTGACCGATCAGATAGCCGACTTCGCCACCGACGAACGCGGACAACCCGATGAGCAGCGCGACGATCCAGACGTTGATGCCGAAGACGCCGTGCTCGGAGCCGGCGATCGGGTGCGACAGCAGGCCCGAGATCACGAGCAGCGTGTCGCCCGGCAGCAGGAAGCCGACCAGCAGGCCGGTCTCGGCGAAGACGATGAAGCACACCACGAGGAGCGCCCAGGGGCCGGCCGAGCCGATGATGGTGGCGGGGTCGAGCCAGGGGATGAGAGCGGCGTGATGCATGGATTTCCCGTCGTAGTGAGCTGTGCGGCGGTCAAGTCGTCGGCCGCACGGCATGCGACTGATCGGTGCGGAAGGTGGGACTTGAACCCACACGCCCTAGGGCACAGGAACCTAAATCCTGCGTGTCTGCCAATTTCACCACTCCCGCGCGGTGAAATCAGTCTACTGATCGGGGGATCGTGCGTAGCTGAGGATCCGCCCGCAGGCGGCGGGACCGTGCTGTGGATAACTCCGGCGGCGGGAGCGGGATCCTTGCGAGGATGCTCGGGTGATCCACCCCTCCGTCCTCGTCGTCGAGCGTGTCCGTCAGCGCCTCCGCGCCGAGGGGACGGACCCGTCGCGCGATGCCGAGGTCGCTCGCGCCGTCGCTCTCGCCGAGGTGCGGCGGTTCAACGATGTCGCGCTCGCTCGGGGTGAGACTCCGATCGATGATGAGGCCGGATGCGTGCGCGATGTCCTCGCCGCGGTGAGCGGATTCGGCGTGCTGCAGCCGCTGCTCGACGATCCCGAGATCGAGGAGATCTGGGTCAACGGCCCCGAGAGCATTCATGTCGCGCGGGGTGGTGTCTCGCAGCGACTCGCGCTGCGGGTGAGTGACGCGCAGCTGCGCGACCTCGTCGAGCGGATGCTGCAGTCGACCGGTCGCCGGGTCGACATCAGCCAGCCCTTCGTCGATGCGTCGCTGGCGGACGGGTCGCGGCTGCACGTGGCCATCGCGGATGTGGTGCGCGGCTCCTGGTCGGTGAACATCCGCAAGTTCCTACCTCGCTACCGATCGCTCGACGCCCTCGTCACGCACAGCGCACTCCCCGCCGACCTCGCGGCCACTCTGCGTCGGGCGATGAGAGAGGGGAAGAGCGTCGTCGTGTCGGGTGCGACGCACGCCGGCAAGACCACTTTCCTCGGCGCGCTCCTCGCGTCATGTGCCGATCAGCAGCGCATCATCACGGTCGAGGAGACGTTCGAGCTCGCCGTCGACGGCCCTGACGTGGTCTCTTTGCAGGGACGTCAGGCGAGTCTCGAGGGGACGGGTGAGATCACCCTGCGTCGTCTGGTGAAGGAGGCACTGCGGATGCGTCCCGATCGCCTCGTGGTGGGCGAGGTCAGGGATGCGGAGGCGCTCGACCTCGTCCTCGCACTCAACACGGGCGTGCCGGGTGCCGCCACTGTGCACGCGAGTTCCGCAGCCGACGCGCTCGACAAGCTGACGCTTCTGCCGCTGCTGGCAGGCAGGAACATCGACCGCTCGTTCATCGCCCCTGCTCTCGCCGCCGCAGTCGATCTCGTGGTGCATTGCGTGCGGGGCGCTGACGGTGTCAGACGAGTGCACGAGGTCATCGCGCCGACGGGGGACATCCTCGACGGCCGACTCGTCACGCGGTCGGTGTACGCACACGGCACAGATGCGAACGCGGGTCGGCGCGGCGATCTCCGACGCGTCGGAGTCGACGCGTGACGGCTCTGCTCGGTGCAGTGCTTGCGGCGGGCCTGCTGCTGTGCGCGGCGCCTTGGCTCTGGCCTCCGCGGCCCGAGCAGGAGAAGGCCAGACGACGGGGAGCCATCGTCCGGATGCTCGAAGAGGCGGGTTTCGGGCGCATCCGCCAGCGCTCATTTCTGGTCATCGTGGTTCTGGTCGCGCTCGCCACGACATCCGCCGTTTGGCTCGTCACCGCGATTCTTGCCCTCGCGATGCTGGCCGGTGCGACTGCGGCGACGGCGCCGGTCGTGTTCCTGCGGTCGCGTCGCCTGCGGCTGCGCAAGCTGCGCCGACAGCTCTGGCCCGACGTCTGCGACCTGCTTGTCGCATCCATCCGTGTGGGGCTGTCGCTGCCGGATGCGGTCGCGAGTCTCGCTGAGTCCGCTCCCGCGATGATGAGGCCGGCTTTCATCGTGTTCGCGCGTGATCTGCGGGCGACGGGGCGATTCGAGACGAGCCTCGATCGACTGAAACTTTCGCTGGCCGATCCGATCGCGGACCGCATCATCGAGACGCTCCGCATGGCGAGGCAGGTAGGCGGCACGGAGCTGGTCGGTGTCCTGCGGGCGCTGTCGTCGTCGGTGCGTGCGGATGCGGCCCTCCGAGGTGAGGTCGAGGCGCGTCAGTCGTGGATCCGCGGTGCGGCCGTCCTCGGATCCGTCGCGCCGTGGGTCATCCTCGGCCTCCTGGTGCTGAGGCCCGAAGGTGCCGCCGCCTACGGCACGCCCGAGGGTGTGCTGGTGATCTGTCTGGGCGCGGCCGTGTCCGTCATGGCATACCGGATCATGATCCGGATAGGGCGCCTGCCGGAACCGGGACGGTGGTTCGGGTGAGTGCTCTGTCCGGGCTCGCCGTCGCAGTGCTCGGCGGTGGGGTGCTGTCTGCCGGGCTGCTGTGCATCCTCGCGGCGCTCCCGCGGTGGTCGGCGGCGTCGTTGACGCTGCGGATAGCTCCCTACGTGCGCGACGCCGTCGCGGACGAGCGGCTGCCGGAGATCGCCCTGCCCTGGGCAGGAGTTCTTCCCGCTGCGGACCGAACGCTCTGGGTCCGTTCGTCGGCAGTCTTCGAGAGACTGCTCGGCGGTGGCGGGGCGCTCCAGGGGAGGATCGCCCAGGCGGGTCTCGCGATCGACCCGTCGACCTTCCGCGGACGACAACTCGGCTGGGTGCTCGGCGGGATCATCGCCGGAGCACTCGCTCTCATCGCGATCGCGATCTCCGGACGTATGAGCCCTCCGATCGCTCTTCTCCCCATCCTGCTCGGAAGCTGCGCCGGGGTCTCGTATGACATGCATCTCACAGCCCGCATGCGGTCGCGTCGAGCACGGCTCACCGATGAGCTGCCGACGACACTCGAGTTCCTCGCTCTCTGCCTGTCGGCGGGGGAAGGCTTCCTCGATTCTCTTCGCCGCGTCGCGGCGGTCGGATCGGGTGAGCTCACTGTCGAGTTCCGCACCGTGGTGCTGGCCGTCGGAACGGGATCCTCGCTTGCCGACGCGCTCGGAGAGATGTCGAGCCGTCTGCAGCTGCCCGGACTCGCGCGCGCGATCGATCAGGTCGTCGCCGCGCTCGAACACGGCGCCCCGCTGTCGGCCGTGTTGCATGCACAGGCGGGAGACGCCCGCGAAGACGCCAAGCGGGTGCTGATCGAACAGGCCGGCCGCAAGGAGATCCTGATGCTCCTACCGCTCGTGTTCCTGATCCTCCCGCTCTCCGTGCTTTTCGCCATCTATCCGGGACTCTTCATCCTGCGACTCGGCATCGGCTGAGCGCCCCACGAAAGGACGACATGAATACTCTTCGACACAGCCACGGAGGCGGCCTGACCGTAGCTCGCGAACTCCTCGACGACGAGCGAGGGGATGTGCCCGGATGGGCTGTTATTGCAAGCCACATATGACGAAACTACAGACCGAGGAGCCATTTGGCTGCTGGGGTCAGCAGCAGCAACAAGGCGATGCTCCCGAGCACAGGAAGGAAGGTGAAAATATTGCTTCCGAGGACTATCAGCTTTCTCTTGCTGAATGCCACGATCGACAACCGATCGGCGGGGTCCACGCCAGATGGTTTATTCCGTTTGAGCTCGCCCGGGAACGCCTTGAAGAAGTCGGCAGGGCTGTGATTATCGGTGTCGTCCAGCACAGACTGGTAATCGCGGTCTATCTCGTCCGCACGCTCGTTTCGTTCACGCGTATCCGTAAGCGAACGCTTTGCAAGATCGGACGCCACCCACAGCTTCTGAAGGCTTCGGTACGCGTGAAAAAACTTCTCTGCCTGCACCTGGAACTGCGCGCTTGTAACCAGCACGGAAACCACGAGAGTCACGATTCCGAGAACCACCATTAGGGCCGAACCACGCTCACCGTACACGGACGGGTCAGTGAGCGACACCACTGCCACCGATGTGCCCGTAAGTGATGCCACGACCAGGGCAAAGTTCCAGTAGTTACCCCGCTTTTGATGACGCCGCGCTGTCTCAACGCGCGACTTGTAAGTGCGTTGGATGCGTCTGCTGAGGGCCGACAGAGCGTCCTGTGTGTGAGATTCAGGTTCTTCGCGCATGAGTGAAATCTAGGGCATGCGTGCGGCTCACGATGGTCCCAACAGCCAGTGAGTAAAGCACGCTGATGCGACCTGCCTGCGGCGATCCCACTGACGCCACGCTCTGTACTAATCTGCGGATATGACGACAGATCCTGATGTCACGTGGCCGACCACCATCCATAAGGCCGCGGAGGCCGTCGCGCGGGTTGCTCTCCGAAGCGATGACCCGTCTAGACTGCACCGCGCCGCCGCCATGCTGGATGCAATCGCTTGGGGTATCGAAGATGCGGAAGAGCAGCCGCCCACCGAGAAGGACATAGCCTCCGCCTTCTCTGAGAAGCGGGGCCTGTACCTGCAAGAGGACGACGGGCATTTCTCGTTGAACGACATCAGCGCCCGAAGGGTTCTCGTTGGTCCCGACGCGAGCTTGGATGAAGTGCTCGCATACCTCGAACTAGACGAAGCGGACACCACTGACTAGCCCGCGGGATGAGACGGAAGCCGCGGTTGATTCGGGCCGCGCGGCGTCGTTATGTCTGACGTCGCGCCGAAGCAATAGGCTCCACATGTGGAGCCTTGGGAACCGTGGGACGCATCCGAAGAGGAGATCGCCGATCTCTACATCATCCGTGAGCAGATCCCGGAGAGTCTTGAAGGACCGATCTTCGAGTGGTTACGCAGTCTGTTCTACCAGGCGACGCAGTACGGCCAGGTAAATCCTGCGATGATCCACTTCATCGAGACCTCCCTCCGGACGCGGCTCGACCAGCCCCGTCCGAGCCAGGACGAACTCGCCTCGGCGATTACCAATCGGGGAGACAAGTTCACTCTTCGCGTTGTCGACCTTCTCCTGTCTACGTTCGAGCCTGAGTTGCCGTACGGGTCGACACCGGAAAAGGTTGCGGTGCTCAATGTTCACATGGAGCGCAGCGGCTCGGCGGTCACAATTGTGGGGGAGGACCGTCACTACAGGCTTGCTCGTCGCCTACCGGAGGGAGTGGAGGAAGCGGCGCAAGTGGCAATTCAGGATGCGAATGGCACCGCCGGGCGGCATCTAGTCAAGGCGTGGCGGGAGATGCAGAGCATTGACCCGGACACCAGCAAGATTCTCCGCGAGGGCATTCAAGCGGTCGAGGCCGCCGCGGGAAGTCAGATCATCCCCAAAGACAAGAAGCCACAACTGTCGAAGATCGTAGGCGCGCTCCGACAGCAACACGGATGGGGGCTCGCGTTCGCCCGGCGCGACGACGACCATCCCGATCATCTCGCGGTCTTACTTGGCATGCTCGAAACTCTCGCTTTCGCAGAGCAACATCGGCATTCGGGGCACGGATACTCGTTGGCAGAGGCGACCGGGCATGTGCAACTCGCCGCGACGCTCGTGGGTTGGTTCTCCGCGGGCGTTGTCGTCCGTCACGAGTCCTGATGCTCGAAGGCGACGACTGGTCCCTCGGCTCGATGGTCGGGCCAAATGGGGAGAACGAAATCCGGATGGTGCGCCCACTCACCCTGGAGGAACGCCAGCGCATCCCGGCGGCTCTCGCCCGGCTCCGCGACTTCAGCGGACATGCGCTGATTGGCCCCATCGTCGATGCCCTGAACGAGTTGCAGACGTTCTTCGCGGAACTGCCGTCAGTGGGCCAGTTGGAGTATCAGCGCGGACCGTACCGCTCGAGGCTCAATGGTCGCCTGAGCGCCGCCCTCACGGCGTTCACAACGCTCCGTTCGATGGTCGAGACGAACGCCAAGACGCTCGACCTCCCAATGGGGAGTAGTGCCCCAGACAACTTCAATCGGCTCTACCAACAGCACCGCAGTTTCCGCCTTGTCTGGATGCTTCGCAACCTGGACCAGCATCGTCCCCCGGCGGCGTCGGCAATCACGATCTCCTCCGATGAGGACCCGGAGACTGGCGGGACACGAGTGCGTCCCGTCATTGACGTGTTGCAGGTCTGCGCGGACAACATTGAGGCGTCGCAACGCCAGAACTACAAGCGCCAGTGGAGAGAGTGCGCCGCCCTTTGGGAAGGCTTCGTGGAGCCCGTCGATATTCGAGCTGTGTTTGAGCAGGCGTACAAGGCTTGCGAGACGGTCGTGGCCGCCTACATGCGGGAAGCGGAGCATGTGATCCTCGACGACGCGCGCTTCATCGCCCGGCTTGTCGGAGAGATCGAGCCAATTGGGGCGGCATGCGCTCTGCGGGTCGTGGAGGGCGACAGCGAGACATCCATAACCATCAACGCGACGCACCTCGACACCCTGGCGTTTGGTGAGGCCGTTGCTTCGCTCAACGCGGCGCGGAAGATTCTAGGTGAGCCGCCGTTGAAGGAGAGCGAAGTCTGGACCGAGCACTGAGGCGCTTCCCGGTTCGGCGCTACAAGCGCTTTGACCTCAGCCCGTGGCCGCTCTCGGTGCCAAGAGCCGACTACTGCCCGATCACGATCAAGTGCAGGCCGTCGAACTACTCGCTCGACCTTTGCCCGCGGTGAGTGCCCCAGGCGCGGGAGACCGGCCCCATCAGCATCTGAGGCACATCCTTGGGGTCGTCGCTGTCGACGAACGTCCGGTACTCGTAGCCTGCCGACGTCTTTCTGAACAACTCGGCGATCGTGCGCGCACGACCGTCCTTCGAAAGCCCGTAGACGACGAGGGCCTCGTCGCGACCTCCGACGGGATCTTTGTCGTAGAACTCGGTCTGCTGCGGCGAGCCGCTAGCCCAACGCTTCTTTGGTTTACCGGTGCGTGCGTCCAGCGTCGTAATCCACGTCTCAGAGGCGAACATGACTCCATCGAAGGTCATTGCGCCTAGCATCTCGATTGCATGCTCGAAGATCAACTCCCGTGGTTGGTCGACGGGGATCGCGAGCGGTATGCCTCGAACAACCTTGAGGCCTCTGTAAAACAGGAGCACCGATCCTGCATACCCGTCCTTCTCAAGGAAGATTTTTGACATCGCCATCCGAGCGGGCACGTCGTCGAACACTCCCTTATCGAACGCGATCGGTTCCCCGTACTTCTCCATCGAGCGCAGAGCCGCGTCCTCGTCCATCTCGATGATTCCGTACTCAACGTCGTAGATGGTTCCGGTCGTCACATCGATGCTCGCCGATGGCGGGGCGAGCGGAAAGCACCGAGGGGCGTCGCTTATGCTGGCGTCGACGCACGGACGCCGAAACCCGCCTAGTTCGCACACTCCGACCCCGGACTGTTCGTGTGCAACTTGAATCAATTTCGCGATCCCCGCGTAAAGCTCGCGGAGGGCCGCAATCAACTCATGCTGTGGGAGTTGATCGTCGAACCACTTGCGGGAGACTCGGATGGTGCCAGGACCGGTTGGGCGATCGCGGGCGATCAGATCCCGGTAGACGTTGATGATGTCGTCAACCGTGGACGACGGTGGGACGTTGATCACGTCCTCGCCCTCGCGAAGGCGCGGCCCGTAGTACGTGACCTCCGCGACGCTGAGCGTGCGCAAGTCCTCTTCTTTAACTATGCGGTTTCTCGATTGAACGCCCCAGCGCATGACCTCATTGGCCCGCGCTTCGTCCTGCCACTTGAGATACCAGTCATCGAAGTTGTTCCATCGAGACTTGCGCTTCTGAAGTAGGAAGCTCACCCCGCGAGAATTCTGTATGGCGGAGTTAAGAAACCGGCGGAACTCCTCTGCATCGAAGTACGACTCGCTCGCACGATGGATGTCTTCGTGGACGTCCATAAGTCGGCGGTGCGCGTCTTGGCAAGGGCAGGCAGGTGGCATATCGATCTCCACGACGGCGGGTTCAGCTGATCCGCCCAGACTAGTGGCGACGCGCGCCGCACCTCGCCCCCAGCCGCCGTCGGCGTCACTGCAATCCTCGGACGGCATACATAGCGGCACGTGTGCGGGAACCTCAGGGCATATCTCGATGTCGTAGGGCCACCGAAATAGGCCGAGCGAGTTCGCGCGATAGGTAGAAGGGATATGAACTTCTCAGATGCAGTCTCAGCCCTTTACGAGCTCGACGCACTCCCAGAGCTACGCCGTCGATACCTGACGATGCTCGCCGCCGACGCCCAGACGGATGTCGACCGCGCTCTGATCGTGGTAAAGGCCAGAGATGAAGAGCGCAGGGTGCGTGCAGACCTAGCGGTCTCTCTTAAGGCCGAGTTTGCAGACCGCGCTCGATGGGCCGCAAGCAACCCTCCAAAGCCGTCAGGCGCCGCTCAGAAGCCCGTAGGCGGGCGTCGCTGGACAGAGGAAGGCACAACGCACGACGGCCCAAGGCCGGTAATCGTGACATGGGGACCGATCACTCGAACGCCTACTGAAGAGCAGATCCGAGAGCGCCGTTCGCTGATGGGTCAGAACAAGAAGTACGTCGACAAGCCGGTAGCCAAGGTCAAGCCGGAACCCAGGCCGCGCAAGCAAGCCCCCGAGCACGGCCTCACCGCCTACAACAAGAATCGCTGTCGCTGTGATGTCTGCCGAGCAGCGAAGAGCGCGAGCAGGAAGAAGCGGAACCTCCGACGACCGGACGGCACAGTGTCACCGCACGGCACCATTTCGAGATATTCGAACAACAAGTGCCGGTGCGACGAATGTCGATCCGCCGCCGCAGAGTATCAACGCGAGTGGCGAACTCGACAGCGCCCCAATTGATCCTGTCGCGTTTTGGACGATTGTAGTAAAGAGGCGTATATATATGGCGTCAGCGGATGTCGGAACCCCGCACACTTAGGTGAGCCAGCCCCGGCGCGTCGTTTCCCAATTCATCCGCACCGGGGCTGGCTCCCTCTCGACCGACCGAGAGGTAACGATGAATTGGAAACTAGAAAATGGTACAAGACCGTACCCGGAAGACCGATGCCCTGAAGCCGTTCGAGTTCCAGGAGTTCGTGCAACACTTCCCCAACGCCGCTCTCGCTAAGGCGAAGATCCGACGCGCCCCGTTCGTCGCAGTAAGCATGATGCTCTCGCGACACGGTGTTTTTAAGAGCGGAGAACGCATTCGACCATCCGTGGGAACGCTCGCCGACGAAGCTGGAGTGAGCAAGCCTACGGTGCGAAAGGTTCTCGCGTACCTGCAACGGACCGGTGTGCTGGTTGCGACTGGGAAGCATCGAAACCCAGGCGGAGGCTCCCCAGTGACTGAGTACCGGTTCGTCCGCAACCAACTGGTGACGGATGTTATGCAGGTGAAGGACCGCGACTGGGGCAGCGGAAAGCAGGAGACCACTGTTGAGCCAGCAGTGGCAAGCGGGGAACCACTGAGTGGCAAACGGGGAACCACTGAGTGGCAAACGGGGAACCACAATAGGAATCCGCAGGAAGAGAAGAACCCCTCGTCGGATAAATCCTCCTCGCCCGCGCCTGTCGTCGCTGAGCCTCCGGCTCGCTCCGGCGCGGCAGAGAGTCAGGTTGATTGGATGGATGAGCTTCTTTCGGAGATTGGCGCACTCCCGCTCGATGGCCTCCAATAACACCGTGCGCCATTATCAGCGCCTAGTGTGCAATGTCAGGTATCCGTGGACCTGGAGAGAATTAGAGGCCCGCAGATCGCATCAGCTATTTTTGGATAATGCGCGAGAGCTTCCCGAAATCCACTGGGATGAGACCCGCATTCTGGGATGCCAGTGCGCGATAGTAGAAAGCATAGGAAGGGCGCAGAGGCGTTGATCCCACGGATAGTTCGTCTGGACTCCTTCGCCGTGGGCTGATCGAAAACGTTGGTCCCTCTGCGCTCCTCCTACTCTCTATTAGGAAGTTCGCATATGACACGACAAAGCACGGTGGCACTGCACCCGCAAATCACGCGCATTAACACAATGCTTGATGACGGCGTGCCCTATTCCGTCATCGCCAAGGAAATGTCGCTCGCCACGTCGAGCGTCGGACGCTACGCCATTGCCAGAAAGAGCGAGCTTGCGCGCGTACTCGACGGTGAACCGACGACCGCGAACGTGCTCACACGGCTGATCGAAGCGGCGGATCACGCCCGAGACTCCCGCCGACAGGCGAAGCTCACCGGTAGCCCAGTGCATCAGGCTCGAATGATTAAGGCGGAGTCCGACGTACTGACGAAGCTCATCGATGAGCTAGGCATTACGGACACTTCATCGGCGGAGTACATGGCCGAGGCCGAGTTGTTCACAGAGGCTGTGAAAGTCATGATCCGCCGCGATCCCCAAGCCGGTCTTGCTCTCCTGAGCGCCGTTGACACCTTCCCCGAACTCGAAGCGTTCGCCCGAACGCTCGCGAAGTACCTAGGAGTTTCCCGATGACTGACAAGATTTTTCATTGCCGCGCCACGGGGCTGACCCTCCCCGCCTTCTCTGCCGCCGGTGACGCCGCCGCAGGCCGAGTTCTCTCCCGTGGTGAGACGTTTACGGTCTCACCGGAGACATACGAACTGACCAAGGATCGTCTAGGGAGTTCATTCTTGGACCTTACGCCGCAGGAGCAGGTGCAAAAGTGGGGCAGTCAGCGCTTCGGTACTGGCCCAGCCCCCGAAGACATGGTGATCGGTGAGGACGACGAGTATCAAGTTTTCAAGGCCGCGTTCGCCAAGCTGGAGTACTCGCGCAAGATTAGTGATCCCGCCGCCCGCAAGCTTGCCGTCCAGAAGGTCTGGCGCGATCACGGCGAAGTGCTCCGTCATTTGAATGAGGACTACAGATGAGTGTGACGGATGACGCCTTCCTCGCCACCCTCGACGCCCTCCTGGCTCACGTGCGCGGCGAAATCGTGTTGAGCGAAGACGAAGTAGCAGACCTCGACGTGACCGTGCGCACCCTCGCAGGGATTGGAACCAAGAATGACTGACATCTACGCACTCGCCGCCCTTCTGCGCGAGCAAGAGAAGGCCGCGAAGGTAGAGCAAGCAGAGTTCACGACGTGGACTGAGGCGGATATCCGCAAGATGCTCACCGGCGAAGGCGAGGCCGACCGTCTGATGCGCGGCGAGCACGCCACCCTCACCGCTGGCGAGCGTGCCGAGGTCGCTCGCCTGGCCGCTCTCGCCGCCGAGGAATCCCAGAAGTAGAAAAGTCCTCTGTGCGTGCTTCTTCTGTCAGCGCGCACAGACCCGTCACCCTCTCACAGGGAAGGGTGACACCCTCCACAGCCCGCCCCGTCCTTCGTCAAGGTCCGATGGGGCGGGCTGTCCTATGCCTGGAACGTTCTCTATCAAAAACGATGGGTGGGTGAGAGCGCCGGTACGGTGCCGATCTGATCCCAAAAAGGTATCGCAGAAATATCTCTCACAAGGTCTTGATGAGACAGATGGGTTTTGAGAGTATTGAGGCATGGCGATCATCGGATACACGCGAGTCAGCACCAAGGATCAGGACACGGCCTCCCAGGACCTGGCTATGACCAAGGCGAAGGTGGATCGGGTCTACACGGATCACGGCGTGAGTGGCGCGTTGGCATCCCGCCCCGAACTCGACAAGGCACTCGACCGGCTGGACCGTGGAGACACGTTCGTTGTGTGGAAGCTCGACCGCCTTGGCCGCAACACCCGCAACGTACTGGAGGTTATCGAGACCCTGATCGACCGGGGCGTGACCTTTAAGAGTCTGACGGAACAGATCGACCTCAGCGCTGGTCCTATGGGTAAGGCCATGCTGACGATCCTCGCCGCGTTCGCAGAGCTTGAGCGGGCCACGATGGCTGAGCGCACTCGTGCCGGTCTCGAAGCCGCGAAGGCCAAGGGGAACGTGGGCGGGCGTCCGTCAGTGGTGGATGCCAAGAAGCTGGCCACGATCATGGCCCTAGTTCGCTCCGGTGATCACACTCGCGCCGACATCGCGCGCATGGTGGGGATCAGCCCTGCAACGTTGTATCGCGTGCTTCAATCGGCCTGAAACCTTGAGGCGTGATCCTGCCGCCTAGTTCGAGTTCTCCGGAAGGTCATGGATGTACTCGTAGTGGGCTTCAGGTGCCGTATCGTGCGCGAAGTCGAGTTCGTACACTCCGCCTTCCCAGGCGAGGCGCGCCGGATAGGTGCCATCCTCTGAAAGAAGAACAGCCGTGTTGCCCGTCGCGGAGTTGTCGCGTCTGAAGTACGCGGTGAACCATCTATCCATGCACTGAGCGTAGAGCAGGGAGGTAGGTGGACGGGAGGCTCAGGCGGAATGTCTGACCCCACGCGTAGATTTCGGCTAGGTACACTGACAGGAAGGCCGCTCCGCAGTTGGTAGCTACGAAGCGGCCCCCGGCCCTGTCCCTGTGAGGACTGAGGTCGCCCTGTTCCGCAGTGAAAGCCCCCCTTTATGAGTTGTCAGGCTCGGGGGCTTTCTCTGTGCTCGGTTGTCGTTTCCCGGTGACACTGTGTGGTGTCATCGGGAGGCGGAACCTTGCGTCTTCAGTCTACGAGCGGCGACAGACATCCCGAGGGAGTAACAAGGTGAGTAACGGGTCTAGGTCCCATGTACTAGGTAGCCCAAAAGGCCGCTGTGGGTCGGCATAGGCCGCCATCCACCGCTATGCAGACAGTGCGCGACTACATCGTGCCTTCATCTTCCCAGCGAACTCCCAGCTACATTCTTGTGTGTATATCTGTGGATAAGCGCTGACAGGGCGGATCGCTGAGTACGTTTTCCAGCGTGAATGACTCCCACTTACCCGCGTTAGACCTCGCGAACCCACCCACGTGCGCCCACTGTTCTATCTCGATGACCGTCTGCACGACGCATCGCGGCCCCATCTGGCAGTGCTGGGAGTGTGGGCGGCTAGTCCTGCCGCGATGATCCGGCCCTTGTCTTGATCTCCGCTCGTTCGGTCCCGGTCCAACGCCGTGCAGATGATCGATGCGTAGTGTCAGATGTAGAAGCCGGGGTCGATCGCAGGGGAACGCTGACATTCTCGTTGGACGTAATCTGTGCGCATGGCTAAGTACATGACGAAAGACCACGACGACCTCCAACCAGACGACGCAATCAAGAAGCCGGTGGGTTACGAATTCATCATCGAGTTCCACGGGGAGACGAGCGCCGTAGAGATCAATGTGCTACGAACCGGCGAGCACGCATGGCAGGCACATCGACAGTTCGGACTTCAGGCGACCGTCTACCGCCTCGAAGACGGGTCGTTTGATCCTAGGCAGCAGGGTTACCCGTCGCAGCCGACCTTGCATGATGCGATCCGTGCCAGGTTCAGCCCTTTCTGAGGCCGATCACGCGCCTCCGCCGTCCAACTGGTCGAACAGTCCGGGGTACGCGTTCATCCGGTAGTAGCACCGCGAGGCCGGATCGTACGTGTATCCGCACACTGTCATCAGGCGCGTTGCGTCCGTGATCGACAACGCGAACGTTCTAGTCAGGTCGTCGACGGGCCAAGCATCTGAGCGCCTAACCGCGTCTAGTAGCAAGCCCCACACTTCCTTGCTGTCGGACCTTAGCCATGCCTCTGCCTCGCGCCGCAGTTCTCGGTTCTTCCTGGCTTCGACTGCACGGCCAGCTACCTTGATGAACTCCACGGCTCCGTAGACTTCTAAAAAGGTGCGTCCGAACGGCAGCAGATCACTGAGCACCCAGTTGTACATCTCGGGAAGGCCCGTGCCGCCCCACCCGCCGGTGCGCAGGAACACCGCGTCGTCGTTCGGACCGATGAGGAATCGAAGGTCATGCGCTGTCTCGTGTCCTTCGAGGAGTAGGAATTGCGAATCCTCGACGCCTTGGTCATGGTCGAGTGCGTCCGCAGGTGAGAGCAAGAAGCCGGTTGTGCCGTCTTCGTGTCGCCCCAGCCGTGCGAAGGCGGCGGCGATGAGTGGAAACACCAGCTCGTCTCCACCACCTTCGAACTTCAGGTGAACCCTCTGCTCGGGATTACCCGTCGGGAACGTCAGGTCGAATACGTAGCGTTGCTCCATGCTCGCGAATATATCTGAGGCATCTTCGCGGGCACGGGGTCAGGCTGTCTGGTCGGTGGTCGAAGGGGCACGCCCGCATCGAACATGCGGGGGACTAGACCGGTTGCCCGAACGTGACTGGATTGATGGGGTGGGGGCTGATTCTGCCGACGCCCCGCCCTCCCACTCGAACCGAGGGCCTGTATCGCGCTCGGATCATGGCCCGCTGGCCGTCCAGGCCAACACCCTCCCACGCAGCCCAAAAGCGCCGGTTCCAATCCTCCATGTCGGCTTCATCCGAAAACCCTTCGCCCCGGCTTCGCCATTCCGCTATAAAAGCGGCGAGAGCGCCACCGTCCACAGTCTGGGCCAGCAAAGCGTCTCGCTCTTGCTCGAGCCCGGATCGCTCCGCTTCGCGCACCTTCAATTCACCCCGCGCTTGGCTGTGTAGGCTCTTCAGGCTTGGGTCCAGCAGGACATGACCCACGTGCTCGATGCTCTCCACCAAGCTCGCCAGGCGGGCTGTGACGGCCTTGAGCGCCGCTGTCCGGTCGTCCGTCTCGGGGGAGTGGAGTTCATCGACAAACAGATCACGGAAGATGAACCCGACGAACAGATCATCAGCGATGGGCGCCTGAATGCTCGCGTGGCGGCGGCTCTTGTCGTAGAGGGTGTTCTGGCACTTGTAAACGCGATAGACGTTCCTAGGCCCGCCCTTGCGCTGTGAGTAGGCAATCGTGCCGTGCATGGTGGCGTCACACTCTCCGCACCGGATGATCCCGCCCAGTAGAGAGTGTGCGCGCCCACTCAGAGGAATGCCGACCTTGACACGTGCCTTGAGATTGTCGTGATCCTCCAGAGTGATGATCGACTGGATCAGGCTCACCGGCATCACCACACCCTCATGCACCAAGAGGCCCGCATTACGCTCCCGGAGAAGCACACTCCGTACCGTGGTGGCCGTCCAACGGCGGAGTGCTGGTTTCTTGATACCGTCCTTGCCCCGGCGCTCCCGCTTCATGCCGTCAGTGAGCACCCCGGCCTCCGTCCAATCCTTCGCGATCCTGAGCATGGACCGCTCACCGGCGAGCACGTCGGCCACAGCATCGCGGATCAGGTCGGCCTCTGAGGGTCGAAGGGTGATCCCGTCAGGCTCATACCCGAATGGCCGCGTGCCCTTCTTGGGAATGCCCTTCGCGGCATCTTTGGCGATCTTGTCGCGGACTCGAAGAGACGTATTCGCGGACTCAGCCCGCGCCTGTTCCGAGACAACCAAGATGACCATGCGGTGACCGGGCACTGTGGAATCGAGTGAATCCTTGAGGAAGAAGAGACGCCCGCCGACTTCCTCGACATCATCGAGCACGAGACCGACCTGACCGGCGCCGCGACGCGAGAGACGATCCAACTTCCACACGGCGAGCGTGCCGACCTCGCCCGAGCTAACAGCGGATACGGCCCCGTCGAAGTCGTCGCGATTCACCTTCTTGAATCCCGACACCTTGTCGGCCCAGACGGTGCGCACTGTCAGACCCTCCCGCGTCGCCCAGGCTCGAAGGTCCTTTTCTTGGCGCTCTAGGGAGTCCTTGCCGTCGCGGTCTACGCTGAGCCGCAGATACAGGTCCACGAGGTCGCGAGGGTCAGACATAGGTGCAAGAGTACTAGAGGCTGGGTTCTCGTCACACTCATGACCGCCGGACTCGTCGTGCTGATCTGGGCGGTCGCGGGTCCCGCACTGAGCACTCTGTTCGAACAGGCGATCCAACGCGTGTCGGGCATCTGACGGGCGAGTGCTCCCATGCCCAACCCGACGATCCGTCGCCGACTTCTCGACGAACGCGGTTCGAGCGCGGTCGAGTTCGTGATGGTGGGGACCCTGCTCACTCTGCTCACGCTCGCCGTGATGCAGCTCGCTCTTGCGGTGTACGTCCGCAACGTCGTGCACGATTCGGCCGTCGAGGGGGCGTATCACGCTGCACTCGCCGACACGAGCCTCGAGGACGGCGCAGAGCGTGCGCGCGCACAGATCGTCCGTGCTGTCGGAGAGGCGTATGCCGAGGACGTGACCATCGGGCGCTCGACGTCGCTCGGGCAGCCGACGATCGACGTGCGCGTGCGGACCACACTGCCGGTGATCGGGCTGATCGGCATCCCCTTCGCGCTGGAGGTGGAGGCGCATGCTCCGGAAGAGTCGTTCGGCGATGGATGACGACGGCTCCGCGGCTCTCGAGTTCATCGCCGTCGGGGTGGTGCTGCTCGTGCCGCTCGTCTACCTGATCATCGCGCTCGGCGCGATCCAGGAGCAGGCGCTCGGCGCGGAGGCGGCGGCCCGACACACGGCGCGGGCCATCGCCCTCGCGTCGGATGCGGACAGTGCGGAGCTGAGCGGAGAACGCGTGCTCGCGAGCGTCGCAGAGCAATACGGCATCGACCCCGATTCGGCCGATGTGACCGTGACCTGCGGTCCCGAGATCGCGGCTTGCCCGTCCGCGGGTGCGACGATCACGGTCGTGGTTGCAGCGAGGGTCTCGCTGCCGTTCGTTCCGGCGATCTTCGGGCTGGATGAGGCGGCATCCGTCTCTGTCGAGGGAACCGCGGTGCAGAAGGTCTCGAGGCTATGGGGCGCGGGGTGAGAGACGACGACGGGAGCGTGCTGCTCCTCACGCTGGGATACGCGCTGCTCGCTCTCGCACTGATCTTCGTGAGCGTGTGCGCCACCGACCTGTACATCTCCCAGAAGCGGCTCGACGCGCTCGCCGACGCGGCAGCGCTCGCCGGAGCCGACGGGTTCACGGTGGTCGTCGACGGGGCGACGGTGCACGCCGACCTCACCGATCAGGGCGTCAGAGAGCAGGCGGTCGCGCTGGTCGCCGAGTGGCCGGGCGACGCGAATCTGCTGTCAGCCACCGCACCCGACGGACTCTCGGCTCGGGTGACGGTCGCCGCCGAGTGGAATCCGCCGCTGCTGTCGCTGTTCATCTCCGACGGTGTGCAGCTCGAGGCGACCGGCACGAGTCGCACGGCGCTGAGATGATGTCCGGCCCGGCAGAGCCTGTCACCCGTCAGGAGGGAAGCCGGTCGCGCAATCTCCGTACGCGTAAGTCGAACCCCGGCGGCACCTGATCGGGGAGCGCAGCGATCGGCCACCACTGCACATCCTCCGACTCGTCGCTCACGATCAGCGCCGCGCTGTCCGGGACGACGACGGCGACCCCGATGTCGAGATGCGAGGAACACCGGCCGAAGGCTGACGAGAGCCCGTGATGATCGAGGTCGTACACGAGAGGCTCGGCGAGACCCGACACGACGACACCTGTCTCCTCCCGCAGCTCGCGCAAAGCGGCATCCGCGATCGACCCATCATCGGACTCGAGATGCCCACCCGGCTGCACCCAGAACTGCCCCTTGGCATGGAACACGAGAAGCGTGCGGGTGAGTGTCGGATCGAACACGAGTGCTGACGCCGTGGCGTGGTCGGGGCCGTCGTCGCGAGACACGGGGCCATACTCGTCGGGGAAGAACGTCGCGAAGTCGGCTTGCGTCGCTCTCTCATGGTCGGAAGCCGCCGCGGCCCCGAGGACCAGTCGACGTACATCTGCGGCAAGCTCACCGCTCATGAGGCTTCTCCTTCGTGCGAGGAACGAACCGGGGGATCCAGCGGATGAACCCGCAGGCGCCTACCAGGCCGATCACGCCCATGGCCGCGGCCGCTATCGGCAGCGAGGCGATCGCGATGATCCCCGACACCATCAGGGGAGCGATGGCCCCGCCGGCATCCGTCAACGTGCGCCACGAGCCGAGGAACGCGGCCGGCTGCTGCTTCGGCGCGACATCGGCGCCCAGCGTCAGGAGGATGCCGCTCGACAGCCCGTTGCCCACGCCGAGCACCGCGGCGAACATGCCGAACCACAGCACTGCTGCGTCGAGGTCATGCGTGAACGACATCGCGAGGAATCCGGCACCCATGAGGACCATCGCCGGCATCGCCGCCCAGAGGCGACCGAATCTGTCCATAACCTGACCGCTCGCATAGAACAGGGCGAAGTCGATCGCACCCGAGATCCCGACGACGAGGGCGATCGTCGACGCATCGAGACCGAGCGAGAGGCCCCACAACGGCAGCACGACCTGTCGGGCCGAACGCACCGCTGACAGCGACGCGGCGGCGAGACCGAGGCGACCGAGCACGGTGCGTTGCTGCCACATCGTACGAAAGATGCCCGTACGGCCGACGGTCGGGATCGAGCCGGTGACCGGCTCCCCGGAGTCCTCAGACAGGGGAGCTGTGCGCACCGCGGTGGTCGGCGGGATCGTCTTCTCGGGATCCGGACCGAACAGCACGAGAAGCACCATGACGATCAGGCAGCCGAGGAAGAACCAGATCGCAGCAGTCTCCGACCCGAACAGCTGCAGCAGCCCCGCGGCGACGAACGGGCCGACGAAGATCCCCAGACGGAAGCTGCCGCCCAGCAGTGAGAGCGCACGGGCGCGGAACGCGATCGGCACCCTCGTCGTCATGAAGGCGTGACGGGCGAGACCGAAGGCGGCGGCGCAGAAGCCGAGGAGGAACACGGATGCCGCGAGCACGCCCAGCGACGGCGCGAAGACCATGCCCACGCCGGCGCCGATCGCGATCACGCCGGCGATCACCATCGTGAAGCGTTCGCCGATGCGGCCCACGGCCCAACCTGCAGGAAGGTTTCCGCAGAGCTGACCGACGACCAGTGCGGATGCCACGAGCGCGGCGAACGCGATATCGGCGCCCATGCGCGCGGCGATCACCGGGATCAGCGGAATGACCGCCCCCTCGCCGAGCGAGAAGAGGATCGTCGGCAGGTACACCATCGGTCCGAATCGCCTCAGGACCGTGGATGCGTTGCTCACTCGTTTCACGCTACCCCCGTTCTCATGCAGTCCCCGCGCGAGCAGGCGGCACGTTAGGCTGGACGCGACATGCTCGAACTCGATCTCTCCGCCGACATCCAGGCCCTGCGACTCACCTACGGTGACATTCGCGAGGTCATCGACGTCGATACGCTCCGTTCCGATATCGCACGTCTCAGCGAGGAGGCCGGTGTGCCGGACCTCTGGGACGACCCCGAGCGCGCCCAGAAGGTGACCAGCGCGCTCAGCCATCGGCAGTCGGCACTCGCCAGGGTCGAGGGCATCGGCTCGCGACTCGACGACCTCGAGGTGCTGGTCGGGCTCGCGAACGAGATGGGCGATGAGGAATCGGCCGTCGAGGCGCGCGCCGAGCTCAGCGCTCTCACCGAGATCATCAACCAGCTCGAGGTCCAGACGCTGATGGACGGCGAGTACGACGAGCGTTCGGCCATCATCACGATCCGCTCCGGTGCCGGTGGCGACGACGCCACCGACTTCGCCGAGATGCTCATGCGCATGTACCTGCGGTGGGCCGAGCGTCACAAGTACCCCGTCAAGGTTCTCGACACCTCCTACGCCGAGGGCGCAGGCATCAAGTCGGCGACGTTCGAGATCGACGCGCCCTACGCGTTCGGCACCGTCTCTGTCGAGGCCGGCACGCACCGTCTGGCCCGCATCAGCCCGTTCGGCTCTGCCGACAAGCGTCAGACCTCGTTCGCCGCGGTCGAGGTCATCCCGCTCATGGAGGAGGCGACCGAGGTCGACATCCCCGAGAACGACATCCGCGTCGACGTGTTCCGCTCGTCGGGCCCTGGTGGCCAGTCGGTCAACACCACCGACTCCGCCGTGCGCCTCACACACCTCCCGACCGGCATCGTCGTGTCGATGCAGAACGAGAAGTCGCAGATCCAGAACCGCGCCGCCGCCATGCGCGTGCTGCAGACCCGCCTCCTGCTGCTCCAGAAGGAGGAGGAGGCCGCGAAGAAGAAGGAACTCGCCGGCAACATCACGGCGAGCTGGGGCGACCAGATGCGCTCGTACTTCCTCTACGGTCAGCAGCTCGTCAAGGATCTGCGCACCGGGCACGAGTCGGGCAACCCCGCTGCCGTGTTCGACGGTGACCTCGACGGATTCATCTCGGCGGGCATCCGCTGGCGCAAGCGCAAAGACGAGGACTGAGCTCGTCTCAGCGGGCGGCGCCTTCGAGCGTTCCCGTGACCTCTTCGTAGTCGAACACGATGCACTGGATGGCGCGGTCGTCCATGCGCTTCCATGAGGTCTCCGTGGGCACGAACCAGTAGTTGTCGAGCACCGAGTCCGCGTACGGGATGCCGATGAACTCCTCGAAGGCGGCGTCGCAGCCTTCGGTCGCGAGGTTCTGCAGCTCGGCGTCACCGGGGAAGTCGCCGTCCGGCGCATCGAAGATGAAGTAGACCTCATCGGTGTGCGGCTGATCGCACGGGACGACCGGAAGGTCGTAGACCTCGTCCTCCCACTCGACCAGGGGGAGGCAGTGACCGACCTCGAGGTCGTTGATGTAGACCCTCTCGGCACCCTCAGCCGCCGACTCGTCGGGTTCCTCGCCATCCGATGAGGAGCCGGTCGATGATGTCGGTGCTGTCGCGTCGGGGGCAGCCGTGCTGAGCGACAGGAGCGTCACCGCGATCGCGACGATGCTTCCGAGAACGCTCACGGCGATGCCGACGATTCCCGGCCACTTCGTTCCGCGGAGGAACACCGACACCAAGGAGACGACGAAACCGACTCCCAACAGCACCCAGCCTGCGATCGCGATCGAGGGGAAGCAGGACAGGACGAGTCCGATCACCGCGACGGCGAGACCGATGATGCCGAGAACAGAGAGCTTCGGCTTCGCCGGCGGGGGAGCGATCACTCCGAAGGGAGCGGTCGCACCCTGTGCGGGGTAGGCAGTGCCCTGCTGGCCGTACACCGGCGCCTGACCCCAGACGGGCGCACCTGCAGCGGGCCCGGGGTGCGCGGCGGCCGAATTCGCCGTCTGCAGAATGTACGGTGGCTCGAACGTCGCAGACTCGGTCGCGGGGGATGTCGGGCTGCCGACGACCGGATCCACGCCCGCTGTCGACTGCCCGGGAGCGTCGACAGCGGGCGTGGCGATGCCGTCAGCGGCGGTGTCCTGCGGTGCCGCCTGCTGCTGTGGGGAATCCGGCCGCTGCGCGGAACCCTGCTGCTGCGTGCTGGCAGAAGCCGGCGCGATGGTCTGAGCCTGCGCCGCGACGGTGTGCTCCGTCCACGCGACTCCGTCCCACCAACGCTGACGGCCTGAACCGTCGTCGTACCACCCCGCCGGGGTCGTCATGCCTGGTGCTCCGTGCTCGAAGCTCAGCCGGCGGACGGAGTGAACGAGACGCGTGCGACCTCCTGCAGGAGCTCATCGGTGAAGATGATCTCGTACGAGGAACTCTGCGCGACGTCGAAGGTGATCTTGCCGTTGACGGTGTCACCGGCGGCGAGCTCCTCCGCAACGATTCCGTCGACGTAGTAGTCGTAGGTGCCTTCGGCGCCTTCGGCGGTCTCGAGTGCGAAGTAGAACGGGTTGATGTAGCTCGTGCCCGAGACGCCGGTGAACGTGACGTCGAGGATCACATAGCCGCCGTTGGTGGAGGGGATGCTCGATCCGTCCGACGTCGCCCACGTGGCCGAGTTGATCGTGACCTCGCTGGTGCCCGACATCTGCTCGATCGTGACAGGGGAGCCGAGCTCGCCCTCGACGACATCCGTGGGGCCCGTGTCTCCGTCGTCGGTGCCGGGGTCGGTGCCGTTGTCGGTATCGGAGTCACTGGACGGGGGTGCGGTCGGCAGATCGCGCACTGCTTCGGCCACGGTCGCGAAGATGAAGACGAACGCCATCACGACGGCGACGATGGCGCCGACCACGGAGAGGATGAGGCCCGAGATGCCCGGCCACTTCTTGCCCTTGAGGAAGAGCGAGATCAGCGAGACGATGAAGCCGGCGGCGAGCAGCAGCCACCCGAATCCGAGGATCACGGGGACGCACGACAGGATCGTGCCGAGGGCTGCGAGGCCGAGGCCGACGATGCCGAGGACGGACGGCTTGGTCGACGCTGCGGGTGCGGCACCTGCGTATGCGGGCGGGTAGCCGCCCGCAGCGCCGTAGGCCTGACCTGCCGGCGCATAGGCGCTGGCACCGGGGTGGCTGGGGGTCGCCCCCGGGTAGCCGGGTGCGGGATAGGCCTGCGTCTGTCCTGCATCCGCGCCGGGGTAGGCGGGCGCGCTGCCGGGGTAGGCGGGCGCGGCGTTCGCGTACGGAGGGACGTTGCCGTCGAGCGGCGTGGTGGCGCCGGGCGCGGTGTATTCCGTCGACGATGCGTCGGAAGGAGTCTCGGGGGTCGACCACGATGCGGCGGACTCGGGAGCTGCGACCTCGTCTACGGGCGACGAGGAGCCCGAGTCGGCTGCGATGGACTCGCCGGCGGGCGCGTTCCATGAAGGGCTCTCGACGGCCGCCACGGAGTCGAGCGAGGCCGCGGTCTCGGCGGCTGCTGCGGACTCAGGGGTCGCATCGGCACCGGGGGATTCATCGACTGCGGCGGCGCCGTCATCGGTCGCTGCCGTGTCGTAGCCGGCGAATGAGGACTCGGAGAGGGACGTATCTGCCTCGGTCGCGGAAGGCTCTGCCTCGGTCGCGGAAGGCTCTGCCTCGGTCGCGGAAGGCTCTGCCTCGGTCGCGGAAGGCTCTGCGACCGGAGCGAAGTGCTCTGTCCACTGCGTGCCGTCCCACCAGCGCTGACGCCCGGATCCGTCGTCATACCAGCCTGCAGGCGTCGTCATGGTTCCCCCTCGGAGTTGTGGTCCACGCAGACGGCATGGATCGGCACCTCCATGTATAGCAGTGCGGGACGACACTCCGCGGGTGCGCGGGGTGTCGCTCGCGAGCAGGAGACACGGCGCGCTTAGGCTCGAACAGCCATGATTCGGTTCGAGAACGTCACGAAGCGCTATCGCGGGACCTCACGCCCCGCTCTGTCCGCTGTCGACTTCGAAGTGCAACGCGGGGAGTTCGTCTTCCTCGTCGGTGCATCGGGGTCTGGCAAGTCCTCCTGTCTGCGACTCATCCTCCGAGAGGACGTGCCGACGACCGGCCGCGTCGCCGTTCTCGGACGCGACCTGCGATCGCTCGCGAACCGCAAGGTGCCGTACTTCCGTCGCCACATCGGCTCCGTGTTCCAGGATTTCCGCCTCCTGCCGTCGAAGACCGTCTACCAGAACGTCGCATTCACCCTGCAGGTCACGGGCTCCTCGCGCGGATTCATCCAGCAGGCGGTGCCGGAGGCACTCGCTCTGGTCGGACTCGACGGCAAGCAGAAGCGGATGCCGCATGAGCTGTCCGGCGGTGAGCAGCAGCGTGTCGCGATCGCCAGGGCGCTCGTGAACAGGCCCCAGGTGCTGCTCGCGGATGAGCCCACGGGAAACCTCGACCCGGCGACCTCGGTCGACATCATGCAGCTGCTCGCCCGGATCAACGCCGGTGGCACCACCGTTCTCATGGCCACGCACGAAGCGGCCTTCGTCGATCAGATGCAGCGTCGAGTCATCGAGCTCCGCGACGGCGAGATGGTGCGCGACGAGGTGCACGGCGGGTACGGCGACACCTCCAACATCCCCCGTCTCGTGCCCGAAGAGATTCGAGGAGCTGCGGCAGCCGCTGCTCTCACCGCAGTGCAGGAGGTGCAGCGCCAGACTGCCGACCTGTCCGTGGTCCGCGCTGCGCTCGCTGAAGAGCTCAGCGCGCAGCGCAAGGCCGCAGCCGCATCCCCCGACGCCGTGCCCACGGCATCCGAGACCCCTGAGGCCCAGGCCGCCCCCATCGAGCCGCCGATCGCCGACGCGAGGCCCGCCGAAGCGCCGGCATCCGTCGGTCCGCTCACGAATCCGATCCTGCTTCCGCAGGTCGACGTCGCCGAGCTCGGCGTCGCCGATCGTCTCGGTCTGTCCGACGACGGTGCCGAGGAAGTGGGGCCGACCTCATGAGAATCGGACTCATCCTCACCGAGGCCCTCGGAGGCCTCCGCCGCAACATCTCGATGGTCATCTCGGTCGTTCTCGTCACTTTCGTGTCGCTGACGTTCGTCGGCGCCGCGATCCTCATGCAGGCCCAGATCGGCACGATGCGCGGCTACTGGACCGAACGCGCGCAGGTGGCCGTCTACATGTGCTCCGACCTCTCGGAACAGAAGACGTGCGTCGACGGCGGTGCCTCGGAAGAGCAGGTGAATGCCGTGCGTGCCCAGCTCGAGGGCGAGGCGCTCGCACCGCTGATCAGCGAGGTGAGCTACGACTCCAAGGAGGACACGTACGCGAAGCTCGTGGAGCAGCTGGGGGAGGATCAGGCGAGCGTCATCACCCCGGAGCAGGCCTTCGAGGTCTTCTTCGTGACGATGAAGGACCCGGGGCAATCCCAGGTGATAGCAGAGGCGTTCAACGGCGTGGCAGGTGTCGAGCAGGTCACCGACCAGCTGCAGTATCTCGAGCCGCTGTTCTCCGCGCTGACGGTCGCCACGTACATCGCGGTCGGCATCGCCGTGCTCATGCTGATCGCCGCCATCCTTCTGATCGGCACGACCATCAGGCTGTCGGCGTACGCCAGACGCAAGGAGATCGGGATCATGCGCCTGGTGGGAGCCTCGAACCGCTTCATCCAGACGCCGTTCGTGCTCGAGGGCGTGTTCGCCGCCTTCCTCGGCTCTGTGCTCGCGAGTGCCGCGGTGGTCGCGGGGGTGCACTTCGGTGTGAACGGCTATCTGCGAGGGCGGGTCCCGTTCATCACCACCTGGGTGACCATGCAGGATGCCGCGGTCGTCGTGCCCGTGCTGATCGGTATCGGCGTCGTCCTGGCCGCGCTGTCGGCCGGCTTCGCGATCCGCCGCTGGCTGCGCACCTGACCACGTCGCCGGCGGGTGCGTCGTCGGTATAGACTGACAGGCTGTCGTGCGCCCGGCATCGGGCTCTTGAACCACTGCGCGACGCGGATCAGGAGAGAATCATGCCCAGGGAACGCGGGGAGAAGGTCATCGCGACCAATCGTCGCGCACGTCACGACTACAACATCGAGAAGTCGTACGAGGCGGGGATGGTGCTCACCGGCACCGAAGTGAAGTCGCTGCGTCAGGGGCGCGCGAACCTGAGCGACGGATATGCGTTCGTCAAGGGGAACGAGGTCTTCCTCGACTCCGTGCACATCCCGGAGTACTCGCAGGGCCACTGGACGAACCACTCTGCCAAGCGCATCCGCAAGCTGCTGCTGCACCGTGAAGAGATCGCGAAGCTGCAGCATGCCGTGTCGGCCGGCGGCTACACCCTGATCCCGCTCAAGCTGTACTTCTCCGACGGGCGTGCCAAGGTCGAGATCGCTCTCGCGAAGGGAAAGCGCGAGTTCGACAAGCGTCAGACCCTGCGCGAACGTCAGGACACGCGCGAGGCCGAGCGGGCGATGCGCCTGCGCAACCGCACCGGAGACTGATCAGCTCGACGGGGTGAATCCGAACGCACGCCCGAGGAACGCGAGCTCACGCTCGAGGGCGTCGACGATCGTCTCGGTCGAGCGGAATCCGTGGCCCTGGCCCGGGTACAGGACATACTCGTGATCGATGCCTCGGGCGTCGAGGGCGTCGCGCACGGCTTCCGACTGCGCAGGCGGCACGACACGGTCATCCGCGCCCTGCATGAGCAGCACGGGCACGTCGATACGGTCGACGTGCGTCAGCGGTGAGCGGGCGACGTACAGCTCCTCGGCCTCGGGCAGTGGACCCACAAGGCCCTCGATGTAGTGCGCTTCGAAGTCGTGGGAGTGCTCGGCCAGCATCCGGAGGTCCGTGACACCGTATCGGCTGATCCCCGCGGCGAAGGTCCCGCCGCGCACGAGAGCGGAGAGCACGGTCCAACCGCCGGCGGAGCCACCACGGATCGCGATGCGCGCAGGATCCGCGACACCCGTCTCGGCGAGGCCTCTCGCGGCCGCGATCACGTCGTCGACGTCGACCACGCCCCACTCTCCGTCGAGTCGTTCTCGGTATGCGCGCCCGTACCCGGTCGAACCGCCGTAGTTCACGTCGAGCACACCGATGCCCCGGCTCGTGTAGAAGGGGATGACGGCCGACACGGCTCCCGTCACGTGCGCTGTGGGACCGCCGTGGACGAGCACCACGTAGGGAGGAAGCTCTCCCGCCGGTGCCGAGGCCGTGGGGTGGGCAGGCGGATAGGCGAACGCATGTACCGGACCGTGCGCACCGTCGATGAGCATCGGTGCGGCGGGGGGCATCCACGCCGCGTCGCTCGGTTCTGCTCCGGTGACCGCGGTCACCTCGTCGGAGTCGACGTCGACGCACCACACGCCGGGTGTCGTGGTCGAGCTGTTACCCGAGAGAAGGACGCGGGATCCCGAGACGTCGTCGACGCTGACATGGCCGTCGGCGGGCACGGCGAGCGTGCGGGCACTTCCGTCCGCGTGGAGCAGGACGACCTCGTCGCGTCCGTTCGTGCGCACCGCGACGATCCGGCCGTCGTCGAGGGGGCGATACCAGCGGTTGCCCAGCACCCAGAGGCCGTATCCCGTGTCCGCGTCGACGTCGTCGACACGCACGGCAGGCGCAGCGACGTCGAGACGGTCCAGCTCCTGGCGATGCAGCGCCCATCGGCCGCTCGGGTCATCCGCGTACAACAGCTCGTCGATGCCCGTCCACTCGGGCTGGAGGGCCGCACGCGTCGGCAGCTCGAGGGTCTCGACCCCATCGGAGATCGTGAGCGTGGCGCGCTGCCAGGGCATCTGCGCGCCCGTCCACTGCACCCAGGCGATCCGTGACCCGTCGGGTGAGAGCGCCGGATGCCCGTAGAAGGCGTCGCCCTCGACGACGGTCCTCACCAGTGTCGGGTCCGCCGCCGCGGAGCCGTCGACGGGGATCTCGACGATGCCGCGACGATGAGGGGTGCTGGTGAGGTCCTCACGGACGGCGAAGAGCCGCCCCTGCTGCAGTCTCAGACCGCCGTGGGCGGGGCCTGCGGGTGTCAGCGGCTCGGGCTCGCCTCCGCGGCGCATCCGGCGCACCCGCTGATCCTTCGCGTCGACGAAGTAGAGCGTGCCCTCGGCGTCCGCGGTCCACGCTCCACCGCCGTACTCGTGGACGCGGGAGCGGGCGCTCCACGGAGCAGGGAGGATCTCGGCGCCGGTCGAGCTGCGCACGGTGAGCCGACCACCCTCGGAAGGAATCGACTCTCCCCACCAGATCTCGTCGCCGACGAATGCCGAGCCGTCGATCCTCGGAGAGGACGCGGCGATCCGGGCTGCAGAGAAAGGGGAGGTCCAGGTACCGAACGGCGAAGACATGCTTCGAGCCTAGGCGTGGCTCCTGAGCCGTGCGTTCGGAGGCCGTCAGACGGCGCGCAGTACCGCGACGATCTTTCCGAGGATGACGGACTCGTCACCGAGGATGGGCTCGAATGCGGAGTTGCGCGGCAGCAGCCAGGTGTGGCCGTCACGACGGCGGAGCACCTTGACCGTCGCCTCGCCGTCGAGCATCGCCGCCACGATCTCACCGTTCTCCGCGCTGCCCTGCGAGCGGACGACGACCCAGTCGCCGTCGCAGATGGCAGCGTCGATCATCGACTCTCCGGAGACCTTCAGCATGAAGAGATCGCCCTTGCCGACGAGCTGGCGCGGGAGCGGGAAGATCTCCTCGACCTGCTGATCGGCGGTGATGGGAACGCCGGCGGCGATCCGGCCGACCAGGGGAACCAGGGCGGCATCGCCCACGGGAGTCGCGACGTCTGCCGGGTTCTCGCCGCTCGTGCCGGGAAGATCGATCAGGACCTCCATGGCGCGGGTCTTGCCGGGGTCGCGGCGCAGGTAGCCGCTGAGTTCGAGTTGCCCGAGCTGATGAGTCACGCTCGACAGCGACTTGAGTCCCACCGCGTCTCCGATCTCGCGCATGCTCGGCGGGTAGCCGTACCTGCTGATCGACGTCTGGATGACCTCGAGGATCGCCATCTGCTTGGGGCTCAGGCTCTTCCGGCGACGGGTGCGCGGAACCTCGGCGTCGGTGGCGGAGTTGTCGCTCATGGTGCTCCTCAGGTGTGCGATTCCGGCGTCTCAGTTCGAATGTCGGAGGCCCGTGGTGGGGTGTTCGTATCGAAACCGTATCCGAGAATCGGCCAGATGTGGAAGATCTGTTCGAGCGTGTCTTCTGATTCGCGGGTAGTTTTTCGAAGAACGCTTGACAGATGTTCGAATTCGAAGATAACTTCGGAACGTAGCTTCGCATTCACGGCTCCCGGCCGAGGCGCGAATGCGAACGCTACGCCAACTTCACCGCTCACGCGGTAGATGCAGAGGAGCACGACATGAGCACCATCGCCTTCAGCAACGCAGCAGTCCTCCCGGCACGTCCGGCGACGAAGCTCCGTCTGACGGTGCGCGGTCGTCGCGTCGTGCTCGCGCTGGCCGCACTCCCGCTCGCGGCGGGCATCGCCTTCGCCGCGCTGAGCGGCGGCAGTGCGATGGCCTCGGGTGAGCAGGTCGCGGCGGCTTCCTTCGCCACCGTGACCGTGATGCCGGGCGACACGCTCTGGTCGATCGCCGAGGGCATCGCACCCGGTGCAGACCCGCGCGAGGTCATCGGTGACATCACACGCCTGAACATGCTCCGTGGCGGCGCCCTCCAGATCGGCCAGGAACTGGCGATCCCCGCGCAGTACTCCGAGTGAGCGATCGGCGCGGGCGACGGGCGGGCTTCATTCTCTGTCACCGCGCGCATCCGTGGGGTTCACGACGCTTACCATGGGAAGGGTGACTGCATCACTCGCTGACCTCCCCCTTCGCGACGACCTCCGAGGGCTCACGCCGTACGGGGCCCCCCAGGCGCCGCTGCCGGTCGCCCTCAACGTCAACGAGAACACTCATCCGATTCCGGATGCCGTAGCAAGCGACATCCTCGATGACATCGCGGTCGCGCTTCGTGACGTCAACCGCTACCCCGACCGCGAGTTCACCACACTGCGCGAGGGCTTCGCCGAATACCTCGGTCACGGCCTCGACGCCAGCCGGATCTGGGCGGGCAACGGGTCGAACGAGGTGCTGCAGCACATCCTGCAGGCATTCGGCGGCCCTGGTCGCACGGCCTTCAGCTTCGCACCGACCTACTCGATGTATCCGCTGATCTCGCAGGGCACGGGAGCACGATGGATCGCGGGCACCAGGCAGCCCGACTACACGATCACACCGGACGAGGCGGCCGCACAGGTCGCGGAGGTCGACCCCGACGTCATCCTGATCTGCTCGCCGAACAACCCCACGGGCACGCCGCTCGGCCTCGACGTCGTCGAGGCCGTCTATGAGGCATCCCGCGGCATCGTCGTGGTCGACGAGGCGTACCAGGAGTTCGCTCCGCGCGACGCAGCCTCCGCGCTGACCCTGCTCGAGGGGCGCCCGCGGCTCGCGGTCTCGCGCACGATGAGCAAGGCGTTCGCGTTCGCGGGCGCCCGCGTGGGCTATCTCGCCGCCGATCCGGCCTTCATCGACGCGCTGCGCCTCGTGCGGCTGCCCTACCACCTCAGTGCGCTGACGCAGGCCGCAGCCGTCGCAGCGCTGCGCAACTCCGATGTGATGCTGGGCATGGTCGAGGAGATCGTCGAGCAGCGCGATCGCATCTCGGCGACCCTCGAGGCGCTCGGCTACACCCCGCACGAGTCGTGGTCTAACTTCGTCCTCTTCGGAGGAGTGGCAGAGCCGCAGAAGGTCTGGCAGCAGCTGTACGACCGGGGAGTGCTGATCCGCGACGTCGGGATCCCCGGACACCTCCGCGTCACCGCCGGCACCGAGGCGGAGACCACCGCATTCCTCGATGCCCTCGCCTCGATAGGATCGGCTTCATGAGCACCCCCGCCCAGACCCCGCGCACCGCCACGCGTGTGCGCAGCACGTCGGAGTCCACCGTCGAGCTCGAGCTGAACCTCGACGGAACCGGTGCGAGCCGTATCGACACGTCGGTGCCGTTCTTCGACCACATGCTGACGGCGTTCGCGAAGCACTCGCTCACCGACCTCACCGTGCGCGCATCCGGCGACACGCAGATCGACGCGCACCACACGGTCGAGGACATCTCGATCGTGCTCGGCCAGGCCATCCGGGAGGCGCTGGGCGACAAGTCGGGGATCTCCCGCTACGGCGACGCCCTCGTTCCGCTCGACGAGGCGCTGGCACAGGCCGTCGTCGACATCTCGGGCCGTCCGTACCTCGTGCACACCGGGGAGCCTGCAGGCTTCGAGCACCACCTCATCGGCGGTCACTTCACGGGCTCCCTCGTGCGTCACTCCTTCGAGGCCATCACGTTCAACGCCGGTCTGACGGTGCACGTGCGTGTGCTCGGCGGGCGCGACCCGCACCACATCGCCGAGGCCGAGTACAAGGCCTTCGCACGTGCGTTCCGCCAGGCCAAGGCGCTCGATCCGCTGGTCGACGGCATCCCGTCGACCAAGGGTGCGCTGTGAGCACTGCTCCTCGGGTCGCCGTCTTCGACTACGAGTCCGGCAACGTGCACTCTGCGGTGAAGGCGCTCCTCGCGGCGGGGGCGGATGCAGTGCTCACGCGCGACCGCAAGGAGGCGCTCGAGGCTGACGGCCTCGTCGTGCCCGGCGTGGGTGCCTTCCAGGCCGTTCGTGACGCGCTTCGCGCACATGGCGGCGACGAGATCATCGATCGGCGGCTCGCCGGCGGGCGACCTGTCCTCGGCATCTGCGTCGGAATGCAGGTGCTCTTCTCCCACGGCGTCGAGCGCGGTCACGATTCGGAGGGTCTCGGTGAATGGCCGGGAGCCGTCACCGAACTGAACGCTCCGGTGCTGCCGCACATGGGCTGGAACACCGTCGAATCCGGCGCCGACTCGGTGCTCTTCAAGGGGATCGAGAACGAACGCTTCTATTTCGTGCACTCATACGCTGCGCAGTCGTGGGAACTCGACGTCATCCCGCCGTTCCCGCAGCCTGTGCTGACGTGGACGACGTACGGAGACCCGTTCCTCGCCGCCGTCGAGAACGGTCCGCTCTCGGCCACGCAGTTCCACCCCGAGAAGTCCGGCGAGGCCGGTATCCAGCTGCTCCGCAACTGGGTCGACAGCCTGCGTCCCTGAGGCGGGACGCGCTGGTCGCTGCGCGTCAGAAACCGCGCGCGACCGCGGCTGCGGCCGACAGCCACGCCTGCTGAGTGGGCGCCGAGAGCGCACGAAGACGGAGGTGTCCGTCGACCATCTCGCGATCGAACGGGATGTCGACGACTTCACGCGCCAGCGGCCGGTACCCCGCGACGACCTCTGCGATCTCCGCGGATGAGGCTTTGGGGTCGGCCTGGCTGACCACGACCACGGATTCGCGCGCGAGGCGCGCTGAGCGTTCGTCGCGGTCCTCGAGCGCTTCGAGAAGCAGCGCTCCGGCCTCGGCGTGGTCGTCGCGCGTCGTCGTCGCGACGACGATCTGATCCGCGAGGTCGATCATGCGCAACCACATCGGATCGGATTCGTCGTTGCCCGAATCGATGATGATCAGTCGGTAGAACTTCGCAGCGACCGCGTGGATCGAGTCCACATCCGCCGGGCTGAGACGATTCTCGTGGGCCAGCCGGATGGGCTTGGACCGCAGCACGTCGTACTTCTCCTGCGGCTGGTGGTGCACGAAGTGCGCCAGATCGGCCGACTGGCCCTGGGCGCCGAGCAGGCGCTGCGTCTGCGGCAGGAGCTCGAGCAGGGTGCGGTCGTGAGCGCCGGTCTCGGTGCGCCATCCGAGCGTGCCTCGGGTCTGATTGTTGTCCCAGGCCAGCACGCCCGCGCCGCCGTACTGGGCGAACACGGCCGACAACAGCACCGTGGCGGGAGTCTTACCAGCCCCGCCCTTGCCGTTGACGACAGCGACGGTGCGCGGACCCGGCCAATGGCGGCTGACCTCGTGCTCGTCGTCGCGCATCGCACGCTCACGCGCATTGGGTCCGAGGGAGAACCCGACACGATTGAGGAATCCGCGACCGCCCCGGCGGGCAGGCTCCTCCCGTCGTTCCTCCTGCAGGAAGGAGCGGCGTTCGACTCCCTGCTCCCGTTGGCGGCGACGAGAGGAGGCTGCTGCTTCCGTCTGCGCCGGTGCGGTGGCCCTGGGTGCGGTGGCGCCGGGCGCGACCGCGGCGGGCGGGATCGGCGTCGCTGTGGCAGGGGCCTGCGCCTGGACCGGGCCCTGCGCCTGGACAGGGGGCTGCGCCTGGACCGGGCCCTGCGCCTGGAGGATCGCGGTGGGGCGAGTGTCCGGAGCGCCCGGATTCGGAGCCGATGGGACGGTCGCCGGGGGAGCGGAGAAGCTCGGTGATGCCTGTGATGCCTGTGATGCCGGTGCGGTCGAGGGGCGGAGCGGCGTGGTCGCAGGCTGTGCAGGTGGCGCGGGGACCGCCGGCACGATCGGCGCGACCGGCACGGCCGAAGGTCCCCCGGTGGGGGTCGTCCTGGCAGGTGCGGGCGGGACAGCGGGTTGCTGCGGCTCGGCGCGCGCGGCCTGCTGGACGGGGGGAGGGGTCAGAGCAGCGGGTCGGCCGGCGTCCGCGGATGCGGAGGTCGCCCGTGCCTGCGCCGGCGCGTTCGTCTGAGGGAGGGCAGGCGCTGCCGCTGCGGCAGCCGCTGCCGCAGCGCGTGTTCCCGGCGCGGGAGCGCTCGACGCCACACTCGCTGCAGGGGATCGTGGGGGCGTCGGCGTCGGCGCCGACCAGTCCACGGCACCGCCATCGTTCGCGGCGGGGGCGTTCGCGGCTGGCGGGTCGGCGTCATCTGCTGCGGGCGTCGACGGGTGCGAAGCCCTCGGGCTCTGCTCGGCATCTGCCTGCGGGCTCTGCTCGGGCTCCTGCCGGGGCTGCTCGGGCTCCTGCCGGGGCTGCTCGGGCTTGCCGCTCTCCGGAACCTCGGGAGGCATCGGATTGCCCCGACGCAGGGGTCCGCTTCCACGTGCTTCCGCATCGCGCACCATGGAACATCTCCTCACCGACCGAACAGGGGCGTCTTCGAGGCTACCGCGTGGCGTCCGTCGTTCTCTGCCGTCATCATTTTGGAGCGGGCGGACACGCGGGCTAGTGTCGACTCTCGTGCCGACGAATCGGCCCTCCCATCTCACCTGAGGACGTCATGAACGACTTCGCGCAGTCCCCTTCTCTCACTCTGCTCCCCGCTGTCGATGTCGCGGGTGGCAAGGCCGTCCGCCTCACGCAGGGCGAGGCAGGCACCGAGACCAGCTACGGCGACCCGTTGGATGCGGCAGGGGAGTGGGTCGCGCAGGGCGCGAAGTGGATCCACCTCGTCGACCTCGACGCGGCGTTCGGTCGCGGCAGCAACGCCCCGATCCTCCGCAAGGTCATCAAGCAGTTCAAGAACGTCAACGTCGAGCTGTCGGGCGGAATCCGTGACGACGCGACGCTCGAGGCCGCTCTCGAGAGCGGTGCGACGCGCATCAACCTCGGCACCGCCGCGCTCGAGAACCCGGAGTGGGCGGCGGACGTGATCGGTCGCTTCGGCGAGGCGATCGCCGTGGGCCTCGATGTCCGCGGCACCACTCTCGCCGCACGTGGCTGGACCAAGGAGGGCGGCGACCTCTGGGAGGTCCTCGAGCGCCTCGAGGATGCCGGCTGCAGCCGGTACGTCGTCACCGACGTCACCAAGGACGGCACGCTCAAGGGCCCGAACCTCGAACTCCTTCGCGAGATGACCTCGCGCACACCGAAGCCCGTCGTCGCATCGGGCGGCATCGCGAACCTCGACGACATCGCCGCGCTCCGCGAGCTGGTGCCGCTGGGCGTCGAGGGCGCGATCGTCGGCAAGGCCCTGTACGCCGGGGCGTTCACGCTGGCTGAGGCTCTGGATGTCGCGGGAGACTGACGACCCCTGCGGTCACGGCCCCGAGGGCCATGGCGCGCACGATCACGCCGCGGGGAACCGAGGCGACTCCGCGGGTGTGCCCTGGGAGGGGCGAAGCTTCGAGTCGAACCCACATGCGGGCGATGATGGCTCTGCCGACCCCGCCCTCCTCGACGCGCTCCTTCGCTTCCGTGCGGGAGCCGGCGCCCAGGCCGAGGTGGTCGACGCGTTTCGCACCGCCCGAGTGCTGATTCCGCTCATCGCCGAGAAGGGCGAAGAGGGAGTCGCACCCAGCGGGCTCACGGTCGACAAGACGCAGGAGCTGTCGATCGTCACTGTGGCTGCACCCGACGGCCGGCGCGTGCAGCCCGTGTTCTCCTCCGTCGAGGCGATGCAGCGCTGGGACGCGACCGCGCGGCCGATCCCGGTCGAGGCCACGCGCGTGGCGCTGTCGGCATCCGCAGAGGACACCGACCTGATCGTTCTCGATCCCACTTCCGAGACCGAGTTCGTGTTCCGTCGCCCCGCTGTGTGGGCGATAGCGCAGGGGCATCGGTGGGAGCCGAGCTTCCTGTCTCCCGAGGTCTTCACCGCTCTGCAGGAGAGCATCGCGCACGAGCTCGCGGTCATCGACGTGGCGGTCGCCGCCGGCGATCCGGATGCGCGTCTGCGCGGTCCCGAGCTGATCGTCATCCTCGAACTGATCGACGGCCTCGAGCGCGAGGTGCTCGACGCCGTGCTCGCGCGTCTCGCGCAGCGCTGGGCGGCAGACGACCGCATCGCGGTGCTCGCGGATTCTCTGACCGTGAAGCTCCGCCGCTCGGTCTGACCGCGTTGTCGGCCGGTTCGGCTTCGCTAGGGTGGCGGCATGCGCAGAGCAGCAGCCGCGATCGCCACACCAGTGTTCCTGCTGGCCCTCACCGGTTGCGCGACCGCCTGCCCGGCAATCGGCTGGATCAACACGCTGACGGTCGACGCGAGCGCGATCGACGGCATCGCCGAGCTGCAGTTCTGCGTCGATGACGAGTGCTCGCCGCGCGCAGCTGAGATTCCGCCGACGGGATCGGTGTCGACGATTTTCTGGGCCGATCAGGACGGCGCCGAATGGACGTTGAATCTCGACATGCGTGCACCTGAGACGGTGACGATCCGTCTTTTCGGCGCCGACGGATCGCTTCTGCGAGAGTCCGAGCACGCCATCGACTGGACGCCTCCGACCGGTCAGTGCGGGGGAGCCTCCACCGCCCCGCCGCTCATCCTGGAGCCCTGACTCGCCCCGCTCGCTCAGCGAACGGGGAGTACCGGGTGCGACGGAAGGCCCGGAGCCCGGACCGCGAGATCCGAGCGCAAGAGGCTAGTTGACCGGCCCTGTCCACTTCTCGCCCGGCCCCTTGCCGATCGGGTCGGGGATGGTCGATGCCTCGCGGAACGCGAGCTGCAGAGAGCGCAGGCCGTCGCGTAGCGAGCGTGCGTGCATGTCGCTGATCTCGGGTGCGCCGGCGGTGATCAGACCGGCCAGAGAGTTGATGAGCTTGCGAGCCTCGTCGAGATCGAGCTGCTCAGCCGCGCGCGGGTCGTCGGCGAGGCCGAGCTTGACCGCTGCCGCGCTCATGAGGTGCACCGCCGCGGTCGTGATGACCTCGACAGCGGGTACGTCCGCGATGTCCCGAGTGGCGGAGGACGCCGCCTCCTCCTGCCGTGCCCAGCGCTCTTCGCGCTCGCGTGCAGCCTCGTCCGATGCCTGGTTCGTCACTTCGCCTTGCCTTCTGTTAGACTGTGTCGGGCTCCGGAGCGTCATGCTCCGGTACGAAAGAGGATTCACTTCCCACCCGCGCTTGCCGTTCCAGGCTACCGGGTCTTGCACTCCACCGGATCGCGTCGTCAGACGGATCCGGCAGGCAGGGTGCGGAGCCGGCGTCTGAATGCCGGTGGGTGGGACGATTCTGATTTCGCCCGGGATGCTGACTGCGTCCTGGTGGCCGAATCCCATCGTCTAAGGAGTTACGCATCAGCGATCCCCGCACCAATGAGCGCATCCGCGTCCCCGAGGTCCGCCTCGTCGGCCCCGCGGGTGAGCAGATCGGCGTCGTCCGCATCGAGGCGGCGTTGCGCCTTGCGCAGGAAGCCGACCTCGACCTCGTCGAGGTCGCACCGAACTCGAAGCCGCCCGTGGTCAAGATCATGGACTACGGCAAGTTCAAGTACGAAGCCGCCCAGAAGGAGAAGGAAGCTCGCCGCAACCAGGCGAACACCATTCTCAAGGAGGTCCGCTTCCGCCTGAAGATCGAGGCGCACGACTACACGACGAAGCTCAAGCGCGCCGAGGGCTTCCTCAAGGCGGGCGACAAGGTGAAGGCCATGATCCTGTTCCGCGGTCGTGAGCAGTCGCGCCCCGAGCAGGGTGTCCGCCTTCTCCGCAAGTTCGCCGAGGATGTCGCCGAGCTCGGAACCGTCGAGTCGAACCCGACCATCGACGGTCGCAACATGGTCATGATCGTGGCACCGCTGAAGAGCAAGTCCGAGGCCAAGCAGGAGCAGAATGCGGTTCGCGACGCACAGCGCGCGGCGAACAAGCAGGCCGCTCGTGAGGCCAAGGGCGACACAGACGCACCGGCCGAGGCCGCAGCGGAGTAACTCCCGCCCCAAGACTCCCGCACCGCGGGTTGACACCGTCGCCTGAGAAGGCGCCATACGAAGGAAGAGAAGATGCCGAAGCAGAAGACCCACTCGGGTGCTAAGAAGCGCTTCAAGATCACCGGCAGCGGCAAGCTGAAGAAGCAGCAGGCCGGAATGCGCCACAACCTCGAGCACAAGTCGAGCCGTCGCACCCGCCGCCTCAACCAGGACCAGGTGCTGTCGAAGGCTGACACCAAGGTCGCGAAGAAGCTTCTCGGTCGCTGAGCGCCCGAACGCACGAATAGGAACACAGGAAAATGGCAAGAGTCAAGCGGGCGGTAAACGCCCACAAGAAGCGCCGGGTCATCCTCGAGCGCGCAAAGGGTTACCGCGGTCAGCGTTCGCGCCTGTACCGCAAGGCCAAAGAGCAGGTCATCCACTCGCTGGTCTACTCGTACCGCGACCGTCGCAAGCGCAAGGGTGACTTCCGTCGCCTGTGGATCCAGCGCATCAACGCCGCTGCACGCCAGAACGGCATCACGTACAACCGCTTCATCCAGGGCCTCGGTCTCGCGGGTGTCACCGTCGACCGTCGCATGCTCGCCGACCTCGCGGTCAACGACGCAGCGACCTTCACGACGCTGGTCGAGACGGCGAAGAAGGCTCTGCCCTCTGACGTCAACGCTCCGAAGTCGGCCGCGTAAGCAGCTCTTCACCACAGAGGACGCTCTCCTTCGGGAGGGCGTCCTCTGTTGTTTCCCCGGTGTATGCGCAGCGAGGTGCCTGCTGTTCTCTAGACTGTGAACGTGCTGGAGAACCCCCGTTCGCCCCGAGTCCGAGCCGTCGCGAAGCTGACCAAGCGCAGCGCGCGCAGTGAGACGGGTCTGTACCTCCTCGAAGGCCCCCAGGCCGTCCGCGAGGCGCTGACCTACAGCCCCGAAGCCATCGTCGAGCTCTTCGCGACCCCGACCGGGTGGGAGAAGCACCCCGACATCCGGTCGAAGGCGGCCGAGGCCGACGTCGAGGTCGAGTACGTCACGGAATACGTGCTGAATGCGATGGCCGACACGGTGACGCCGCAGGGACTCGTCGCGGTCGTCCGGCAGACCCCGACCTCGGTGCGCGACGTCTTCGCGTCATCTCCTCGTCTCGTCGCGATCTGCGAGGAGATCCGTGACCCGGGCAACCTCGGCACGATCATCAGGGCCGCAGATGCGGCGGGCGCCGATGCGGTGATCCTCACCGGCCGGACGGTCGATCCGTACAACCCCAAGGTCGTCAGGGCCACCACCGGCTCGCTGTTCCACCTGCCGGTGTCTGTGGGCGCCGAGCTCGACGACGTCGTGACGAAGGCGCACGCCGCCGGACTGCGGGTGGTGGCTGCTGATGTGAAGGGCGACGATCTGCTGCGGGCGCGTGCAGACGGTGTCCTGGCGCAGCCGACCGCGTGGCTGTTCGGTAACGAGGCACGGGGTCTTGAGGACGACGCTCTGGCTCAGGCCGATCAGGTGCTCAAGCTTCCCATCTTCGGTCGCGCCGAGTCGCTGAACCTCGCGACGGCGGCGAGCGTGTGCCTCTATGAGAGCGCCTTCGCCCAGCGGGCGGAATCCCTCTCCTGATCGCCCCATCCGAGGTGAGCCGGCACGACTGATAGGTTTGTGCCTGCTCGAGCGGAGAAGGGGACCCGGAGTCGATGCGGATTCTGATCGTGGAGGACGACGAGCGCGTCGCCGCTGCGCTCGAGGCCTTCCTCGCGCGATCGGGGTATGCCACGGCGAGGGCAGCCGACGGCGCGTCCGCCTTGGAGATGCTGGGCGCCGATACCGAGGTCGTCCTTCTCGACCTGGGACTGCCCGACGTCGACGGCATCGATCTGTGCCGTCGTATCCGGGGTCGCTCGGAGGTCCCGATCGTCATCGTGACCGCACGCAATCAGGTCGCGGAGCGGATCAGAGGTCTGCGAGCCGGCGCGGATGACTTCGTCGTCAAGCCCTACGACGTTCACGAGCTCCTCGCCCGCATCGAGGCGGTCACTCGCCGTTCGAGGCCGGTGCGCCCGGAGTCGGAGGCTCACGTGCGACTCCAGGGCGGAGATGTCGAGATCGACCTCATCGCCCGCCAGGTCGTCATCGACCGAGTGCCCATCGAGCTCACGCGGAAGGAGTTCGACATCGTCGCGGTCCTGGCCAGATATCCGGGCGTCGCAGTACCGAAGGAGCGCCTGATCCGCGAGGTGTGGAACACCGACTGGCGGGGCTTCGGACATTCGCTGGAGGTTCATGTCGGCGCGATCCGGCGCAAGGTCGGCCAGGTCAGCCTGATCGAGACCGTGCGCGGCGTCGGCTACCGGCTGGTGGGGTGACGTCCGGTGCGCAGGCGTCTCATCGTGGTGTTCCTCGTTCCTCTGGTGGCGATTCTGCTCTCGCTCGGCGGAGCGGCGGCGTGGAGCGCCACCCGCAGCATCCAGCAGGCGTTCTACACCGAGCAGCTCGGGGATGTGGGGTACTTCGTGACGAGCGCGCGGCAGGCGCTGCGCTCGGGGAGCACCACCGTGATCGACGCCGAGGTCAGGCGTTTCGAAGAGGTCTACGGCATCGATGTCAGGGTGTTCGATCTCACGGGAAGTGTCTGGGCGTCGGGGAACAGCGATGCCGAGGTGATCGCGGAGGACGAAGCGGCCAGGGTCCGGCTCGCCCTCTCCGGACGTCGAGCGGAGGCTCCTGAACCTGTCTTCCCCTGGGGCACTGCGGACTCCTCGATAATCGAGCCGGTCTTCGACGACGGCGACGTCATCGGAGCGGTGATGGTGTCGGCCGATGTCGAGGCGCCGCGCACCGAGATCGTGCAGCAGGTCTTCGTGCTGGCGCTCGTGTCGATCGTGTCGATCGGGCTCGGAGTGCTTCTCGTCTTCCAGCTCGCGCGATGGGTGCTGTCTCCGGTGCGTCGCCTGGACGAGGCCATGGTCGCGATCGAACGCGGCGAGATGGATGCTCGGGTCGCGGAGGACACGGGCCCTCCGGAGCTGCGCCGGATGACCCGAGTGTTCAACGGCATGGCGGACGAGATCGAGAGGGTGATGACGCGTCAGCAGGAGTTCGCACTCAACGCCTCGCACGAGCTGCGCAATCCGCTCAACGCGCTGCTGCTGCGCGTCGAGCACCTCGCGACGGGCCTCGACCGCGAGTGGGACGACGACGTCGAGGAGACGCGGGAGGAGGGGAGGCGGATGGCGCGGATCCTCGAGGCTCTGCTCGGCCTTGCCCGAGGAGGACGTGCGGACACCACGATCTCCGCCGTCGACCTCACGACTCTCGCGACCAGACGGGCCGATGCGTGGAGCGAGGTGGCATCGCAGCGGAGGATCCGCACGCACGCGGTCGGGAGCGACCCTGTGCTGAGCGTCACAGATCGCACGATCGTCGAGAGCGCACTCGATGCGGTCATCGACAACGCGGTCAAGTTCTCGCCCTCGGGTGCGGTCGTCGAGATCGGTGCGGGACGTGACGGCGATGTGTGTCGCCTGACCGTCCGCGATCACGGGCCGGGCCTCACGCCCGAGCAGGCGACGAACGCGGCCGACCGATTCTGGCGCAGCGACGACAGCGGCGAGACACCGGGATCGGGATTGGGGCTTGCGATCGCCACCGACCTGCTCGGGTCGATCGGCGGCGAGCTCCGGGTCGAGTCGCCCGGCGGCGGCGGTCTGCTGGTCACGCTGCTGCTCCCGGACGGAGCTGCCCGATGAGTGGGCGAGGCGGCGCTCGCCGGACCTGGACGCGGATCTCCGCAGCGATCGCCGTGCTGCTCGTCGTCGGGGCGTCGAGCGCATGCAGTACTCGAGCGAGCGAATGGGACGACTCGAGGTATGAGATCGCGAGCGGAGGATCCGACGGAGTCTATTTCGCGTACGGTTCCGAGCTCGCAGACGAGCTCTCGGCGTCGCTCGACGTCGACGTGGTCGCGGAGGAGTCGGCGGGCTCGGTCGACAACCTCTTGCAAGTGAGCGCGGGAGACGCGCTTCTCGGCTTCGCCCAGGGCGATGCGGCTGCGGACGCGGTCGCGGGCGCCGGAGCCTTCGATGATCCCCTGCCGGTGAGGGCAGTCGCCCGGCTCTACGACGAGTACCTCCATGTGGTCGTCCGCGCGGATTCGGACATCGACGAGATCGGCGACCTCACGGGGATGACGGTGTCGCTCGGCGCGGAGAACTCGGGGGTCCATGTCATCGCTGCTCGAGCGCTGGATGCGGCCGCCGTCGACATCACGTCGATCGGCGACCCGCAACTCGGGCTTCGCGACTCCATCGGCGCGCTGGAACGATCCGAGATCGACGGTTTCTTCTGGGTCGGCGGCATCCCCACGCCGGGTATCGCGGAACTCGCACTGACGACACCCGTGCGTCTGCTCCCGATCGATCAGACCTGGGTGAACGCGATCAATGCACGCTTCTCCGACGCCTATCGGCCGTCGGACTTCCCCGTCGGCCTCTACGGACTCGACGAATCGCAGCCCACGATGGCGGTCCCGAACTACCTCGTCACGGCAACGGGCACCCCGGATGCCGTCGTCCACGACATCCTCACGGGCCTGTTCGGCGCCCGAACCCGAATCGCGCAGGACGTCCCCGCGGCCGCTCTCCTCGACCGCAGACAGGCCATCTTCACGGGGCCTGTCGAGCTGCACCCCGGAGCGGTCGAGTACTACCGGGGCCAGCGGGACTGAGCCCTCAAGAAATCCTCAAGAAGCCCGCTCTCGCAGGCGGGGCTCTGCCAATCTGGGGGTCGATCGCGATCGATTCGACGGAGAATTCAGATGTCACAGAGCCCACGCCACTCATGCAGGCGCGGGCTCCGTCCATCCCTCGGGTCGTCTCGTGATCGGATCCGATCGGAGGCTTGCCACTTCGTCCCGCTTGGGGGAGGAACGCAGCGGCAGGGGCGCCCCCACGGCTCGCGGGGGCGGGCCGTGGGGCACTCCGATGATTCCGAGCGATCGCGCCCTTGTCGTGGTTACGAACGTGTAAATGTCGCCGCGACTGTATGGAGCCACGTGTCCGACCTGGCTAGTTTGGAGAAATGATGACCTCTGGTAAGCCTCTCGTCGTGGTCGACAACGTCCAGAAGCACTATGGCGACTTCCAGGCGCTCACGGACATCGATCTCACGGTGAACGCCGGTGAGGTCGTCGTCGTGATCGGCCCCTCCGGCTCGGGGAAGTCGACGCTGTGTCGGACGATCAACCGGCTCGAGACGATCACGAGCGGCACGATCAGCATCGACGGCAAGGCGCTTCCCGCCGAGGGCAAGGGACTCGCGAACCTGCGCGCCGACGTCGGCATGGTGTTCCAGTCGTTCAACCTCTTCGCGCACCTGACGATCCTCGAGAACGTCACCCTCGGCCCCATCAAGGTGAGAGGCATGAAGAAGGCGGACGCCGACAAGGAGGCCATGACGCTCCTCGAGCGCGTCGGGGTCGCCCAGCAGGCATCGAAGCTCCCCGCGCAGCTCTCGGGCGGACAGCAGCAGCGCGTCGCGATCGCACGTGCTCTCGCCATGCAGCCCAAGGTCATGCTCTTCGACGAGCCGACCAGCGCGCTCGACCCCGAGATGATCAACGAGGTTCTCGACGTCATGGTCGAGCTCGCCCACGACGGCATGACCATGATCGTCGTCACCCACGAGATGGGCTTCGCCCGCAAGGCCGCCAACCGCGTGGTCTTCATGGCCGACGGGCGCATCGTGGAGGAGGCGACTCCCGAGGAGTTCTTCACGAACCCGAAGAGCGATCGCGCCAAGGACTTCCTCTCCAAGCTCCTCACGCACTGACGAGCTTCACAGACCTTTGCACACACAGCACACGAAGGAGACGCACATGCGACGCACACGCACACTGGCAGGAATCGGGATCGCGACGGTGGCACTGTTCGCGCTGACCGCCTGCAACAGCGGCAGCCCGTCCAGCCCTGGCGCCGGAACCGGCAGCGACGAAGGCGAGGACTCCACCTGGTTCGAGGTCGCCGAAGACGTCCAGCTCGAGGGCAGCCCGACGTTCGACGCCATCCAGGAGCGCGACAAGGTCATCGTCGGCGTCAAGGAAGACCAGCCCGGTCTCGGCTACCTGGATGTCACGACGGGGGAGCGCACCGGCTTCGACGTCGACATCGCCCGCTGGATCGCGGCCTCGCTCGGCTACGACGAGGACAAGATCGAGTTCAAGCCGATCGCCTCGGCGAACCGCGAGCAGGCGATCACCAACGGTGACATCGACTACTACGTCGGCACCTACTCGATCAACGACAAGCGCAAGGAGCTCATCGACTTCGCCGGCCCGTACTTCATCACCGGACAGGGGCTCCTGGTCGCTGCGGATGCGGACGACGCCGAGGCGCTCGAGGACTTCAACGGCAAGACCGTCTGCTCGGCGACCGGCTCGACGCCGATCCAGAACATCAAGGCGAACTTCCCCGACATCAAGACGCAGGAGTACGACCTGTACTCCGCCTGCGTCCAGGACCTGATCGACGGCAAGGTCGACGCGGTCACCACCGACCAGGCGATCCTGATCGGATACGCGGCTCAGTACCCGGATGACGTGAAGGTCACCGGCGGCCTCTTCACGGAGGAGCGCTACGGCGTCGGCCTCACCAAGGGCGACGACGCACTGCGCACGCACATCAACGAGCTCTTCACCGACGGTGGCGACATCTGGCAGGCGATCTTCGACGCGAACCTCGGCTCCAGCGGCATCGAGGTCGAGCAGCCCGAAGTCGACGCGTACTGATCTGACCCGGGCGGCCTCCTTCGGGGGGCCGCCCGCACAGTCTGAAGAAGGGAGGGTGGCGTGGACGTCATCTTCGGCAACCTCGATCTCTGGGGAGAGGCGATCAGCAACACGCTGCTCGTGTTCTTCGCCGGTGGGGTCATCGCGCTGATCCTCGGCCTCATCGTCGGGGCGATGCGCGTGTCGCCCGTGCCGATCGCCCGGGGCGTCGGCACCGTGTACGTGAACACCGTGCGCAACACCCCGCTCACCCTCGTGTTCTTCTTCTTCATCTTCGGGTACCCGCAGCTGGGCCTCCCCGAGCTGTCGAACCTGGTGCTCGGCATCCTCGCCATCGGCATCTACACCGCCACCTACGTGGCGGAGGTGCTGAGGGCGGGAATCAACACCGTTCCGGTCGGCCAAGCCGAAGCCGCGCGAGCGATCGGTCTGCCCTTCGGCCAGGTGATGGGTCTCGTGATCCTCCCGCAGGCGTTCCGCTCCGTGGTCCCGCCGATGATGAGCGTGTTCATCGCCCTGCTGAAGAACACGACCGTCGCTGCCGGGTTCTCGGTCGCCGAGCTCGCGGCTCTGCGATCGACTGTCAACGATTCCGCCGACCGACCCGGCAACCCCATGGAGGTCCTGCTCTGGGTCGCTGTGGTGTTCGTCGCCCTCGTGCTGCTGTTGAGCTGGCTGCAGCGATATCTCGAGAACCGATGGAGGATCGCGCGATGAGTTCCGTACTGTACGACGTCCCGGGTCCCCGGGCGATCGCCCGCAACCGCATCATCGCCGCCCTCACGATCGTCCTCGTCCTCGTCGCCGTGGGATTCGTGGTCTTCCGAATGGTCGAGACCGGCCAGTTCTCGGCAGAGAAGTGGTACGTCTTCACGTTCTCCAACGTGTGGATGGGCATCCTCAAGGCGCTCGGCAACACACTGGCCGCTTTCGGGTTCGCCGCGCTCCTGAGCGTGATCCTCGGATTCCTGCTCGCGATCGGGCGGCTGTCCGACCATGCGTGGATCCGCATCCCCATCACTGCGATCACCGAGCTGTTCCGCGCGGTCCCGGTTCTGGTCTTCATGATGCTGCTCTACTACGGGCTTCCCGTGGTCGGCATCAAGATGGATCCGTACTGGGCCGTCGTGCTCGCCCTCATGGCCTACAACGGGTCGGTCCTCGCCGAGGTGCTTCGCGCCGGCGTCGAGTCGCTGCCCCGCGGACAGAAGGAAGCCGGGTACGCCATCGGTCTCCGCAAGAGCGGCGTCATGCGACTGATCCTCCTGCCGCAGGCGATCCGGGCGATGCTCCCGGTGATCGTCGCGCAGCTGGTCGTGACGATGAAGGACACCGCCCTCGGGTTCATCATCACCTACCCGGAGCTGCTGTACTACGCGAAGCAGCTGACGTCGCAGCAGGGTCGTCCGATCCTGCAGTCGGCGTTCGTGATCGGCGGCATCTACATCGTCATGTGCCTCATTCTCTCCGGCATCGCGAAGTGGGTGGAGATCAGCACCCGCCGTTCGCCGAAGGTCAAGGCGATCCAGGCAGCCGGGGACCCGCGCCAGCACGGCGACGGCACCGACACCGAGCTCATCACCCTGCAGCGCGGGGGCGGTGTCGCGGGCAAGGACGGCCCCGGCCCGATCTGAGCGTCCGTCGTGATGCGTATCGAGCCGGTCTCCGCCTATCCGCCTGCGACGAGCCGCACGCTCGCGGAGTGGATGGATGCTGACCTGGCCGCGCTGCATGGCACGGACTCCCGGTCCCGGCTGCGTGAGGTCGCCGATGCCCGCGCGATGCGCCGTGGGATGTGGGCTTCGTTCCTCGCGCTCGGCTCGTCGTCCGTCGTCTTCGGGCTCGTCCTGCTGGCGGTCGGCATGCCGCCTTCGGCATACGTGCCGTCGATGATCATCGGTGGCATCGTCGCCGTCGTCTCCGGCGTGCTCCTCGCACGGGTGAGAGGCTGGATCCCGAAACCCGGCACGTCGTACACGACCCGGGGTGCCGGCTCGCTCGGAGGCGGCCTCATCGCCGCAACCAGCATCTTCGGGGCGCTCAACGTCTTCCTGATCCCCGGAATCGTCTCCTCGGTCGACCCGGTGCCGCTCCTCGTCCTCGACGCAGGATTCGCACTCCTGCTCGTCTCGGTGTTCGTGATCCCGGCCGCGGTCATCGGCCGGGGGCGTCAGACGCTGCGTCGCGAGGCGGAGCGGGACCAGCGGCTCGTGGCCGCGCTCGAGCGCGATCGGGTCACGTGGGTGCCCCTGGGCGCAGTGCCGATGTTCGGCCCGCTCTGAGCCCGGCCCCCGGAAGGAGCGGTCTGCCGTCCCGGTAGACTCCTGTCTCGTGTCTGAGTCTCCCGAAATCACCCCGGAAGCGGTCGAGGCCGCCGTCGCGGCCGCACTCGAAGCGATCAGTGCGGCCGCCGATACCACCGAACTGAAGGCGGCGAGAGCCGCTCATGTCGCAGACGGCTCGCCTCTCGCCGCCCTGAACGCCTCGATGCGGCAGGTGGCTCCCGAGAACAAGGCGGCCTTCGGCAAGCTCGTCGGGCAGGGGCGCGGTCAGGTCACGAAGGCCCTCGCCGCCAAGGAGGAGGAGCTGGCAGCCGCCGAGGTCGCCGCCCGTCTCGAATCCGAGCGCATCGACATCACCGCCGTTCCCTCTCGGACCCGCGTCGGCGCGCGGCATCCGCTCACCCTCCTCAGCGAGCAGATCTCCGACATCTTCGTCGGTATGGGCTGGGAGATCGCGGAAGGGCCCGAGCTCGAGCACGAGTGGTTCAACTTCGACGCGCTGAACTTCGACGTCGACCACCCCGCTCGCCAGGAGCAGGACACCTTCTACGTCGACCCGCCCTCGCGCCATCTCGTGATGCGCACGCACACGAGTCCCGTGCAGGTGCGCTCGATGCTCGACCGCGACGTGCCGATCTACGTGCTGTGCCCCGGCCGTGTGTACCGCACCGACGAATTCGATGCGACGCACCTCCCCGTCTTCACGCAGTTCGAGGGTCTGGTCGTCGACAAGGGCATCTCGATGGCCCACCTCAAGGGCACGCTCGACCACGTCGCGCGTCAGCTCTTCGGACCGGAGGCGAAGACGCGCTTCCGCACGAACTTCTTCCCCTTCACCGAGCCGTCTGCCGAGCTCGACCTGTGGCACCCGACCTTCAAGGGCGGCGCCCGTTGGATCGAGTGGGGCGGCTGCGGCATGATCAACCCGAACGTGCTGCGTGCGGCGGGGATCGACCCCGACGTCTACAGCGGCTTCGCCTTCGGTATGGGCGTCGAACGCGGACTCATGTTCCGCAGCGATGTGCAGGACATGCGGGACATGGCAGAGGGCGATGTCCGTTTCAGCGAGCAGTACGGGATGGTGGTGTGATGCGCGTCCCGCTTTCGTGGCTGCGTGAGTACGTCGATCTGGCAGCGGATGCGACGCCCGAAGACGTTCTGGCGGCGATGGTCACCGTCGGCTTCGAGGAGGAGGATATCCACCGCTTCGAGATCTCGGGTCCCGTCGTGGTCGGACAGGTCGTCTCCCTCGAAGGGGAGCCGCAGTCCAACGGCAAGACGATCAACTGGTGCCAGGTCGACGTCGGCGAGGCGAATGGCGGCATCCGCGGGATCGTCTGCGGTGCGCACAACTTCGTCGCCGGCGACAAGGTCGTGGTGACGCTGCCGGGCGCTGTGCTGCCTGGGCCGTTCCCGATCGCCGCCCGCAAGACCTACGGTCATGTGTCCGACGGCATGATCGCCTCAGCGCGTGAGCTGGGTCTCGGTGACGAGCACAACGGCATCCTCGTTCTCGCCGACCTCGGAATCGACGCTCCCGTCGGCACCGACGCGATCAGCCTGCTCGGTCTCGACGATGTCGCGGTCGAGATCAACGTGACGCCCGACCGCGGCTACGCGTTCTCGCTCCGAGGTGTCGCACGCGAGTACTCGCACGCCACCGGAGCGACGTTCCGCGACCCGGCCGAACGCGACTTCGCCGAACTCCAGCCCGGAACCGGTCATACGGCGATCGTCGACGACGCCACCCCCGTGCGCGGCCGCGTCGGAGCGAGCGAGTTCGTCACCCGTGTCGTCCGCGACGTCGACCCGTCGCGCCCCACCCCGCCGTGGATGATCGCTCGCCTGTCGCTCGCAGGCATGCGCTCGCTCGGCATCCTGATCGACATCACCAACTACGTGATGCTCGAGCTCGGCCAGCCCTTGCACGGTTACGACCTCGACAAGCTCGCGGGGGGAATCACGGTGCGCCGTGCGGCCGTCGGCGAGAAGATGACGACGCTCGACGGTCAGGAGCGCACGCTCCACACCGAAGACCTGCTCATCACGGATGAGTCCGGTCCGATCGGGCTCGCCGGTGTCATGGGCGGCGGCACCACCGAGATGAGCGACACCACGCACAACGTGCTCATCGAGGCCGCGACGTTCGACCCGATCACGATCGCGCGCACCGCGCGTCGTCACAAGCTGCCGAGTGAGGCCTCCAAGCGCTTCGAGCGCGGAGTGGACCCGCTCGTCCCGTTCGTCGCCGCACGGCGCGCCGCCGACCTGATGGTCGAGCTCGCCGGCGGCACGCTCACCGACGAGGGCGGCGCACTGTTCGCCGAGATCTTCGTCGGCGACATCGAGCTTCCGCGCGGATTCGTCCAGGGCCTGATCGGCGTCGACTACACCGACGCCGAGATCGAGGGTGCGCTGACGACGATCGGCGCGGAGGTCACCGAGGCGGATGCCGGGTGGATCGTCATTCCGCCGACCTGGCGCCCCGACCTCACCGACAAGTGGTCGCTCGCCGAGGAGGTGGCCCGCATCCACGGGCTCGACCGAATCCCCTCGGTGCTGCCCACGCCGCCATCGGGTCGCGGCCTGACGCCGCACCAGCAGGGTCGTCGCCGCGTCGCCGACGCGCTGGCCGCCGCCGGACTCGTCGAGACGCCGTCTTTCCCGTTCACCACCGAGTCGGAGAACGACCTGCACGGTTCCGCGTCGGGCGAGCACGTGCCGAGCATCCGCATCGCGAACCCGCTCGACGGATCCGCACCGTTCCTGCGTCGCTCGCTCATCCCGGGGCTCCTGCAGACCGCGCATCGCAACATCTCCCGCGGTCTCACAGATCTCGCCCTGTTCGAGACCGGCGTCGTCTTCCTGCCCGAGCCTGGTGTCGAGTACGGCACCGATGAGGTTCCGCCGCTCGGCGTGCGTCCGTCGGACGAGACGCTCGCCGCGCTGAACGCGTCGATCCCGCCGCAGCACCGCCACGTCGCGGCGCTGTTCACGGGCAATGTCGTGGCACGCCAGCCCGGCCGTGCGGCTGAAGCGGCCGGTCTGTCGGAAGCGCTGGACGCGGCTCGCGTCATCGCCGCAGCTGCCGGCGTGGACATCGAGGTGGCCCAGGGCGAGCGTACGGCGCTGCACCCCGGGCGCACCGGCGTCCTGTCGGTGGGCGGTGTCGAGGTCGGCTATGTCGGCGAGCTCCACCCCGACGTCGCCGCCGGCGCCGACCTTCCCGGCCGCGCCACGGTTCTCGAGCTCGACCTCGACGGCATCCTGGCGCTGGCTGAGCCTCGCGCCGTCGCCGCTTCCCTGTCGACGTTCCCCGCCGCCACGCAGGACGTCTCGCTCGTGCTCGGCGCCGACGTGCCGGCCGGCGCGGTCCGCGCCGCGCTGACGGAAGGCGCCGGTGCGCTGCTCGAGGCGATCCGTCTCGTCGACGACTACCGAGGAGAAGGCCTCTCCGAGGGGGAGAAGAGCCTCACGTTCGCGCTGCGGTTCCGCGCCGACGACCGCACGCTCACGGCGGCCGAGGCCACCGAGGCGAAGCTCGCCGGCGTCGCCGTCGCCTCCGAGCGCTTCGGCGCGACGCTGCGCGACTGATCCATCGCTTCGCGAGCCGCACCCCGATACGGGGCGGTTCGCGAGGCGGTGGTCGTGGCGTCGAATCTGGATGCGATCGCCTCGCCGAGCCGACCCGAATCCCGCGGGTGCCCGAGGTAGCGTGTCGTGATGAGCATCCTTCCCCACAGCACCCCCGCGGCGGTGCCGGACGGCGTCAGAGCGATGGGAGACGGGCCCTTCCTGCAGCCGGGCGATCAGATCGACTGGCACTACCGCAAGCCGGGTTGGCAGCCGGGTGACCCGTCGACCATCACGCCCATGCGCGTCGTGCGCGACGACGAGCGCGGTCTCGTGGCCTGGCTCGCGCCGGGAACCCTCCAGGAGGGGCAGGGGACGCCCGAGGGCGAGCGGATACGCGCGGTCCCGCTGGAGCGTCGCTGGCTCGAGCCCCGCACGCGGATCGTCGAGGAGTGGTGGGGCAACGGCATCCTCCGCATCGCCCCGACGGGCGCCGCGTGGTCGGTGTGGTTGTTCTGGAGCGAGGTGAGCGGGTCGGACTGGCAGTTCGCCGGATGGTACGTGAACCTCGAGAACGCTCACCTGCGCACCGACCGCGACACCTACTCGTCGGATCACATCCTCGACGTCGAGATCGAACCGGACGGCCGCGTGCACCTCAAGGATGAGGACGAGCTGGTCGCGGCCATCGCTCAGGGGCGCCTCACGCGCGAGCAGGCCGCGCAGATCGAGCGACACGCGGACGCCGCGATCGAGTCGTTCCATGCGGGCGAGTGGCCGTTCGATCCGGAGTGGCGGCAGTGGCGCCCTGACTCCTCGTGGACGGTGCCGGTGCTTGCCGGGCTGGGTGACCTGCACAGGTCGTGAGCACGGCATCCGCCCTGAGCGGAAGACCCTTCCGCTCGTGCACGGATGCTGATGGCATGGGTGCATGACAGACGTACTGATCCTCGGCGGAACGGGTTGGCTGTCGGGCCGGATCGCCCGGCGGATGCTGGTGAACGGGGCTACCGTGATGTGCCTCGCACGGGGAGGACGCCCGTCTCCCGAGGGGGCGAGCCTCGTGCTGGCCGACCGGGAGGACCCTGCGGCCTACGACGCCGTGACGGGTCGCGACTGGGACCACGTGATCGATGTCTCATCGGATGCGGCCCACGTCGAGGCGGCGGTGACCGCGCTCGGGGAACGGGCCGCCCGCTGGACGTATGTCTCGTCGATGTCGGTGTACTCCGACGACGCGACGGTGGGAGCCGACGAGACGGCTCCCGTTCATGCACCGGCGAAGCCGGGTGACGAGTACGAGTACGGCGCGCAGAAGGTCGCGGCCGAGAACGCCGTGCGTGCCCTCGGTGAGCGAGCGCTGATCGCACGCCCCGGGCTGATCGTCGGCGAGGGCGACCCGAGCGATCGCTTCGGATACTGGGCTGCGGCCTTCCTGCGCGCGGTCGACGGGCCCGTTCTGCTGCCGAATGCCGAGGGGCGCAGCGCGCAGGTGATCGACGTCGACGATCTGTCGGAGTTCGTCGCCACGACGCATGCCACGGGCGTGGTCAACGCGATCGGCGACCTGCATCCGCTCGCCGAGGTGCTCGCGACCGTGCGACGGAGTGCCGCACACGGGGGTGACACGGTGACGGCCGATGACGAGTGGCTGATCGAGAACGGCGTCGGGTACTGGGCGGGGGAGCGCTCGCTGCCCCTCTGGCTGCCCGCCGGGATGACCGGCTTCATGACCCGCACCAACGCCCGGTATCGCGCCGCGGGCGGCAACCTGCGCCCGCTCGACGAGACCGTCGCGGCCGTCGTCGCCGACGAGCAGGAGCGAGGGGTCGACCGTGACAGGCGCGCGGGGCTCACCCGCGTGGACGAGATGGACCTGCTGCAGCGGCGAGGGTGATGTCCGGTCGTCGCTAGACTTCGAGCAGTGACACGGGGTGCCGCATCCGCGGCTGAGAACAGACCCGTCGAACCTGATCTAGTTCGTACTAGCGAAGGGATGTCGCATTGAGCGATCGTCTGCGTCCAGAATCCGAATCGACCCTGGTGGCCTCGGCCGCCGAGCTGCTGTCCGCGCTCCGTGAGTCACCACCGCTGACCCACTGCATCACCAATTCCGTCGTCACGGGCTTCACGGCCAACGTGCTGCTGGCTCTCGGGGCAGCACCCGCGATGGTCGACATCGTCGACGAGGCGGGCCTCTTCGCGGGCGTCGCGTCCGGAGTGCTGATCAACCTCGGAACTCCGACCCCCGAGCAGCGGGCCGCGATCCTCGAAGCCGTCGCCGGTGCCGCAGCCTCCGGCACTCCCTGGGTGCTCGATCCGGTCGCGATCGGTTCGCTGCCCGTGCGCACCGCGCTCGCGCACGACCTCGTCGCCCGGCGCCCCACGGCGATCCGCGGGAACGCGTCCGAGATCCTCGCACTCGCAGGACTCAGCGCCGGAGGGCGTGGGGTCGATGCCACCGACACCACGGATGCCGCCTCCGACGCCGCCCTCGCACTCGCGGCCCGTCACGGCTCGGTCGTCGCCGTCTCGGGGCCGGTCGACCTGATCACCGACGGGCGGCGCGTCGTGCGGATCGCGAACGGCGACGAGCTGCTCACCAGGGTCACCGGTGGCGGGTGCGCACTGGGCGCCGTGATGGCCGCCTTCCTGGGGGCCGCCCGCACCGCGGGGATCGATCCGCTGACCGCCGTCGCGTCGGCGAGCCTGGTGTACACGATCGCTGCGGAACGCGCCGCCGCACGGGCCTCGGGACCTGGCAGCTTCGCGGTCGAGCTCCTCGACGCGCTCGCATCCGTGGAGCCGCACGACATCGGCGGTGCGGCACGCGTCGAGGAGCATGCGCTGTGATCGCGGACCTCTCGCTGTATCTGGTGACGGACCCGGATCTCTGCGGGGAACGCGGTCTCGTCGAGACCGTCCGCCGCGCCGTCGACGGGGGTGTCCGCGTCGTGCAGCTGCGGGACAAGACGGCGACGGATGCCGAGATCGCGACGCAGCTCGTCGAGCTCTCGCGCGTGATCGACGGTCGTGCACTGCTGGTCGTGAATGACCGCCTGGATGCTGCCCTCGCCGCGCGGGAGCAGGGCGCGCGCGTCGACGGCGTGCATCTCGGGCAGGGCGACGCGCCGGTGCTGCGCGCACGAGAAGCTCTGGGCGTCGAGGCGCTCATCGGCCTCACGGCGAACAGCCTGGAGCACTTCGAGGCTGTGCGCGCGCTGCCGCCCGGCACGGTCGACTATCTGGGCGTCGGCGTCATCCGCCCCACCACCACCAAGCCCGACCATCCGCCCGCCCTCGGCATCGAGGGGTTCCGCACCCTCGTCGAGGCGGCCGAGATACCGTGCGTGGCGATCGGGGGCGTGGCGATCGACGACACCGAACGGCTGCGGGCTGCGGGCGCGGCCGGCCTCGCCGTGGTCTCGGCGCTGTGCGCGGCTGCGGATCCGGCCGAGACCGCGGGGGCATTCGTGCGTCGTTGGCGCGCGGCGGGCACGCCGAGGGTGCTCAGCATCGCCGGGAGTGACCCTTCCGGTGGAGCGGGGATCCAGGCCGACCTCAAGTCGATCGCCGCGAACGGAGGATATGGCATGGCGGCGCTCACCGCGCTGACCGCTCAGAACACCATCGGCGTGCGCGGCGTGCATGTGCCGCCTGCGGCCTTCCTGCGCGAGCAGCTCGATGCGATCTCCGACGACATCGTCATCGACGCGGTCAAGATCGGGATGCTCGCGAACGCCGACGTCACCCGCACGGTCGCCGACTGGCTCGATGCCGTTCGGCCGCCGATCGTCGTCGTCGACCCGGTGATGGTCGCCACCAGCGGCGACAGGCTGCTCGATGAAGATGCCGAGGCGGCAGTTCGAGAGCTCCTCCGGCGTGCACATGTCGTGACCCCCAACCTCGGCGAGCTCGCCGTGCTGGCCGGGCGGACGATCGCGGGGTGGGATGAAGCGCTCGCCGCAGCGGAGGATCTGTCGACGGCGATCGGGGCGGCGGTGCTCGTCAAGGGCGGGCATCTCGCCGGGGACGACGTCCCCGATGCGCTCGTGGACGCCGCCGAGGGAGTGAGACGGGAGTACCAGGGCACTCGGATCCGCACCGCGAACACACACGGCACGGGGTGCTCGCTCTCCTCCGCGCTGGCCACCCGTCTGGCTCGTGGCGAGACGGCCGTCGACGCCGTCGCCTCGACCCGGGCGTGGCTGCGCGAGTCACTGCGCGAGAGCGAGCCGCTGCATGTCGGACGCGGTCACGGACCGGTCAGCCATTTCGCGGGGCTGTGGGAGCGCGGCGGGCTCGAGACGAGACCGACGCCGGAACAGATCCGGGCCGCGTGGTGGGCGCGCACGGCCGATGTGAGGGCGGGGATCGACGAACTCCCCTTCATCCGCGGACTGGCCGGCGGCACTCTCGCTCGGGAGCCGTTCCTGTTCTACCTCGCGCAGGACGCGCTGTACCTCCGCGAGTACGCCCGCGTGCTCGCCGAAGCCTCACGCCTCGCACCCACTCCGCACGAGCAGGCATTCTGGGCGCGCTCCGCCGAGGGAGCGATCATCGGCGAGCTCGAGCTCCATGCGTCGTGGCTGACTCCGGATGAGGGAGTGGATGCGGCGATGTTCTCGGTCGCTCCCGCTCCTGCGACCGTGGCCTACCTCGACCACCTGCGCTCCGTGGCGTTCGGAGGCGACTACGCCGAACTCATCGCCGCGGTTCTGCCGTGCTTCTGGCTCTACACCGACCTCGGCCAGCGTCTGCACGCGGGGGAGTTCGGCGAATATGCGCGGGATCCCCGGCATCCGTACGCCTCCTGGCTCGCAACCTACGCGGACCCGGCGTTCGAGGACGCCACGGACCAGGCGATCGCCCTGGTCTCGGCCGCTGCGGCGACCGCCGCCCCGGCCGCCCGGGCTCGGATGCTCAGAGCCTTCGAGGTGTCGAGCGCTCACGAGCTCGCCTTCTTCGCCGCACCGTTCGCCTCTGCCGCCTCTGCGTGACGGATCGGATTTGCGCATGCCGCGACGAGCGCGCTATCGTCGCGGCATGCCTTCGGCCGCCACCGCAACTCTGACGCTCGCTCCGAGCGTCATCGCCGTGCGCCGACGCCGCAGCGGCCGCCGACTCTAGGCGACCCTGCGCTTCTGCCTGCACACGCACGGCGGTCGAGTGCCGGTGTCGCCGCCCCGGTTCCCGACACTGCACCCCGAGTTCGACACGGGGCCCGACCGTTAAGGTAGAAGCATGACGTACTCCGTCGCCGTCTCCGGCGCATCCGGCTACGCGGGCGGCGAGATCCTGCGCCTCCTCGCGTCGCATCCCGACATCGAGATCCGCACCGTCACGGCGCACTCGAATGCAGGCCAACCGCTGGTGCAGCATCAGCCGCATCTGCGCTCTCTCGCCCATCTCACGCTGCAGGACACGACCCCCGAGATCCTCTCAGGGCACGACATCGTCTTCCTCGCTCTCCCGCACGGTCAGTCCGGCCAGTACACGGACGCGCTCGGCGACACCCCGCTCGTGATCGATGCGGGAGCCGACCACCGACTCACCTCGCAGGACTCATGGGACTCGTTCTACGGGGGCGACTTCCACGAGCCCTGGGCGTACGGCGTGCCCGAGCTGCTGGTCGGCGGCGTCAAGCAGAGGGAGATGCTGCGTGGCGCCACGCGGATCGCCGCGCCCGGGTGCAACGCCTCGACCGTGAGTCTGAGCCTCGCTCCGGGGGTCGCCGCGGGAGTGATCGACGCGGGGGACATCGTCTCGGTGCTCGCCGTCGGCCCCTCGGGCGCAGGCAAGAGCCTCAAGACCAACCTGCTCGCGAGCGAGATCCTCGGCAGCGCCAACCCCTATGCGGTCGGCGGCACCCATCGGCACATCCCCGAGATCCGCCAGGCGCTCGCCGCGGCGTCCGGAGCGGCGCCCGACGGCATCCGCATCTCGTTCACGCCCGTGCTCGTGCCGATGTCGAGGGGGATCCTCGCCACGTCGACCGCACCGATCATCGATGGCGTCAGCGATGCCGAGATCCGGGCCGCGTGGGAAGAGGCTTACGGTGACGAGACCTTCGTGCAGCTCCTGCCGACCGGTCAGTTCCCGCGCACGGCCGACGTCGTCGGTGCGAACACCGCCCTGATCGGTCTCGCCATCGATCGCGCGGCGAACAGAGTGACCGTGGTGACCGCCGTCGACAACCTCGTCAAGGGCACCGCAGGCGCTGCCATCCAGTCCATGAACCTCGCGCTGGGGCTGCCCGAGTCCCGCGCTCTCTCAGTGAACGGAGTCGCGCCGTGAGCGTCACCGCCCCCGCAGGATTCGAGGCGGCCGGAGTCGCCGCCGGCCTCAAGACGACCGGCAAGCCCGATGTCGCCGTGGTCGTCAACCGTGGCCCGCGCAAAGTCGGCGCCGCGGTCTTCACGAGCAACCGTGCCAAGGCCAACCCGATCATCTGGTCGCAGCAGGCCGTCGCCGATCGCGTGGTCGAGGCGGTCGTGCTGAACTCGGGGGGAGCGAACTGCTTCACCGGCAGCTTCGGCTTCCAGACCACGCACCAGACCGCCGAGCGGGCCGCAGAGCTCCTCGGCATTAGCGCCGGCGACGTGCTCGTGTGCTCGACCGGTCTCATCGGCGTCGGCGACGAGGTCTTCCGTGCCAAGGTGCTCACGGGCACCGAGCAGGCGATCGCCGAGCTGTCGGCCGACGGCGGCGAGGTCGCGGCCGAGGCCATCATGACCACCGACAGCGTGTCGAAGACCGCCGTCGTCAGCCGCGACGGCTGGAGCATCGGCGGAATGGCCAAGGGCGCGGGCATGCTCGCCCCCGGCCTTGCGACCATGCTGGTCGTCATCACCACGGATGCCGTGCTCGAGCCGCTCGAGGCGGATGCCGCGCTGCGTGCCGCGACCGGAACCACGTTCGACCGGCTCGACTCCGACGGATGCATGTCGACGAACGACCAGGTCACCCTGCTCGCGAACGGCGCGTCCGGCGTCACTCCCGACCTCGAGGATTTCTCGGCCGCACTGCGGGAGCTGTGCCAGCAGCTCGCGGTCAAGCTGCAGGGGGATGCCGAGGGCGCGAGCCACGACATCACCATCGAGGTGCAGCACGCGGTCTCCGAGGGCGAAGCGGTGGAGGTCGGCCGCTCGGTCGCCCGCAACAATCTGTTCAAGGCGGCGATCTTCGGAAACGACCCCAACTGGGGCAGAGTGCTCGCCGCGATCGGCACCACGAACGCCCAGTTCGACCCGTACGACGTGGATGTCTGGATGAACGGCGTGCGCGTGTGCAGCGAAGGCGGCCCCGATCGCCCCCGCGAGGAGGTCGACCTGACGCCCCGTGCTACGCACCTGGTGATCGACCTCAAGGTCGGCGACGCCACGGCCACGATCCTCACGAACGACCTCACCCACGATTACGTGCACGAGAACAGCGCCTACGCCTCATGACCGACATCCAGGACACCACGCCAGACGTCGCCGCGGTCAAGGCCGCGACGCTCATCGAGTCGCTTCCGTGGCTGAAGAAGTTCCGCGACCAGATCGTCGTGGTCAAGTACGGCGGCAACGCCATGGTCTCGGACGAGCTGCAGGAGGCGTTCGCGCAGGACATCGCCTACCTGCGCTACGTCGGCGTGCAGCCGGTGGTCGTGCACGGCGGTGGGCCGCAGATCTCCGACATGCTGCAGCGGCTCGAGATCCCGAGCGAGTTCAAGGGCGGTTACCGCGTCACGAACACCGAGGCCATCAGCGTCGTGCGCATGGTTCTCACCGGTCAGGTGAACCCGCAGCTCGTCTCGAAGATCAACTCGCACGGTCCGATCGCGACCGGTCTCAGCGGGGAGGACGCGGGGCTCTTCGGAGGTCGTCGTCGAGGCGTGGTGATCGACGGCGAGGAGATCGATCTCGGTCGCGTCGGAGACGTCGTCGAGGTCGACCCGACGCCCGTGCTCGACCACCTGGCTGCCGGCCGAGTGCCGGTGGTCTCCAGCATCGCGCCCGATCTCGACCACCCCGGTCAGTCCCTCAACGTGAACGCGGATGCCGCGGCTGCAGCCCTCGCCGTGGCGCTGAACGCACGCAAGCTCGTCATCCTCACGGATGTCCCCGGGCTCTACGCCGACTGGCCCAACCGCGACTCGCTCGTCTCGCACCTCACCTCGGAGGCGCTCATCGAGATGCTCCCGACACTCGAATCCGGCATGATCCCGAAGATGAAGGCCTGCCTGGATGCGATCCAAGGCGGCGTCGACGCCGCCGCCATCATCGACGGACGCGTGCCGCACTCGGTGCTCGTCGAACTCTTCACCAGCAAGGGAATCGGAACAGAAGTGGTCATGGGAAGCGCAGGGACGAACGCATGAGCAATTGGCAGGATGACGCAGCGAGCGATCTGGTCCTCAACGCCGGGCCCCGCCTGGCGATGCTCACTCGTGGCGAGGGCTCATACCTCTGGGACTCCGAGGGCAAGCGCCACCTCGACTTCCTCGCCGGCATCGCGGTGACGTCGCTCGGGCACGCGCATCCGGTGTTCGTCGAGGCCGTCTCACGGCAGGCGGCGACTCTCGCACACGTGTCGAACTACTTCGCCACTCCGTCGCAGCTCGCGCTCGCCGCACGGCTGAAGCGCCTCGCCGGTGCCGGCATCGACGGCCGCGTGTTCTTCTCGAACTCCGGAGCCGAGGCCAACGAGGCGGCGTTCAAGCTCGCCCGTCTGCACGGCGGCACGGAGAAGCCGCGCATCATCGCCCTCGAGAACGGGTTCCACGGGCGCACCATGGGCTCGCTCGCGCTCACTGCCAAGGCTGCGATGCGCGCGCCCTTCGAGCCGATGCCCGGCGGCGTCGAGCACATCCCGGCGACGATCGAGGCCCTCGAGGCAGCGATCGACGATCGGGTCGCGGCCGTGATCGTGGAGCCCATCCAGGGCGAAGCCGGTGTCGTCGAACTGCCGGAGGGCTACCTGCAGGCGGCGCGGTCGCTGACTCTGAAGCACGGGGCACTGCTCATCGTCGACGAGATCCAGACGGGCGCGGGACGCACCGGAGCCTGGTTCGGATTCAGCCACGAGGGCATCACCCCCGACGCCATCACGCTCGCGAAGGGCATCGGCGGCGGCTTTCCGATCGGCGCACTCGTCACTTACGGCGCGGCGAGCTCGCTCTTCACCCCCGGTTCGCACGGCTCGACGTTCGGCGGCAACCCGCTGGCGACCGCTGTGGCCGACGCGGTGCTCACCGAGATCGAGAGCGCGGGCCTCGTCGACAACGCCGCGCGTCGGGGCGAGGAGCTCCGTGAGATCATCACCGGGCTCGACTCGCCCCTCGTCACCGGGATCCGCGGCCGGGGGCTCCTCATCGGCGTGGCACTCAGCGCTCCCGTCGCGAACGACGTGGTCGCCGCCGCCCAGGAGCGCGGGCTCATCGTGAACGCCGCGAACCCCGAGACCGTGCGCATCGCGCCAGCGCTCACCATCGGCGACGCCGAACTCGCCGAGTTCCGCGAACTCTTCGCCGCATCGCTCGCCGATGTCCAGGCATCCCTCACCGAATCCGGAAAGGCCCTCGCATGACCCGCCACCTTCTGCGTGACGACGATCTGACCCCCGCCGAGCAGGCGGAGATCCTCGATCTCGCCATCGAGCTGAAGAAGGACCGCTGGGCGAACAAGGCGCTCGCCGGTCCCCAGACGGTCGCGGTGATCTTCGACAAGTCCTCGACCCGCACCCGCGTCTCGTTCGCGGTGGGCATCGCCGACCTCGGCGGCTCGCCGTTGATCATCTCCACGGCCAGCAGCCAGCTCGGCGGCAAGGAGACTCCGTCCGACACGGCTCGCGTTCTCGAACGACAGGTCGCGGCCATCGTGTGGCGCACCTACGCGCAGGCGGGGCTCGAGGAGATGGCGGAGGGAACCACGGTCCCCGTCGTCAACGCGCTGTCCGACGACTTCCACCCGTGCCAGCTGCTCGCCGACCTCCTCACGATCCGCGAGCACAAGGGAGACCTGAAGGGCCTCACGCTGACCTTCTTCGGGGACGGGCAGAGCAACATGGCGCACTCCTACGCGCTGGCAGGCGTCACCGCCGGCATGCACGTGCGGATCGCGTCGCCCGCCGACTACGCGCCTCGCGCCGACGTCGTCGAGGCGGCCGACCGCCGTGCCGCCGAGACCGGCGGGTCCATCACCCTCTACACCGACGCCGTCGAGGCGGCGGCCGGTGCGGACGTCGTGGTCACCGACACCTGGGTGTCGATGGGCAAGGAGGAGGAGAAGCTCGCGCGCATCCGCGATCTCGGGGGCTACAAGGTGACACCCGAGACGATGCAGATCGCCGATCCCGAGGCGATCTTCATCCACTGCCTCCCCGCCGACCGTGGCTACGAGGTCGACTCCGAGGTGATCGACGGCCCGCAGAGCGTCGTCTGGGACGAGGCCGAGAACCGTCTGCACGCCCAGAAAGCGCTGCTCGTCTGGCTGCTCGGCAAGAAGGACGCGTGATGGTCGACTCGAAGAACGAAGGCACCAACGAGGGCGCGCTGTGGGGAGCTCGTTTCGCGAGCGGACCCTCACCCGAGCTGGTCGAGCTCAGCCGCTCGACGCACTTCGACTGGGTGCTCGCACCGTACGACATCGCCGGCTCCCACGCCCACGCGACCGCGCTCGCGGCGGCCGGATACCTCGAGTCCGATGAGGCGGCGCGGATGCACGAGGGACTGGATGCCGTCGCGCGCAAGGTCGCGGACGGCACCCTGCAGCCCGTCCCCTCCGATGAGGACGTGCACGGTGCTCTCGAGCAGGCGCTGATCGCCGAGCTCGGGCCGGAGCTGGGCGGGCGCCTGCGCGCAGGCCGCAGCCGCAACGACCAGATCGCCACGCTCGTGCGGATGTATCTGATCGATCATGCCCGCGTGATCGCCCGCGACCTGCTCCGCGTCATCGACGCGCTCGTCGCGCAGGCGGAGGCGCACCCCGACGCGATCCTCCCCGGACGCACGCACCTGCAGCACGCGCAGCCGGTGCTGCTCGCCCATCACCTGCAGGCGCACGCATGGCCGCTCGTGCGGGAGCTCGAGCGCCTCGTCGACTGGCGTCGTCGTGCCGGCGTCTCGCCCTACGGCGGGGGAGCCCTCGCGGGGTCGACGCTCGGCCTCGACCCGGCTCTCGTCGCGACCGAGCTGGGCCTCGATCGTCCGGCCGAGAACTCGCTCGACGGCACGGCCGCACGCGACGTGGTGGCCGAGTTCGCCTTCATCACCGCGATGACCGGCGTCGACATCTCGCGTCTGAGCGAGGAGATCATCCTCTGGAACACGCGGGAGTTCGGATTCGTGACGCTGCACGACAGCTACTCGACCGGGTCGAGCATCATGCCGCAGAAGAAGAACCCCGACATCGCCGAGCTGGCTCGCGGAAAGTCCGGGCGTCTGATCGGAAACCTGTCGGGTCTCATGGCCACGCTCAAGGGCCTCCCGCTCGCCTACAACCGCGACCTGCAGGAGGACAAGGAGCCGGTCTTCGACTCGGTGCAGACGCTCGAGGTCGTGCTCCCCGCGTTCGCCGGAATGATCGCGACGCTGCGCTTCGACACCGAGCGGATGGCGGCGCTCGCACCTCAGGGCTTCTCGCTGGCGACAGATGTCGCCGAGTGGCTCGTCAAGCGGCGTGTCCCGTTCCGCGATGCGCACGAGATCTCCGGCGCCCTCGTCCGCGCCTGCGAGGAGCAGGGGATCGGCCTCGAGGACGCCTCCGACGAGCTGCTGCTGTCGGTATCGCCGCACCTGGTGCCGGATGTCCGTGAGGTTCTCACGATCGAGGGGTCGGTGGCATCGCGCACCGGAGCCGGAGGGACCGCGCCCGTGCGGGTGGCCGAGCAGCGCGCCGAGCTCGTGGCCCGGGCTCAGGCGGCCGCGCACGCGCTCGGCCTCTAGCCGGCGTCTCGGCGGCGCGACGACTCGCACCACGCAGAACGGCCCGCGGACACTCTCGACGAGAGTCTCCGCGGGCCTTTCGGTTCTCCGCTGATGGTCTGTCGACGCGGCTCAGTGCAGCGCGGCGTCGGCGGCCGAACGAGTCCAGCGGGTGAAACGCACGACGAGACCGGAACGCGTGGGCCCGGCGAGGAAAGGACCGGCGGATGCGGCGGCATCGCCGTCGAACGGAGCGACCCTGACGAGGCGCCATTCGCCGTCGTCCGCACGTGCGCGCACGATCACGGCATCCGCCCAGCGGCTCACGCGGACGGTGATCTCGCTGCCGTGCCAGTCGTCGACGTACCCGACCGACCAGTCGGAGCGGATGTCGGTGACGACGGCTCCGAGGCCGAGATGCTCGTCGGCATACTCGACGCCCGCCTTGATCCAGTGCTCGTCGTCGATGCGCACGAAGACACCTGCCTGGTCGAACTGGCCGTCCCACGGTGCGCGGAAGGTGACGTCCATCGCGTCTCCCACCGCCAGGGGAGCGAGAAGCGCATGCTCGGTGTCGTGCACGAAGCCGTAGGCGGTGTGACGCCAGGCGTCGCTGCCCTCCACGGCGGTCACGGCGAGGCTCTCGCCCTCTGTGGCGAGAGCGGCAGGTGCGTGTGTCCAGGAGCCGTCGGCCCAGGGGATGATGTGTGATTCAGGCATGTTCCGAGACTATAGCCAAATAGGGCATAAATGGAAGTTATTCGTGATACGGTTATCACATGGTCATCGCCGTACTCGCCGATATCGTGGGCTCTCGTCAGCTCGACGATCGGTCGGCGGCGCAGCGCATCCTCGACGACACCATCAGGCGGGTGGAGGGTGATCTGCCCCTCGCGCAGCAGCCGCTGACGCCCACGGTAGGCGACGAGCAGCAGGGTGTCTACCTTGCGCTCGAAGACGCGATGGTGTCGCTCCTGATGATCCAGCTCGCTCTTCCCGACGGCATCGCCTTCCGCTTCGGGATCGGTGTCGGCGACGTGCGCGCGGTCGACTCCGTGCACGGCGAACTCGCCGACGGCCCCGGCTGGTACGCCGCGCGAGCCGCGATCGAGACCGTGCATGCGAGGGAGGGCCGCGCCGTGCCGCGCACGCGCACATGGATTGTCGGTGCTCCCGGGCAGGATGAGGTCATGGACAGCGTGATCGCCGCATCGAACGCCTACCTCCTCGTCCGTGACGAGCTCGTCGGCGCGATGAACGAGCGCGAGCGCCGTCTCACCTACGGGCGCCTGATCGGCAGATCTCAGCATGAGCTGGCGGCCGAGGAGGGCATCTCGCAGCCGAGCGTCTCGAAGTCGCTGAGGAGCGCGGGGAGCGCCGCACTGATCGAGGGAGTGGCCGCCTTGAGAGGATCGAACGCATGATCGTCGCCGGATTCCTGCTGCTGGCGGTGGGTGCCGCCGATCTCGTGCGGCAGTTCGCACCGCGTCGGTGGATCGGCTACCTCGTGGTGGCCGTCATCCTGCTGCTCCTCGGCAGCGTGAGCGATGCGCTGCTGCCGATGCTCGCAGGTCTGGTCGTCGGTGCGTTGTGGGTCTGGTGCATGCCGTCGGAGCGACCGGCACCGCTCGGGTTCTGGCCCGCCGTGCTGCTCGGCGTGCTGTGCATCGGTGCCGTGGTGTGGCTCGGTGCTCGAGCGGATGCCGGTCTGATCGGTTCGGTGTGGACGTTGCGTTCACCCGTCGGCGACGTCCCGTTCGATCTCGCGATACTCACCCTGGGCGCGGCTGTCTTCCTGCTCGAGTCCTCGAACCTCGTGGTGCGCGCCGCGCTCGACGGCGAGCACACCTGGCGTCCCGCCGAGCTGCGGCTCGTCGCGTCCGACACCGAGGTCTCGATCCCTGCCGCCTCCGACGGCGTCGCCGCCGAACAGGGGCATGACGCCGCGGTCGAGGACGCGGCTGTCGAGGGCGCGACTGCCGAGGACGCGGCTGTCGAGGGGGCGACCGCCCGTATCCCGGCGTCCGATCCTCGTGCGGGATTCAAAGGCGGCCGGCTGATCGGGCCGCTCGAGCGCATCCTGGTGATGATCCTCACTCTGGCCGCCGCCTACCCGATCCTCGCGGCGATGCTCGCGGCCAAGGGCATCGTGCGATTCCCCGAGATCTCGCGCGACGGTGAGACCGGGGCGCGGGCCGAGTACTTCCTGGTGGGCAGTCTCGTGAGCTGGGTGATCGGTCTCGGCGCGGCGTTCCTGGTGTGGTGGGCAGCCCACAGCTGACAGCGGCGATCCGCCCGTGCGGAGGCGAATGGCAGGCACTGACCGCTGATAGCCTGGAGCGCGTGTCGAATACCGATCTGACGACCGCCCCGCCGGCGATCGACCCCACGTTCGAGAACGTGTGGGACGAACTGCTGTGGCGCGGCCTCGTCCATGTGTCCACTGACCAGGAGGCGCTGCGCGCCCTTCTCGCCGGGGACCCGATCACGTATTACTGCGGTTTCGACCCGACTGCTGCCAGCCTGCACCTCGGCAACCTGGTGCAGCTGCTGACGCTGCGTCGCATCCAGCTCGCCGGGCACAGGCCGCTGGGCCTGGTCGGCGGCTCGACCGGCCTCATCGGAGACCCGCGGCCCACTGCCGAGCGTACGCTCAACACGCGTGAGACCGTCGAGGAGTGGGTCGGACGCCTGCGGACGCAGGTCGAGCGCTACCTGAGCTTCGAGGGCGACAACGCCGCCCGCATCGTGAACAACCTCGACTGGACGGCGCCGCTGTCGGCGATCGACTTCCTGCGCGAGATCGGCAAGCACTACCGTGTGGGCACGATGCTCAAGAAGGATGCAGTCGCCGCGCGACTGAATTCGGATGAGGGCATCAGCTACACCGAGTTCAGCTACCAGATCCTGCAGGGCATGGACTTCCTCGAGCTGTACCGCCAGTACGACTGCGTCCTGCAGACGGGCGGCTCCGACCAGTGGGGCAACCTCACCAGCGGCACCGATCTCATCCGTCGGTCCGAGGGCGTCGCCGCGCACGCGATCGGCACGCCGCTGATCACGAACAGCGACGGCACCAAGTTCGGCAAGAGCGAGGGCAATGCGATCTGGCTGGATCCGGAGATGTGCAGCCCGTACCGGATGTACCAGTTCTGGCTCAGCACGGCGGATGCCGACGTCATCGAGCGGTTGAAGGTCTTCACGTTCCTGACCCGCGCCGAGATCGAGGAGTACGAGGCGCTCGTCGAGTCCGAGCCGTTCCGGCGTGCCGCGCAGAAGCGCCTGGCGCTCGAGGTCGTCGCGACGGTCCACGGGATCGATGCGACGGCCGCCGTGATCGCGGCATCCGATGCTCTGTTCGGCCAGGGGGATCTGACCGCGCTGGACGCATCGACGCTGCGCACCGCGTTGGAAGAGCTCCCGAACGTCACGGTCGACGAGGGCTCGTCGGTCGTCGACGCGCTCGTCGCGACGGGGCTGGTCTCGAGCCTGTCCGAGGCTCGCCGTGCGATCGGTCAGGGCGGCGTGTCGCTCGACGGCGAACGCGTCGATGACGAGGCGGCCACCGTGCAGGGAACCCTGCCCGGCGGCGTCTCCGTGCTCCGCCGCGGCAAGAAGACCCTTGCGGGAGTCTTCCTCGCCTGACGATCGACTTCTGATCGCGAGACGGCGGTCACCTGGGCTGTTCTCGGGTGGCCGCCGTCACGCTTCACACCGGCCGAACCGACAGGAGACATCGGATGCCGTTCACACCGAGCCACGCCCTGGTCGCACTGCCCTTCATCCGCACTCCGCTGGTGCCGGCCGCGATCGCGATCGGCGCGATGACGCCCGACCTTCCCCTGTTCCTGCGCGGTGTCGGCCTCGACTACTCGTTCACGCACACGTTCGACAACGTGGTGTGGACTGCCCTGGTCGCTTTCGTGCTGTTCGTCATCTGGCGGGTCGTGCTCCGTCCGGCCGTCGGTGAATTCGCCCCGCTCTGGCTGGCGACCCGGATTCCTGCCGAGTGGTCCCGATCGGGAGCGGAGGCGGCACGACTCGCTGTGGGTGCCGGGTCGACGCGCCGGCTGTACCCGGTGCTGCTCGCCGTCTCGCTGATCCTGGGGGTGCTGTCGCACATCGTCTGGGATCTCTTCACGCACGAGGGGCGCTGGGGCGTCGATGCCTTCCCCGCGCTCGACGAGATGTGGGGCCCTCTGACCGGCTACAAGTGGCTGCAGCACGGGTCGAGCGTGATCGGCCTTGTGGTGATCGCGATCTGGGCGACGCTCCGCCTGCGTCGAACCGAACCGCGGGGCGAGGTGGCCAGGACACTGCCTGCGGGAGTCCGGATCTCGTGGTGGCTGTCGCTTCCGGTGGTGCTGGTGACGGCCACGGTCATCGGATACCTGGCGTACGGTCCCTTCACCGAGGAGTTCACGTATCAGCACCTCGCGTATCGGATACTGCCTCCGGCCTGCGCGCTGTGGGGCGCGCTGACCCTCGCGCTGTGCCTGGCCCTGCCCCTCTTCCGCCGGAATCACCAGCGCGGCTGATCCGACCCCCAGCGATGCGGCGCCGCGAACTCGAGCCCGGGAAGTGCGGCACTCGCCGTGGTGACCTTCCGCCCGGCGACGTCGAACGTCGTGGAGTGAGCGCCGGTGTCGACCTCGCGCGGAGGTTCCGGCTCATCGGCGCGAGGCATCCCGAGCAGCTCAGCGGCCACCCGACGCAGTGACGTGCGCACCGTCCAGCTGCCGCCTTCGCGTCGACGCCGCTCCAGCAGCGCGATGACAGCGGTCGCGAGCAGGTAGCCGGCGCTGTGGTCGAGTGCCTGGGCAGGGAGTGCTCCTGGCCGATCGCCGTCGGGCGACTCGATCAGCGAGATCCCCGATGCGGCCTGCACCAGGCTGTCGAAGCCGGCTCGATCCGGCTCGTCCATGCCCCAGGCGCTCAGCTGGGCGATCACCAGCCCCGGATACCGCTCGGTCAGCGCGGATGCGGACAGGCCGAGGTGGTCGAGCGATGACGGCCGGTATCCGAGCACGACGACATCCGCGGCGGCGAGGAGTTCGCGGAAGCGCTCGCTTCTCGCCTCGAGCAACGTCGTTCTCTTGCCGTGGCCGGTGTCGAGGTGCTGCCATTCGGGCTCCGGCAGGTCTGGCGGATCCACTCGGAGCACGTCGGCGCCGAGCAGCGCGAGAGTCCGGGTGCACACGGGGCCTGCGATCACGCGCGTGAGGTCGAGGATGCGAATGCCGGCGAGTGGTGCACCGCGGTCCTGCGCGAGCGGAGTGCTGCGGAGACGACCGCGGTTATCCACGGCATCCGGCCGTGTGACATCGAGCAGGGGAGCGGAGCGCCACCGCGCATCGAGGTGAGGGTCCTCGCCGAGCACGGGGACGGCGAGGCCGCGTTCTGCGGTGATGAGTCCGACCGCCTCGGTCGTCGTGCACTCCAGGATGGCCTCGCGCACGTCGTCACCGCTCGCGCCCGGATCGAGTCCGAGCCCGGTGAGGAGCCGCTGGGCGTGGTGCGGATAGTTGCCGTGGGTGCGCACCCATCCGTCGGCCGAGCGCCAGAACCCCGAGTGCGCCGACCAGACGTCGGGCGCGATGCCATCGACCGCGAGAACACGATCGCTCCTGTAGGCGGTTGAGATGCGATCCGGATCGGGACGTTCGCGGATGCCGGCCACCAGGCCGACTGCGCACACGCTCGCCCACGCGAGATCCGCGGTGGCCAGGCGTGAGGGGAGGGGGACGGGATGCGGTGGCACGACGTCGAGATCCACCTTCTGGTCCGTCAAGCCGAGCTCGGAGAACACCCGCTCCACCAGGGCAGCGGAGGGGGAGGGAATCGGGGGGTGCATCACGCTGCGATCGTACTCGTGACGCCGATCCAAGGCGATAATCCAGCCTGGACTGGGAAAACCCCGGATAGCATCGGGTGCGACACGCCCGGGGGTGGTGCCTCGATTTGCCAGAACCCCGGAACCCACGTAACTTATTACTTGTTCGCCCCACAGGGAAGCGGAGAGGCCGAGAGCTTCACCCCCCTCAAGCGGAGAACCACCTCCCACTCCACTCACTTGTGAGAACAGACGCCTGCGTCTAGGATGGGAGATCCACCCAATCTGCGGCTGTCAACAGCTGCGCAGCGGATCCAAGATCTGCACGGCGCGCTGATTTGACAAGCGAGTCGGGGTGGCTAAGATAGAGAAGTTGCCCTTCGGGCCTGGTTGTGATGACTGGGTCGTGGGAGCATCCGATCCTTGAGAACTCAACAGCGTGCACTTGTCAAATGCCAAATAACCTCGATTCAGCTTCGGCTGGATGAGATTCCTTTGGATCAAAGACCAACCTCCTTGTGGGGTTGGCAACGGATAAAGTCAGCAATGATTTGTCTCTTTGGTCAGCATCAAACTCGCTGCGTCACCGTTTTCCCGGTGTCGTATGCATTTCTTTTTTACGGAGAGTTTGATCCTGGCTCAGGATGAACGCTGGCGGCGTGCTTAACACATGCAAGTCGAACGGTGAACACGGAGCTTGCTCTGTGGGATCAGTGGCGAACGGGTGAGTAACACGTGAGCAACCTGCCCCTGACTCTGGGATAAGCGCTGGAAACGGCGTCTAATACTGGATACGAGTAGCGACCGCATGGTCAGTTACTGGAAAGATTTATTGGTTGGGGATGGGCTCGCGGCCTATCAGCTTGTTGGTGAGGTAATGGCTCACCAAGGCGTCGACGGGTAGCCGGCCTGAGAGGGTGACCGGCCACACTGGGACTGAGACACGGCCCAGACTCCTACGGGAGGCAGCAGTGGGGAATATTGCACAATGGGCGCAAGCCTGATGCAGCAACGCCGCGTGAGGGATGACGGCCTTCGGGTTGTAAACCTCTTTTAGCAGGGAAGAAGCGAAAGTGACGGTACCTGCAGAAAAAGCGCCGGCTAACTACGTGCCAGCAGCCGCGGTAATACGTAGGGCGCAAGCGTTATCCGGAATTATTGGGCGTAAAGAGCTCGTAGGCGGTTTGTCGCGTCTGCTGTGAAATCCGGAGGCTCAACCTCCGGCCTGCAGTGGGTACGGGCAGACTAGAGTGCGGTAGGGGAGATTGGAATTCCTGGTGTAGCGGTGGAATGCGCAGATATCAGGAGGAACACCGATGGCGAAGGCAGATCTCTGGGCCGTAACTGACGCTGAGGAGCGAAAGGGTGGGGAGCAAACAGGCTTAGATACCCTGGTAGTCCACCCCGTAAACGTTGGGAACTAGTTGTGGGGTCCATTCCACGGATTCCGTGACGCAGCTAACGCATTAAGTTCCCCGCCTGGGGAGTACGGCCGCAAGGCTAAAACTCAAAGGAATTGACGGGGACCCGCACAAGCGGCGGAGCATGCGGATTAATTCGATGCAACGCGAAGAACCTTACCAAGGCTTGACATATACGAGAACGGGCCAGAAATGGTCAACTCTTTGGACACTCGTAAACAGGTGGTGCATGGTTGTCGTCAGCTCGTGTCGTGAGATGTTGGGTTAAGTCCCGCAACGAGCGCAACCCTCGTTCTATGTTGCCAGCACGTAATGGTGGGAACTCATGGGATACTGCCGGGGTCAACTCGGAGGAAGGTGGGGATGACGTCAAATCATCATGCCCCTTATGTCTTGGGCTTCACGCATGCTACAATGGCCGGTACAAAGGGCTGCAATACCGCGAGGTGGAGCGAATCCCAAAAAGCCGGTCCCAGTTCGGATTGAGGTCTGCAACTCGACCTCATGAAGTCGGAGTCGCTAGTAATCGCAGATCAGCAACGCTGCGGTGAATACGTTCCCGGGTCTTGTACACACCGCCCGTCAAGTCATGAAAGTCGGTAACACCTGAAGCCGGTGGCCTAACCCTTGTGGAGGGAGCCGTCGAAGGTGGGATCGGTAATTAGGACTAAGTCGTAACAAGGTAGCCGTACCGGAAGGTGCGGCTGGATCACCTCCTTTCTAAGGAGCATCTGACTCTTCGGAGTCCAGAACCCAGTTCGAAGGCATACGTTCTTCGCTGGGAGCTCATGGGTGGAACATTTGACATGGTGCGAAGGATGAAGGTTTCTCTTAGTACACCGCTTGCGGTGGGAACGGGGAGGGCTTCGGATGTCGCACCTGCACGCTGTTGGGTCCTGAGGGACCGGATGCGATCTTCGGATCGTTTCTGTACCTCTGGGCCTCTTGTTGTTTCCCCCGTGTGGGGTGGCGAGAAGGGGTACCGCCCGTACTTTGAGAACTACACAGTGGACGCGAGCATCTTGCAGCCGGCTTCGGTCGGTTGCACAAGATGATCTTAAAGATCATTAGTCAATTTCATGGCAGGCTTTCGGGCCTGGTGTCGATTCTGATTCAAACTCATGTGATTTCAAGTCTTTAAGAGCAAACGGTGGATGCCTTGGCATCTGGAGCCGAAGAAGGACGTAGCAATCTGCGATAAGCCTCGGGGAACTGATAAGCAAGTTTTGATCCGAGGGTGTCCGAATGGGGAAACCCCGCTGGGCGGCGTGCCGACCTAGTGACTCCCGCCTGAATATATAGGGCGGGTAGAGGGAACGTGGGGAAGTGAAACATCTCAGTACCCACAGGAAGAGAAAGCAACCGCGATTCCGTTAGTAGTGGCGAGCGAAACCGGAACAGGCTAAACCTAGCGTGTGTGATAGCCGGCAGGCGTTGCACGTTGGGGGTTGTGGGACTTTTCAGTCATCTCTGCCGAGATGGCGGCGTTACACGATGGTATAGACGAACGGTCTTGAAAGGCCGGTCATAGAGGGTGCCAACCCCGTAGTCGAAATGCCAACCGTGGCGCGAAGAGTATCCCAAGTAGCACGGGGCCCGTGAAATCCCGTGTGAATCTGTCAGGACCACCTGATAAGCCTAAATACTCCCAGATGACCGATAGCGGACAAGTACCGTGAGGGAAAGGTGAAAAGTACCCCGGGAGGGGAGTGAAATAGTACCTGAAACCGTTTGCTTACAAACCGTTGGAGCAGCCTTAGTAGCTGTGACAGCGTGCCTTTTGAAGAATGAGCCTGCGAGTTAGCGATATGTGGCGAGGTTAACCCGTGTGGGGTAGCCGTAGCGAAAGCGAGTCTGAATAGGGCGATTCAGTCGCATGTCCTAGACCCGAAGCGAAGTGATCTATCCATGGCCAGGTTGAAGCGACGGTAAGACGTCGTGGAGGACCGAACCCACTTAGGTTGAAAACTGAGGGGATGAGCTGTGGATAGGGGTGAAAGGCCAATCAAACTTCGTGATAGCTGGTTCTCTCCGAAATGCATTTAGGTGCAGCGTTGCGTGTTTCTTGCCGGAGGTAGAGCTACTGGATGGCCGATGGGCCCTACAAGGTTACTGACGTCAGCCAAACTCCGAATGCCGGTAAGTGAGAGCGCAGCAGTGAGACTGTGGGGGATAAGCTTCATAGTCGAGAGGGAAACAACCCAGACCACCAACTAAGGTCCCAAAGCGCGTGCTAAGTGGGAAAGGATGTGGAGTTGCCTTGACAACCAGGAGGTTGGCTTAGAAGCAGCCACCCTTGAAAGAGTGCGTAATAGCTCACTGGTCAAGTGATTCCGCGCCGACAATGTAACGGGGCTCAAGCACGCCACCGAAGTTGTGGCATTGACATTATTGGTAGGCCTTCGTGGTCCAGCCGTGTTGATGGGTAGGAGAGCGTCGTGTGGCCAGCGAAGCGGCGGTGTAAACCAGCCGTGGAGGCTACACGAGTGAGAATGCAGGCATGAGTAGCGAAAGACGTGTGAGAAACACGTCCTCCGAAAGACCAAGGGTTCCAGGGTCAAGCTAATCTTCCCTGGGTAAGTCGGGACCTAAGGCGAGGCCGACAGGCGTAGTCGATGGACAACGGGTTGATATTCCCGTACCGGCGAAGAACCGCCCAAGCTAATCCAGTAGTGCTAAGTGTCTGAATCCCAGTGACTGATCCCTTCGGGGTGACGCTCTGGGCCTAGCGCACGACCCCATTCTGGTGCGGTTAGCGTATTAACAGGTGTGACGCAGGAAGGTAGTCCAAGCCAGGCGATGGTTGTCCTGGCGCAAGTGCGTAGGCCGAGAGATAGGCAAATCCGTCTCTCACATAGGCTGAGACACGATGCGGATAAAAAGTGGATGATCCTATGCTGCCAAGAAAAGCATCGACGCGAGGTTCTAGCCGCCCGTACCCCAAACCGACTCAGGTGGTCAGGTAGAGAATACCAAGGAGATCGAGAGAATCGTGGTTAAGGAACTCGGCAAAATGCCCCCGTAACTTCGGGAGAAGGGGGGCCTTCGACGTATTAGGACTTGCTCCGAAAGCGTTTGGAGGCCGCAGAGACTAGTGGGTAGCGACTGTTTACTAAAAACACAGGTCCGTGCCAAGTCGCAAGACGATGTATACGGACTGACGCCTGCCCGGTGCTGGAAGGTTAAGAGGACCGGTTAGCCGCAAGGCGAAGCTGAGAATTTAAGCCCCAGTAAACGGCGGTGGTAACTATAACCATCCTAAGGTAGCGAAATTCCTTGTCGGGTAAGTTCCGACCTGCACGAATGGCGTAACGACTTCCCAACTGTCTCAACCGCGAACTCGGCGAAATTGCATTACGAGTAAAGATGCTCGTTACGCGCAGCAGGACGGAAAGACCCCGTGACCTTTACTACAGCTTGGTATTGGTGTTCGGTGTGGCTTGTGTAGGATAGGTGGGAGACTGTGAAGCATGGACGCCAGTTCATGTGGAGTCATTGTTGAAATACCACTCTGGTCACTCTGGATATCTAACTTCGAACCGTAATCCGGTTCAGGGACAGTGCCTGGTGGGTAGTTTAACTGGGGCGGTTGCCTCCCAAAAAGTAACGGAGGCGCCCAAAGGTTCCCTCAACCTGGTTGGCAATCAGGTGTCGAGTGTAAGTGCACAAGGGAGCTTGACTGTGAGACTGACAGGTCGAGCAGGGACGAAAGTCGGGACTAGTGATCCGGCAGTGGCTTGTGGAAGCGCTGTCGCTCAACGGATAAAAGGTACCTCGGGGATAACAGGCTGATCTTGCCCAAGAGTCCATATCGACGGCATGGTTTGGCACCTCGATGTCGGCTCGTCGCATCCTGGGGCTGGAGTAGGTCCCAAGGGTTGGGCTGTTCGCCCATTAAAGCGGTACGCGAGCTGGGTTTAGAACGTCGTGAGACAGTTCGGTCCCTATCCGCTGCGCGCGTAGGAAATTTGAGAGGATCTGACCCTAGTACGAGAGGACCGGGTTGGACGAACCTCTGGTGTGTCAGTTGTTCCGCCAGGAGCACCGCTGATTAGCTACGTTCGGGATGGATAACCGCTGAAAGCATCTAAGCGGGAAGCCGGCCTCAAGATGAGATTTCCATACCTTCGGGTGAGAGGCTCCCAGCCAGACTACTGGGTTGATAGGCCAGATGTGGAAGTGCAGTAATGCATGCAGCTGACTGGTACTAATAAGCCGATGACTTGATAACACACCGTTTGTTGGTGCTACGCGTCCACTGAGTGGTTCTCGATGTACGGTCGAGAACCGCATGACAATGACTTTGTTATGTGTTTTGATTGAAACATCTATAGTGTTTCGGCGGCCATAGCGTGAGGGAAACGCCCGGTTACATTCCGAACCCGGAAGCTAAGCCTCACAGCGCCGATGGTACTGCAGGGGGGACCCTGTGGGAGAGTAGGACACCGCCGGACTTCTTTTAAGCAAATGGCCACCCATCGTTGGGTGGCCATTTTGCGTTAACAACATCTAGAACAGGGAGCATCATGCCGGAAGACCAAGAGCGCCGTCCGCGTCGCAACGACGACAATGGATCGCGCGGTCACCGTCCTTCCGGTGGACGCCCCGACCAGAACCGCAGCAGCGGCCCGCGTCGTGATGACGCTCCCCGTTCCGGCGGGTACAACCGTGACAACCGTGATGGTGGTGCACCTCGTTCGGGTGGCTACAACCGTGACAGCCGTGAGGGTGGTGCTCCCCGCTCGGGTGGGTACAACCGCGATGGTGGTGCCCCTCGCTCGGGTGGGTACAACCGCGACAACCGCGACGGCAGTGCTCCCCGTTCGGGTGGCTATAACCGTGATAGTCGCGACGGTGGCGCCCCGCGCTCGGGTGGCTATAACCGTGATAGTCGCGACGGTGGCGCACCGCGCACCGGTGGCTATAACCGTGATAGTCGCGACGGTGGCGCACCGCGCACCGGTGGCTATAACCGTGATAGTCGCGACGGTGGCGCACCGCGCACCGGTGGCTATAACCGTGACAATCGCGACGGTGGCGCACCTCGCACCGGTGGCTATAACCGTGACAATCGCGACGGTGGCGCACCTCGTTCCGGTGGCTACAACCGTGACAACCGCGACGGTGGCGCACCTCGTTCCGGTGGCTACAACCGTGACAACCGCGATGGCGGGGCACCTCGCTCGGGTGGGTACAACCGCGATAACCGCGATGGCGGGGCTCCCCGCTCGGGTGGGTACAACCGCGATAACCGCGATGGCGGCGCTCCCCGCTCGGGTGGGTACAACCGCGACAACCGCGACGGTGGGGCTCCCCGCTCGGGTGGGTACAACCGCGACAACCGTGATAGCCGCGATGGTGGCGCTCCCCGTTCGGGTGGGTACAACCGTGATAACCGCGATGGTGGCGCTCCCCGTTCGGGTGGGTACAACCGTGATAACCGCGATGGTGGCGCTCCCCGTTCGGGTGGGTACAACCGTGATAACCGCGATGGTGGCGCTCCCCGTTCGGGTGGGTACAACCGCGATAACCGCGATGGCGGGGCTCCCCGTTCGGGTGGGTACAACCGCGATAACCGCGATGGTGGCGCACCTCGCTCGGGTGGGTACAACCGTGACAACCGCGATGGTGGCGCACCTCGCTCGGGTGGGTACAACCGTGACAACCGCGATGGTGGCGCACCTCGCTCGGGTGGGTACAACCGTGACAACCGCGACGGTGGCGCTCCCCGCCAGGACCGTGACTCGTCTCGCTCGTACCCGCAGCGCGGGGGAGCGGGTCGCGAACGTCCGGTACAGGCCGATGGCGACCGTCCGCGGTTCAACGACCCGCACATTCCGGACGACGTCACTGCACGCGACCTGCACACCTCTGCGCGCAACGAGCTGAAGACACTGAGCAAGGAGAACGCCGACCTCGTCGCGCGTCACCTGGCCATGGCATCCCGCCTCATCGACGAAGACCCGGCGCTCGCCCACGAGCACGCCCTCGCGGCGTCGCGTCGCGCAGGTCGTATCGCCATCGTGCGCGAGACGCTCGGCATCACGGCCTACGCGACCGAGGACTTCGCTCTCGCGCTCCGCGAGCTGCGGACGTACCGTCGCATCTCCGGCAAGGACGATCAGATCGCCCTCATGGTCGACAGCGAGCGCGGGATCGGTCGTCCCGACCGTGCGCTCGAGACCGGCCGAGCGATCGACCGGGCCGCTCTCCCCACGCCTGTCCGCGTCTCGCTGGCGATAGCCATGTCCGGCGCACGTCTCGACCAGGGCGACCTGGAACTCGCACTCGGCGAGCTCGAGATCCCGGAGCTCGACCCGGACCGCGCGTTCGAGTGGAGCCCCGCGCTCTTCTCCGCTCGCGCCGCCGTTCTCGAGGACCTCGGACGCACCGATGAAGCCGAGTTCTGGGCGCACCGTGCCGAGGTCGCTGCCGAAGCGCTCGGAGTGGACGAGGCCGGCGACGAGGAGATCATCATCGAAGACGGCCTCATCGAAGGGGACTTCGACGACGAGGACCACGCAAAGCAGCCCGTCGCCGAGAGCGCTCGCGCTGATGGCGCTGAAGCCGTCACGGATGATGCAGACGCAGATGCAGATGCAGATGCAGACGCAGATGCAGACGCAGATGCAGACGCAGATGCAGACGCAGATGCAGACGCAGATGCAGACGCAGATGCAGACACAGACGCAGATGCAGATGCAGACGCAGACGCAGATGCAGATGCAGACGCAGAAGCGGACTCGGACGCAGACATCGAGCCCGAGCCGTCGATCGACGACGAGGTGCGCGAGCTCCTCGGCGAGGACGAGGACGACGATGCGCTCGCGTCCGACGAGTCCGATCCCGCCCCGGAGGACGACAAGCGCTCCGCATCCGACTCCTCCGAGGAGGCGTAGTGGGGTTGTTCTCGAAGAAGCCTGCGCTTCGGACGCCTCTCGCCGGGGTGGATGCCGTGCTGGCCGACCTCGACGGTGTCGTCTATGCGGGTCCGGGTGCACTTCCGCACGCCGTGGAGAGCCTCAACGCCGCTGCGGCGTCCGCGCGACTCGGGTACATCACGAACAACGCGTCGCGCACGGATGCCTCGGTAGCCGAGCACCTGACGAGCCTCGGGCTCGATGTCGCTCCGGCCGATGTGATCACCAGCCCGCAGGCGGCGATGCGCCTGCTCGCCGGGATCGTGCCGCCTCCGGCGACGCTGCTGATCGTCGGGGGAGCGGGGCTCGTCGACGAGGCGGAGAAGGCCGGCTACACGGTGACCCGCAGCGCAGAGGATGCTCCGGACGCCGTCGTGCAGGGCTTCGCTCCCGAAGTGGCCTGGACTGATCTGGCCGAGGCCGCCTTCGCACTGAAGGTGCCAGAGGAGGACGGCGGCATCCCCTGGATCGCCACCAACACCGACTGGACGATCCCGCGTGAACGCGGTGTCGCCCCCGGCAACGGGACGCTCGTGTCCGCCGTGCACACGGCCATCGGCCGTCTCGCGACGGTCGCGGGGAAGCCCGAGACTCCGATCTTCGAAGAGGCGACAGAGCGTTTCAGCGCGAAGAAGCCTCTGTTCATCGGCGACCGCCTCGACACCGACATCCTCGGTGCCGTTCGTGCAGGCATCGACTCCGCGCTCGTGCTCACGGGCATCGACCGTCCCAAGCACGTGCTCGCTGCTCCCGAAGGATCCCGGCCGACCTACATCCTCAGCGACCTCCGGGAGCTGCATGAGCCGTACCCCGAGGTCACGTCGAAGGACGGCATCCATTCGGTCAACGGCGCGTCCGTCCGCGTCGTCGGAGCGGACGTCGAGATCGTCGCCGAGGGCGACTCGCAGATCGACCTGCTGCGCGCGGGTGCGGCCGCGATCTGGGCATCCGGAACTCCGGTGTTCGTGCTTCGCGTGCCCGAGCGTCTCTACGACGACCCGTTCCACCGTCCCTGATAGGTGCCGGTGTGGGCCAGGTGGTTCGCGCCGCCGTGGCTCCGCCGCCGTGTCGGCCCCGCCGCGTACAGTAGAACCGTGAGCGAAGAGACGACGAACGCACCGACCGACGGTCTGTGGAGTCGCCTGCGCCTGATCGAGGGGCAGCCTCTCGCTGCCCGCGCGGGCGCGTACTCCGGGCTGCATGACGAACTCTCCCGCCGCCTCGACAGCGGCGCGAAGCTCGATCAGCGCGACGCACCGGGCGCCCGATGACGCGACTCGATGCTGCCCTCGCCGCGCGAGGTCTCGCCCGTTCGCGCACCCACGCCGCCACTCTGATCGCAGAAGGCGTGGTGAGCATCGACGGCCGACCGGTCGTGAAGGCCTCGACGCCTGTCGCCGACTCCGCCGAGATCACCGTCGCCGCGACAGATCACTATGTCGGCCGGGCGGCTCACAAGCTGATCGCCGCACTCGACGGCTTCGCGATCTCTGCCGAAGGGCGCCTCGCGCTCGACATGGGAGCCTCCACGGGCGGATTCACCCAGGTGCTCCGCGAGCGAGGAGCCCGTAGGGTTCTCGCTGTCGACGTCGGCCACGACCAGATGGCGGCGTCCATCGCTGCCGACCCCGCCGTCGTGCTCGTCGAGGGCTACAACGTCCGTCACATGACGCCCGAGAACCTGAAGGATGTCACGGGTGAGACCGAGGCTCCCGACCTGGTCGTCGGCGATCTCTCGTTCATCTCGCTCGAGCTCGTCCTCCCCGCAGTCGCGGGCATCGCCGCGCCCACGTCCGACATCGTGCTGCTGGTGAAGCCGCAGTTCGAGGTCGGGCGCACCGCGGTGCGCGGCGGGCTCGTCACCGACCCCGCGACTCGTGCCGATGCCGTGGCTCGCACCGCATGGAGCGCATTCGACGCAGGACTCGGGATGCTCGGCATCCTTCCCTCCCCGATCCTGGGGACGCACGGCAACTCGGAATATCTTCTGCACCTGGCGCCGGGGCGCGGAAGCGATCCGTCAGAATGGTCGGACCGCATCAACGCACTGGCAGGGAGACGATGAACGAGCGCAACATCCTGGTCGTCGCCCACGCCGGGCGCGAGGACACGGTCGATGCAGCCCGGAAGGTGATCGACGAGCTGCGCGGCGCCGGTGCGCGCCCGGTGCTCGCGGCCGATGACAGCGTCGACCTGCGCGCGGTCGATCCGCGCTTCGCCGACGTCGACGTGCTCGGCGAGACGGTCCAGCAGGACGCGCTCGAACTCGCCATCGTCCTCGGAGGCGACGGCACGATCCTCCGTGCCGCCGAGCTCGTGCGAGGCTGCGCGGCACCGGTGCTCGGCATCAACATGGGACACGTCGGGTTCCTCGCCGAGATCGATCGGGACGACATGGATGCGGCCGTGCGACGCGTCATCGACCGCGACTACGAGGTCGAGGACCGTCTGGCTCTGTCGGTTCGGGTCAAGGACGTCGACGGCACGGTCGTGTACGAGACCTTCGCCTTGAACGAGGCGACGGTCGAGAAGGCCAGCCGTGAGCGCATGATCGAGGTCGTGCTCGAGATCGACGGACTCCCGCTGTCGAGCTTCGGCTGCGACGGCATGGTCGTGTCGACCCCGACCGGGTCCACCGCCTATAACTTCTCGGCAGGCGGCCCTGTCATCTGGCCGAGCGTCGAGGCCATCGCCGTCGTGCCGCTCTCAGCCCACGCGCTGTTCGCGAAGCCGCTCGTCGTGAGCCCGGATGCCGCAGTGGCGATCGAGATGCTCGAAGGCACTTCGGGCGCCGGCATCCTCTGGTGCGACGGTCGACGGTCGCACGACCTCCCGCCGGGCGCGCGTGTCGTGGTGCGGCGATCGTCGCGCCCTGTGCGGCTCGCCCGTCTGCACCCCACCGAGTTCACGAACCGATTGGTGCGCAAGTTCCAGCTGCCGGTCGCGGGCTGGCGAGGACAGGGGCCGATCGCATGATCGAGGAGATGCGGATGCAGGGGCTCGGCGTGATCGCCGACGCCGTGCTGCCTCTCGGCGCAGGGTTCACCGCGATCACCGGCGAGACCGGTGCGGGCAAGACCATGGTGGTGACGGGTCTCGGGCTGCTGCTCGGACAGCGCGCGGATTCCGGTGCGGTGCGCGCAGGAGCGACGCAGGCATCGGTCGCCGGAGTATGGATCGTCCCCGAGTCCGGAGATGTCGCCGACATCGTCGCGGACGCCGGGGGAGAGCTGGAGCCCGCAGGAGCGGGTGCTGCAGAGCTCTACGTGTCTCGCACGCTCAGCGCCGACGGGCGCAGCCGAGCGAGCGTCGGAGGCCGCGCAGCGCCTGCGGGGGTGCTCTCCGCCCTTGCCGAGGAACTCGTCGTCGTCCACGGACAGTCGGAGCAGCTTCGACTGCGCTCATCCGCGGCTCAGCGGGATGCTCTCGACCGCTTCGGAGGTGCCTCCATCGCCAGGGCGCTCGAGGCGTACGCTTCGTCGTTCGCGCGCTGGCGCGAGCTCGACGCCGAGATCACCGATATCACGGAGAACCGCGATCGGCGGGCCGAAGAGGCCGTGCGCCTGCGCGAGGCGCTCGCCCTGATCGAGGCCGCGGCGCCCGAGCCGGGCGAGGACGTCGAGCTGTCCGCGCGGGCGGAACGCCTGGCGAATGCCGAGGAGCTCCGTCTCGCCGCCTCCCTGGCTCACGGCGCGCTCTCGAACGAAGAGGGCGAACCCGACGCATCCGCTCTGATCGCCGAAGCGCGTCGAGCGCTCGAGCGCGTCTCCGACACGTCACTCACAGAGATCTCCGCCGGCCTCGCCGACATCGGCTATCGCATCGCCGATGTCGCAGGTCAGCTGTCCGCGTACCTCGCGGACCTCGATGAGACCGGCCCGCATGAGCTCGCAGCGGTCGAGGAGCGCCGTGCGGCCCTCGGCACCCTGATCCGTGCGCACGGATCGCTCGATGAGGCACTGGAGCTCTGGCAGACGGGTTCTGCTCGGCTCGCCGAGCTCGACGACGACGGCGAGCGACTGGATCGGCTCGAAGCCGAGCGCGACACCGCTCGCGCCGAACTCGACGCCCGAGCCGATGCGCTGACCGCAGAGCGCACGGCAGCCGCCGCGAAGCTCGGCGTCGCCGTGAGCGATGAGCTGCACGCGCTCGCGATGCCCGACGCGCGACTCGAGGTCGCCGTCACACCGGGTGCCGAGAGCGCGCACGGCCGCGACGACGTCGCGATCCTGCTGGCACCGCACCCCGGAGCCGAGCCCAGATCGGTCGGCAAGGGCGCGTCCGGGGGAGAGCTCTCGCGTGTCATGCTCGCGATCGAGGTCGTGATCGCCGGAACCGACCCCGTGCCGACCTTCGTGTTCGATGAGGTCGACGCCGGCATCGGCGGCGCCGCGGCGATCGAGGTCGGGCGACGACTCGCCCGACTCGCCGAGAAGTCGCAGGTCATCGCGGTGACGCATCTCGCGCAGGTCGCGGCGTTCGCCACGAACCATCTCTCGGTCGTCAAATCCCACGACGGCGCGGTCACAGCATCCAGCGTCCGCCGTCTGGAGGGGGAGGAGCGCGAGGCCGAGATGGCCCGACTGCTCTCCGGACTGACCGATTCGGACGCCGCGATCACCCACGCTCGGGAACTTCTCACCCTCGGCACCTCCACTGACTGATAGGATCGAAGCCCGTGATGAACTCTTCTTCTGCGGGGCCCAAGAACGACACGACCAAGCACATCTTTGTGACGGGTGGTGTCGTTTCGTCTTTGGGTAAGGGGCTCACTGCCGCAAGCCTCGGCAACCTTCTGACGGCACGCGGACTCCGCGTCGTCATGCAGAAGCTCGATCCGTACCTGAACGTCGATCCGGGCACGATGAACCCGTTCCAGCACGGCGAGGTCTTCGTCACGGACGACGGCGCCGAGACCGATCTCGACATCGGACACTACGAGCGCTTCCTCGACATCAACCTGTCGCAGGCTGCCAACGTCACGACCGGACAGATCTACTCGCAGGTGATCGCGCGCGAGCGCCGCGGCGAGTACCTCGGCGACACCGTGCAGGTCATCCCGCACATCACCGACGAGATCAAGCGACGCATGCGTCTGCAGGCGACCGAGGACCCCCGTCCCGACGTGATCATCACCGAGGTCGGTGGAACGGTGGGTGACATCGAGTCGCAGCCGTTCCTCGAGGCGGCACGTCAGCTCCGCCACGAACTCGGTCGTGACAGCGTGTTCTTCGTGCACGTATCGCTCGTGCCGTTCATGGGCGCGTCCGGCGAGCAGAAGACCAAGCCCACCCAGCACTCGGTCGCGGCCCTCCGCCAGGTCGGCATCCAGCCCGACGCCCTCGTGCTGCGCAGCGACCGTCCGGTCAGCGAGAGCAACCGCAACAAGATCGCGCTCATGTGCGACGTCGACGCCGAAGGCGTCATCAACACGGTCGACCTGCCGAGCATCTACGACATTCCCTCGACGCTGAACGATCAGGGCCTCGACTCGTACATCGTGCGCCGCCTCGGCCTCGACCAGAAGGCCGCAGATGAGGTCGACTGGTCGCGGTGGAGCAAAGTGCTGCATGCGGTGCACAACCCCAAGCACGAGGTGACGATCGGCCTGGTCGGCAAGTACATCGACCTCCCCGACGCCTACCTCTCGGTCACCGAGGCGCTCAAGGCCGGCGGCTTCGCCCAGGAGACCAAGGTCAACATCCGCTGGATCCCCTCGGACCGCTGCGAGACTCCCGAGGGCGCGCAGGAGCAGCTCGCCGCACTCGACGGCATCTGCGTCCCCGGTGGATTCGGCATTCGCGGCATCGAGGGCAAGCTCGGCGCGCTGAAGTTCGCACGCGAGCAAGGGATCCCGACCCTCGGCCTCTGCCTCGGCCTGCAGTGCATGGTCATCGAGTACGCCCGTGACGTGGCCGGCATCGCCGGAGCATCCTCGAGCGAGTTCGACCCCGAGACCACCGAGCCCGTCATCGCGACCATGGCCGAGCAGGTCGAGATCCTCGACGGCGGCGACCTGGGCGGCACGATGCGTCTCGGCCTCTACAAGGCTGCGCTGGCCGAAGGTTCGCTGGCGAGCGAGCTGTACGGCGCGCCGGAGGCCTCGGAGCGCCACCGCCACCGCTACGAGGTCAACAACGCTTATCGCACGCGTCTGTCCGAGGCCGGTCTCGTCTTCTCGGGGCTGAACCCCGAGCTCGACCTCGTCGAGTACGTCGAGCTTCCGCGCGACGTGCACCCGTACTACATCGCCACGCAGGCACACCCCGAGCTCCGCTCGCGTCCGACCGATCCGCACCCGCTGTTCCGCGGTCTCGTCGGAGCGGCGATCGAGCGTCACCGCTCGAGCGAGCTGTTCGACGTGGAAGCCGATGCCTGAGTTCGGCGGAGCCGATGCGTGAGTTCGGCGGAGCCGATGCCTGAGTTCGACGAACTGCGGGACGAGCCCTTCGAGCCCGAGGTCCTCCACAGCGAGGTCGGGTTCGAGGGCGTCGTCTGGAACGTGCGCGACGACCGCGTGCGTTACGGCGATGGTGAGATCCGCCGCCAGTACGTCGCGCACACGGGCGCCGTCGCGATCCTCGCGCTCGACGACGACGGACGCGTGCTGCTTATCCAGCAGTATCGGCATCCGATCCGTCACCGCGACTGGGAGTTGCCCGCCGGTCTGCTCGACGTGCCTGGGGAGGAGCCCGTCGAGGCTGCCCGGCGCGAGCTCGCCGAGGAAGCCGACCTGGTCGCCGCGGAGTGGGAGCCCCTCGTCTCGTCATGGACGACACCTGGCGGCAACGACGAGGTCATCCACCTCTTCCTCGCCACAGGGATCTCTGCTGCACCGTCCGCGCACGCGCGGGAGGACGAAGAAGCTGACATCCGCGTCGAGTGGGTTCCGCTCGACGACGTGGTCAGGGCGATCCTCGACGGCCGCATGCGCAACGGCATCCTCAGCATCGGTGCGCTCGCGGCCGCGCAGAGGCTGCGCGACCGGAGCTGAGGATGCAACTCGATCGTGCGCTGGACACGTATCTGCGCCACGTCACGATCGAGCGCGGGCTCAGCGAGCACACGATCGCGGCCTATCGTCGCGATCTCGGCGGCTATCTGGAGTGGCTGGATGCCGAGAGCATCGTCGACACCGCCGAGATCACTCCGGCGATCGTGGGGCGCTTCATCGCTGATCGCTCCTCCGCCGACCCGGCGCCGGCCGCGACGAGCCTCGCGCGGTTGCAGTCGTCCGTGCGGGGATGGCATCGGTTCCTCGCCCGTGAGGGCATCGAGGACGACGACCCCAGCGGCCGTCTGAGGCCCCCCAAGGCTCCGCGCCGGCTGCCCAAGGCGCTGACCATCGATCAGGTCGAGCGGCTGCTCGAAGCGCCGAGCGCCGAGGATCCGATCGGCATCCGGGACCGGGCCCTTCTCGAGCTGCTCTACGCGACCGGTGCCCGAGTGTCGGAGGCAGTGGGCCTCGACGTCGACGACCTCGCCCACGGCGACGTCCTCCGGCTTCGGGGCAAGGGATCGAAGGAGCGCATAGTTCCGATCGGATCGTTCGCCCGCACAGCGGTGGACGCATACCTCACGCGGGTGCGGCCCGGGCTTGCGGCGAAGGGGCGAGCCTCGGCCCGCCTGTTCCTCGGCGCCCGCGGTGCCCCGCTGTCTCGGCAGAGCGCGTGGCTCGTGATCCGTGCGGCGGCCGAGCACGCGCACATCACCGCCGAGGTCTCGCCGCACACCCTGCGCCACTCGTTCGCGACGCATCTGCTGCAGGGGGGCGCCGACGTGCGCGTCGTACAGGAGCTGCTCGGCCACGCGTCGGTGGCGACGACCCAGATCTACACGCACGTGTCGGTGGACACCCTGCGCGACATCTACGCGACCTCCCACCCCCGCGCCCGCTGACCCGCCACGCGCGGGCGGCGCGGCGAAAACGCGGGATCGCCGGGGCTGAGGCGTCGATCCCCCCGGGCGATCGCTAGAATCGACCAAGCACGAAGGAGCAGGAGAATCGGTGGCTGAGAACGCGGCGAAGTCCAGGGCGAAGACGTCGAAGACCGACGACACACCCATGGGACCCACCGGGCGTCCCTATCACGGCTTCGCGACCCCGGAACCGCTCGCATCGCACGGTCCCGCTCGCATCATCGCCCTGTGCAACCAGAAGGGCGGCGTCGGCAAGACGACGACGTCGATCAACCTCGCCGCTGCGCTGGCCGAATACGGTCGCAAGGTGCTCGCCGTCGACTTCGACCCCCAGGGCGCGCTGTCGGCCGGCCTCGGCATCCAGACACACGACGTGCCGACCATCTACGACCTGCTGCTCGACACGAAGCGCGACGCGCACGACGCGATCGTGCACTCGGGTGTCGAAGGCCTCGACGTGATGCCCGCCAACATCGACCTGTCGGCAGCCGAGGTGCACCTCGTCAACGAGGTCGCGCGTGAGACGATCCTCGCCCGCGTGCTGCGTCAGGTGGCGGGGGAGTACGACGTCATCCTCATCGACTGCCAGCCGTCGCTGGGTCTGCTGACCGTCAACGCGCTGACCGCCGCGCACGGCGTGATCATCCCGCTCGAGTGCGAGTTCTTCGCTTTGCGCGGTGTGGCGCTGCTGATCGAGACCATCGACAAGGTGCGCGACCGGCTGAACCCGTCGATCACGATGGACGGCCTCCTCGCCACGATGTACGACCCGCGCACCCTGCACTCGCGCGAGGTGCTCGAGCGAGTGGTCGAGGCGTTCGGCGACGACGTCCTCGAGACCGTGATCGGACGCACGGTGAAGTTCCCCGACGCATCGGTCTCCGGTGTGCCCATCACCGAGTTCGCACCGGAGCACGCCGCCGCCCAGGCGTACCTGCGGCTGGCGCGGGAGCTGGTCGCCCGTGGCGCTGTCGCCTGAGGTCGAGCCGTCCGACACCGCGGCTGAGGCCGCAGCCACGGCTGCCGAGGGACCGGCACCCACCGATCTCAGCGAGCCACCGGTCGCCGATCCCGGATTCCGGGTCTCGTTGACGAACTTCGACGGACCGTTCGACCTGCTGCTCACTCTCATCTCGAAGCATGAGATGGACATCACCGAGGTGTCGCTGAGCGCCGTCACGAACGAGTTCATCGCGTACCTCAAGGAGCTCGACGACGACGAAGAGCTCGACCAGGCCTCCGAGTTCCTGGTGGTCGCGGCGACACTGCTCGACATGAAGGTCGCCGGTCTCCTGCCGCAGGGAGAGCTGGTGGATGCCGAGGCCGTGGCGCTGCTCGAAGCCCGCGATCTGCTGTTCGCACGCCTCCTGCAGTACCGCGCGTTCAAAGAGGTCGCGACGTGGTTCGCCCGCTGCCTGCAGCGTGAGGACCGCCGCCATGTGCGGGCCGTGCGTCTGGACGAGAAGCATCGCAAGAAGACACCCGAGCTCGTCTGGTCGCTCAGCGCCGACGACTTCGCCGCGCTGGCTCTGCTGGCGTTCGCGCCGAAGGAGATCCCTCACGTCGGGCTCGATCACCTGCACGCCCCGCTCGTGAGCATCCGGGAGCAGGCCGCAATCGTCGTGACCCTGCTGCGCACCGCCGAGTCGGTGAGCTTCCGCGAGCTGGTCGCGGGGGTCACGGAACCCGGGATCGTGGTCGCGCGATTCATCTCCGTCCTGGAGCTGTACCGCCATGCGGCGCTCTCCTTCGAACAACTGGAACCGCTCGGCGAGCTGACGCTGCGCTGGGCCGCCGACACCTGGTCGGACGAGACTCTGGCATCTCTGGGGGCCGACTATGACCGATGACGTGACAGAAGCCCCGACCGACGAGGTCGTTCGCGAATCGCCTCTCTCCGAACGGATCGAGGCGATCCTGCTGATCATCGACGAGCCGATCGGTCTCGTCGCTCTCGCGGCCGCGGTCGGCTCGCCCGTCGCTGCGGTGCGTCAGACGATCGAGACGCTCGTCGACGACTACGACGGCAAGGGTCAGGGGCCACGGCGCGGGTTCGAGCTCCGCGAGGTCGGTGGCGGCTGGCGTCTCTACGTCCGCGAGGATCACGACGACGTGGTCGCCGAGTTCGTCGGCGGCCAGGCTCCCGCGCGTCTGTCGCAGGCGGCGCTCGAGACGCTCGCGGTGATCGCCTACAAGCAGCCGGTCACTCGCAGCCAGGTGGCATCGATACGTGCGGTGAACGTCGATTCCGTGGTGCGCACGCTGCTCGCGCGCGGACTCATCACGGAGCTGTTCGCAGACTCCGAGACCGGTGCGATCAACTACGGCACCAGCGACGCACTCCTGCAACACCTGGGCATCAACTCGCTCGACGAGCTGCCCCCCATCTCTCCTCTGCTCGACGACGGCGCAGACGGCTTCGACGAAGGGACCATCCGATGAGCGGGGTTCCGAGGACGGCCGTCCGCGTGGTCTCGACGCAGAGTTTCAGTTTCGACGAAGGGACCATCCGATGAGCGGCTTCGAGACACCCGAGGGCGTGCGCCTGCAGAAGGTGCTGTCAGCGGCGGGCGTGGCCTCGCGGCGCGTGATCGAGCAGTACATCGTCGAAGGGCGCATCCGCGTCAACGGCGTGACCGTGACCGAGCTCGGCCGGCGCGTCGACCCCGAGAACGACCTCATCGACGTCGACGGCGCCGCTGTGCAGCTCGATGTGTCGAAGCGCTATGTGATGCTCAACAAGCCCACCGGCGTCGTGAGCAGCCTGCGTGACGAGAACGGCCGTCCCGACCTGCGCCGCTTCACCGACGACTATGAGGAGCGCCTCTACAACGTCGGACGTCTGGATGCCGAGACCAGCGGCCTGCTGGTCCTGACGAACGACGGCGACCTCGCACACGTGCTCGCGCACCCGTCGTTCGGCGTCACCAAGGTCTACATCGCGAAGGTGGAAGGCGAGGTGACGGCTCAGACGATCTCGAAGCTCACCAAGGGGATCGAGCTCGACGACGGGCCGATCGCCGCAGACAAGGCACGCCTGCTCGACACCTCCCGCGGGTCGAGCCTCGTGGAGCTGACCCTGCACTCGGGGCGCAATCGGATCGTGCGCAGGATGCTGGCCGCGGTCGGCCACCCCGTCACCGAGCTCGTGCGTCGGCAGTTCGGCCCGCTGCACCTGGGAACCCTCCCGGTTGGGAAGACGCGCGAACTGACTAAAATCGAACTGGGCGCGCTCTTGACTCTGTCGCGCCGTGATTCCGGTGTCGCCGAGGCGCCAGGCGAGCAGCAGGAGAACGAGTGACCGATACGACGAGTGCGCCCACGGGGGCTCGGAGTTCCGTCGCGCCGCGAATCGCGGCCAGGCTCTCCGGAACCGTGCGCGTCGTCGGCGCCGGTCTGCTCGGCGCGAGCATCGGCCACGCGCTCCGCGCCAAGGGCATCGACGTCGTCCTCGCCGACACCTCACCCGCGCAGCTGCGCCTGGCGATCGACTACGGCGCAGGTCGTGCCGTGGCCGACGACGACGCACCGACGCTCATCGTCGTCGCCGTGCCGCCGGACGTCACCGCCGACGTGATCGAGGCGGAGCTGGCCCGATTCCCCGACGCCGTCGTCACGGACGTCGCGAGCGTGAAGCTCGAGCCGTTCCGCAGTCTGCGCGACCGCGGTGTCGACATCACGCGCTACATCGGCTCGCACCCTCTCGCCGGACGCGAGCGCGGCGGAGCGATCTCCGCACGCGCCGACCTCTTCATCGGTCGCCCCTGGGTCGTCTGCCGCGATGCCGACACCAGGGCCGCAGACCTCGCTCTGGTCGAGGCCCTCGCGCTCGACGTCGGCGCGATGCCGCTCGAGATGACCCCGGAGGAGCACGACCGCTCCGTCGCTCTCACGTCGCACGTTCCGCAGGTCGTCGCCAGCCTCCTCGCCGGACGGCTCGCGGTGGCCGATGAGGGCGCGCTGCGCCTGTCGGGCCAGGGTGTGCGTGACACGACGCGCATCGCGGCATCCGCCCCTGAGCTCTGGGTGCAGATCCTCGGCGCGAACGCCGAGCCCGTCGTGGAGATCCTCGACGCTCTGGCAGCCGATCTCCGTGAGGTGTCGGACGCCCTGCGCGCCCCTGAGGCGCCCGGCGCCCGGCGCGTGGTGGCCGAGACCATCCGGCAGGGCAACGACGGCGTCGAACGTCTGCCGGGCAAGCACGGGCAGAACCAGAGGTTCGAGTCCCTCGTCGTCATGATCGACGACACCGCAGGTCAGCTCGGTCGACTGTTCGGCGAACTCGGCGAGCTCGGCGTGAACGTCGAGGACCTCCGCCTCGAGCACTCACCGGGCGCGCAGTTCGGTCTCGCCGAGATCAGCGTCGAGCCCGCTGCACTGCACGGGGCGATCACCGGACTCCAGGAACGCGGCTGGCGGATTGCAGGTACCACCAATGACTGATTTCATCGCCATCGACGGACCGGCCGGCTCCGGCAAGTCCAGCGTGTCCAAGGCCGTCGCCCGCAAGCTCGGATTCGGCTACCTGGACACCGGCTCCGCCTACCGCGCACTCGCCTGGCATGTTCTCGACCGGGGTGCGGACACGGCGGATGCCGAAGCCGTCCTCGCCGCGGTTGCCGAGTTCCCGGTGCGCCTGGGCCTCGACCCCGACGACCGCACCGTGCAGGTCGGCGACGTGGACGTCACCGACGCGATCCGCGAGCCGTCGGTCTCCGGCGCCGTGAGCGGGGTCGCGAGAGTGCCCGAGGTGCGCGAGCAGGTCAACCATCTGTTCCGCTCTCTCGTCGCCGACGCGCCGTACCCTGCCGTCGTCGTCGAGGGGCGTGACATCACGACCGTCGTCGCCCCGGACGCACCCGTCCGCATCCTTCTCACGGCCGCGCCCGAGGTGCGCGCCGCACGACGTGCCGGCGAACTCGCCGGCGAGAACGCCGAAGCCGTCGCCGCCGCACTGCACAAGCGCGACGCATCCGACAGCGCCGTCGTCGACTTCCTGAACGCCGCAGAGGGCGTCGAGGTCGTCGATTCGACGGAGCTCGATTTCCCACAGACCATCGACGCCGTCCTCACGGTGATCGAACGAATCCGAGGAGTACACCATGGCTGACGACGAATACGAAGGCGGCCCCGACCAGCTCGCCGAGAAGATGGAGCAGCTCGACGAGCAGCTCGCCGAGGCGCGCGCCGAGACGCTGCGTGCGGGTCTCGCCGACTACGACCTGGACGATGAGGATGCTGCGCTTCTCGCCGGGATCACGATGGGCGAGGACGGGATCCAGTTCTTCCCCGCGCTGCCGGTCGTCGCGATCGTCGGACGACCGAACGTGGGCAAGTCCGCGCTCGTGAACCGCATCCTCGGCCGCCGCGAAGCCGTCGTCGAGGACACCCCCGGTGTGACCCGCGACCGCGTGACGTACAAGGCCGAGTGGGCCGACCGTCGCTTCTCGCTCGTCGACACCGGAGGCTGGGAGCCCGACGCTCGTGGTATCGACCGCTCCGTCGCCGCTCAGGCAGAGGTCGCGATCGATCTCGCCGATGTCGTGCTGTTCGTCGTCGACGCGATGGTCGGCGCCACGTCGACCGACGAGCACGTCGTGAAGCTGCTGCGCAAGAGCGGCAAGCCCGTCTTCCTCGTCGCGAACAAGATCGACGACGCCCGCCAGGAGCCCGAGGCCGCGGCTCTCTGGAACCTCGGACTCGGTGAGCCCCACCCGGTCTCGGCGATCCACGGTCGTGGAGTCGCCGACCTTCTCGACGCTCTGCTGAAGACGCTTCCGGATGTCTCGGCGGTCGCGAAAGCGGAGATCGGTGGACCTCGTCGCGTCGCGATCCTCGGTCGCCCGAACGTCGGCAAGTCCTCGCTGCTCAACAAGGCCGCAGGCGAGGAGCGAGTGGTCGTCAACGACCTCGCGGGTACGACCCGCGACCCGGTCGACGAGATCGTCGAGCTCGGCGGCAAGCTGTGGCGCCTGGTCGACACCGCCGGCATCCGTCGCCGCGTGCACATGGCGCAGGGCGCTGACTTCTACGCCTCGCTGCGCACCTCGGCTGCTCTCGAGAAGGCCGAGGTCGCAGTCGTCGTCCTCGATGTCTCCGAGACGATCAGCGAGCAGGACGTGCGCATCATCGATCTCGTGCTCGAGTCCGGTCGCTCGCTCGTGCTCGCGTTCAACAAGTGGGATCGTCTCAACGACGACGATCTCGAGAACGCGGACCGCCGCCGCTACCTCGAGCGTGAGATCGAGCAGGACCTGGCGCACGTCGCCTGGGCTCCGCGCGTGAACATCTCGGCCAAGACCGGCCGTCACCTCGACAAGCTGGTGCCCGCGCTCGAGACGGCTCTCGAGAACTGGGATCGTCGTATCCCGACGGGCAAGTTCAATGCCTTCCTCGCCGAACTCGTCGCCGAGCACCCGCACCCGCTGCGTGGAGGAAAGCAGCCGCGCATCCTGTTCGGCACCCAGGCGTCGACGCGTCCGCCGACGTTCGTGCTGTTCACGACCGGATTCCTTGACCCGGGATACCGCCGATTCATCCAGCGTCGCCTTCGCGAGCTGTACGAGTTCGACGGAACCCCGATCGTCATCAACATGCGCGTCCGCGAGAAGCGCCAGCGCTGAGTCGCATCCGAGTCGCCGCTGTGCCCGCGCGAATTCGCGCGGGCACAGTTGTGTCTGCCGGGCGTCGATGCGAGTGCTCCGGAACTGCCGTCCGCCAGGGCGGCTGTTCCCGCATATGACCCGCGCGGATGCCGATACCCGGATGCTGTGACAGGCTGAAGGGGTGACTGTCGTACCTCCCGCTGCCGGTGAACCTCGTCGCCCGGACGGGCCGCGGAACCCTGGTGATGCCTGGGTGATCGCGCCGTCGGGGGAGAAGTACTGGGGGCGCTTCGGTGCGGCCGGGCTGCTCGCGTTCGACCACGAGCGCGGGATCCTTCTGCAGCACCGGGTCTCCTGGAGCCATTTCGGCGGAACCTGGGGTCTGCCGGGCGGTGCTCTGCACGCGGGGGAGAGCGCGATCGTGGGCGCAGTGCGCGAGGCGCAGGAGGAAGCAGGCGTGCCGGACGGCTCGGTCCGCCCGCGCTTCACGAGCGTGCTCGATCTGGATGTCTGGTCGTACACGACCGTGATCGCCGACGTGGTACGGCCGTTCGAGCCGGTGATCAGCGATCCCGAGAGCGTGGCTCTCGAATGGGTACCGGTGGACGAGGTCGATTCACGTCCCCTGCATCCGGGGTTCGGCAGCGCCTGGCCTACGCTGCGGGAACTGCTCGACGTGCGGCCGTCCCTTGTCGTGGATGGTGCCAACGTCGTCGGTTCCGTGCCGGACGGATGGTGGAAGGACCGTGCCGGTGCCGCGACGCGCCTCGCCTCGCGTCTGGACGGGCTCGCCGTGCCGGCGTCTGGCCTCGGCATCGGCGGAACGACCTGGTTCCCGGAGATCGCGCTCGTGGTCGAGGGTCGCGCTCGTGGGATCTCGGCACCGGAGACGGACGAGTCCGCCCCGCTGCTTCCGTCCGGTGTGGTGTCGGTGGTCGAGGCGGATGCCGCCGGTGACGACACGATCGTCGCCGAGGTCGAGCGTCGAGTTCGCGCGGGCCAACGCGTCGTGGCCGTGACGAGCGATCGCGAGCTGCAGGATCGAGTCTTCGCGGCCGGGGCGTCGCAGGTGCAGTCCGCAGGATGGCTGCTCGGCACCCTCGACGCGGCGCCATGAGCCGGAATCGGGTTCCGCCGTCGGCTGCGGATCGTGTGGGCGATGCGATCGGCGTCGGCGCCGCGATCAGCGGAACGGTCGCGGTGCACCTGGCCATGTTCGGTGGTGACAGCTACTTCCCTCTGCGTTTCCTGTTCTTCCCTTTCGGCAATGCGATCGCCTTCAGCGCCTTCTGGATCTCGGTGGTGCTGCTCGTGGTAACCATCGTCCGCGCGACCCGCGCCCGTGCGTGGGATGTTCTGAGCTCCCGCGGTGGACCGCGCGATGCAGCTGCCCCCGGATCGGTGACCCGTCGTGCGCTGAGAGCCGCAGCGATCATCGCCGCGCTCAACGCGCTCTTCATGATCGTGTTCGTGATCGGAGCCGTCGTGGCCTTCGTCGTGATCTTCCTCATAGCGGCGGCACTCATTGCGGCCTTCTACATCGTGATGAAAGCGACCGCGCCCTCGGCGAACTGAGTCGAGGCAGGGCAGCGAAGCGCCGTGGGCCTGTGCGGCTGTGCGTCTGTGCGTCTGTGCGTCTGTGCGGCTGTGCGGCTGTGCGTCCGCGCGTTCTGGCGCCCCCGGCCTGCCGCGGAGAGAGTCGCGCCGTTCGTCGTGAATGTCAGACGAACATGTCAGACGAACATGACTCGTCGACGGGGTGGGTCGGAGTATCTGCGGCCGAGCGGACTCGTCCAGGTGACCGTCCCATCGGAGGTCTGCCGGGCGGTCCATCGGTAGCGTTCATCGATGTCGGGGTGCTTGAGCGAGTGGTGTGTGGTGCAGAAGTGGCTGAGATTGTCGACGCGTGTCCGCCCGCCGCGCGCATGGTCGTGGTTGTGGTCGATCTCGCATCGGTGCACCGGCATCCTGCACCCAGGGAACCTGCAGTGCTCATCCCGCGCTCGGAGGAACCGCTTCATCTGCTCTGTGGGGGAGTATGCGTCGGTTTCGGTGACCAGCCCCGCCGCGTCGAGGAACAGGCGCGCCCATCCCGTGCAACGCCCCGCGAGCCCGCGGGCGACATCGGGATCGAGTGGCCCGTGGCCGTCGAGTTCGGCCGGTCGATCGTCGTCTCCGGTGAGAGTGCTCGCGGCGACCGTGACCTGGATGCGGGCCGAGATGTTCTCGAGCCCGGTGCCGTTCGCTTCACTCGGGTCGGCGGCGAGCAGCAGGTCGGCGAGGACATCTGCGCGGATCTGGTCGAACGTGCGGGTGTCGCGGGAGAGATGCTCGATGTCGGGGCTGGAAGGATCGGTCATCGGGTCGATCAGACCAGCGAGCGGATCGAGGACGAAGGTGCCGTCGGCAGCGATGACTCCGGCTTTGAAGTACGCGTCGTATCGCGGATCATCGGGGGAGAGGTCGGAGAGGCGCAACGAGTTCTCGGTGTCTTCCAGCGGGTCGAGGATCGGCTCTCGCTCGTCGCGAGTGCGATCGATGTGTCGTGCCATCTGTGTGAGTCGATCGGAGATCGCCACGGCGACCCACTCGGGCAGAATCGCCGTGAGGGCAGCCAGGCCATCGCCGACGGACCTGACGCTGACGCAGCGTTCGGCTTCCGCCCGGCGCTGAGTCTCGACGACGGTCTCGCCTACGAGGCCGGCCGCGACCTTTCGAGCGTGGGACTTCGTGCGCGACGCGGTGTCGTGCTCGGCGATCACGAGCACTGCGGACTCGTAGAGGCCCATGGTCGCGGCTTCCACGCGTCCGTCGCGGATGGCGTCGTCGACGATCTCACTGGCTCGCACGATCTCACGGACATGGTGCGCAGTGATCGAGCCGGCGGCGAAGGATGCGAAGACGGCAGGCAATGACAGTGACAGGGTGCGGGCGTCGGTGAATGCGTACTCGATCGAGCCCTTGGGAATGTGCCCGGCTGCGGAGTACTCCGCGATCATCGAGCGATAGATCGCATCGCGGTGGTGTGGGCTCTCGGTGACGTCACGGTTGTGCACGCCGATGCGTTCGACGAGGAGCGCGTAGGACTCGGCCTCGAGGGCAGCGATCCGACGCCGCGTGTCGACCCACTCATCGAGCAGGCGACAGCGCTCCTCGAGATCGAGGTCGAGATCGGTGCGCTGAGCCATGCCTCCAGTTTAGAAGATATGTTCGAACTGACACAGGGCTAGCCGTGGAATATACCGTCATCCTCCGCGCTGCGCCCGCGCAGCCGGTCGATGTCCCGTCGCTCGCGTTTCGTGGGCCTGCCCGCCCCTCGATCGCGCAGTCCCAGCGCCGCCTGCGGCTCGCGTTCCGGAGTGCGGTCCTCGTACGCCAACGCGGCGAGTGGAGCCCCGACGCGCTTGACGAGCAACTGGCGGACGAAGAGGATCCGGTCGAAACCCGCGATGCGCACGCGCAGTTCGTCGCCGATCCGGATGTGCTGCGCGGCCTTGACCTTCTCGCCGTTGACACGTACATGCCCCGCACGGCATGCAGTCGTCGCGGCGGAACGCGTCTTATAGACGCGGATCGCCCAGAGCCAGCTGTCGACCCGTGCGGCATCAGCCATCAGGCATCTCGCTTTCTCAGTGCGATCAGCGCGCCCGCGATGATCAGTCCCTGCCCGATCGTATAGGTCGCCATGATCGCGGGGTTGCTCCAGGCGGGGAGCGAGTCGGGGAGGAAGAGGCGGAGCGCCAGCAGCGTATCGCTCGCGAGGAACAACGCACCGCCGACGGCGACGAGTGGGCGACACCGGGTCGAGAACGCGGCGGTCGCGCCCAGGACGAGCCCATAGACCGCGACGGCGATGAGCAGTGCTCCTGCGTGCGGGCCGAGAAGGGCCAGCATCGCGACCCACCATGCGGCGTAGACGAGAGCCCACCACGGCATCCGTCCCCGGCCGAGGTATCGGACGAAGAGGGCGATGTATGCCAGGTGTGCGATGCCGAAGAAGAGGAGCATGAGCGGCACTTCGGGAGCATCGGGGAAAAGCGCTCCCGCGCTGTCGCCGAGCCAGGAGAACGCGACGGCCGCGAGGAGCAGCGCCAGAGCGGCAGGTGAGCGGATCATGCGCACCGATACGAGCACGGGGATCGCGAGCAGCGGCATCAGCAGGAACTTGCTCGGGCCTGCCGCCGGGCTCTCGAGAGCGAGCAACGCCACATGGATCGCCGATACCGTGATGTACGGGATGAAGGACCACAGGGGCGGGGCGGACGAGCGGCGTTGCATCCACCCATCGTATGGCGGGTGATGCAGACGCCTGCTGTCAGGACTCGACGGTCACCTGTGTGATCTGGCCGTCGGTGCCGAGATGCACTGCGGGCCAGTAACCCTCGGGGAAGTGCTCGCCGCACGAGTCGATGAAGTGCAACACGATGGTTCCGTCGGCGGATGCCTCGAGGGTCTCGAGGGTGAGATCGGAGGCGGCGTCGTCGAGCTCGTGCTGCTCCGGCGTCCCTGTGCTGAACGCCGTGACGATGGCGTCGGAGGCGAGGCGTCGGAGAACCGCGAGAGCGGCGACGGTCTCGTGGACGTGGGGGAGCAGCGCGCTCGCCTCGTCCGAGTTCGTGCCCTCGATCATGAGGTCGAGGGGCGCGCCCTGAACGACGGTTCCGCCGGCATACCAGTCGTGAGTGAGGACCGTGCCGTCGGTGAGCTCGGTCGTCGCGCGGGTGAGGGTGCCGAGCTCGGGGTCGTCGATGGTCGGATGCTCTTCGCTCATGCTCCCACGCTAGTCGTCGCTCACGCCGTCAGCTCCAGCGTGACGAGCGTGCGACCGGGCTTCATCGCGGTCTGCTCCCCGAATCCCGCCGCCAGGAATGTGCCCAGCGTGCCGTGGAACAGATCGTTGGTGCGCTTCTTCTCGCCTCGGGTGTCGACCGGGTAGCCCTCTATGAGCCGCGCTCCGGATGTACGCGCGAAATCGACTGCGGCGCGCAGCAGCTCGTGGTTGAGTCCTGCCCCTCGATGCTCGCGGCGGACGACGAAACACGTCACCGCCCAGACCGAATCGTCGTCGAACGGCTCGGCCGTGGCGGCGGCGATCATGCGGGTGCGCGGAATCCGCGCCTGCATCGAGCGCGGTCCGATGCGGATCCACCCCGCGGCCTCGCCGTCGACATAGGCGATCAGGCCAGGAGGCGGACCCTCGGCGATCTCGTCGCGGAGCATCTCCGTTCGCTGCGGAGTCGTCGTCTCATGCCAATCCTTGTTCGTCAGCATCGGCCAGATGCACTGACAGCTCGCACCGTCGCCGCCGCCGGTGAGCGCATGCTGCACGTCATCCCATCGGGCGGCCGTCGCCACCTCAGTCGTGATCGTCACCATGCATGCGACCGTACGCCGGGCGTCCGACACCCCGCAACGCCCGGCGGGCGCTCGGTTCGCGGAGCACGCGCGAGTGGGGCTAAGATAGGGGAGTTGCCTGCGCGAGAGTGCAGAACAACGGGCTGTGGCGCAGCTTGGTAGCGCACTTGACTGGGGGTCAAGGGGTCGCAGGTTCAAATCCTGTCAGCCCGACCGAGAAAGGCCCGGAAACTCGCAGGAGTCTCCGGGCCTTCTGCATGTCCGGGAAACGCCAAGGGCTCCAAAAGGACTCCAGTTGTCCACAGCCTCTGCCAGGATGATGGCGTGACCACGCCGCCTCTCGACATCGCCGAAGCGCTGGACTCCGTTGCCAAGGTGCTGGGCGTTCTCACTGCGACAGTCGCCGTGGTCACCGCTCTGACACAAGCCGCGCTACCATCTCTGCTCCGGCGTCGGGAGAAGTGGATCCGCGAGGCGCTGAACGATGAGCCTGATGAATCGCGGGCGGCATTTTTGCGAGAGCTGCACGTAGAGGTGTCAGCCAGCATCGTTGCGGGGATGCTCGTGCCGGGCTGGCGATTCCTCATGCCTGTGTGGCTTCTGTTTGTCGGCGTCGCGCAGTTCTTCCTCTGGACGCGGAACTCGCCTGAGTGGTGGTCGGTCGTGCTGGCTTTCCTCGCTTCGCTCGTGGTCGTCGCGATCCCTATTCGGCGCGCGATCCGCCTGTTGTGTGAGCGAGCGCGGATTGCATACGAGTACCGAGCAGATCCGAGAAACATCCAGAGGCCGCGACTTGGCTCGCTGAGCCAGGCCGAAGGCGGAACACGACGTGAGTTCTGGCTGGCGCTCATCGCGGCTGGTTGTGTCAATCTCGCCTCGGCCGGAGTCGTCGTTTGGAGCAAGGAGCTCGTTCTCGCTGGACTAGTCATGATCTTGGTCGCGATCGTCGTCTTCGTTGGCTGGTGGGACATGACCCACCGCTACATCCGGTCCAGGAAGACGATTTATGGGCCGTGGTCGACTGCTGACCCGACGCTCTAGCCTCCGATCTGGCGCACTGGCGCAGGCGAAGTCCCAGCCGAGATGTGTGCCGAGAATGCAGCTCGGTGTGCGCTGAAGTCGCGAGGGCGGACGTGGGCGTAGACCCCGTCGGTGATGGCGTAGCTGGCATGGCCCATCGCCCGGGATAGCTCGTGCATGTCAAGCGCGCGGGACTCTAGCGCCAGCGTGGCGAAGGTGTGGCGAAGCTCGTGGAAGTGCAGGCCGTCGAGTCCAGCGCGGGTAGCGGCAGGCTTGAACGTGTAGCGATAGAAGCCCTTGGGGTCGAAGGTGTGCTCATAGCTGAGCTTGTTGTGTCCTGGTACCTTCCCCGGCCACAATCCCGCCTCCAGGTCGTCGCGGTGCGGGTGCTGGCGCAGGTACACGCCCAGGTCGTGGAACAGTGTCTCGTCCAGGATCGGCACGTCTCGCACGGCCCGCGCGGTCTTCGGGGTGCCGAGGACGTAGCCCTTGCTGGTATGCGTCATGTTCCGGCGCACCTGCACCTCACCCCGACGCAGGTCGATGTCCCGGATGCGTAGTGCTGCTACCTCGCCAATGCGCAGCCCGGTCAGAGCGCCGAACCGCACCAGCAGGTCGTACGGCGGCTGGGCCGTTAGTTCGGCGGCGAGACGGTTTACCTCTTCCACCGAGAGGAAGCGCGCCTCAGCGGTGTCGGCCTTCGGCTTCGTGACGGCGATACAGGGGTTGAACGGGATCAGCCGGTGGGCGTAGGCGTAGGAGAACACCTTGCGCACCACCTTGTACGTCCCGAGGACGCTCGTCTCCGTGCGCTGCTCACCGTCCGCCTTCGGCTTAGTTCGGACGTCCGCGAGCCAGCCGTCGATGTCCGCGGCCTTCAAGGTCGAGATGCGCCGGTTTTCGAACGCGGGATATGCGTGCACGCGCAGTGCGATCTCGTACCCGTCGAGAGTCTTCTGCTTGAGGTGAGCGCTCGCAGCGATCATCGCTTCCGCAGCCTGCCGGAAGGTCTTCGACCGGCCGGAAAGGTGCTCGGTCGAGTTGCCGTCTGCAAGCTCGTGCTCGATCTTGTCGCGATGACGTTCGGCCTCGCGCTTCACGTAGAAGACCTTCTTCCGGAAAGTGCCCGATTGTGGGCGCCAGTGCACCGTGTAGGCGGTGCCCTTCGACGTCTCCTTGGTGGTGATGTGTGCCATGTCGTGCTCCTTGGTGGGGGCGGAATCAGCGGGTGTGACGGCGCGAGTCGGGATACTCGCCGGGGAGGGCGCGGGCGAGTCGCTGTGTGTAGTCGAAGGTGCCGGCCTTCCAATGCAGCTCGCGCTGGGTCTGCCAGATGAACTTCCCCCAGACGCGGATGCGGCCGTGCTTGCGGTTGATCGAGACGATGAAGACGGGGCACTCGTCATCGATCACGATCACGTCGCCGGGTTGGAGGCGCTGAGCCTCGACGGGACCCGTTGCGGGGCGCAGGTTGTATTGCGTGCCGAGCGTCTTCCGCGGAGGGAACGGGCGGTGCACGGGGATCACTCCTCTGGAGCCTCGGGCACGGCGCGGAAGAAGGTCTTGTCCAGGGCCAGGTAGCCCGAGCGCCCGATGGCCCAAGCGGGCAGGGTCACGCCGAGCAGGTTGCGGACGACGACGCGGACCATCGGGGGCGAGAACGTGGCGGCAGATGGTTGCAGTCGGACGACCTCGACCGGGTGGCTCGGCTCCTTGGTCTGGAGGTTGTGTCGGGCGAAGATCAGGTCGCCGACTTCGAGGTCAGCGACGGCGACCGTTCCGCCAGGCGCGTAGGTCTGCTGGGGCATGATTCAGTCCTTCTCGATGAGGTTGGCAAGGTTGGCGAAGGTCTCGGCCGCGCGGCGCAGCTTCGCCGGGGCTTCCTCACGCTCGGTGTCGGTGAGGGTGCGCTCTGGCCCCATGTAGACGGTCGCCAGTGCAGCGGCATCAACGACTTCCGCTCGGAGGGCTTCGACGACGCGCATCGAGTGCGCTTCGTGATCGGTCATGGACATGTGGTGCTCCTAGTTCAGGCGGCGGGTGCCGCTGTGGTGTCCTTGGTGAGGTTGGTGACGAGGCGCTTGTGCACCTTTGCGACTGTGTTGACGGTCCAGGCCTCGAGCAGACCGACGGTCCCCAGTGGGATGCGGTCCTGCCAGAGGAACTTCTGACGATGGGACCTGATGTCGGCGGCGAATCGAACAATCGCCCTCGCGGGCTGGTTCTCGCGCAGAAGAAGGCCATCCGTGCTGGGCGGGAGCAGCTTCTCTCCGCCACGCTTCGCCTTGCGCATCTCTGCCGTGGTGCGCTCTTCCCAGGCTCGAAGCCATTGGCTGGGGACCGCTGGGCGTCACATCCTGGCTCGCAGCGAGGGTGCCTTCAGAGTGGGACGCCGACCAGAACAACGCGCAATAGGGCTGCGAAGGGCTCCGAAAGGGCTCCAACGACGCCTGACGTAGCTTCCCGAGTGCTCACGTCGCCTCTCCCGGAGCCTGCCAAAAAGCCCGGAAACACGGGGAGAGGCGGGAAGAGGCGAGAGCTGTCGTCTACCCCGGAAACCGGGTCGGGGCTGCCTGGGGGTCAAGGGGTCGCAGGTTCAAATCCTGTCAGCCCGACCAGTAAGCCCCGGAGAATCGCAAGAATCACGCGGATCTCCGGGGCTTTTTCCATACCCGAGATGCTTCGATCTCCACAGCATCCCGATTCCGCCGCCCGTCAACCCCCTCCGCCGATCGGGCACCCGCGCGTAGCGTCGGCCTCTCCGACAGAGGAGATGCAATGAGTGATCTGCAGAACACGCACGGAACATCCGGCGGCGACGACGAGGCGGACACCGCCTCCGGCGGCGCCCCCGAGGAGTCGACGTCGAAGAGCACCGAGGAGATCCTCGAGGACGAGACCACCGACGACGACGGCAAGCCGCTCGAGAACCCGTCCGGCGGCTGACTGGAACTCAGATGAAGACCCCCATCGGGCCTCCGGGTCAGGTGGGGGTCTTCTGATGCGGCGGCGGTTACGCCGACCGCACCGTCAGCATCCGCCAGCCCTCGGGCACCTTCGCCCGGAGTGATGCCATGTCGTCGGCCTCGATCTGCTCGATGCCGTCGACCCGCTTGAACGTGCCCATGGCCTCCATCTTCGCCTCACCCTTGAGCATCCGTACGGGGGCCGACGTCAGGTCAAACCCGGGCTTGCGGTGCTTTTCGAGTTCCACCAGCACCTCTGCAAGAGTTGTCCCGATCACATCGACGGTGCTGGACTCGACGGGGCGGATCAGAGCGATGAGCATCGTCCCAGCCTATGGCGCGATCTCACGGCATCCGGGTGCCGCACCGACGCTCTGCGGCCGAGCATTCAACGAGGTACAGGGGAGCGATGCTCTCCATCCGTGAGGCGCGCGGTGATCGCGTCCGTGATCTCGGCGAGCGACTCGAGCTGTGCGGGCGTCAGCGCATCGATCACGAGCCGTCGGGCCGTGTCTACGTGACCGGGCATCGCATGGATCAGCTGTCGTCGCCCCTCGGCGGTGAGGCGGACGTTCGTCGCGCGCTTGTCTTCGGGGCTGGGGAAGCGGTCGATGATGCCGCGGGTCGCGAGCCGGGTGCACACGTGCGAGAGCCGGGGGAGCGTGGCGTTCGTCGATGCGGCGAGCTCGCTCATCTGCAGAGTGTTCTCGGGCGCGAAGCGCAGGGAGGTCAGCACCATGAACTCGAAATGCGTCAGGTGCGCATCCCTCTGCAGCTGCGAATCCAACGCGACGGGAAGCAGCTGAGACACGGCGATGAGTCCGAGCCAAGCCTCGGACTCGCGCTCGTCCATTCGAGGAACCCGGAATACCATGGGCTCATCGTACGTTACTTGTAGCGACAATTAATTTCGACGACGGCCCGATCTCGGGCCGAACGGAGCCGATCATGACAAGCACGATCGACGCCTGGCGCGCCCCGGCCGTCGCCACGGCAGGGTCCGCACCCGATGGCGCGCGCATAACGCGGTCGAGCTGCTGGTGCGCGACCTCGACGCGATGACGGGCTACTACCAGCAGGCCGTGACCCTCGACATCCTCGACCAATCCGGGGCGACCGCGACACTCGGTCGTGCCGGCGAACCGATCATGCGGCTGCGCCAGGAGAAGGACCTTCCGACGGCCGATCCCCGTGCCGCCGGGCTCTACCACACGGCGATCCTGTTCCAGGATGAGTCACGGTTGGCAGCCGCCCTGCTCTCGGTGGCGCAGCGCGCCCCGCAGACGTTCACGGGGTCGGCCGACCACCTCGTCAGCGAGGCGTTCTACTTCACCGACCCCGAAGGCAACGGTCTGGAGCTTTATCACGACCGTCCTCGGGAGCAGTGGCAGGTCGCGCCAGACGGGTCGGTGCACATGGACTCCCTCGCGCTCGACCCGAATCAGTTCCTCCGGCGGTGGCTGGCGCCGGATGCCGTGGACGCCGGCCAGACGGCCACGATCGGCCACGTGCACCTGCAGGTCGGCGACATCCCGACGGCCCGCCGGTTCTACTCCGACATCCTCGGATTCGACGTCACCGCTGCCCTCGGCGACTCGGCGCTGTTCGTGTCCGCGGGCGGATATCACCACCACATCGGCATGAACACCTGGCAGAGCGCCGGAGCAGGACCACGCGCGGCCTCCCTCGGACTCGGCGACGTGCGCGTGAGCGTGCCTACTCGCTCCGACATCGACGAACTCGCCGACCGCCTCTCGTTCCACAGCATCCCGTCGGAGGACGACGGGCGTACGCTGCGGCTGAGCGACCCATGGGGAACCCGGCTGGCGCTCACGCCGGACAACTGACGGAGCTGATCGCGGGCTCCTCCACCTCCGTCTCAGGCCTCGTACGCCGTGCGTCCGGCGATCACCGTCCGCACGACCCGCGCCGTGAGCAGGGAACCGCTGCCTGCCGTGAACGGATCGGTGTCGAGCACCGCGAAGTCCGCTGCCTGACCGACCGCGATGCGACCGCGCCAGGCGCCGTCGCCGATCGACGCCGCAGCATCGCGGGTGGCGTGACCGATCGCGCGATCGAGCGGCAGCGCGAACTGCGGATGCACGGCCGACACGTGCGGGTCCAGGGCCGACGCCCGCGTCGCGGCGACATACATGTTCGCGAGAGCCTCATGCGGTGCCGTCGGCGCATCGGTCGAGAACGCGAGCAGCGCTCCGGCATCCTCGTACTCCGGCCATGCGAACGCGCGATCGGCGCGGTCGTCGCCGAGCTGCGCGGCCCAGTTCGCGAAGATCGCCGGGTCGGCATGCACCGGCTGCATGGATGCCGTCACGCCGAGGCGGGCCATCCGCTCGGCCGTCCCGGGCGCCGCGTACTCGAGGTGCTCGATCCGGTGGCGGCGCGGGCGGTCGCCGTTGACGGCGATCGCATGCTCGATGGCGTCCAGCGCGAGGGTGCTCGCCTCGTCGCCGATCGCGTGCATCGCCACCTGCAACCCGGCGGCATCCGCCGCTACGACCACCGGCAGCAGGCGCTCGGAGGGCCAGATCGGAGCCGCGTTCGTGCCGTCGGCGTAGGGCGCCCGCATCGCGGCTGTGCACGCGTCGATCGTGCCGTCGAGGACGAGTTTGATGCCGATCACCCTGACGCCGGTCGTGTCAGTGTCGGCGAGTCGCGTCGCCTCAGCGACCTGAGCCACGTTGGCCTCGTCGTCGCCGGTATTCGCGACGAACCAGTGCGCGGCGATCCGCAGCGGCTGCCCGCCCTGCTCCGCCGCTCGTCCGAGCGCGTCCAGGGCGAGACGGTCGAACGCCATGTCCACGGCGCCCGTCACCCCCGACGCGAGGTAGGCGTCGACGACCCGCGCGACGGCGGCATCCCGCTGCGCGTCCGTGGTCACCGCGTCGCGGTGGGCCCAGGCATGCTGCTGCGCCGCGGTCTCGTAGAGCATCCCGGTCGCCTCGCCGTCGGCATCCCTTTCGATCCTTCCGCCGATCGGATCCGGTGTGTCGCGGGTGATACCGAGGGCGCTCAGCGCTGCCGAGTTCACCCAGCAGGAGTGATAGTCGTTCGCGTCGAGGTAGACCGGGATGTCCGAGACGACGGCGTCGATCATCGCGGCCGTCGGTACGCCACCGGGTATCGCGTCGAAGAGCCATCCACGTCCGCGCAGTTCTCCGTCGGCGCTCTGCCGCGCCCGGCTCAGTCTGCTCTGGATCTCCGCGAGCGAGCCCGCGTCGGTGAGGCCCACCTGTCCGAGCGCCTCGCCCATCATCAGCAGGTGAGTATGCGCATCGGTGAAGCCGGGGAGCACGGTGCGGCCACCGAGGTCGACGGTCTCGTCGACAGGAGGCGCGTCGGCTGCTGCGCCGACGAAGGCGAACGACTCCCCGTCGACGACGACGGCATCGGCCCAAGCGACGTCGTCGGCGGTGAAGAAGCGGGCGTTGTGGAACAGGGTGCGGGCCATCAGAGGGACTCCCGAGCGGTCGTGGCGGCACGCTCGAGGCGTGTGGAGAGGAGGGCGATCGCGCTCGCGGGCACCGCGAGGACGAAGCTCGCGATGCCGAGGACGACGGCGAATCCCTGGAACCCGAGAACGCTCACGAGCGCGGCGCCGATCACAGGTGTGAGTGCCGATCCGACCAGGTAGACGGCGAGGAGCGGTCCCGACCAGCGACCGTCGGCGTCGAGTGCCGCCGAGGTCGACACGAAGTACATGAAGGCGATCGCGTACACGGTGTTCCAGGCGATGAAGACGACGATGAACGCTGTGGGGTCGGTTGTGAATCCCTCGACGATCTTGAGCACACCTCCGGCGAGCAACAGCACCGCGAGCGGCACCGCTCGACCCAGCCGGGATCCGACGATCATCAGCAGCACAGACCCGACGAGTCCGCCCGCCGTCGCTCCGCTGAGCGCAAGGCCGAGTCCTTCCGGTGTCAGCCCCGTCTGTTCTGCGCCCATGACGCCGGCCATGGCCCAGAGCGAATCCTCACTCGCCGCCCACAGCGCGAACACGACGAGCAGACCGAAGCCGGCGATCGTGACCGTGCGCGAGCGCGCGGGGGAGAGTCGGACCGTGCCGGTCGGCGGCACCTCGATCGGCATCGCTTCGGCCACCGCAGCCGCTGCCCGAGGATCCACGACTGGTGCCGCCGGCAGCCACGCCGAGACGACGAGACCAAGGATGCTGAACAGGGCCAGCGCACCGAAGACGTCGATCGGGGCCAGGCCGACGAGGGGGATGACCGCGAGGACGATCGTGATCACGCCGCGGTTCGCGAGGCCGTTGAAACCCGCGACGCGGTCGGGGTTGCGGAAGGCGGCGAGGGCAGCGCCGGATGCCGCGACGGCACCGCCGGCGCCCGCGCCACCGAGGAGGAGCGCCGGAAGCATGAGCGGGGGGACGAGGGCGGCCGCGGCGAAGCCGACCGCCGCGATCGAGAGGCCCGCCCGCGCGACGGTGCGTCGGTGCGCGCCGGCGCAGAGCGGCGCGATGGCGAGGCCGGTGACCGCAGTGAGCAGGAGAGTCGCGGTGACGAGCCAGCTCGCGGCGAGCACGTCGATGCCGAGACCGGTCTGCGCGGCCGTGATCATGTAGGGCGACAGGTTGACGCCGAGGTAGCCGGCGATGCCGATCGCGAAGGTGGCGGTGGCGGTGGGCACGCGAAGCGGGACTCGGGTGCTGAGGTCGATGACGGTCATGAATCTCCCACGGAGAGGGGGCACGTCGATGTGCGCGGAGGTGATGCCGGAGTGCGTCGGGTGTGGCACGATTCCGTAAACGAATGGTGTTCGTCAACGAATGATGTTCACTATTATGCACAGGAGGGATGCTGCGGGGAAGGCCTTTCTCGCCACCCCACCGGATCAGAGAGCGAGCGTGCGATGCCCAGGCCGTCGAGTCCCCTTCTGTCGCCCGAGATCATCGGCGCGGCCGGCCTCGAGCTGTCGAGGGCGGGAGAGCCCTTCGGGGTGAATGCGATCGCCCGCAGGCTGGGCGTGCGCCCCTCGTCTCTGTACAACCACGTCGACGGCATGGACGGCATCATCGAGCTCATGCGCGGCAGGCTCATCGAGGACTACCGCGTCGAATCGCGCGACGAACCCTGGGATCGGTTCCTCGTCGAACTGCTCCGGCGGCAACGGCGCATGTACGCCGACCACCCGGCGCTCGTGCCTCTGCTGATCGGCAAGACCATCACCCACCCCGCGGTGATCGCGGCCTATGACGACCTCGCGACCGTGCTCGTCGAGGGCGGCTTCCCCGACGATGAGGTGCTCACGGTGATAGCGGTCATCGACGCCTTCGCAATCGGCTTCGGTCTCGACTTGGCTTCGCCGGACGAGGTGTGGGAGCCCGGGGAGGGCACTCGCACGCTCGGTCGGGTGCTCGAAGGGTCAGAGCGCGGCACCGCCAGGGCCGACCGCACGTTCGAACTCGGTGTCGGTCTGCTTCTCGACTCGCTGCGTGCGCGCCTCGTGCGCTGAGCCGGATCGGAACGGTGGGTGGCGGGCGGCATCCGGCGTGCCTTCGTCGCCGCGAGCACTGAAGTCGCGCCGGCGGGCGGCCCGCGTGGCCAGGGCGGCCCGGGCACCTGGCAACTGGCGTACTCTGAGGACAACAGCGTCGGCAGCCCGTAGAGCGGGTCGTTGGTCGATGACCGGATCCCCCTCGGGTGATTCCGCGGGAGGTGCCGATCGGCAGACGTCTCGTCGTAGGACCGGGTCGGTACCCGGTCCATCGCGGATGGGATGCGCACCAATGACGCTTTTCGGTTTTCTGAGTACCTACCCGCCCACGCGCTGCGGCCTTGCGACGTTCACCGCCGCGCTCGCGACTGCCGTCGCGTCGAACGGCGTGGACGAGTGCCTGGTGGTGCGAGTGGACGACGGCGTGCCCGCTGGACCATCGGTCCCGACTGCGCGACTGCGGGTCGCGCCCGAGATGCTGAAGCCGGGCTCGGCCGCGGATCGCGAGTCGGCGCTCGCAGCGCTCGACACCTGCGACGTCGTGGTGATCCAGCACGAGTACGGGATCTACGGCGGTCCCGACGGTGACGAGGTCGTAGAACTGCTCGAACGGTTGCGGGCACCCAGGATCGTCGTCATGCACACCGTGCTCCCGTCACCGACCCCTCATCAGCGGAGCGTGACGGCCCGGATCGTCGATAACTCCGACGTGATCGTGGCGATGACCTCCACAGCCGCATCGCTGCTCTCGCGCGAGTACGGCGTGCCCGATGAGCGGCTGTGCATGATCCCGCACGGCGTCGACGAGTGGAAGTTGCCCGTATCCGCAGCCCATTCCACTCGACCGGTGCTCCTCACCTGGGGCCTGCTCGGGCCCGGCAAAGGCATCGAATGGGTGATCAGGGCGCTCGCGACCATGAAGGAGCTGAATCCGCAGCCGCTTTATCGCGTGCTCGGGCAGACGCATCCCAAGGTCGTGCTCGAGGACGGTGAGCACTATCGGCGCTCGCTGTGGGCTCTCGCGGATGAGCTCGGCGTCGGCGGTGCCGTCGAGATCGACGCGCGCTATCTCGAGTCGGAGGAGCTCGCCGCACAGGTCGCGGCAGCGGACATCGTCGTGCTTCCCTATGACTCCCACGATCAGGCCACGTCCGGCGTCCTTGTCGAGGCGATGGCCGCGGGAAAGCTGGTGGTCGCCACGCGATTCCCTCATGCGATCGAGATGCTCGCGGGAGGAGGCGGAGCTCTCGTCGCCCACCAGGATCCGGATGCGATCGGGGCTGCCATACGGGGTCTTCTCGACGACCCCCGTCTCGCGCTGGACGCAGCCGCGCGATCTCGCGATCTGACCTCCGTCACCGGGTGGAACAGCATCGCCGACCGGTATCGAGCGCTCGCCGCGGAACTGTCGATGGCAGGCAGCAGGCGATGAGGGCGGTGCAGGCTCCGGCGATCGCGCCGATGGCGTTCGCGCATCTCGTGGCGATGACGACGCCGCTCGGCCTGCACGAGCATGCGGAGTTCCAGCGGCCGCGGGCGGAGCACGGCTACTGCACGGACGACGTCGCCCGTGCGCTCACCGTGGTGGTCCACGAATCGCTGCGCTCGCCAGAGCTCGACGAGCTGGAGTCCGTCTACCTGGGCTTCCTCGAGCGTGCGGTGTCGGCGCGGGGAGTCGTGCACAACAGGATGTCGGCGTCAGGCGTCTGGACCGACGAGCCGACGACAGACGACTGGTGGGGTCGGGCGATCGCCGGGCTCGGTGCCGCGGTGCGGTACTCGCGCGACGCCGGGCACCGGGCCAGGGCGCTTCGCGCGTTCCTTCGGGCCTCGGCGCAGTCCTCGATCGATGTCCGTGCCAGCGCTTTCGCCGCGGTCGGGGCGGCCGACGTGCTGCAGGCGCGACCGGATGCGACGGCGGCGCGAATGCTCCTCATCCAATGCCTGTCACGCATTCCCCGTGTCGACGACGGAGGGCGAGGCTGGCCCGAACCCATGCTGCGCTACGCCAACGCCGCTCTGTGCGACGCGCTGATCATGGGTGGCTATGTGCTCGGATGGCACGCGACTGCAGCGGACGGGCTGAGGATGCTCGAGGGGCTTCTCCGCATCGAGACGGATCCGAGAGGGCACCTGTCGGTGACGGGTTCCTCGGGGCGAGCATCGGGGGCGGTGGGGCCGCAGTGGGATCAGCAGCCGATCGAGCCGGCCGCGATCGCAGACGCATGCGCGCACGCGCTGGAGGTCACCGGCGACCACAGGTGGGCGGGCGAGGTGCTGCGGGCATGGGCCTGGTTCGAGGGCGAGAA